>NZ_RRCH01000009.1 GCF_003862495.1 Halocatena pleomorpha | reverse complement strand
GTCGCTCACTCCGCTCGCGCTGCGACTCGTTGGCTCCCGCTCGCCGTGCTCGCGGGAACTTCGTTCGCGGGGGGCAGGAGATGACGCTGCCAGTGTTTCAGTTCTGGGATCGGCTGGGCGAATCGGTGAACATCTCGACTCTTGATGATCGAGACCGGATTTCGAAAGCGGAGTTGTACTACGTGATGGACGTGGGAAACGGCGTGTGGTGTCGCCAGAAGCCGAAGGCTTCTGGCTGCTAACCAGAATCTTCGATTCTGGTGATGCAAGCCGTGCCGGAGTACAGGCTGTGCCCACGCCACGCAGATCGAGGAGATTCTAGCGACGGCCGGGCTTGGTCGGTCACAGCTGAACTACGACGACCTACCCGGTATTGCGAACATCACGCGCTATGAAGCGACGGGTGAGCTGGTCGCCACCGGCTGGTTCGACAATGGCGGCCGGGTGCGCTACCATGAGCAGCGCGACGAAACGGTCGTGCAGTCGGTGTACACCCCGGCGGATGATCAGGAGCCAACGGAGATAACCGAACAACCCGAGGCAGAGAGCGCGCCCGCCGCGCTGGTCGCACTGCTGGCGGAGTACTGTCACTATCGCCAGCGTGGCGATCTCGACGGATTGAGACAGCAGTATCCCGACGTAGCGCATGTCGTGGACAAAGCTCCAGTCGTCCACGCCGACGACTAAAAACACAAAGACGGCGGAAGCGGGGCGGAAGCGGTCGCGGAGGCGGGGCGGAAGCGGTCGCGGAGGCGGAGCGGAAGCGGGCAAGGTGCAGCACCGCGAGCGGTAGCGAGCGGCTTTTTTTGCCCCATCTTTTTTGCGTCGGGTGGCTCCGGCCACCCTCACGGAAAAAAGGTGGGTGGTCAGGATTATGTATCTTGCTCAATATAGAGCAATCATGCGCTTTGTTATCGTTGGCGGGGGTCGCGTTGGAACGCGGACAGCACGAGTACTCGAAGCGGAAGATCACGACGCAACGATCCTCGAACGGCGGTCTGAACGGGTTGATAAGCTGAGAAAGGAAGGGTTCGATGTCGTTCAGGGTGATGGCAGCACCGAAGACGACTTGCTCGGGTTGAATCTTGAAGGTGCTGACGGCGTGGCTGCGCTCACTGGCGATGTAACGGTGAACCTCATCACATGCTTGATCGCTAAGGCCAACGACTGCCGAACCGTTCTTCGCGTCGATAACGACAAATACGAGATGCTCTGCCGGAAGTACGGTTCCGAGATCGATATGGTCATCTATCCGGAACGACTCGGAGCGATCGCTGCCAAAAACGCCCTTCTGGGCGGCAACATCCGCGCGATCGCTGACATCGCAAAGGAGATACAGCTCACCGAATTCACAATCACTGAAGAATCCCCAATGCGGGGGTACACCCTCTCTGAACTGGAACTACCTGCCAACGCACAGGTGCTCGGCTTTGGCAAAGCCGGCGAGTCGATCGATCTCCCGATGGAAGACGAATCGCTTGAACTCGGTGATCGGCTCATCGTCATCGCGCACTTTGAGGTGCTGGGTGACGTTCGTCGCATCATCGTGGGCGAAAACACGACACCGTCCAGTCCCGCCCCTGTGGCCTGAGGGTGTCACTCACAGAATGCTTACAGCAGACGTTCACAGCGGGAGCGGTCCCCCACCCTGGTCGTGGTCCGTCTCTTCGGAGTGGGTCGCGTTGGCGAGCAGACCAGAGACAGGCGGACGATACGTGAACCCCGGAACGACGCCCTCGACGTAGGTCCCCTCGACGTACTCGGTCATCGCTTGTACTACGGCTGGCGCGCGTTCGGCTTTCTCGAACGGGAACTGGAGCGTGACAATCGCCTCACCTTCTTCTGAGTGCACGTCAGCCGTGAGTTCGATGTCCGCACGAACAGCTTTCGAGGCGTCTGCAACCCGGCGTTCGAACGTTTCGAACCAGCCATCGAGCAAGTTGTCGCCAACGTCTTCCTCGACAGCACTCGCTAACGTCGGCGTTCGGATGGTTAGCGTGTATACCGTTTCGTCCGACGTTTCAATTACAACGCGGCTGTCGAACACCGTCGTTTCCACAACGAACCCTTCATCGGCGTCAGCGTAGGTCTCGTGGCGCTCGAACGCACGACGAACCGCCGCATCCGTACTCATAGAGCGTCGTACATCATCGAGACGAAAAGACGTTGTGTTCACTCTGCAATCGGCTGTTACCGGCTCTCAGTCGCCCTAACCGAGCGGCGTGGCCTTTCGGATCGTTTTTGCGCTTCGTTGGAACAACCGTTTGAGTGCGTGCCGCCGGGCAACCAACAGAATGCTGCCCAAAACGACGTAGATACCACTGAACACAAGCAACAGCTCGTAGCTCGACAGCGGCAGCCAAACCAGTTCTTGAATCATGAGAAATTCGAGCACGACCTGCGAGACGAACAGCACTAACAGCGTGATCGCTTCCCGAGCCGAAATCTCAAAGTTGATGAGGAGGCTCAACGCGAAGAACGACTGGGCTGCGGTCAGCCAGATCTCACCCGCCTGTTTGTGATCGAACGGGAGCTTTCCGTACTGACCGAACGCGATCGAATACACGAGGACGAGGGTCCCGATGAGGAGCGTCCACTGATTGAGCTTCGAGGAGATCAACGCCGAAAAGCCAGCCGTCGAGCGGGCTTTGTTCACCAGATACGCGACGACGATGAGTTCCGGTGATTCGGAGGCCAGCGGCGCGATCCACTGGATCATGAAAAACGAAGGGATCCCGACTGACTCCCCGATCTGTTCGAGTCCGTGGGCGAACGGCTCGACCGCGGTGAAGATGATCAGCCCGGAGTAAGCGAACAACGACAACACGATGGCGATGCGGTACCGTTTCGGGTTTTGTTGGAGTGCACCGGGAACGCCGCCGTGTTCTTCGGGAATGTCCACATCTCCCCGGAGAATGACGACGATGTACGCGATGTACAGACCGACGAGAACCGCCATATCGAGGGCGTCGATCCCACCGTTGATCGGCACGATGAGCGCCCAGAGCGTTGCGAGAAACAGAAACGTGATTTCGAGATTGATGTCCCGATCGAGCGACAGCGTATCAGTGAGGACACCGGAGCGTCGCTCGACGGCTGGATCGCCCGTTTTGTGCGCCCGGTAGATGGTGAATAGCGTGATTCCGGACCAGCCGATCCCGATGAGGATCCGGTTGGCGCCCGTCATGTTGGCGACCGCAAGGTGGGCGGATTCCGTTCCCTGTGGCGTTCCGGCGAACGCGCCCGCATTCCACGCATACAGGGCGTCCACAGCGTACTCGGGTGCGACGGCTAACACCGCAAGCACCGCGATGGCAAACGCTCGCGGAACGTCTTTCTCGGCAGTTTCAGCCCCCCACGCGAGTAAAAACGAGCCGCCAAGAACCGCCAGGCCGCTCACCGCGACGACCGCGCCCGTCGGTATACTGTGTTCCAGTCCAGCTATCCAGAGAACGAGCCACGGGATGGTCAGCCCGACAGCCCCCGCGATCGCACCGATCACCTGACGTTTCATGGTTGCCTCCAGTCACTACCGCCCGGCACCTTCGTCCACCACTGCGAACATGTCTGATCCCAATCCATGGAGTACGTGTAAAAAGTGACTGGATACGACCAAAAACCACAAGATATCGTCAGCGATCCCGAAACCACGGCCGAGACAGTCTCTACTGGTGGATCGTCACTGAAGGCGGTGAATGGATGATTCACGCACGAGAGCGGATCAGACCCCGGTATACGGGCGATTCGGACGAAGATGGACGATCAATCACACACGACCACGTCCGCGCTCGGAGCGTTGTTTTTCACACTCTCGATACCACGCTTTGCACCCTGCTTGGAGACGTATCCGCCGCCGCTATCAGCAATGATCTTGCCATTCGAAGCAATAAGTCGCCACCGCCACTCATCGATCGTGTCCTGATACAGTTCGAACGTTGGTTGTGCTGGCATGAATCGGATCTGGCCTATGAACAGGTCCACACCCTGAACCATCGTAAACGCGGGGATTTCGATGTTTCATGCGGAGGGAGGGATTCGAACCCACGAACTCCTACGAGAGCGGATCTTAAGTCCGCCGCCTTTGGCCTGACTCGGCCACCTCCGCGCATTCGGATGTCGTCGGTCACACGAAAAGTGGTTTCGGTCCGACACCGAGTGAACCACTCACCATTCGACGCTCAGCGTGCCGTCGCCGTGTGGATCGGGCGCGATCTCCGTGTTGGTCCGTCGATCGATCACGTGAATCACGCCTTTATCTTTCTTTGCCGGACACACCTCTGCGGCACGCACGTTGTGAGCGAGTTCGTCGTCTTCGAAGAAGTACGTTTGGGGCTTGGCGATGCCGCTCGATAGCTCCATCTCCCAATTGTCAGACACTTCAGCGCATTTGCCCGCGGCGATGCATTTGTTCGCTTCGAAGATGATCTTGTACGGTTTTTCCTCGACCGGTGGCGCGTCGCGTTCGCCGATCTGGCTGGGATCGACCGGTTCCTCCGTCATCACGAGTTATTCGAACGGAAACCGCTTGGGACTGTCGATCCGCGCTATCAGCTACTGAACGAGGTAGCCAACAGTGTCGTGTGTCCTACTCCTCGTCCGATTTCCCGTCACTGACGGTGACCTGGGCCTCACGGATGATTTTCCCGGCCATCTTGTAGCCGGGCCGGTGAACGTCGTCGATTGCGTCGGCCGGTTGTTCGGAGTCGACGCGCATCAACACCTCGTGGCGCTGGGGATCGACTTCCTCACCAGGTTCGGGCGTGATCTCTTCGACGTTTTCCCCTTCGAGCACGTGATCGAACTGGTTGAGTGTGGACTCGATCCCCTCCCGGATGTCGCCGTCCTGATCGAGTCCGCGTTTGAGGTTGTCACGGACATCGACGAGACGGGTAACGAGGTCCTCCGTCGCGCGTTTTCGCTCCTGTTCGCGGCGCTTTTTCATCCGCTTTTTGTAATTTTTGAAATCCGCCTGCTTGCGCTTGAGGCTCGATTCCAACTCCTCGATAGTCTGCTCGTGCTCATCGATCTGCTCGCGGAGCGATTCGATCTCTACGGCAACCTCCGCAGGATCGCTGTTTTCGACGCGCTCAATGAGTTCTTCGGAAGGGCCGTCCTCCGTTTCGCCCGCTTCGTCAGACCCCGATTCCGTCTCCGTCTCCGATTCGGTTTCGTCCGTCGATTCGTCTGTCGTAGATCGTTGGGCTGCTTCGTCTGGGTGATCGTCCATATCCGGCTTCTCGGATCCTCGTTCATCCGTGGTCGTGTCGTCTTGCACCGGATCGTTTTCACTCATCGGTGGATGAACGTCCGCCGACCGATTAAGAGAACCGGAATGACGTCACCGAACGATAACGTTGATCGCAGACGACGGGAGACAGTGTGTTAACTGTCAGGCCTGTGTATCTCGACGTGATGAACCGTCAATCACAGCCACAGGAACGTCACGTCGGCGTGGACTCGGACATCGATCCGAGTATGGCGGGTAACTACGATTATACGAGCGAGGAGATCGAGCGGCCGGAGTTGCACGACAATCTCGACGACCTCGTCGCCGGCGACGTTCGGTTTGACACGTATTCACGCCAGTTGTACGCGACCGACGCCAGTGCCTACGAGGTGGTGCCGATCGGCGTTGTTTTTCCGCGTTCGACCGACGACGTGGCCGCCGTAATGGAGTACTGTGCCGAACAGACGATTCCGGTGCTCCCGCGGGGTGGCGGAACGAGTCTGGCGGGACAAGCGGTCAACGAGGCGGTCGTCCTCGATTTCACGCGGTATATGGACGCAGTACTCACCGTTGATCCCGAATCCCAAACTGCAACCGCACAGCCCGGCGCGATCCTCGGGGCTCTCAACGAGCAACTCGAACCCCACGGGTTGAAGTTCGCTCCCGATCCGGCGTGGGGAGACAAGAGCGCCCTCGGTGGCGCGATCGGCAACAACTCGACGGGATCTCACTCGCTGGTGTACGGGAAAACAGACGCCTACATCGAGGAGTGTGAAGTCGTCCTCGCTGACGGAACCGTTACGCGACTCGGTGCCGTGTCGATCGACACGCTTCGGACGGAGGCTGACTCGGACGGTGATCTCCGCGAACGGATCTTCGGGGCTGTACTCGATGTGATCGACAATCACGCCGAGGAAATCGAGCACCGCTACCCCGATCTGAAGCGAAACGTCTCGGGATACAACCTCGATATGCTCATTGAGGAGGCACAGACTGGATCGGTTAACCTCGCCCGGTTGCTTGCCGGCAGCGAGGGGACGCTCGCCATCGTGACCGAGGCGACCGTCGCGCTCGAACCCCGACCGGAAACGAAGTCGGTCGCGCTGCTCACCTACGATTCCGTGCTTGATGCGGTCTCGGATGTCGATCGAGTGCTTGATCACGACCCCGCTGCAGTCGAGGTGATGGACGATGTGTTGTTGGATCTCGCGCGCAACACCGAAGAGTTCGGAGACGTTGTCGAGTTGCTCCCCGACTCAACGGATTCGGTGCTGTTGATCGAGTTTTACGCCGACAGCGACGCTGACGGCCGCCGGCAAGTGGCTGATCTCATCGATGACCGCGTGGCGGACGGCGCGGATCGCGCCGATCGTCTCGCACGCCACGCCTTAGAGGCACACGACGCCGACCGGCGCGCCACGTTCTGGAAGATGCGTAAATCCGGATTGCCAATCCTCCTTTCGCGCACCACCGACGAAAAACACGCCTCGTTCATTGAAGACACCGCAATCCCTGTCGAGAAGCTGCCGGCGTTCGTGTCGGATGTCCAGTCGATTCTCAACGACCACGACACGTTCGCCAGTTACTACGCCCATGCCGGGCCGGGGGTGCTTCACATTCGCCCGCTCATCAGCACCAAAACGATCGACGGCGTCGATCGAATGGTCTCCATTGCGGACGAAATTACTGATCTGGTCGTCGAATACGGCGGGAGCGTCTCCGGCGAACACGGTGATGGCCGAGCGCGCACGCAATGGAACCGGAAACTGTACGGGGAGCGCTTGTGGTCGGTGTTCCGGGCGTTGAAAACCGCCTTCGATCCCGACTGGCTGCTCAATCCCGGCAGCGTCTGCGGCGATCTCGATATGAGCGACAACCTCCGGTTCGATCCATCCTACGAGTTCAACGCTGGATTCGAGCCGTCGCTGGAGTGGCACACCGAAAACGAGTTACAGGGGATGACGGAGCTGTGTCACGGCTGTGGCGGCTGTCGGGGGCACCAATCCACGACTGGCGGCGTGATGTGCCCCACCTACCGGGCTTCCCAAGAGGAAATCCAATCGACGCGCGGGCGGGCGAACATGCTCCGAGCAGCGATGAGCGGAGATCTCGATCCTGACGAACAGTTCACCGACGAATTTCTCCACGAAGTGATGGACGTGTGTATCGGCTGCAAGGGCTGTCTCCGGGACTGTCCCAGCGAAGTGGATATGGCGAAGCTGAAGGCAGAAGTTGAACACGAACACCACGAACGCCACGGTCCCAGTCTGCGTGATCGGTTGTTTGCGAACGTCGAAACGATCGCTGCGATAGGAAGCACGGTTGCACCCCTCTCGAACTGGGCGACGCAGTTGCCAGGCGCGAATCTCCTCGCAGAGAAGACGCTTGGGATCGCCAGCGAGCGCGAACTACCGACGTTCCACCGCGAGAGCTTCACCGACTGGTTCGAGAACCGTGGTCCGCGCGTGTCAGAATCGAACGCCACCCGAAACGCCGTGTTGTTTCCGGACACGTACACGAACTACACCCACCCCGAAACGGGACGTGCAGCGGTCCGTGTGCTCGAAGCCGCCGGTGTCCGTCTCCAACTGCCTGACGTGCGGGGAACCGGTCGCCCTCCCTTCTCGAAAGGCTTCATCGACCGTGCCCGCGACATCGCTCGCCGGAACGTCGAGGCGCTCGCCCCCCACATCGATGACGGCTGGGATGTCGTCGCTGTCGAACCCTCTGACGCGGTGATGTTCCAACTCGATTATCTCGATCTGCTCACCGATTCCCAAACCCACCGAGTCGCCCAGAACAGCTACGGCGTGATGGAGTATCTCGACACCCACAATCTCGACGCGTCGCTTCCCACGGCCGATACCGACGAACAGCTTGTGTACCACGGTCACTGTCACCAAAAGGCCACGAAAAAGGACCACCACGCGGTCGGTGTGCTTCGGCGGCTGGGATACGCCGTCGAACCGCTTGATAGTGGCTGTTGTGGCATGGCCGGCAGCTTCGGCTACGAAGCCGAGCATTACTCGATGAGCAAAGCCATCGCTACTATCCTCTACGAGCAGATCGACGGCGCAGAGGGAACCGTCGTCGCCCCTGGTACCTCCTGTCGCACTCAACTGGCCGATCACACCGACGAAAAACCGCCTCACCCGATTGAAAAAACAGCGGCCGTCCTCGATCACACCAAGGAGTCGTAACCTATATCAAATCTCCCCCGGGTACTATGTACTGTGTCCGGGCTGGGGTAATGGTTATCCTTCAGGCTTGTGGAGCCTGAGACGCGGATTCGATTTCCGCGCCCGGACTGTTAGTGATTTTACACTTCTACCGTGAGAGGTATCGCGCTATGTTTCTGACATACATTTATCCCGGAACGGGTAGCCAAACGGCTCATGACAGAACATGCGTGTCCTGTTTGTGGAGACGAATTCGATAGCAGGCGCGGACTCGGCGTTCACCACAGTGCTGCCCATGATGCACTGCTACCCAACAGAACGTGTAGCAACTGCGGTCACGAGTTTCACTGCGAGCACGAAAAGAAATACTGCTCAGAAGAATGCCGGCGTGAATCCGTTTCGTTTAGAGGAGAGAATAACCCGAACTATCACGACGGGAAAGAGACAACCGAGTGTGAACTCTGTGGCGATGAGTTTGAGTACTACCCATCGGAGAAAAAAGGACTGTATTGCTCTTCGTGCGTCGAAAACGAGGAATGGCGATCGATTCCTGTCCTGAAAGGCGAGGAGCATCCGCGGTGGAACGGTGGCAAGCGCGAGCTCGCGTGTGCGGTGTGCAACGCCACTGTTGAGCGATATCCGAGCGGGATCACGGGAGACGTAACCGTCTGCAGTGAGGACTGTCGGAGCACGTGGCTTTCCGAGTCCTTTACCGGCGACGGGCATCCGAACTGGAAGGGTGGGGGCAACGAACCGTACGGAAAAGGGTGGAATAGCGTTCGCCAACAGGCGTTAGAGCGAGACGATTTCTCGTGTGTCGTTTGTTCGAAGACCGAAGAAGCGATCGGACGAAATCCGGACGTGCACCACATCATCCCGGTTCGAGCATTCATCGAATCGAAGAACCATCACAAGGAGGACGCACACCACCTTGAGAACGTTGCGTCGCTCTGCATCGATTGCCATCGGAGAGCCGATTTCGGGAAGATATCGAAATCGAGACTTCGCTTCCTGATCGGGATGGAAAGCAACTCTCCCTGTTGACCGGAAAGTGCAGTGGTTGATATCACTAATCAGAGTTTCACACGTTTATTGATGAATATTCCGCTATATCGCTCGATACTTTCAAATATTGTAATACGGTATTTTATCCGTAGAGATGGTGTACATCTGGAAATGATGTGGATCGTTCCCGTGAAACCACCGTTCATCAAGACGCTTGAATCGAAGGTCGATCTAACGGAGTGGAGCGAACGTTCGCTCGACTTTCCGCTTTTCGCTCGCGTCCTCGGTGTTCGAACCGAGACAGTCGATAGCGATCGCACCCGGAACAAACAGTACTGGAAGTCGATGGAGTCCGGCGATCCATTACTCGTGTATCGATCGGACACGGAACGGTACGTCGGATTCGGGGCGATCGGTGCGAAAGCACAGACCACGTACTTCGATAAGGCCTACTGGGACGACGCGGGAGCACTCAGCGTGTTCACGGTCACCGACTACGACGACTCACTCGATCTCGAACCCGAACAGGTCAACAGCGTGTTAGAGTACGAGGAGTCGTTTCGACCCTGCGGGCTTTCGAAAGTCAGCGACGATCGCCCGATCAACGATCTCCTGTTTTTCCTCGATGTCAACCGAAACCGTGTGACGACGTGATCGTTCAACTGGGAGCGAAACGGCTCGCTCGAAAACAACACATAACGTGTCGAAACACGAGGTTCCAACATGGACGTTGCGCTCCTCACGGTGGGCGATGAGCTTCTCTCGGGGGACACCGAGAACACGAACGCGACGTGGCTCGCCAGTGAACTGTCGGCTCGCGGTGTTGCAGTCAAGCGTATTCTCGTCGTGCCGGACGAGAGCGATGTTATCACGGCATTCGTTCGGTCGTTCAGCGACTCGTTCGACGCCGTCATCGTCACCGGTGGTCTCGGGCAGACACCCGACGATGTGACTATGGAAAGCGTCGCCCGCGCGTTCGAACAGCCACTCGAACCGAACGAACTCGCCCAGACGGATATCGAACAGACGGTGGCAGAATTCGAGCGTAGCAACCCGGATCTCGACATCGATGTGGACATCGAGGACGAAGCCGCGCTTCCGGCTGGTGCACGAGCACTCGTGAATGAACCGGGACTGTCACCGGGCTGTGTCATGGAGAACGTCTACGTGTTGCCCGGCATTCCCAAGGAGATGCAAGCGATGTTTGCGTCGATCGCGGCCGAGTTCTCGGGAACGATCCGACGACGAACCCTATACACCACGGATCCCGAATCGAGGCTCATCGAGACGCTCACCGATGCTCGTGATCAGTTCGACGTGAGTGTCGGCTGTTATCCGGACAATCAGGCGGGTCACAACCGATTACAGCTCACTGGGACGGATGCGAACGAACTCGACCGCGCGGCCGAGTGGTTTCAAGCGCACGTGACGATCGACACTGACAGGGAGTGATGCCCACAGTATATCACCGACCGCAGCCGATGAACTGGTATGAGCGAGGATTCACGACAGCCATACGTTCGCCGTGGTGCGGAGATCGAATACACCGAGGTCAGTGCTGCCGACGGCATGGCGAAGGGTGTACTGATCGGTCCCGAACAGGGCGCGCCGAACCTCGCAATCCGGCGATTCACGCTTGAACCCGGTGCAACCGTTCCGAAACACACCAACGAGATCGAGCACGAACAGTACGTGCTCGCCGGTGAGTACGTCGTCGGGCTGGCTGAGGAGGAGTTCACAGTGTCCCCAGGAGACTCCCTGTTCATTCCGGCCGGCGTTGTCCACTGGTACCGAAACGACGGAGACGAAGAAGGCGCGTTTATCTGTGCGGTCCCCGACGGCGACGACGCGATCGAACTCGTGTAAGTGAACGCTCTATTCTGTGATCCCAAGCTGTCTTACTCAGCTGAGAATCCCGTCCATTGCCTCGGGGATCGGATTCGGAGACAACAGCTTTTCAAGGACTTCCTCAGCACCGAGATCTTCGACGGCTTGGCTCTGATTCCATTGATCGTCCGTCGATCCCCGTTCGGAACGAATGAGGTGGTTTGTAGCCGTTTTTGGATCAGTAGTGTGAGCGAAGTAATGCGTGAGAAGATGGGCGAACTCCCAGGCCGGTCTCGCGTCTCGGAACACAACGACGTCGTTGTGGGTTTCGCGGTCCGGTCCATGGTACACCCGTACCGAGTACGCGTTTCCCTCTCCTGCATCGGCGGGACGAACCACTGTGCTGTACTCGTCAAACCATGCGTTGACAGGGCTTACCCCGATCTTCGTGTCCTGATCGAGTAACCCCCCCGTACAATCATCCCACTCTGGATGTGGTGACACCATCGTCCGAGAGTTTCCACGAACGATCATATAAATTGGCCTACGTTCCTCCGAGGAGAGATCGATACTGATCCGCTTACAGTTTATACGACGTGATCGAGCACGGCGTCAGCGTCGTTCGGAACTGGTTCGGGATCGTTCCCGGCAGCGACAGCAGCGTCAGGGTCTTTCAGTAGATGCCCGGTCGTGAGACAGACGACATCCTCATCGGCGTCGATCACGCCCTGATGGCGGAGTTTGCGGAGCCCGGCGACGCTGGCGGCACTGGCGGGTTCAACACCGATCCCGTTTTCCGCAAGCTCCTGCTGAGCGTCGGTGATCGCCTCGTCACTGACGGCCACGGCAGTTCCCCCGGTTTCGCGGATTCCAGGCAGGGCTTTCGGTGCATTCACAGGGTTTCCGATTCGGATGGCCGTGGCTCGCGTTTCAACGTCTGTCCAGCGCTGGACCGAATCGCGGTCGTTCTCGATCGCTTCGACCATCGGTGCAGCGCCGTCGGCTTGCACACCGGTCAACGTCGGCATCTCCGATCGATCGATCGCGCCTGCCGCCACGAGTTCACGGAACGCCTTGTACAGGGCGGCCGTGTTGCCCGCGTTGCCGACCGGGAGCACGATCCGATCGGGGAACCGACCGTTGTCTTCGTAGAACCGTTCAAGGATCTCGAACCCGATCGTCTTCTGCCCTTCGAGCCGGAACGGGTTGAGCGAATTCAACAGGTACGCCTCGCCTCGCTCGGCCAGCTCACGGACAATGTCGAGGCAGTCGTCGAAATTCCCGTCGACTTCGAGAATGCGTGCGCCGTGGAGGCTGGCCTGTGCGACTTTCCCGGCCGCGACTTTGCCCTCAGGAAGCAACACGAGCGTCTCCATGCCTGCCCGAGCGCCATACGCCGCGAGTGCCGCGCTCGTGTTGCCCGTGCTCGCACACACCAACCGCTCGACGCCCAATCGTCGGGCCGCCTGCACTCCAACGGTCATGCCTCGGTCCTTGAAACTCCCGGTCGGATTCATCCCCTCGTGCTTGATACGCAGGCTGTTAACACCGATATCGGACTCCAGCCGTGGCACGTAATGTAACGGCGTGTCACCCTCCGGCACGGAGACGCCTTCCTCGAACGGCAACGCGTCAGCGTACCGCCAGACGCCGCGCCCCGAAAACGCGTCGAATCCCGGATAGTCGGCGTACCGAACTTCGAGTAATCCGTCCACGTCGCTCGTGTACCGGATCGATTCGAACGGGGCGTACGTCTCGCCCGTCTCAATGCACTCTAACCACACCCCATCCTCCGCCGCTGCGGGGACCCGTTCTGACAGCTGTAGGTTTGCCATTGTCGACGGTTGGCCCATGAGAGATAAAAACAAGGCGGTCTGAACTGCGTGTAGCCGTCTCCATGCCTGAGACACGGAATGTGAATGGAAAATTATAACAAATATCTGTTGGAAGAACAGTACGCATGCCACTCACCCCGTTTCATTTCGGCCCGACGCTTCTGTTCGGCTATCTCCTCCGGCGGCGTATGGATCTAGGGACGTTTCTCGTTGCGAGCGTGATACTCGATGTACGCGCGGCGCTCGCGTTCTTGGGAATTATTCGAGGACCAACGCATGGACCGTTGCACGACACCTATCTCGGCGCAACCGCTGTCGCGCTCGTTTTTGCGGGTTGCGTACTTCTATTCGCCCGCCGATTTCCTGAGATCGCTCGACGCGTTAGTTCCCGACCTGTGTCAGCGAAATCGGTCACGCTTGCGAGCGTTTCCGGGACGTGGCTGCACGTTACCCTCGATGTGTTTACTCATTCTTCCGGAATGCAACCGTTCTATCCACTCCCCGGAAACCCTTTGTACGGCTTGGTTGGTCCGTTTACGATCTACGCGTCGTGTGTGCTCGCCTTCCTTCTTTGTGGGGGTATCGTCGGCGTTTCCGTTCTCCGAACAGTCCGAGAACACGGACTGGCGTATTACAAATCAGATGGACGAATATGGAAAACAAGCGTCGCAGTCGGAGTCGTGATCGGAGTGGTCGTCGGAGCAGCCGGCATTGCGGGAACGGCCGCAACGATCGATATGGTGTCGGGAATCGGCTCCCCTGATGTCACGGTTGAGCGCGTCAACGACACTCACGCAGCCGTTACGTGGACGACCGAGAAACCAACCCGTGGACACCTCACAACGTCCGTCTCCCACCAGTGCGGACCGGCGTGGGGCAATCTGACGACAGTTAATCGGATTAATGATTCATCGGTAACACGCTCACACCTCGTTATCGCACCGATTTACGATCTGCAATCACAAGCGAATCTGACGAACGTCTCTGGAGAAACATCACCCAAATGGTATCAGGTAACGGCAATCGCAGTTCGAGATTCAGAGATGGTCGGAACGTCTGTTGTGAGTCAAAATCTCAGCGAAACATGTAGATAATAATGTCATTGTATATTGATAGGTATTGAGATTCACATCTGAAGGTGGTACGTGAGTATCTCTTCCATAGTTAGTAGTCGTCCGAGAGCACGCATGCTCATAACAATCAACTATATTCCACCCTATATCAACTTCCTCCGTTCAATATAAAATATATCTATACCATACAATAATATAAATAGTTGAATAGTTGGTCTTCGTCGCTTTGTATGTGATGCAATCACCGAGTCTAAATCGGCGTCAGTTCGTAGTAGGAGCGGGAATGACCATGGCGGGAACGCGATTCGGGGGGACCGAGACGGTTGCCGCACAGGGAGATGGGCGCGGTGAGCAACGGACCGCGCCGTCGATCATCGCTCACCGGGGGTTTGCCGGGGCGTATCCGGAGAACACGGTGCTCGCGGCGCGGCTATCATCGGGGCTTTCCCCCAGTTCTGCAACGAACGACACCACACCACAAAACTACGGCAGCGAGCAACGTGGTAGGCGTCCCGGAATCGGCGCGGAGATGATCGAGATCGATGTCATGCCGACGGCGGACGGGGATGTGGTCGTTTTTCACGACGATCGGCTCGCTGGCCGCGACGGTGGCGAGCAAGGACTCACCGACGCCTCTGGTGTCGTCTGGGAGACGCCGACAGAGACAGTACTCGAAGCAGAAGTGCTCGAAAGCGGCGAGACGATACCGCTGTTGGGTGAACTGCTGGCAGCCGTTCCGTCCCGCGTCGGTGTCAACGTCGAGTTCAAAAATCCCGGCTCCTTCGATCTTCGCATGGGAGCGTCGCTGGACGAGACGGCGCTTGAACGACAAAAGGAGCTGTGGCGGCCGTTCACCGAGGACGTGCTCTCGATCCTCTCCGACCACGATCACCGGTTTCTCATCTCCTCGTTTTACGAAGCGGCACTCGCAACCGTCCGAGAGATCGAACCGTCACTTCCCATCGCGTTCTTGTTCTGGGATTCGATCCCGGATGGTTTGGACGTAACGCGTCGATACGACTGTGAGGCCATCCATCCGCCACGGAACATGATCAAAAACACTCCGTTCTTCGGAGACGACTACTACACTGGTGGACCGTTCGCGGATATCGACCTTGTTGCGGTTGCCCACGCCGAAGGCAGGTCTGTGAACGTCTACACCGTAGAAACGTGGTACCAAGCCGCCCAACTGGCTGCCGCTGGCGTCGATGGACTCATCAATGACTATCCCGGCCTGTTTTCGTTCTAATGACAAATATGACACATCAGGGTCCGGGGGACGTTAATAGAACACGAACGTAAGCACTGCACTTTCTTGTTCTATTGAATGTTCTGAGCGATACACGCGCTGTGCAGTGTGGGAGTCAACCGTTGTCACGCACGTGAGGCTCCAAACCGCGAACGTTTTTCACCGAGAGCGAGCAATGGCTGGTAGTGTCGAATCCGTCGTATCTCAAGTTCTTCCCGTACGAAACGCCGTACGACCATCAGCAGGAAGCGATGGCGACCATCAACGAGGCGCTTTCGGATGGTCAAAACGTGCTGTTTGAGGGGGCGTGCGGAACTGGAAAGACGCTCGCAGCACTCACACCGGCGTTAGAGTACGCGCGTACGGCGAACAAGACGGTCATCATCACGACGAACGTCCACCAGCAGACCCGTCAGTTCATCGAGGAAGCCAGAGCAATTATTCAACAAGAGCCGATTCGTGCGGTCGTTTCCGCGGAAAACTCGACATGTGCCATATCGATGTCGGGTACGAGGAGTGTCAGGCACTCCGAGACACCACTCGGGAGTTAGTTGAGGCCGAGACCGACCGCGACGAGTTGGCAGAAGCCGAGCGTGAACTGCGCGATACGGCCACGGATTCGGACGCCATAGCGGGACGAAACGCTGTCATGGACGAACTCGACGCTCTTGACGATACTGTTGAAGAGCTACGCGAGCAATCCACGTGTGAGTACTACTACAACAATCTGACCACAGAGACGGAGCCGTTCTATGAATGGCTGTTCGAGGACGTTCGAACACCCGACGAGATATACGAGTACGCCAACGAGGCCGGGCTGTGTGGATACGAACTCCTAAAGGAGGGCGTCGAAGGCGTTGATCTCGTGGTGTGTAATTATCACCACGTGCTGGATCCGATGATCCGTGAGCAGTTTTTCCGGTGGCTGGGCCGAGATCCGGACGACGTAGTGGTCGTCTTCGATGAGGCTCACAACATCGAGGACGCGGCCCGCGAGCACGCGACCCAGACGCTGACCGAACGAACCCTAGAGAGCGCGCTCTCGGAACTGGAGGGTGTCGACGATCCACGATCCACTCCTGTGAAAAACGTTATCGAGGCGTTCCACGACGCGCTCGTTTCCACTTATGACGACGGCTTGGCGTTCGGTGAACGCGAGACTGTCGGAGAGGACTGGTACGACCTCTCGATCACGAACGACGCCCGTCGGGACGAACTCACACTCGCATTTTTGGACGCCTACACCGGTGCGGGTATCCACGAGGACCTCGATCAGGCGCTCGAACTCGGAACTACGCTCGATCGAGCGTACGAGCAGTCCTACAAGAACGGCGAAACGAAGACGCGAAAGGAGTGTCACGTACTGCCGGCAGCGACGTTCATCGATGACTGGCTCCGGGACAGCGACGAGGAAGGGATGCATCCAGTAGTGAGCGTGCGGCGTGATCAAGCGAGCGACACGGTGTACGGCCGCGCTGAGCTGTACACCTGTCTCCCTCAGCGGATCACCCGACCGCTGTTCGAGGAACTGCACGCGAGCGTCCTGATGAGCGCGACACTGCGCCCGTTCGACGTTCTCGCTTCCGTGCTCGGACTCGATTCGGAGGAGTCCGTGCGGATGGCGTACGGTCCACAGTTTCCCGAAGAACGACGGCGGACCTACGCCGTCAACACCCCCGCACTCTTCGCTCGTCGGCGTGACGAACAGGAAATACAGACACGAGTGACCAGCGTGCTCGAAGACGCGATCAGGTTCACACCGGGGAACGTGCTGTGTTTCTTCCCGAGCTACCGCGAAGCACAGCGCTACCACGACCGTCTCGCGCCTGCGGGTGACGCCACTTTCTATCTCGATTCTGCAGGCACCAGCGTCGAACGCCGAAAGGAGGCGTTCACGGCGGACGAAAACGGCGTATTGTTCACATCGCTATGGGGAACACTCACCGAAGGGGTGAGTTTTGACGGCAACGACGCGCGGACGGTGGTTGTCGTCGGCGTTCCCTATCCCCGTCTTGACGACCGTATGAAGGCGGTCGAATCGGCGTACGCGGACGCATTCACTAACACCACAGACGATCCGGGGTGGGAGTACGCCGTCGAGGTGCCGACGGTTCGGAAAACACGACAGGCGGTCGGCCGTGTCGTCCGGTCGCCGGAGGATTTTGGCGCACGACTGCTCGTCGACGAACGGTACACCGCGCAAGCCAAACACGAGCTACAACAGTACAGCGTCGCGGAGACGTTCCCTCCCGAAGACCGCGCGGAGACCATCGACATTGCGCCGAAAAAGCTCAAGTTCGCGCTGTTGAACTTTTACACCGATATGAACGCGTGGGCTGAGCAGCCGCCCACGCCATAAGCCGCGTTCGAACACGCTACGACAACACACAACACAGAATACTTGCCGTTCGGAAAGCGTTTAATACTGCTCTACCAATAACGAGGTGTACATGCAAACCGGGACCCACGATCACTGCTCATCTGCGCTGAGCCGTGGGCTCGATCTCGTTTTCCGGCCAAGAGGCGCGGAGCGCCTCGGGCAGTCGGACTGTGTCCGACGACAGAGAGGGACTTCGTCCCTTGAGCAGTCGGGCGTAACCCGACGACGACGACCGGGCCGTTAGGCCCGACTATACTACACTTCTCCTGATCGGCGTCGAATCGCGTTTCAATCACTGTCGAGAGGATCCAGTAGACACACCAAATACCACCAATGTCAGAAAACGATACCAATACAGTTGCGCTCGCGTTCTCGGGCGGACTTGATACGACCGTTTGCGTACCGCTGCTCGAAGAGGAATACGACTACGATGAGGTGATCGGGGTAACAGTCGATGTGGGCCAACCGGATACCGAATTCGCAGAAGCACGAGAGACCGCTGACGCACTGGGACTCGAACACTTCGTCGTGGACGCCCGCGAGGAGTTCGCGGAACTCTGCTTGCAGTCGGTCCGGGCGAACGCGGACTACCAAGGCTATCCACTCGGTACGGCGTTGGCCCGTCCAGTTATCGCCTCTGCGATACTCGATGTGGCCCGTGAGGAGGGCTGTGACGCCGTAGCCCACGGCTGTACGGGGAAAGGAAACGATCAACTTCGGTTCGAAGCGGTCTGGCGTGATTCGGAATTGAACGTCATCGCGCCCGTGCGTGAACTTGGACTGACCCGCGAGTACGAGATTGAGTACGCGGCCAAGCGCGACTTGCCGGTCGAAGGCGGCAACGAGGGCGCGTGGAGCATCGATACGAACCTCTGGAGTCGGTCGATCGAGGGCGACGATCTTGAGGATCCGAGCTACGTACCGCCCGAAGAGATCTACGAGTGGACTGACCCTCCCAGTGGAACCGACAGCGAACTCGTCGAAATCGGTTTCGAAGACGGCTACGCCGTCAGCGTTGACGGCGAACAACTCGACGCCATCGAACTGATCGAACGCCTGAACGCGCTTGCAGGAAGCCACGGCATCGGTCGGACGGATATGATGGAAGATCGGATGCTCGGACTGAAAGTCCGGGAGAACTACGAGCACCCGGCCGCCACGGTGTTGTTGGCTGCACATGACGCGCTTGAAGGATTGGTGTTGACCCAAGAAGAACGCTCGACGAAGACGAGCATCGATCAGCAGTGGAGCGAGAAGGCCTACCAAGGCCTGTTGTCCGCTCCGCTGGTCGACGCGCTGTCGGGCTTCATCGACGCGACCCAACAACGCGTGACCGGCACCGTCACCGTAAAACTCGACGGCGGACACGCGCGTCCGGTTGCCCGCGAGAGCGAGTACGCAGTGTACTCTGAATCCGCAGCGTCGTTCAACACCGAAACCGTCGATGGAATCGAACAGGCCGACGCGACGGGCGTAGCGAAGTATCACGGCTATCAGGACCGGCTTGCTCGCGCTGCGACCGAAGAGACGGATGTGCCCGAAGCACTCATGGACGGTGGCACTGACGTATAATGTCTGAAACCCCATCGAACGACGCGTCTCTCGACCGAGCGGGGACGGCAGTCCGTGGTGATCGGTTCAGCGGCGGACCGGCACGGGAATTCCTCTCCTCGCTAGCGGCCGATGAACGCATCTTCGAGGCGGACATCGCTGTCGACCGCGCGCACGTCGTGATGCTCGCTGAGCAAGGGATCATCGAGCGGTCGGAAGCCAGTGAGATCCTCACCGCGCTCGAAGCGATCGCGCTCGACGGCCACAACTCACTACCTGATGGCGAGGATGTTCACGAAGCCATCGAGTCGGCCGTCATCGAACAGGTCGGTCCGGTGGGTGGCAAGATGCACACCGCCCGTAGCCGCAACGATGAGGTTGCGACGTGTCTTCGCTACCGGTTGCGCGAGGATCTGCTCGATAGCGTTTCCGCGACGCTCGCGCTCCGGTCGGCCTTAGAGAACGTGGCCCGTGAGCACGGTGACACCGTGATGCCCGGGTTCACGCATCTCCAACCCGCCCAACCGACGACGGTCGCTCACTGGGCGCTGTCGTATGAGCGCGCGATCGCCCGCGACACCGAGCGGTTACTGGCAGCCTACGACCGCACGAATCGCTCGCCGTTGGGCGGTGCTGCGTTCGCTGGCACACCGTTTCCGATCGACCGGGAGCGGACCGCCGAACTACTCGGCTTTGCGGGTATCGTTGAGAACTCGATGGACGCCGCGTCCGCACGGGATTTCCTGCTCGACAGCACGGCGGCACTCGCTGGACTTGCGACCCATCTCTCGGGACTGGCAGAAGACCTGATCGTTTTCGCTAACAAGGGGTACGTCGATCTCTCGAACGAGTACGCCTCGACTTCCTCGATCATGCCCCAGAAGAAAAATCCTGACACGCTCGAACTCGTGCGGGCAACAGCCGGTACGGCCAGCGCCGGACTCGATGGGCTACTCACGACGCTCAAAGGACTTCCGAGAGCGTACAACATTGATCTCCAGCGTGCGAGCGGTCACGCGTGGTCGACGGTCGACGCTGTCACCGAAGCGACTGACGTGGCAGCCGGCGCGGTCGCGTCCACGGCGTGGAACGACTCTCTGCTCGCTGACGCCGCCGGCGAGGGCTTCACAACAGCGACGGCCGTTGCCGACAGGCTCGCAATGTGTGGTCTCCCCTTCCGGACGGCGCACGCGATCCTCGCAGAGGCCGCCCAACACGGTGGCAGTGTCGACGCGATCGAAGCCGCCGCGGCAGACGTACTGGATGAGCCGCTCGAAACATACCTCACACGCGAAGAACTGCGTGCACTGCTCGATCCTGTCCACAGCGTCGAAAACCGTGATTCACGCGGTGGTCCTGCCCCGTCAGCGGTCGCTGCGCAACTTGATATCACCGCCGACGCACTCGACGTCGACCGTGAGACGCTCGACCATCAGTGCTCGGTGCTCGAACAGGCACACGAAACGCTTACAGAGGTGGTTCACAGCCATGTGTGACCGACGACGACCACCGATCCCGTCCCCCTCTGGGGACGAATAACAAATCCGTGATATACAATCAGGAAACGAGCGGTTGAAGTCTCACAACACGGATAGAGTGGGGTATGGGTTATTAATGATATATGGTATTTTCGATGGGTTTAAGTATATACGTCGCTGAGTGTATTCCACATGGCAGAATGCATCGAATGTGGAGCGAGCGTATCGCTCCACGATGACGTTGAGGCAGGAGAGATCATCGACTGTGGCACGTGTGGAAGCGAGCTGGAGGTCATCGAGACCGACCCCGTGACGCTCGACACCGCGCCCGAACTAGAAGAAGACTGGGGCGAATAAGGTGTTGAGAGTCGGCACACAGTCGCTGTTGCAACTAAAGCTATGAATATCGGTGTACTCTATTCCCGGATTCGCCGCGACGAAAAGCTCCTGTTGAACGAGCTTCGAGAGCGTGATCACGAAGTCACGAAACTCGACGTTCGAAAGCTCCAGTTCGGTCTTTCCGAACCGCCAGCGGCGCTATCGGCGTGCGATCTGATCGTCGATCGGTGTTTAGCCACGAGTCGCAGCGTGTACGCGTCTCGCTTTATCGATAGCTACGACGTTCCGATCGTGAACACCCCAGAGACGGCGGCAGTGTGTGCCGACAAGGCCCAAAACAGCCTCGTGCTCGAAAACGCCGGGGTTCCCACGCCACGGACGGAAGTGGCGTTCACGAAAGAGACTGCACTGGAGATCATCGAGTCGTTCGGTTACCCCTGTGTGTTGAAACCCGTTGTGGGATCATGGGGACGGTTGATGGCGAAGATCGATTCTCGCAGTGCTGCGGAGGCCATTCTGGAGCACAAAGCGACGCTCGGCCATTACGAGCACAAGGTGTTTTACATCCAAGAATTCGTCGAGAAGCCAGATCGAGACATCCGCGTGGTGGCCGTCGACGGCACGCCGGTCGCGGCGATGGTTCGGTCGTCGGACCACTGGCTGACGAACGCCGCTAAAGGCGCTGACACCACCGAGTTCGAACTGGACGAAACGGCCCGCGGTCTCGTTGCCCGTGCGAGTGACGCTGTCGGCGGGGGATTGCTGGGGATCGATCTGATGGAAACCAACTCGGGATCGTACACGGTGCATGAGGTGAACCACACCGTTGAGTTCAAAGCCCTCGATGAGGTTGTCTCGACCGACGTACCGGGGACAGTCGTCGATTGGCTCGAAGAGAAAGCTACCCAGGAGGTGGTCGCCTGATGAGCACCACGGCAACTGTCGTGGGCGCAAGCGGATTCACGGGTGGTGAACTCCTCCGGTTGCTCGCCGGTCACCCCGAGTTTGAGGTGGTGCAAGCGACGAGCCGCCAGTACGAACGCAAAACGATCGGGCACGTTCATCCGAATCTCCGCGGGGTGGATCTCCGGTTTAGCACGCCTGAGGAGCTACAGAGCGTCGATGTCCTGTTCGCAGCGACACCTCACGGTGTCTCGATGGAACACATCGACGCGTTCCGGGAGGCTGCCGGGACGGTCGTGGATCTGAGCGCGGATTTCCGATTGGATAGCGACGATCAGTATGAGGAGTACTACGACGGCCACAGCCGACCGGAACTCCTCTCGGAGTCGGTGTATGCGCTGCCCGAGCTGACTCCTCACGATCGTCTTTCGGGAGCCGACCTGATCGCTGCGGGTGGCTGTAACGCGACGGCGACGATCCTCGGGCTGTTACCATTAGTCGAGTCTGACATCCTATCCGGCACCGAGCAAACAGTTGTCGACGTGAAAGTCGGCTCGTCGGAGGGCGGGGCCGGTGGCGGCACTGCCTCATCGCACGCCGAGCGCTCTGGTGTGGTTCGACCGTACGCGCCGACCGGGCACCGCCACGAAGCCGAGATCGAGCAGTTCATCGGCTCGGTGAGCTTCACCGTGCACGCGGTGGAGATGGTGCGGGGCGCGAGCGCGACGTGTCACGTGTTCCCTGACGAGCCAGTCACGAAGGGCGATCTCTGGGGCGCGTACCGCGAGCAGTATGAGGACGAGCCGTTCGTGGAACTCGTCGCCGGTGGAGGTGGCGTGTATCGGTATCCCGAACCGAAAGCCGTTGCGGGCACGAACACCGCCGAGGTCGGTTTCGAACTCGACCCCGCCAACGGCCGCATCGTCGTCTTCTCGGCCATCGACAACATGATGAAGGGATCGGCCGGGCAAGCGGTCCACGCGGCCAACGTCGCGCTCGGCTTCGAAGAGACTGCCGGACTCGACTTCCGGGGACTGCATCCCGTGGGGGAACCATGAACGGGTCGATCCGCATTCGAGGGTGGTCGGCGTGACGGTCGTTGTCAAGATCGGCGGCGCGCGTGCCGTCGATCCCGACGGCGCGCTTTCGGATGTCGCCTCGTTGGTCGAAGGCGGAACACAGGTCGTCGTCGTGCACGGCGGTTCAACCGCCGTTGACGACACACTCGAAGCACTCGGAGAATCTCCCGAGTACGTCGAAACGCCCTCGGGTGTCGTCGGCCGGTTCACTGACGAGCGCACGATGGAGGTGTTCTCGATGGTGCTCCCCGGACAGCTCAACACGGATCTCGTCGTTGGACTCCAAAACGAAGGCGTGGACGCGGTCGGCCTGTCGGGCGTCGACGGCGGCTTGCTGACTGGTGCCAGAAAATCAGCGGTCCGGGTGCTCGAAGACGGGAAGAAGAAGATCCGTCGCGGTGACCACTCCGGACGCATCGAGAACGTGAACAGCGACCTCCTCGAAACGCTGCTTGAGACTGGACACACCCCCGTCGTGACGGTCCCGATGTTGGCTGACGACGGCGTCGCGGTGAACACCGACGCCGACCGAGCAGCTGCCGCGGTGGCTGGCGCGCTCTCCGGCGATCTCGTTGTACTCACTGACGTGCCGGGGGTGCTCGCGGATGTCGATGACGAGTCGTCGGTGATCGACCGCGTCGATTCGCCGCCCACCTACGAAACGCTCACTGCGGCCGCAGAGGGATTCATGAGCCGGAAAGTGATGGCTGCGACCGAAGCACTCGAAAACGGGGCAACGACCGCGACGATCGCCAGTGCGAACACCGAGCGTCCGATCAGCGAGGCGCTTGACGAGACCAACGGCACGCTGATCACGCCGGAGGCTCTGTAATATGACAGGAAATGGATTCGTTTTCAGCGAGAAACCGATACGCATCGACAGCGGATCGGGACCGTATCTGTACGACGCTGACGGCACCGAGTATTTAGATTTCGGCGCGAGCTACGCCGTGACGCCAACCGGTCACTGTCATCCGGCGGTTGTCGACGCGATTCAACAGCAGACTGAACAGCTGCTGTACGTGCAGGGATCATACCCACTCGACGTTCGGGATGAGCTTCACGGTGCGCTCGCAGCGAGTGCACCAGGCGATATCAGGAACGTGTGGCTCTGCAATTCGGGCACGGAAGCCAACGAGGCTGCCATCAAGTTCGCCCGGAGTGCGACCGGTCGCTCAAAGATTGTCGCTACGAAACGCGGCTTTCACGGACGGACGCTCGGTGCGCTCGCTGCAACGTGGAAACAAAAGTACAAAGAGGCGTTCGAACCGCTGGCGGGAGACTTCGAGTTCGTTCCCTACGGTGACGCAGCCGCACTTGACGCCGCTGTTGACGAGGAGACCGCGGCTGTGCTCCTCGAACCGATTCAGGGCGAGGGTGGCATCAATCCCGCCCCCGAGGGATATCTGCAAGCAGCCCGCGAGGCGACAGCAGACACCGGTGCGGCTCTGGTGCTTGATGAGATCCAAACGGGTCTCGGACGGACCGGAACCATGTGGGCGACTGAACAGGCGGGCGTCGTCCCCGACATCCTGACGACGGCCAAGGGACTCGCCAGCGGACTGCCGATCGGCGCGACGCTCTGTCGGGACTGGATCGCAGAGGACGCTGGCAACCATGGTTCGACGTTCAGCGGCGGTCCCGTCGTCTGTGCGGCCGCAACCGCGACGCTCGATGTGATCGAAGACGAACAGCTTGCCGACCACGCCGCAGATATCGGAGCGTCGATCGTTGAGGAGCTACAAACGGCTGTCGGCGCGGACGTGCGCGATATCCGTGGACAAGGACTCATGATCGGCGTCGAGGTGAAACAAGGTGCAAACCGACTGTTACCGACGCTCGCGCTCGAACACGGCATACTGGCGCTGCCGGCCGGCCGGTCGGTGCTCCGACTACTCCCGCCGTTGATCGTCGATCATGATCACGCCGACCACGTCGTGAACGCACTCACGGAGGTGCTCTGATCGAATGAGTGCCGGCACGACGGTCTCCACCGACACGACACCGCGCGAGTTGCTCGAAGAGATCGTTTCCATTCAGTCGGTCTCGGGCGAGGAAGCCGCCTGTGCAGAACGACTGGCCAGTTACTTCGAAAACCACGGTCGGGAGGTGTGGATCGACGCGGTTGGGAACGTCCGTGCACCCGGAGACGACAGCGCGCTTCTCACGTCTCACATCGACACCGTTCCCGGCGAGATCCCTGTCCGGATCGATACCGCCGAAGCGACTGACGAACTAGCGCTGTGGGGTCGCGGCAGCGTTGACGCGAAAGGACCGTTGGTTGCGATGGCTGTCGCCGCCGTTCGAACGGGACTGAGTTTCGTCGGCGTCGTTGGCGAGGAGATCGATTCGCGGGGTGCGCGTCATCTCATCACCGATCGAGACGCACCCGACGCGGTCATCAACGGCGAACCCAGCGGCTGGAACGGTATCACTCTCGGCTACCGGGGGCTGCTGGCCGGAACGTACGTCGCAACAAGCGAGTCTGGACACACCTCGCGCCCGGAGAACAACGCGATTCAGGACGCGATGGACTGGTGGCAGCGCGTCGAAGCGGCGTTCGATCCCGATGAGTGGACGCCCGTGTTCGAACGGGTCACGTGCAAACCAATCGACATCAAGGGCGGCACCAACGACGACGGGCTGTCGGTCGAAACCTCGATGGATGTTCAGTTCAGGGTGCCGCCGTCCTACACCGTCGCGGAAGTCCGAGAGATCGCGGACGCACAGCTCAACGGCGGAACGATCCGCTGGTACGATGACGTTCCCCCCGTCATGATGGAGCCTCGAACCGACGTTGCGCGGGCCTTCCGGGTCGGCATCCGCAAACAGGACGGCGAACCGAGACTCCTCCGCAAAACGGGGACCAGCGACATGAACATCTTCGCAAGCGAATGGAACTGTCCGATGATCACCTACGGCCCAGGTGACTCGGAGCTCGATCACGCACCGAACGAGCATCTTCCACTTCCTGCTTTCGATCGTTCCATCGCAGTGCTCGAAGCCGTCGGAACCACGCTCAACGGTGATTGATATGTCCACAACACATTTCCTCGATGTCGACGCCTTCACACCGACAGAGTTACTCGACGTACTCGATCGTGCTGCTGAGTTGAAGGCAACCGATCCAGACGGACAGCTCACAAACAGGACGCTCGCCATGCTGTTCGAAAAGGAGAGCACACGCACGCGCATTTCCTTCGAGACAGGCATGACACAGCTCGGTGGCCACGCCATCTTTCTCAGTCCCGACGACACACAACTCGGTCGCGGCGAGCCGCTGTCAGACACCGCCCGGACGCTTTCCAGATACGTCGACGCCATCATGGTGCGGGTGTTCGATCACGCCGACGCTGTCGAGATGGCCGAACACGCGAACGTGCCCGTGATCAACGGGTTGACTGACGACGCCCACCCGTGCCAGACGGTCGCTGACCTGCTGACGATCCGTGAAGCGTTCGAGTCGTTCGATGTGCAAGCCGCGTGGGTTGGTGATGGCAACAATGTCGCCCGGTCGTTTGTCGTCGGCTGTGCGATGGTTGGCATTGATCTCACGATCGCTACGCCCGCGGGCTACGGCGTCGGTGAGGACGTGCTTGACCGAGCGGCCGAGTTCGACGGCACGGTTGAGGTGACAACCGATCCGAGTGCGGCTGTTGACGGTGCCGACGTGGTGTATACCGATGTGTGGGTGAGCATGGGTCAAGAGGATGAACGCGAAGCGAAGTTACAGGCGTTCGACGGCTACCAACTCAACGAGTCGCTGCTGGATGGTCAGGCGGTGTTACATTGTCTGCCCGCTCACCGGGGCGAAGAGATCACCGACAGCGTGCTTGAAAGCGATCGTGCGCTCGTCTGGGATCAGGCTGAGAACCGACTCCACGCTCAGAACGCGCTGTTGACCACGCTTATCGAGTGAGTTCTTTCACGTACAGACGCCCCCGTGCTTTAATCCGGTCGTCGTAGTAGTCGTCCTGATGGGTGTAGCCCGCGTGTTCGTAAAATCTGATCGCGCGTTCGTTTTCCGCGAGGACACCCAATCGGATCCGTTCGCCGCCCGCTCGTTCGATCGCTTGCTGTACGGTGGTGTGTAGCTGCTGTCCGATCCCTTCGCCCCAGCGGTCGGGGTGAACGTACAACCAACTCAACCCGAACAGCAGTGGTGATTGGTTTAAGGGGACCGCTGCCACGAATCCGACGACGCCGTCGTCATCTACGGCGACCTCGAACTGGCCGGCGTCGTTCGTGATTTTCGCGCGAATCCGTGCTTTGTCGTACTCCTGTTCGAAAAACGAGAGAGACGCCTCTGTCCCGACGAGAGGGGCGTGAGACGCCTGCCACGACGAACGGGCTACCCGCTGGATCGCGTCAATGTCTCGCTTCGTCGCTGATCGAACGGTGACCGTCATATAGGTGATTCTACGTGTTGAGGAAAAACATCGGTGGATGGGATGGCAGTGCTGGCTCTTCATACAAAACGCTGAAATTAAGGAGGAAAGATGGATTCTAGGTTTTCTTTGAACCACCAAAGGGAATAAAATAGTGGAAGATATCCATCAGTGCGTAGATCGGGGCGGTCGTGTCGACCTCCGTGAATGTTGGATCATGTCCGGGACGATATCCTAAATTGTTCTATCATACATCTAAATTGTTGAAGTGAATCTCCTCAAAATATTATCCACTGTATCTTATTAGCGTGACCTGATTCGGATTGAATATTGGCTGTAAGGAGAGTCCCAACGATCTTGGAGTGACCCACTCCAAAATTGTCGCACTCAACAACCAAGTTCATCCACTTCTTGTATTATCTCTTCGTCAACAGCAACGGTCGGGTTTCTCTTCGTATGTACAAGACTACTAAGAACGGCGTACACTAAGCATGCCGAAATTCTGAGTAACCAAAGGAGATTTTAGGACTGTATGGACTGTTATGTAATATTATCATATGGGGGTAGTAAAGTATGGATATATCCGACTCTAATCGATAAACTGCTGTGAGTGATAAGATGGATTTCCCAAACCATTATATACTGGGCCGTAAACTACTAAAATACGACACCATACGCTTCGTCATGTATTGTGAATAATGTATTGTAGTTATGTATATGGAAAGCATAAAAGTATGTTCATAATCACTATATAATAAACCATAGGTTTAGTTATGACAGATAATAAAGAGAAAGCAATTAAGTTGGGAAAAGCAGTACTTATTGGTATTGTGGCAATGACGTTATTTGAAGGGGCAATAAGACCGGCTTTAATAGATCTCTCTCCGATATTCGCTGAACGATACGAACTTGGCCGATTCTCAACGCCAGCTGGTATGGCATATTTTATAACATATATATTATGCTATATTGTATATGTGATAATCGGGGAATTGGTAAGGTCCTATCGATCCGATCGGGACGAACAGAAGTTTTGATTAGAATTCTCTCTTCAATACAACTAGCAAGGAATTCGTCAGTTGTGTCCTCCTGATTGGTTTTGATAGGGAAGATACCCACAGGGCAGTACGATTTCACCCCGTTTCTGTTCCATATTACACCATCCGTACGTATCCTTGACTATACTAGCACCCGCTGAACCATAATCTCGAAGGAATCTTCCTTCTCCCATACGTCGTTTGACTTTCTCGGGTGATCCTAAGAAGAGGCTCCTAATCCGACCGGAGGAGTGTCCTTTCTTGCTGAGATAATGCACCAGTTTGAGACTGTACCCGTTCTCGACGTAGTGGCTAACGTGCCCGGATGGAACGTCTTGCTCGCGGAGTTTGCGGAGCTGGTTGGTGGTAACGGCTTCTTTGGCTGGATTTTGGGCCTTATATGCGTGTGATCCCCTCACCTTCTTTGCAAAGGGTAGTTGAGGACTGAAGAGATAACTGCTCTGGGCGTTTCTGGAGATGGCTACGATGTCCTCTCCTTTGTAGCCGATGTTTTTGAGTTCCTCAGCCCGTTCGAGTGTGAGTTTCGGGTTGGTTTCGCCTCCGTATTTGGCGATATAGACGAGTCCGTCACCGGAGAAGCCCCGGTTACTAAGCCGTCTAGCGACTTCGAGATTTGCATCTGTTTTGCTAAGTGCCTTGATATTTGTATTAGAGACACCGTTCTTACTGAGTCCCTCAACCATCCTGAGATCGGCGTTCCTGTCTGCGAGACGCTTGATATCAGTATTGGTGAATCCCTCACTGTTGCGCAGTCGGTCCATTCGACTGGTGGTGTAGCCAACGAGATCGTCCCGCTTCGCAAGATCGTCTATAGCGGGCGGAAGTGCTTTCGTATGCTTTGTGAAGATGTCCTCAATCGGTCGTTGGGCGCTCGGGGACAGATGTTTCAAGACCATATCTGAGAGTGGTTGTAGCTTTCTGCTTGCTTTCTGTGGGAAATTCGTCACCCACGTTTCAGTGATCTTTTTGAGGTCTGTGAGGTCTTCGACCACGCCCCCGCCTGGCAGGAGTCCCACCGCCTCGATAGCGGCGTAGAGGGCCTGCTTTTTGACAAGGTGGGCGGCCAAATCCCGAATGCCAGCGACACTATCCGTTATAGGGTTAAAGACCGCCAGCATTGAGCCACCAAGATAGAAGACTGAATTTGACTCTTGAGCCTCGAAGCTCCCCCCAGGCATCCCGATCTCCCCAAGGAAAAATCCCATCAGCGTGTTCCACGCCGTTTCGCCCAGCGATTTCAGCGCATCAATCGGTTGGTTTGTGACGTACGACAACTTTTCGAGGAGTTGTTGACGGCCCCAGCTGGCCACGCCGTTGAAGAAGTCACCGGTCATTTTGAGGAGATCGTCACCGGCTTCGGCGTAGTCATCAGGATCGAGTGGGTTGAATCCGCCCTCCTCGTTTGCCTCAGGCGTCTGTGTTGGCGTCGGTTGTGGTTGCTCGGTCTGATCATCATTATTTCTCGATTCATTCGGCTCTGCTCCACCGGAGCCTCCACCATCCTGACCGGGCCCCCCTTGACCGTTCACATCGGTACTCGCGTTGAACGTCACTGATTCCAGCAGGTTCTGATTCACATCGGCGTTACGCGTATCGATCTCGACGCCTACCGGCTTAGTGTCACCTGTCCCGAGAGCGATCGCGTTTCTCTGTCCTTCGATCGACTGGCCGTCGACTGTGAACGTTACGGCATCACTTCCGTCCATCAGCCACAGTCCTATGGGCTGGGTGCCCTGATTGGTGATCGTGAACACGTTCTCGACGGTCGTCACCGCCCCCGGATTGAGTCCCTCACCCGAGGCGTTCTCCGTGGAAACTGCTTCGCTCAGCGTGAGCCGCAACTGTCCGCCGTCACCGTAGCGGGCGTACGCCCCGTTCTGACCAGAGGCGGGTTTCAACCCTAGATACCCCGATCCGTCGCCGGTCACCGACACACTCGCGTCCCGAGAGACCAGTAGCCCCGAAAACGCACCCGTCGCGTAGATCGCGCTCGTCACGATTCCGATCGCCATCAACACGATCGCAACTCGGCGCATACGCATCATCGAGTACCTCCCCATTTGCTAGTAGAGACCCGCAAACACCAGATAGACTGTACAACCGCTTCCCAACTCGACACGGTACAACAGATACTCATCGACATGCAGCGAGGACACATCATCGAAGTGTATACACACTACAACATACATTTCTCTATTAATATTTTCGATCGAAATCTGCTGCGACCGACGTTATAAATGATGGCTGATTGAAAAAATAAGGCAGAGCGGAGCGGGTAATCGTCAGGCGAACGGTTCCACAATCACAGCCGATTTCGGCAGTCCATCGTTCATCAGTTGTATATACAAATTGATCTATGAGGGGTCATCACAGTCTTATGACAATCGATGCTGTGACGTTCAGGAGATTCCCGCATCGCTGTCGTGCCGTAACGAACCTCGTTGTTCACGGACAGCGCATAATGACCACGTACTCGGAGGCCATCATCTCGCCAGTTCGTCCAGCGACGTTCTCGGGGGCGTTCTCCCATGGAAGCGTTTTCGTCGGAATCTCACGAGGGATGACGTGCTCTCGTTCGAAGCCGAACTGTTCACACAGCTCCGTGGCGATGAGATGCGTCGGGATCGGTACCCGACTCATGGTCCGGTTGGCCAGCACCCACACCACGGGCTGTCCGGATTTGAGAACCCGCCGCACCTGTTCGATCACGGCGTACAAATCACTGAAGAACGATAGCGCGTCGGTCGCTCGTCCGTCTCGTTTCCGGAGCGCGTTGAGCGTACTCTCCAGTGAGGGAGAATAGCGTTCGAGTGCAGCAACCGGTTCCAGACCGTGCGCGCCACCGAGTCCGGTTTTGTCGACGGCTCGCATCTCTTCATAGCCCCGCTGATCCGCGATGATAGCGGGATCTTGTGAGAACTGACCGTACGCCACGGTTGTCGGATGATCACCGTACGGCGGCGAAGTGATGACGATGTCCGCACTGTTGTCCTCGATCGCCCGCGCAAGACGCGCGTCCGCATAGTGAACGGTCGTTGTCGTGGTACGATCGACGCGTCGACTGTACGATCGCATCCGCTCGGCATTCTCCCGGAGCAGTTCCACGAAGAGTGTATACACGTTTGGGTCGTGATCAGCACGGTCTTCTGGTGGCATCCGATACCGTTTGTACTCGCCGTTGCGCTGGTAGCTCACCCGCCTGACCGTCACTGACAGCGCGACCCGCAGGAATCGTGTTGTGTTTTCAGCAACCGCCGATGACATCGTTTCGGCCAATTCATCACGAAGCTCGTCGATCCGGTTGCGTATGGCGACCAACTCGTACAGTTGCGGCTCGGGAAACCACCCCTCTCGCACCGCCGATGAATCTAGGTCACAGTCGCCAGTCTCCCACGCCGATCGCACCTCCCGTAATTCATCTTTCAGTCCGTCAGTCAGCTCCGAACATGCAGTTTCTAGCGGCTCCGGATCGATCGGTCGGGACTTAGCCAGCGTCAACAGACACGCCAACGGATTGATGTCGTTCGCTTCGGCGTGCAAACCGGCCAGTCGGCCCTCCACCGCCGTTGTTCCCGATCCTGAGAACGGATCATACACTGTATCGCCCTCTCGAATCACACCCTTGCGCTTGAAATGAGCGAGCACCGTCGCCGGGATCTGTGGGATCATCCGAGCCGGATACGAATGCATTCCGTGGGTCAATCGCCGCGTATCAGCTCCTGAAAACGTCCAATCGATCTCTGTTATGCTGCTCTCGCCAAGCGATGAGCCATCTGCGTCCCGGGGTTGATCTGTCATTCCATACCAGTTGATTCTGTGTCACACTCAACCACAGTAGTGTTTGTGTTTGCTGTCTGGTGCGCTGTGCCAAACGGAAAGCTACTTGGCACAAGAGAGTTACTCGCTAACTGAGTAACTCATGAGCATCATCGTTACGGGCGGTGACGGATACATCGGGTGGCCAACGGGGCTTCGGATTGCGCGTCGAACGGACGAGCGGGTCGTCCTCGTGGATAACTTTGGCCGCCGCGAGTGGGTACAGTCGGTCGGATCGAAGAGCGCTGCTCCCATCAGCGACATGGATGACCGTCTTGCGGAGGCGCGAAACACCCACGATGTTCGCAACCTCTCATTTGTCGAGGGAGATCTTACCGACCGGGCGTTCGTCGATCGGTTGCTTACGACCCACGAACCGAGTGTCGTCGTCCACACGGCAGCCCAACCCTCTGCACCGTACTCACAGATCAACGGTGAGCGGGCGAACTACACCCAGCACAACAACTTGCAAGCCACGCGGAACCTGGTGTGGGGACTTCACGAGCAGGAGATGACTGACACCCATTTCATCGAAACCACCACGACCGGTGTCTACGGCGCGCCCGACTTCCCCATCCCCGAAGGAGGGGCGGTGATGGAACACGAGGGACGGCGTGATTCGGTGCCGTTCCCGGCGATGGCGGGGAGCTGGTATCATCTGACGAAATGTCACGACGCGGCCAACCTGCGGCTCGCGCACAAACAGTTCGGGCTGCCGATTAGCGACGTTCGAACAGCGATCACCTACGGCACCGAAACTGAGGAGACGCAGGCCGACGACCGACTGAACACACGGTTCGACTTCGACTACTACTTCGGTGTCGTCGCCCACCGGTTCTGTGCGCAAGCAGTCGCTGGCTATCCACTCACGGTGTATGGGAAGGGCGAGCAGCGCAAGCCGTTCGTCAGCCTCGAAGACGCAGTTGAGGGGTTGGCTCAGCTCGCGCTCACCGATCACACCGAACGGCCCGGCGAACACGTCGTGTACAATCAGACGACGCGCCCGATCAGCATCGTCGAGATCGCCAACACGATCGCCGACGTAGCAGACGAGTTCGACATCGATGTCGACGTGACGCACGTCGAAAATCCCCGGGAAGAGGACGAAGAACACGCCATGGAGATCGACAACGACCGGTATATGGAACTCATCGGTGACCAGCGCCAGAGCTTCGAGAGCGGCGTGCGCGACATTCTCCGAACGCTTACCGACCACCGGGAGACGATCGTCTCCCATGAGGATCGCTTCCTTCCCGACGTACTCGAAGAATGAACGTCCTCGTCACGGGTGGCTGTGGATATATCGGTAGCGCGCTGGTCGGGTTACTGGACCGAAACGACCGGACCGACCGCGTCGTCGTGTTAGACGATCTATCGACAGGCTCGCCGCGAACGCTGCTGTCGTCACTCACCGGATCGGTCGACTTCGTTCGTGGTGATGTCCGCGACGCCGAAACCGTCGAGCACGCGATGGATGGCTGTGATGTCGTGATCCATCTCGCGGCGATCACCGGCGCGGAGAGTACACACGACCGGCGCGAGGAGACGCTATCGATCAACCGCGACGGAACCGAGACTGTCCTTGAGACTGCGGGGAAACTCGGCGTCGACAACGTTGTGCTCGCTTCCTCGTGTAACGTCTACGGTCGAGCGACTGGCATGGAACTGGATGAAACGACCGATCCCGAGCCGATCAATCCCTACGCGGAGTCAAAGCTCGCTGCCGAACAGTTGCTTTCGACTCTCGGAAACCGGTTCGGATTCGATCGAACGGCGCTTCGAATGGCGACGAACTACGGTGCTGCGCCGGGAGTTCGGTTCAATCTCGTCGTCAACCGGTTCGTCTTTCAGGCGCTAACGGATCGAGCACTGACAGTTTACGGCGACGGCTCGAACTGGCGGCCGTTCATCCATGTTTGTGACGCCGCTCGTGCGTACGCCCATGCGGCGATCCATCCTGATGAGTGGACTCACACCGTCTACAACGTCGGAAATGACACCGAAAACTACCGCATCCGGGACGTGGCAGCGCTCATTGACGAGGAAGCCGGGGCTGTAGACGTGGCCTATCGTGCGGACGAACACCCCGGTCCTTCTTATCACGTCAGTTTCGACCGGTTAGCCGAAACGGACTTTACCACTGATTGGACGCTTCGGGAAGGCATTCAGGATCTTATTCGGAAATTCACAGACATCCAAGCGCAACCATTGTTACAGTAACATGAAAACAACAACCCCGCACGTCGCTATCACAGGCGCGGCAGGCTACACCGGCAGTTGTGTCGTCAGACGACTACAGGAAGTACACCCCGACTGGCAGATCACCGCTCTCGATAACTTTCACAGCGGAACAATCCGACAGATTGGAGATGTCGACGTTCAGCACGTCGATATTCGTCATCGGTCGGAGCTTGCAGACGCGTTGGACGGTGCCGACGTGGTACTCCATCTCGCAGCCCTCAGCGGCGTCGAGGACTGTGATGCGTCCCCCGATGTCGCTTACGAGGTGAACGTTCAGGGGACGAACAACGTTGCTTGGTGGTGTCACACAACGGGAGCGGCACTCGCGTTCCCCTTCAGCATGGCCGTGATTGGCGATCCAACGACGTTTCCGATCACCACCGACGCGCCCCGGACCCCCCTGAACTGGTATGGCCGCTCGAAGATCCTCGGTGAACGAGCCATCGAGACGTTCGCTGATGGGTCGTTCCCGGCACACCTGTTGATGATCTCGAACGTGTATGGCGCACACGAGATCGACGGCACCACCGTTTCGAAACCGGTCGTGCTCAATTTCTTCGTCAATCGTGCTCTGGCGGGCGAACCGCTCACGGTGTACGAACCCGGGACACAGGTCCGAAATTACGTTCACGTTCTCGATATCGCGCAGTTGTACGTCCTGTGTGCTGAACAGCTCTTCACCCGACTGAACGACGGCGAAACGGGTGTCAAACGGTACGCGATCGGCAGCGAGGAAACACCGAGCGTGAGGGAGATCGCTGAGTCGGTCCAACAGATCGCTCGCGAGGAACGCGGTCTCGATCCTGACATCGAACTGATTGAAAATCCCCGAAGCGGGGAGACACTCACCGAGACGTTTACTGTTGACACCACGGACGTGCGTGAACAGTTGGGATGGCAGGCTGAACGAACTGTTGAGGACGCCATCCGCACCGCATTCCGAACGTAACGCCGTTGAACACCAGCAGTGGATTACTGTTTGAATGTTATTCTGCCCGTTTTGTAATATATGGGATGAACTCGCAACGTATATTACCACATCTCCTCATGTGATAAGCATCGTAGCGCACTGTCAAGCGAGTCGGGCACAGTACTGTTATTGACATATAGCTAAATTATGAGATCAGACACGACACGGCGGGCACTCCTTCGAAACACCACGATCACACTCATGGGTGTGACGGCCGGTTGTCTTGGCCAGTCCGATGAGAATGGAGATCCACCACAATCAACAGAGACAGGGAGTCCGCCTACGAGAAACGATCCAGACCATCCACCGCTAATCAACGCCACGCCACGGCGATCGACACCGGAGCCGCCGACGGCGGTGGTGGAAACGACTTCGTCCACTCCGACCCCACGGAAGACGACTCGACCGACAACCACACCGAGTCCCGCTTCGACGGAGACCAAATCACTCACGCCAACAACTCCACCCTCCAAGCGAACGACAACTCGACCCACGACCACACCCTCTCAGCGAACGACGACTCAACCCACGACCACACCCTCTCAGCGAACGACGACTCAACCCACGACTACATCGACGCCGTCCCATCGAGAGCATCCGTATCTCTCGGTGGGATCAGGCACAGCGAAATTCGGGGTAGATCGGAGTCGCTATCCGGTGATGGGAACTGATCACGCACCGGTTGAGATCCTCTACTGGAGTGATTATCTCTGTGAGTTCTGTAGTCAGTTTGCAACATCGATTCATCCCAAGCTCATTCGCACGGAGGTACAGCGCGGCCGCACACGGTTTGTGTTTCTCGAACTACCGAATATCGGACAGAATTCGTGGCCAGCAGCGATGCTCTCGAAAGCGGTATGGAAGACGGTTGCGGACACCGATCCCGCCCAGTTCTGGCAGTGGCATCAAACCGTGTTCGAACGCCAACGAAAAGCTGGGAGCGGGTGGGCCAACACCAAGAATCTGCTCGAAATAGCCACGGAGGTCGGTATCGACGCTAACGCAGTCGAGACCGTTCACGATACCCACAGCGACGCGTTCGCTTCGGATATCGACGCGGCGGTCGACGCGGCCGATCAGGCGTCGATTACCGGCACGCCCGCGTTTTACGTTTACAATCCAGCATCCGACCAGTCGAAAACCATCATCGGGACACAGCCCCTTTCCGTGTATCGCTCTGCGATCCGGGCAGTGAAGTGACAGCCTACAGGAGCCGACGGACGTATATCGATTGCGGCGTCAGAGACCGTATGCGGCAGTTCATCATCATCGGTCACGAGGTGCCGACGACACCCGATTTCTCGCTCGATGACACGGCGGGTGGCGCGGGGCGATTGGACGTACTTTGTCGGTGTGTCACGGGGGCGTTTCTCCTCTCTCATTCGATTCGTTCGGACGTTCGGTGTCGAGTGGTGCTCTCCGATTCGTACACGATCCGGTTTGAGGGAAGCGAACTCCGCGGACTTCATCCCGACGAACGGAGCACTGCCGCACGCATCAAGTCCACACTCGAACACCGCGACCGTGCGATCGGCCACATGGAAGCGAACCCCTCTCCCGGCGTGTATCTCTCTCGGGTCGGCGTCGAGACCACACTCACGAACGCCGCTGAGGAGGGAACCGTGATCGAACTCCACGAGGACGGACAGCCGATCGGGGCGTCCGATCTCCCAACTGATCCGGTGTTCGTTCTCTCAGACCACCGTGATTTCACTGAAACTGAGGCGACACTCCTCTCGGAGACGGCAACCCAGCGCGTGCGCCTCGGCCCTCGTCGATTACATGCCGACCAAGCGATCACCGTCGCTCACCACTGTCTCGACACGAACGGCTACACGGAGTTTTGACTGCTGTCGATCGAACCCGGAAGCGTTAACAGTACAGTACTCCCAGTATGGAATGCGGGCCGGTGGGGTAGCTTGGTATCCTTCGGCCTTCGGGTGGCCGTAACCGCAGTTCGAATCTGCGCCGGCCCATTTCTGCCCGCACCGCCACGTTCTCAGATCTCTCTGAGCGCGTCGCTCTCTATTTCATTCGATACAGATAGACAAGCCTGTCGAGACAGAAACAATACGGAACGAACGCCACTTTACGCCGGCTGATATTTGATCGTATCGGTCCACTCGCCGTACAGATCGTCGGTCTGTTTGTCGATATCGAGCAACAGGATGCGGATTTTGAGCGTCCCAGGTGCGAACTGTTGGAGCGCGCCCTGATCGACCGGCACTTTGAACGAACCTTGCTTTCTGAACGGCACGAGGTCGGTCCGGGCGACGAGCGTCCCGTTGATTTCGACGGCAAAATACGGGTCGCCGTCCACTTCCGGCTCGGGATCCACGTCCTTCATCCACGTGTTGGCACCGACCTGCAGGTCGAAATTGCTGTATCCTCCGCCGGACGCCTTTTTGTTGATGATGTCGACATCGTTGATACGACCGTCGCGTTTGTCCTCCGTTGGCTTGTGGGGCGTCTCTGGAGGCGTCCACGATCCCCCTGGTGTCCGTTCGGCAGCGTCTCCGCTTGAAGTCGATTCCGAGGTGTCTGCCGACTGCGATGCGACTGTCGCTTCCGTCGTTGTCGGTTCCGATACGGCGGGCGGCTCCGGTGTGGCCTGTGGTCCTATGTCCGCCGAGGGATTCGAGTTCGATTCCGATTCTGGTGCCGTGGCGTTCATATTTTCCAGAATACTGCCACAGCCGGAAATCCCTCCGAAAAGAGCGACGGAGGTTGTACCGAGGAGCTTCCGTCGCGTTAGGATTTTGTCTGTCATGTGTTGTAGTTCGGGATGTTTTCTCCACCGACGATCTCGATGGATAGCATATCCATCGTGAACGTTCTACACGCCCGGACAGTAGAGGTAGTATCTTAACACTGTTGTTTCATTAATTATGATATGGAATATATCTATTGTAATACAATACAAATTATGTTTGAGTAGTGAAATAAATTGCGAGTGCTGTTAGCTGCACTTCATTATGGAAGTCAGTTATCAGAAGTGTCCGCGTATCGTTCCCTCGTGCAACGGATTAGACACGGTCGGTCTCGTGGGTGAGAACGCGAATGTTCGTCTTGTGACCGTCCAGTATCCGGTTGCTGGCGAGACCCCCACGAGAAGCCACACCGTCAATCACGGACTAGCTCCGGTACCCTTCTCGTGCTTGCGTGCACATTGACAGCGCAACCGGCTTGTACGTGCACGGGAAGTGATGGGCATGGGCGATCGGAGTGCGGCCGTCACTCGGGAAACAGCGGAAACCGCGATCGAACTCACACTTGCTATCGACGGCGATGGCGAGGCAACCATTGACACCGGCATCGGGTTTTTCGATCACATGCTCGAATCGTTTGCCAAACACGGACTGTTCGATCTCACGGTCCGCTGTGATGGCGACCTTGCGATCGACGACCATCATACGATAGAGGATGTCGCTATCACGCTCGGAGACGCGTTCGAAGAGGCGCTCGGTGACAAACGCGGGATCGTCCGCTTCGCAGATCGGCGCGTCCCATTGGACGAAGCCGTCGGGAGCATCGTGCTTGACGTGAGCGGTCGCCCGTGGTTTCAGTTCGAGGGAACGTTTTCCCAGCAGCAGGTGGGGGAGATGACGAGCCAGATGGCAGCTCATTTCGCCCGCTCGCTCGCAATGAACGGCGGGTTGACACTGCACACGAGTGTCGAAGGTGAGAACGCCCATCACGAGATCGAGGCGTTGTTCAAATGCCTTGGCCGGGCGCTCGATGACGCTACCCGGATTGACGAGCGCCGATCGGACACGCCGAGCACGAAAGGGGAACTGTAATATGTTCGATGAGATCATGCAGAAGTTCGAGAACAGTCCGAGTCAGCAGGCGGTCGTTCGGCTGCTGCTCGAACGAGGATTTTCGGTGAACGACGATGGCCGTGTTGTCTCAGGCGGGATCGAGATTCCGAACACGGGGATCGCCCGAGAGATCGACGTGGATCGTCGCGTCGTCGACGCCACGACCGATGAACTCCTCGAAGACGAGGAGCTGCGACGGATCTTTCAGAACATCTCCGCCGTCGCGTCGCTGAAGGATCTGGCCCCAGTGCTTGATCTGACCGTTTTGACTGTGTACGTTGACGACGCCAGCGAATCGGGAATCATCATCGACGTAACCGACCAGATTGCCGCGCGGGATATCACGATTCGACAGCTTTTCACCACCGATCCGGAGTTCGCGGACACACCATCACTCACGATCATCACCGACGTGGAACTGCCCGGCGATCTCATCAACGATGTCCGGGCGCTCCCGTTCGTTCGCCGTATCGAGATCGAATGACGGACTCCGACGGGCGATCACGCTCCCGTTCGGATTAAGTCGATCGCACCGCTGGGTGTTTTCATGGAAACGGTTTCACTCGGCCAGACAGGAACGACGGTGAGCGCGCTTTCGTTTGGGACGTGGCGGTTCGGACGCGAAACTGACGCCGGCACGGTTGAAGTCGACCGCGAGCGTGCCCACGAGTTGCTCGATCTGTACGCGGAGCACGGTGGGAACTTCATTGACACCGCCGACATGTACGGCGATGGAAAAAGCGAGCAGTGGATCGGTGACTGGCTCGAAGCGCGCGATCGAGAGCAGTTCGTCATCGCCTCGAAGGTGTACTGGCCGACCCGTGAGAACGATCCCAATGGGCAAGGTCTCAGCCGAAAACACCTCCGTCGGCAGATCGATCGGATTCTCGACCGACTCGGCACCGACTACCTCGATGTTCTGTACACCCACCGATTCGATGAGCAGACACCGCCTGAGGAGTTCATGCGCACGCTGAACGGGTTCGTCCGGGACGGAAAAGTGAATTATCTCGGTACGTCCACGTTCGAACCGCAGGCGTGGCGGGTGGTCGAAGCCAACGAGATCGCGGACAAACGTGGTTACGAGCCATTCACGATCGCCCAGCCTCGTTATAATCTCATCAACCGTGAGGTCGAACCGTCGTATCTCGACATGTGTGAGCGCTACGGGATCGAATGCTGTCCGTGGAGTCCGCTGGCCGGTGGCTTTCTCACCGGCAAATACCGGCGTGGTGACCGCGTCCCCGAACAGACACGCGGCGCACAGTCCGACCAGTTCGCTGATCGGTATCTCACTGACGAGAACTTCGAGGCGCTTGATGTCGTCACCGAGGTAGCCGACGAACTCAACGCCACGCCAGCACAGGTCTCGCTCGCGTGGCTGTGTGATCACCCGCAGGTCTGTGCCCCCATTGTTGGCGCGCGAACGACCGATCAGCTCACCGAAAATCTCAGTGCTGCTGAGCTGTCGCTGTCACAAGATCAGTTCGATCGACTGGCGAAGGCGAAAGCAACGCCGTCACTGGTGTGAGTGGCGACGACACCGGAATCTGATCGATCCTACGGGGAACACATTACACAGTCCAAGACGAGTGGTGGTTCGATATCGCTGACAATCTTGGACGCAACGTCGAAAGAACAGCACAGGATCTCAACGCGATCGCCCGCACGTCGGCGTTTCAGGCGTCCGTCGAACAAATCGGGTGACTTCCGAATGTGGAGGGTTCCCGATTCGAGTTCGTGCCGCTCGTCGTTAACCGCCACTACTCCGAAACCGACGGCTTCTCATAGCGATCACTCGATATCCATCCCTTCGACGATTTCGAACGACTCCGTGCCCTCGAACCGTGTCGGATCGAACGCGTCGATCCCGTCGCCACCCACCAATTGCGCAGCGATACGCTCCCCGATCGCGGGCGAGCGCATGAACCCGTGGCCCTGCCAGCCAGCAGCGACGAACAGCCCCGGTCGTCGCTCGCCCAACAGCGGATCGCCGTCGGGCGTGGCGGTGCACAGCCCGGCCCACGCGTTGCTTGTATCGAGTGTCCGTCCGATCGCGGTTTCCGTGTACGAATCGACCGCCTCGATGAACCACCCATCAGCCGAGCGACTCCAGTCGTCAGGATCGCGCTCAATCGGTTCGGTGCCATCTCCGACGAGCAAACCTCCCTCGTGTGGCCGGAGGTAGTACCCGCCTGTAGCGTCGAACAGCATCGGCACGTCAATCGCAGTCGATGCGGTGGTGAGCGCCTGGACACGGTAGGGTTTGAGCGGGATTTGAACGTCTGCGTCGGCAAGTACGCGCTTCGTGTGCGCTCCAGCGGCGACGAGCACCGCGTCGAACGACTCACGGCCGGTCGACGTTTCGATCACCGTTTCCGATCGGAGTGTGGCTGGCGTTTCGGTGTAGATCGTTGCACCCGCTTGATCCGCTGCGGCAGCGATTGATCGAGTGTACGCCGCTGGATCCGTGTAGCCAGCGTTTTCAGCGATCGCCGCGACAGCGATGTCATCGACTCTGAGCGCGGGATAGCGATCCGCAAGCTCATCGACCGAGACGACCGAGACGTTCCGGCCGTGTTCTTGCATTCGGGGCACCTGCTCGCGGATAGCAGCAGCTCGCTGTGCATCGCCCGCACGGGCGAGCCAGACGTACGGACGCGACGTGAATTCGATCCGACCCGCTCGGGACCACTCCCGAAATCGGGTGAGCGCCTGCTTACCGACTGTGGCGTCGATCGGCCCTGCGTACGCGTCATAACAGACCCCAGCCGCGCGGCCGCTGCTCGCGCTTCCATCACCGATCGATCCGCGTTCGTAGACGGTCACGTCGACGTTTTGCTTCGTGAGTTCGAACGCGACAGTGACGCCGACAGCGCCGCCCCCGATCACCGCGATGTTCATCGTTGTCTCACTGACTGAGTTCGATCAGTTCGGATCACATCTTGTGAGCACCACAGACAGCTGATAGCTCCACTGGAAGCGTTCCTCTCGACCATACACCTTGTTCATCGCGTCGATACTTAGATACGACGACAGATCAGCTATGGTCGCTTTCTCGTACACTCGCTGCCACAGATCGGGCAGCGCTCGGGATCGTCGTCGTACACCCGGCCACAGCCGACACATTGGAACTGCCAGTCGCGTTCCTCAGTGATACCTTCCTGATCGATCGAATCAATCCCGACAGAGAGCTTCTCAGCGACGTTTTGCATCGCGTAATCGTCGGTAACGAGCGTTCCATCGAGTTCGAGCGTCGCGGCGAGCAGCCGAACGTCCGTTTCTGAAAGCTCGTCGAGATCGCCGGTGTCGCGCGCCGTGCGTTCGACGTGCTCGATCGCCGTCGTATCAGGAACGTGAACGTGCATACCGCTCCCTTCGAGCGCGTCGAACCGATAGCCGCTCTCCGCGGTGAGTTCCTCGCGGACGCGGGGCACCGTGGCTGTTCGTCCAGTAGCGTTGTACTCCTTGATGAATGCCGAAGCGTCAAGAACTCGCATTTATTTTAGCGGCGAACGATAACGTGGTCTTTGACGGCCGTCACCCGGTCCACGGGGATGAGATAGTGCCCGTAGTCGTCGGTTGCGAAGTTCTCATTGCCGTCCGCCCTGGGATCGACAATGAGATTTTCGAGCTGTCCGTTTTCGACGTCCATCGTGATGTTATGTAGTATCCCGATGTGTGTGCCGTCCGAACCGGTAATCGCCTTCTCCGAAAGGTTCTCGGCGAGGATCGTGGGCATATATTCGTCATACCGGAGGATAACATATAAAGACGAGGGAACCGTTCGGCCGGGTGGCAGTCGAAGTTTTCATACGGCAGATGCTTCTTAAGACTTAACCCCGCAGGCGGATAGACACTCACAAGGAGTTCTCTCCGGGTGAGTTCCATGTCTGATACGGATACCAATACCGATACAAGCTCTGGTTCTGGTGGATTGCGGACGCCTATCGTCGCCGTTCTTGGTCACGTCGATCACGGCAAAACGAGTCTCCTCGACACGATACGGGGATCGGCAGTCACGCAGGGTGAGTCTGGCGCGATCACTCAGCACATCGGCGCGACTGCCGTGCCGCTCGATGTGATTTCTGATATCGCTGGTGGATTGGTCGATCCCGACGACTTCGATCTTCCAGGGTTGTTGTTCATCGACACGCCCGGCCACCACTCGTTTTCGACGCTTCGCTCGCGGGGTGGCGCGCTGGCCGACATCGCCATCCTCGTTATCGACGTGAAGGACGGGTTTCAACCCCAAACTATTGAGGCGCTCGACATCCTCAAACGCACCCAAACCCCGTTCGTCGTCGCTGCTAACAAGATCGACACGATTCCCGGTTGGAACACGCAGGAGGACGGCCCAATTCAGGCCAGCCTTGACGCTCAGTCCGATCGCACGCGTGAGCGACTCGATGAACGGCTCTACTCGCTCATCGGTGAACTGAGTGACAACGACATTTCTTCTGATATGTACTGGCAGGTCCGTGATTTCCAGCACAACGCCGGACTCGTGCCGCTCAGTGCCCTGACCGGCGAGGGAATTCCCGACCTGCTCACCGTTCTCATGGGTCTCTCACAGCGCTATATGAAAGAGGAGATGGAGATCGACACCACGGGACCGGGATCCGGAACGGTGCTCGAAGTAACCGAGGAACGAGGGTTCGGGACGACGCTGGACGTAGTTCTGTACGACGGGACGATCCGAACAGACGACACCATCGTGGTCGGCGCGACGAACCGGACGATCGAGACCGACGTACGCGCGCTGCTTCAGCCTCGTGTTCTGTCGGAGATCAGGACCGAAAAGCAGTTTGAGCGGACCGATGAGCTGAGCGCAGCAGCCGGTGTGAAGATCGCAGCGCCGGATCTGGACGACGCCATCGCCGGTGCCCCTGTTCGTGTCGTCCGCGATCAGACGCTTGATTCCGTTACGGATGAAGTCGAAGCCGAGCTAGCTGAGATCGCGGTCGAAACCGACGAGAACGGCATCGTGGTCAAAGCCGACACGCTTGGAAGCCTCGAAGCGATCGCTAACACGCTTCAGGAGACAGACATCCCGATCGTTCGCGCCGAAGTCGGTGATGTGGCTGCCCGAGACATAGCCGTTGCCTCCACCGCAGATGAGCGACAAAACCGAGCCATTCTCGGGTTCAACGTCGATGTCCTCTCTGACGCCGCCGACCGCGCTGACCACGAAGATATCCGTGTGTTCCAAGACGATGTGATATACCAGCTGGTCGAAGAGTACGAGGAGTACGTCGCGGAGATTGAGCGTGCTCAGCAGGACACCGTCCTTGAGAACATCATGCGCCCGTGTACGTTCCGTATCCTCAAAGACCACGTGTTTCGACAGTCGAATCCGGCCGTGGTCGGCGTAGAAGTGCTCTCGGGCACGCTTCATCGGAATTCGCCCGTCGTCGTGTTCAACGGAAACGATCCCGAACGCGTCGGCATTCTCAAGGGCATCCAATCGCAGGGTGAAGATCTCGATACGGCACGAGCGGGAGAAAGCGTTAGCGTCTCCATTGATGGGCCGACCGTCGGACGACAGATAAAGGAAGGTGATGAACTGTGGACGGAACTCCCCGAAAAACACGCCAAGATCCTCGAACAGGAACTCCGAGAGGATATCCCGGCCGACGAACGAGAAGCGTTGACGAGATACCTCAACAAACGCCGTAACGTCGATCCCTTCTGGGGGAAGTAACGCTCGATCTCCACTATCGGTAATAACTATTAATTAGATCGGGTTCGATGCATTGAGATGTCATGATCGATGCGTCGCTGCACACGTATGACGCAGTGCTTGCAGTGATGATGCTTCCGATGGTCGTGGGGGCGGTCGTGAGCGTCGTGTCGTCGATTTCTGCGACGTTTGGGCTAGTCGCCGGTGGAATCCCATCGCTTGGGGTGCTCGGCTACGCGCTGTTTATCGATCCCCCGGAAACGGTTGGATGATCGATGGTCGCCCGATTATCCGGCAGTCGGATCGACATCGGAGATGGCGCGTTTGACTTGAAGAGCTGCTCCAGCGGCGAGTTCATGGGCAAGATCACTGTGTGTTTCATCCGAGGCGTCCGTGGGGACGCCGGTCGAGATGACTCGGCCCACGGGCGGCTGCACACTCACAGTTCCGTGCGTGCCGTCGGTTCGGCTTGTGAGTTCTGAGCCAACGACGAATTCGTCAGGGAGTAGCGCGCGAGTCTGTTCGGTCACGCTCGCTACGTCGCTTTGGAGCGCTCGGAGCTGTTCGCTAGAGAGATCAGCGTCTTCAGAGGGACCCGTGTATGGTGTGTTGCCGTGCATTCGACCGTTCCAGGAGCAGAGAGAACATAAATGATGCTGATTAGCGAAACCCCGCTAGCAACGGACTGTTTTCGGTACAGATAGCAAACGTAACTGATGGTTTTGGAGGACTGAAGGCTAACGCCCCGGTCTTCTGAGCGGGGCAGATGTCAAGTCGGCGTGTCCTCTTCATCGAGGAGAGTCCGTACCGGTATCGTTGTCGTCGTTCGGTTTTCGTCGATCGCAAACGAGTGTATCCACGGCTCCTCCCCCGATTCGATCCGTAGTTCGGGGACGCTTTCGAACACGTCTTTGAACGCCTTCCGAACGGGGGATACAGCGGGTACACGCAGGACGACGTTGTCGAGGCGTGCCACGGCCGACTCGTCGAGTTCTGCCACTACATCGCCCGCCGTCGGGTGAATTTCGACTCGAAATCCCCACGGCGTCATAACGAACGTGCGCCGATCGTTCGAACGCACCGACCAGCCACGAGATTCCGCGTTGGCACAGACCTCATCGATATCTGCCACTTGCAGGCCAAAGTGATCGAAACGGGGCTGCTGCCCCGGGGCAAGCGTGATGTTCACGGCTCCGTACTGATGGGTCTGTAGTTTCAATCGAAAATCGTCGGGCGTTCTGTCGTCGGGACCCAATGCAATGCTGTCCCCACGAACGCTTCCGAATCGTCGCTGCAACTGAAGCCCCGCGTCAGCGAGGCGCTCGGCAGCCACGGTAACGTCAGGCGTGTTGAAGTGGAGGTGAAAAAGCGTCGGATCGCTCATGAATGACGAACGTCTCGCCCATCGATAAGCGTGTGGGTCACACTAATGGCGTGCTCTCGCCATACACCGCCAGCACGATCGCTGTTGTGTATTCCCCGTCTCCAGTGTCGCTCGGGGCTGTCACGATCTTCTGACCCCTGTCAGTGAACTGCCCGTCACGAAGTGCCTGTCCGGCATCGAGTCCTTGATTGAGGTCAGACCGAACGTCATCGGAATCGGTGCCGCTGGTTTCATAGAAGATTCCGCGACCCGACGGTTCGGTCGTCCATCCAAGTCCTGCGACGGCCCGGCCGTCCACGACGGTTTGTCGTGCTTCCACCACAGTCAGTTGCTCACCCACCGGTCCGAGATCCGGCGCGACTCCCACCGCTTCGATGGCTGCGTCGTCCGGTATGACCGAAGACACCTGAACCAGGTTGTAGTTGTGAACGTTTGCGTCCGCGAGTGCCCCATCGTACGACGCCATCGCTGTCGGTGCGGACGCGCTCCCCCACACGACACGGATGAGTCCCATTGCGTACAAAAAGCCGGTCGGCGCGTTAAGAGATTTGGATCTAGTGTGGTGGCACAGATTTACGGCTCGTCCATCTCCTAAGCAAAGGAATTCAATATTTTAACAAACACTGTTTTAATAACTGGGGTTGTAGTGAGAGTCGATGCAGAAAGATCAGAAAATAGGAGTGGTGTTGAGTATAACTGCTCGCATGTTTAGAAACGTGACACAGCAACCGCAGCCAGACGTACCAACAAACGGATGAGTGATTTGATCGATACGGTGTGCGTCCGGTATACGGTGGGTGATGGACCTCTTCAGCCGAGTCGCGTCTGCGATCGCCCGTCTCGGGTCGCCGTTAAACGGAGGGGTGTGGACGAATGAGTCTGGTGTCGATGACCAAATGGCGGACGCTGGTGCTTGCGACCGTCGCGTTCAATCTCGCGTTTCTGGTGTGGTTTTCGTTTTCTCCGTTCACGGGTCCGATCGCCGCGTCGTTCGGACTGTCGTTAGGTGAGATCGGACTGCTTGCGAGTGCTGCAGTGTGGCTTGCCCCGCCGGGTCGTATCGTTACGGGGTGGCTCACCGATCGCTTCGGGGCGTCGACGGTGTTCACCACTGTCCTCGCTTACGTCGGTCTGGCTTCGGTGGTGAGTGCGTTCGCTCAGACGTACACGGTGTTTTTCCTCACTCGCCTCGTCGTCGGCTCAGCAGGGATCGCGTTCGTTATTGGGATTCAGCACGTGGCGCAGTGGTTTCCCGAAAACCAACTCGGCACCGCTGAGGGCATCTACGCCGGGGTTGGCAACGCTGGCGCTGGCGCTGGTGCTCTCGTTTTGCCACGGATCTTCAACGACTGGTCTGGACCGTTGTTTGCGACCGATTGGCGTGCGGCCTTCTTTTATACCGGCTGTCTCGCCGTCTTGATGTCGATCGCGTACGCCCTGTTTGGTGAAGACGCCGCCACGAACAAACGCGCGGCTCAAACACGCGAGAGTGCGACCGTCAGATCATGGGCTCACACTGCCACCCGGTACGGCATCATCGCGCTCGCACTCGCCTACTTAGCAAGCTTCGGTATCGTCCTCTCGCTTAACGGCTGGTTGCCGACGTACTTCCGAGAGGGGTTTGGATCGGATCTCGTCCTTGCGAGTACGTTCGCGGCAATGTTCTCGCTGAGTGCTGGCACGCTGCGACCGTTGGGTGGGTGGATTAGTGACGTACTCGTTCGCCGTGAACGAAACATTCTGCCCGTCTTCCGAGGTCGGTACCGCGAACAGTGGACAGTCGTCTGTTTAATGTCTGTCGTCGTGATGATAAGCGTATTTGCCGTCGCTGGACGAACTGGGCTACTCCGGTTCACTATCGCGGTCGCAGTCTGTCTGGGAATGTGTTGTGGGATCACTGGCGGTGCGATCTTCGCACAGGTGCCCGCCATGTTCCCGCACCGATCAGGCACAGCGGCGGGCATCGTCGGCGGTATCGGTACGCTTGGCGGCATCAGCTTCCCGCTGATCTACTCGACTGCTGCCACGGCTGGGTACATTCATACCGGCTACCTGATCATCGCGGTCTGTCTGCTCCCGATCATTCTCGTGAACGCGTGGGTAGCGCAACCAGCCCGTGCTGCCCGAGCACACATCGACGGCGTGATCGAGATCACGTCGTCGAATGCGCCTGATCACCACGTCGAAGACGAGACACCTCACAGCACCGACTGAGTTCGGTTGCGCCTACTATTTTTTCGTTGTCGGTTGACGGGCTGATTGTGCTTCCAATGACGTGTCGCGGAGACGGAGCCACTACTCCGGCCGTAGAGTCGATGATCAATCGTTCCCGCGGGTCGGCTCCGCCTCTTCGATTTCGACCGGGTCGTTCTCACGGACAGTGTTGGTGACAATGTTCGTTCGTCCAGCGCGGATGTCTGGACTGCTCAGAATCGTTCGTATTCGTTCGTTCATCGTTGCTGTGTCGGGGAACGTTCCGATCGCAAGCACGTCGAATTCGCCGGTGATTTCATAGAGGCTGACGACGTGCGGATCGTTTCTTAGATCGTGCATGAATCCATCAACCGGGCCGTTCACGTCGATTTTGAAGATCACGGTCAGCTCATAGCCAAGCTGACCGTAATCGATTCGGGACTCATACCCCGTGATGATGTCGGTTTCTGTGAGGTGTTTCAGCCGTTTCTGAACGGTCGTCGCTGGGAGATTTGTTCGCTCTGCAACGTCCAACACGTCTGCGCGGCCATCGCGTTGGAGCGCGTTGATGATGCGTCTGTCCCGACTATCGATGTCGTTCGTCATAACGGTGGAATCGTATCGCTTCAGTTTCCACGGCTTAGACTGCGTCCTGTCCGCTGTTTCCGGTCCGTATCTGGATGGCCGACTCGATAGGAACGACGAACACCTTTCCATCGCCAGGGTTCCCCGTTCTCGCAGCTTCACAGATCGCGTCAGCGACATCGTCAGCTGGGATATCAGCGACGACGCACTCGATTTTCACCTTCTGGTGGAGATCGACGGTGTACTCTTCGCCGCGCCACTGCCCCTTTTTGGCGGGCTGTGAACCACGACCAGAGACGTTCGTCACCGTGAGTGACGGCGCACCGACATCTGCGAGCGCCCGTTTGATCGCGGCGAGCTTATCTGGACGGACGTACGCCATGACCAATTTGATTTCATCTCCGTCGGGTTGTCCGCCGTCCGTTCGCAGCGAACTCCCTCCTGAGGCGACGCCGCTTCCGTCGGTTGCTGGCGTTTCTTCCGGTCCGAACTCCGGATACGTTTCTACGCCATGTTCACTGATGTCGAGACCGTCGTATTCGTGTGCCTGAGAGACCCGGATCTGTCCAACAGCTTTGAGTGCACCGAAGATCAGCGACGTGGTGAGCACGGTCCAGCCGGTGATGAGGGCCACCCCGATCAACTGATTCGTGAGGCTCACGCCTGCGTCGGGAACAGTTAGTATCGGAACGCCGACTAGCAGCGCACCGATGACGCCCGCGCTGCCGTGAACCGAAAAGACTGCGCACACGTCGTCGATGTTCAGCCGTTTTTCGATCGCTTCGAACACGATCGGCAGCTGTGCCCCCGCGATACCACCGATGAACAACGCTCCGTACCACGTAATCAGGTTCGTGTTGCTCGTGATGCCGACTAATCCGGCCAGCATGCCGTTTGCGACGTACAGCGTATCGACCTTCTTCGTCTTTATGAGCGAGACTCCGCCTGCACCGATGGCACCTGCAGCCATCCCAAGCGTCGTTGTGAGTGCCACACGACCCACGTATTCGAAGTCAGCAAGGCTGGCGGCCCCTGCAGACAGTGGCGCCGCCGCCGTTCCGACGTTGAATCCGTACCAGCCGAAACAGAGAATCAACGTCCCTAACACCGCAAACGTGATCGAGTGGCCAGGAATAACGGTCGCAGTGCCATCTTCGTTGAACCGATCGATCCGAGGACCGACGATCCACGCGGCGGTAAGCCCCGCGATGCCACCCATCCCGTGAACGATCATTCCGCCTGCGAAGTCGGCAAAGCCGATGGTGTCTAGCCAGCCGCCAGCCCACGTGAGTCCTGTCACAACCGGGTAGATCACTGCTGCTAACAGCACTGTGTACGTGATGTACGCCCGTAGCTTCATGCGACCCGCGACCGCGCCGCTGACGATCGTTGCGGCGGTCATTGCAAACACTGCACCGAACAGCCAATCGATCCACCCCAGCGTGCTTTCGGGCGAGAAGATGGCAAAGAAGCTACCGGGTGTCCCTCCTCCCGTCAGTGCTGCGGTGAACGCTTCGACCCCTGCTCCGACAAGAAAGAACACGATGACGCCGACGCTCCACGTGAGCATGTTCTTCGTCAACTGGTTGGCAACGTTTTTCGAACGCACCTGACCGGCCTCTAACATCGCAAAACCAGCGTGCATGAAGAAAATGAGAAATGTCACTGTCAGGACCCACGTGTAATTAACTGCCTCGGTCACCGCTGTCGGATCGATCTGCAGTAGCAACTCGTTCATTTGCGTACCTCCGTGTGATTTCGCGTACTTTGTTGATATTCGTCTACCTTTACTCTGATTCTCTCTACACTCGTATCGTGTTTCACGTTAAAACAGCATGGAACGACAGTACATAAGCTTTGAGTTGATAATATTTGTTTTTAGATTCTGTAATAGCACGAACGTCTCATTTACTGCAGAATACGGGGGTGTATAAGGTTGTATTTTGACCAAAAACCAGACGTTCGGTCGGGTAGTATTGGGCGTTTGTCGAGGGTCATCTTCAGCGATTCTCCGTCTATAGCCCGCACGCGCCGGCACAAAATCGGTGCTCAGCGGAGACATGAAAATCGCGGCAAACCCGAGTTGATCCGCGTAATGATGGTTTCATAACCATTCTCTAGTTGACGATCTTTCACATGTGACGTGATTATTATCAATGGCCACGAAGCTTATGCCGACGGTTCTGAAATTTCTGATCGTCGTATATGACATCGGATCCTATCGATGCTATCGAGAGACGTACCACACGCCGGAGTATTCTCAAAACCAGTCTTGTTGCTTCCACATTAGGAATTGGAGGAACAGCAACAGGATTAGCTCAGACTGATGGCGCAACCAACAACGAGACAGAGACCCATACTCTTACCGTCGGACTGATCGCCTCCAATAGTGCGGACATCGTTAGCGGTGACGTTACAGTCGACGGCCGGACCAAGACGACGGCCCCTGTGGATGGGGACCCCGCCAAGATTCTGACGACGTTCGAACTGGAAAACGGTACGTACACTGTATCGGGAGAGAGTGACTTTCAAGGCGAGACGTGGCGCGCCAAGGACCAGGCGGTCACGATCGATGGAGCGGATGAGTCCGTCTCACTGCTTCTGTCCCCCCCTGACTCAGACGAACTTGACGACGCTCCTGCTACAGAATCTCACAGTCTCTCCGTCTATCTCGTCGAATCAAGCGACGCGGACATCGTTAGCGGTGATGTAACCGTGAATGGAACGACGAAAACAACCGAGCCTGTTGATGGTGCTCCGACGTACGTTCAAGCGTCGTTTGAACTAGAAGACGGTGCGTACACTGTTTCGGCGGCCAGCGAGTACCGAGATGAGATCTGGCGATCGAACAACAAGGAGATCACGATTGACGGAGCCGATAGGACCCTCGAACTGTACGTGTATCCGCCGGACTCAGACGAACTTGAAGACAATCCCAACGACGAAGAAGACACTGGCAGTGACGACGGTAGTGGTGGCGGTGACACTGGCAGTGATGGCGACTCGGCTAAAACCGACGGAGAGAACGCTGACGAAACGGACGGAACTTCCCAAGACGGTGCCGACAGTAACGCTGACGACGCTGACGAAACGGAGCGTGCCAACGATCAACAGCAATCCGCAACCGCTGATGCCCCCGATACTGGCTGTCCGAACGAGCAAGACAAGTAGTATAATTTTATTACATAGGAAATTATAAAAATGAACTGTACTCGACGACGATTTCTCTATAGTACCGCTCTTATCGCTGGCAGTGCTGGCTGTCAACAGTCAGGAACGGACTTTGCTTCGACGCCATCGACCGACACAGTTGCCCCAACGGACGGATCGACACCGAATAGCACCGATAGATTTGGAACCTCAACACAGACGGGATCCGTGGTAAAGACAGCCGATTCCGGCACTAAAACCGCAGCCAACGCAGTGTCCTCCTACACGGGTGAGACGATTCCGCACCTGCCTCACGCTTCAGTGACGGCCGCGCCGCCGACAGGCCAACGTGTTCAACCGTCGGCGGCCCAGCCAGTGCTGTCGGGGAGCGACGTAACGGATTACGGCGACGTGGAGTACGTGGCGGATCCGTTTTTGTTCGTTGAGTCGGGTGAGTGGCACATGTTTTTCGAGATTTTGAACAGCGACCGAGAACCGGACGCGCCGATCGGGCACGCCACCAGTCCGGACGGGCTGACGTGGACGTACGATCAGGTGGTGCTGGAAAAGCAGTATCACACGTCGTTTCCGCTGGTGTGGAAATACAAGGGGAGCTACTACATGTGTCCGCCGACGGGCCAGAAGGTGGAACTGTACAAGGCCGATCGGTTTCCGACTGACTGGACCCACATCGGCAACGCGATCGATGTCGATTACTATCCCCACGATCCGACGTTCATTCGGTACGACGGCCGGTGGTGGCTGTTCACCGACCGGGGCAATGAACAGGTGATGATCTATCACTCCACAGATCTCGAACGCGAGGGGTGGACACCCCATGAACGAAACCCCGTGGTCACTGATCGCCGGGATGCCGCCCGTCAGGGCGGCCGGCCGATCGTCCACGACGGACGACTGTTTCTGTACTTCCAAGATCTGGTGGAGAACTACGGCGACGCCGTCCGGTGTTGTGAGGTGACTGAATTGTCCCCGTCTACGTACACCGATCGGGAAGTGGCCGGCTCTCCCGTCCTTGAAGAGTTCGGCACCGGGTGGGCGAACAATGGGATGCACACGTTCGATCCGTGGTGGCGCGGCCCGGAGAAGGGCTGGCGCTGTGCCGTCGACGGCGTCCGCGCTCAAGAATCACTTGACGACCAGTGGACCATCGGTATCATCGATCTCCCGCCGGTCTGACGTTCCCCATTCACTCATAGTGACCATCTGAACCGCAAGGATGCAAATTGTTACTGTAGCACACGCTATACAATTAATTATATAGATTACAATATTTTGTACCAACATAGAATATATTTATTGCTCTATTACGTTGGTTTTAACGTGGTTATGAAATCACTTTACACAAAAGTAAGTAAACGAAATTTTTTGGGACTCCTCGCGACAATCGCAGCGGCTGGTGGGTATTATCAGCTAACTAGTGATGATTCCGCCCCTCCATCCGATACTGGACTCACGATGAGTTACGACGCGTCTGCGATTTACGACTCGATCATTCGCAAACGGACGAAAGCAGAGCTTCCCACACCACCCAAGGAGACGCCGGCGTTTGCGATCACTGACGGTGGAGTCTACGAGTGGCCCGCGGAGGGCACGGAGTGGTACAAGGTGCCACTCGGTACGAAAGCTGAGCCACTCGCACCGATCCGCACGGTCCACGAGCGCATCAAAGAGCGTTCAGTGTTCGGTCACGCGCTCAGTGATTTTGCTGCGGGACGTGTTTCCGACGCTCGGTGGGCGAGTTGGCCCATGCAGATGCCGAAGCATCTCGCGTCGTATCCAGTACACAAATCGACACCGGTTTTGATGTTTCACTCCGAAGGGAGCTATCCAGCGGAGTACACTGAAACATTTCCTCGGATGAAAAAGCGAGGGATTCCGTGGATGATGGCGGCCACACCGGATCGGATTGGAACTGGATTGGAACGGTCCCAACTGATCGAGATGATGATGCACGGCTGTGAAGTTGGTCTCTACACAGCTGATGGCGGTCACTTGGACGAGCATGTCGATGATTTAGGTGATTTGGAACGGATTCTGCTCGATCAAAAGCGTGCATTAGAGGAGATGGGATTTCCGGTCCAGCACATGATGCCCCGCAAGGGATCAGGAATCAACACCAGCCAGATCGACAACGCGAAATCGTATATGACTCGGACGGCGTTCGCGGCGAGCGGTCACGGGTACGCCGCTCCAGCCTCGGATGGGCCGCGCGCGGTTGGCAACGTCGCTCATCACGGCGCGGCGTCGATCAAGATCGAAGACGACGACATGACAGCGGCAGAAGCGAAGCAGATCATCGATAGGCTCACGAAAACGACCGATCGACTCCGGTTTTTCTTTCACACACATAATATCAAGGACTGGAACCGAATGGAAGCGATCCTTGATTACGCCGCTCAAAGGCGAGCGGCCGGCGCACTCGACTTAGCGACATCGACGGGCGGCTTGTTGATTCCGTGGGATCTCCCGGCTGGCAACATCGTCAACGACTCCGACGCTTCCTTTGCTTCCACGTGGGAGGACGGTGTCTGGGGTTCGTACGGCGCGTCCCCGACCGTCCGCACCGACGGCGGGAAAACGGGTAGCAACTACTGGGCGATGGGATCGAACATCAGTGGAAAACGGACGAACGGTCTTTCCGAGCGGCGGATTACACTCGCTCCGATATTCCCGGCTGGAATGCTTGATTTCCACGCCAAAGCTCCAACCGGACAAACGGCAACTGTCCGAACGCGAGTGGATTCGTTCACGACCGACGATTTTTCTGATAAAAAATTTGATACGTCGTGGACCGTTGATGACACGTGGACACGGATCTACGCCCCCTTCGGTTGTCCGCGTGCTGATATCGGCACCGATCACAGTGGTGGCTGGCGATTGGCGATCTGGACGACCGAAAAGGAGGTTCACGTCGACGATATCAAAATCTATCCCTGTTAATCAGTCCGACTGCAACGTACCATCTGCTCGTCAACTATTCATTCCATAAAACTCCGCTCGCTCATGGACTCGCTGGGATTTGAACTGGGCGAGACGATCACCCTCCCACCGGTCGGGTGCTGCGACTCGCTGGCTCAAATCCATCTCACCATTCACTCGCTCCATAAAACTCCACTCGTTCATGGACTCGCTGGGATTTGAACTGGGCGAGACGATCACCCTCCCACCGGTCGGGTGCTGCGACTCGCTGGCTCAAATCCATCTCACCATTCACTCGCTCCATAAAACTCCACTCGTTCATGGACTCGCTGGGATTTGAACCCAGGGCCTCTTCCTTGCGAAGGAAGCGATCTGCCACTGATCTACGAGCCCACAGTACGACCAAGCCACCGCCTACCTTTAACCGTTTCCGTTCACGCGCGAAAGCCGAGCGCGTGAGATGCCGATGTGGACCCGTTTGGGGTCTTCAGTCTTCGAGGACGATCTCGATACTGACGTCGTTCGGAACCTGAATCCGCATCAGCTGTCGGAGCGCGCGTTCGTCGGCGTCGATGTCGATAAGCCGTTTGTGAACACGCATCTCCCAGTGCTCCCACGTCGCCGTGCCCTCACCGTCGGGTGATTTTCGGCATGGGACACCGAGCGTTTTCGTCGGAAGTGGCACCGGACCCGAGAGACTGACGCCGGTCTTCTCGGCGATCTCTCGGACATCGTCACAGATGGTGTCGAGGTCGTTTGGGCTGGTCCCCGCCAGCCGAACGCGTGCTTGCTGCATCTATATTAGCGCTCCTCGACGCTCAGGACCTTGCCAGCGGCGATGGTCTGACCCATGTCGCGGATGGCGAAGCTCCCGAGTTCGGGGATCTCCGACGACGGTTCGAGCGACAGCGGCTTCTGGGGACGGACCGTGACGACGGCCGCGTCTCCGCTTTTGATGAAGTCGGGATTCTCTTCCTCGACTTCACCGCTCGCCGGATCGAGTTTCGTGTCGAGCGATTCGATGGTACACGCGACCTGTGCCGTGTGGGCGTGGAACACCGGCGTGTAACCGGCGGTGATCACGCTGGGGTGTTGCATGACGACGACCTGTGCCTGGAAGGTGTCAGCGACGGATGGGGGATCGGCGGCTGGGCCACAGACATCACCGCGGCGGATGTCGTCTTTGCCGATACCCCGGACGTTGAACCCGACGTTGTCGCCAGGCTCTGCTTTGGGCACCTCTTCGTGGTGCATCTCGACGGTTTTCACCTCACCGCCCGCGTCGCTGGGCTGGAACGTGACGTTCTCGCCGGGCTCGATGATACCGGTTTCGACGCGGCCGACCGGCACCGTCCCGATCCCGTCGATCGTGTATACGTCCTGGATCGGAAGCCGAAGCGGGGCGTCCGTCGGTGGCTCGACCTCCGGCAGGTCGTTGAGCGCATCGAGGATCGTCTGCCCGTCGTACCACGGCGTGTTGTCCGACAGCTCCGCCACGTTGTCGCCCTCGAACGCCGAGGTCGGGATGAACGTGGTGTTGTCGGCGTTGAACTGGACCTGTTTGAGGAGTTGCTTGACTTCCTCTTGGACCTGTTCGTAATCCTCTTCGCTGTAGTCGACGAGGTCCATTTTGTTGACGGCAATGACGAGTTCGCCGATGCCAAGGGTGCGCGAGAGGAAAACGTGCTCCTGTGTCTGCGGCTGAACGCCGTCGTCAGCAGCGACGACGAGCACGGCGTTGTCAGCCTGACTCGCGCCCGTGATCATGTTCTTCACGAAGTCACGGTGGCCCGGCGTGTCCACGATCGTGAAGTAGTAATCGTCGGTGTCGAACTCCTGATGGGCGATGTCGATGGTGACGCCTCGCTCACGCTCTTCAGCGAGGTTGTCCATCACGTACGCGAACTCGAAGCCGCCTTTGCCTTTCTCCTCTGCCTCTTCTCGGTACTGCTCGATTACGTGCTCGGGAACGCTCCCTGTCTCGAACAGCAGTCGACCGACGAGCGTGCTTTTGCCGTGGTCGACGTGACCGATGATCGCTAAATTCTGGTGCGGTTTGTCTGCCATTGATATCTCACGCGCAAAGCGCTGTAGGGGTTACTACCGGGTGAACCTCATAAAACGATTTCGAAAGCATAGCCCACTCGTTCCCTTCGCGTACAGCGGTTTGACAGATCATACCACGATTGATCAGTAGTGTCGCCCCGTTCGGATTTTGTGGTGGAGCTACCCTAGCTCAGCCGGTTGATATCTCCGAGTACGGCGGTGGCAGTTTCGTGTCCACCCGCGCCGCGGCCACTGATGTTCAGCCGACCCGCGTGTTCGGTGTGGAGTTGAACGATGTTTTGGGTGCCAGAGACGGCGAGCGTCCCGGTTTCTGGCACCAGTCGCGGCTCGACACAGATTTCGTCGTCGATGACTTCCCCGATAAGCCGGATCGTTCTGCCGTCCTCTGCGGCCAGTTGGAGGGCGGTACCCGGAATCTCTCGAATGCCCGTGACGGACGCGTCGGACAGGGCGTATCCGCCGTCGAAGAGGACGTTTGCAAGAATGACACATTTTAGCGCCGCGTCGGTCCCATCCACATCGAACGTCGGATCAGCCTCCGCCACACCGAGATCCTGCGCTTCCGCGAGTACGTGCTCGTAATCGAGGGATTCGGCGGCCATCCGTGAAAGGATGAAGTTGGCCGTGCCGTTAAGAACGCCCCGGACGGCGGTAACGTTCGATCGACCGAGATCTCCGATCGTCGTGAGAACAGGGATCGCACCCCCAACGGTAGCGTCGAAGAGCACGCGTCCGTCGCTGTCTCGTTCGCTCGTACGGATTTCGTCGTAGCGCTCAGCGATCGGTCCTTTGTTCGCCAACACGACGTGGCGGTCTCGTTCCAGTGCCTCGACGGTGTGGTTGTATCCCGGGTTGGCGTCACCGAGGGTCGTCGGCGTTGCCTCGACGAGCACATCGTACGTTCCCGCAAGCACGGCGTCAGGATCGTCGTCTCCGACGGCTCCCGACGTTCGTTTGCTCGTGAGGACGGCGTCGGTGTCGAGTCCGGTCGGGTCGATCGCTGCGCTATTCGAATCAGCGATCGCCGTTACCTCGTGGCCGTATGTGCTTGCAAGCTCCGCGACCGACGCCCCAACGGCACCCGCACCCATGATCGCCAGTTTCATCCAGAATCACCCCTCGTGAGCGGAGAGATCACTGTGAGATCCTTCTCCGCAGCTACCTCATGGATCGCTGCCAGCGCGCGGTCGGTCTCTCCGGCGTGCGCTGCGAGCCGGATACGAGCGCTCGAAACTTCATCAGTTTCGTCCGCTACCGTAAGCGACACATCAGCCACCGACGCGCTCGAACAGTGTTCGAACTGCGTGAGCGTGTCCGAGAGGTCCGTCTCAATCAGACGCCCGACCAAGAGCACGGTAAGCTCCTCGCTGTATCGTTCCGCACCGGCCTGAACAACGTTCACTCCTGTTTCGCGCAGCGTGCTGACGATCCGATCGAAGCGTTCCGGCGTCGCTTCAACGTCGACTTCGACAGGAATCTGTCCCCGTGGCGTTCGGTTCCCCCGCTCGTGGAAGATCGACAGAAGATTACCACCGTGTTCAGCGATCGGGTCGAGCGCGTTCAACAGCTTGCCCGGTTCGTCGTCGAGTTCCAGACGAACGGTGTGTGCTCTCGGAACCATTCGTTCACTCATCGATCCACCTCCGTCACGGCTAGGGCGGTTCGCATTGTGGTGTGAAACCACGAGAACGTCTTAACCGACTCGCTCTGCACGGAGGTTTGCCGGTGATTGGTGGCTTGGCAACACGAGACGAGGGATAACGACTACGTCATTACGTAGTAATAATTGTCGTAATAATGACCTTGTCTGTGCGCTCACTCGTCAATATCCGCATACAGCCGAGTGAGTGAACACTCAGGGCAGACGTACGGAATGACGTCGTATTTTTTGTTCGGGCCGAGCCGACCGAGTAGGTAGTCCTGTGGCTCGTCAGTGACGAGTGCTATCTTGGCGTTGTGCCCGAGCGCTCCGT
>NZ_RRCH01000008.1 GCF_003862495.1 Halocatena pleomorpha | reverse complement strand
GCGACCACGTCGTACCGAGCAGATACTCCGTAAACTGTACGGTCTGTTCGGGCGCGCTGCCGAGAGGTACCGCTGTTGCCCGGAAGAACTCCACTGCACCGAGCAACAACACCCCGATGATCCCGAGAGTGACGACGACAGAGACCGAAGCGCAGGCGAAAAAGAACCATCGCGCGATACGCTCGCGCGGAGCGGTGTTAGTCTGCCGTGTTACTCCCAGTTCGTCGCTCATCGATCCTCACCTGTGGATGGACACAGCTCCATCATTGTTGTTGGACGCTCTCGATCGCTTTATCAAGCTTCGTGAGCTGTTGGTTCATCTCTTTGTCGGTGTTCGGAACGTAACCAACTTGCTCGGTGACGATCTGCTCGTTCGTGCTCTGTTCAACGAAAAACCGGGCGAAGGAAGCGACCTGTGGCTTCTTGAGTGCGGCCTTCGAAACGTACGTGAACAGCGGTCGAGACAGTGGCTGGTAGTCCCCTCTTTTGGCCGTGTCGATCGAAGGGACAACACACCCATTTCCGTCGTCGATAGCGACCGCTTTTACCGCGTCCTGATTCGATTGATAGTACGCAAATCCCAGATACCCCATCGCGTACCGATCGCCCGAAACGCCTTGTATGATGGTGTTGTCTTTCTCGGTTGCTTGGTAGTCGTCTCGGTGTTTGCCCTCCTCACCGACGATAGACTCGGTGAAGTAGTCAAACGTTCCGGAGGTGTCTGCTGCACCGTACAGGTTGATCGGTTCGTCCGGCCACTCCGAACGAACGTCGCTCCACTGCTTTGCGCCGTTTGGCTCCCAGATCTGTCGCAGCTCCTCGACAGTCATACAGTCGACCCAATCGGCGTCGTTGTTCACAACGACAGTGACCGCGTCCGTGGCGACACGAAGTTCCAACGGTTCGACACCGTTGTCCTGACACCGCTTGCGTTCACCGTCTCCGATCGAACGGCTCGCGTTGTTGAAATCGGTTTTTCCCTGACAGAAGAAGTTCTCGAAGCCGCCGCCAGTACCTGTGCTGCTCAATGATACCTCTACATTCGAATGATTATTTTGAAACGCTACCGCGATCGCCTTTGCAAGCGGAAACACCGTTGAACTGCCGGCGATGTTGATAGCACCCGAAAGCGTTTCTGACGAACCATCAGCAACACCACCGTTTGTGTTCCCGAGGTTCGGATTCGTCGTACACCCTGCCATGGCACCAATACCAGCCACGCCAACCCCCGCGACGAATCGTCGCCGTGTCACAGGCCGTTCCGCTGCCATTACATGTATTTGCTCCGGAACGGATTATGAGACTTGCGGATTTTGTATGTAGTTCCTACGTTTCTATATATACCGTGCCACAACGATATATCGATAACAATTGTCATACTGAGATACCGACGTGTCAAGCACTGGTTGCGGCAGCGAAAAAAGACGGAAAGCGTCAGTAGTTCACGCGGAACGGCCGGGGTCGTACACCCACAGCATGTTCGGTTTGTGGATAGCGCTGTCTTCCCCGATGATCACGCGACCGTCTGGTAAGACCACGATGTTGTCTGGGTTTGCGATGGTGTGTTCCGGATCGACCGAGGTGGATCGTTCAGTCAGCGACGCCAGACCGCTCCCGAGAAGCGAGGTTGCTCCGTCAGTCACCCTGTTAACGCCCTTCGAATCTGAGGCGGTCGAGGCGGATGTTTCGTCGTCGGAAGACGGGTTAAACGCACAGTCCTGACAGACGGTAGCGTTTGAGTTAGGGCGGGCGTCGTATGGACAGCCACCGCAGATAGTGGCATGATCACCGCCGACGACGGCCGGCTCCATCCGGTGAACGTCGTAGTTTCCGTCGAGCCGAAGACGGTACACTGCTCCGGCATCCTCCCGGTCGAGGTGAATATCGTCTTGAGGATCGTCGAATTCGTCGGTGTCATCGTTCGAACGCATTGTTTCGTTGAGCTCAGACATCGCAAGATACAGATGGTCGCCGGGTGTCGCGTTCGGACGAACGTTAACGCCCTCCATCTTGCGGAACTCATTGGTTGCGCCCTTCGCAGCAGCGGCTTTTCGGGATTCGAGAAACGCCACGCGATCGTCGGCCGCGTTGCCGTTCGCCCACGCCGTGATCTCGTCGTCGGTGATGTAGGTCGGATCGGTGGACGGTTCCTGATCGTCGTAGTCAGCGATCCACGATTCAACCGCTTTGTCGGTAGCATGGGCTAGCTCGATCCACTCCAGTTTGAACGACACGTCCCGCGGATCCGTGCTTCGGCCTTGCTGTTTGGCCGCTGCGGCGTACAGCGTTCCCGCGGACAGATCTCCCGGCGTGTCCGCGACAAACTTGAAAAAGACCGTACCGGTTCCGTCGTCGCTCATGTACACCGTTCGATCATCAGGCATCACGACGGCGTTCTCGTGAGAGAACCGTCCCATCGTGTAATGTTTGGTCGGCTTCGGATCGTCTGACTGGGGTTCTTCGATCTCAACGACGTATCCGTAGCGGTAGGCGTTACCGAACCGTCCGAGATACGACTCGATCTTCGCCTCTTGGTTGTTGTAGGTTTGCTCGTCCTCGTGGAACCACGCCCGTGCGTCGGGTTCGTACTCCTCGGACGTCAAGGGGGTGTTCCACGGAGTCACTGTCCCGAAACAGTTGTTCCACGTGCCTTCTACGCCGCGGAAATCGACGTTCGTCCGTTCCACAACCGACCACTGGCCACTCGAACGAGACTGTTGGACGTGAAGCCGACTCACCATGCCCGGAACGTCCTCCCAGTTCGTGAAGAGATAGCCCTCGTTAGCTGTCTCATCAGCCAGTATGAACCCGTTGAAATCCGGATCGTTTCCGTCAGTTAGCGGCTCGCCGTCCGGGGAATATGGCATTCCAAGCCGCTGTCCGCTTTCGGTTTCGTCGTCACTCGTTGCAAGTATTTGATATTCACCAGCTGCGGTCGTGACGTATTCGGCGGGGCTTTCCGGCGGTTGAACGCTTTCGAAATCGGCGGGCAAACGGCGCATGTCCACGCCGGCGACGGCACCGATCGCTCCCGGCTGGTACCGCTCTCGGGCGGTATCCGACGGATGCTGGACGTTGAAAAAGAGCTGTCCGTCCTGGGTGACGAACACACCCGTGATTTCGGCCCCGGCGACCGTCGTCGCAAACCGGTTCAGTGTGGCGTCGTCTTCTTTGTGACTGTGTGAGGGAACCGCCCCGACAGACCCGCTCCCGATGATACCGGCCGCCCCGAGGGCAGACAGCAGTTTGAGTGTGTCGCGTCGCGTGTGTTCTTGCGCCATGCATACCGGTTGCTGTTGGAATATAATGAATTATTCCTTCAGCTGTTGGCAATCACTGTGAGAATTCCGCTTGAGCGATTTCGAGCGTCTCCTCCCTGTCATCCCAGTCGACGAAGATCGCAACGCTGGTCGCGCTTGTGATGATGTCGTGGATGTTGATGTGGGCATCAGCGAGTGGGTTGACGATGTCGCTGATCACGCCGGGCTGGTTGGGGAGTTCGCCACCGGTAACGCGGACCACAGCGATCTCGTCCTCGACGGTGATGCTCGACAGCCGTTCGTCATCGATAACGACATCGTGTAAGAGGGTCTCAACGCGTTCAGTGAGCGTCTGATCCACGTAGAAAGTAACCGAATCCATTCCGCTTGCAACCGCGTCGATGTTGATCTCCTGCTCAGCGAGCGAACTCGAAAGCTGGGAGAGAACACCCGCCTGGTTTCTGACAGAGCGGCCGGCGAGCGTGATGCACGCCAACGGCTCGTCCCGGAGATCGATGAGGTTCTCGAACTGGCCCTCAATTGTTGTGCCACCCGAGAGGAGATCACCGTGTTGGTAATGGACGACACGGACACCGAAATTCTCGGTTTTGTATCCGAGTGCGCTCGGGGCAATGACTTCCGCCCCCCGAAACGAGAGATTTCGAAGTTCGTCGACGGTTATCTGACCGACGTTTCGCGCGCCCTCGACAACGTGCGGATCGCCGGTCATGACGCCTTCGACATCGGTGACGATGACGACTTCGTCGGCGTTCATGTGGTTGCCGAGCATGACGGCAGTGCTGTCGCTCCCGCCACGACCGAGCGTGGTCACGTTGCCAGCGTGGTCTTGAGCCAGAAAGCCCGTGATGATCGGGACCGTTCCATCGAGTCGATCCGCGAGCGCCTTCGCGCGCTGTTCGGTTTCGTCTACATCGACTTCACCGCGGGCGTTCGTGATGATCGGCCAGTCATCGCCACCGGGTTCTAAAAAGAACGCGTCGATGCCGCGCGCTGCAAGAGCCGCTTTGAGCATCCGAACGCTAGTGCGCTCGCCCATGCTGACGATCTCAGCACGGTCGGACTCGTCCGCGTCGAACGTGATAGAATCGAGGAGGTAATCGGTTGTCGAACCCATCGCGCTCGCCACCACGGCGATCTCGTGACCATCCTCGACCACGGCTGCAATGGAGTCAGCAGCCCGGTTAACACGGTCGCCGTTGCCGAGGCTGGTACCCCCGAACTTCGATACTACACGCATCGTTTCCCCCCTCTGAGAGGATCCATGTAACTCATTGTCGTGTGTCTCTTGCGCGCAGCCATAAACGGCAGTATAACGCGAAGCCTTGCCGTTCCGGTGTCACTACCGATGAGGCTTTATACTCGTAGGGAACCCTACACTGGATATGCACATTCGGGACGCCACCGAGGCGGACGCAGAGGAACTCGCCGCCCAAACAGGGGCGCCACGAGACGTGATGCGCAATCTCGTTCACGACCGAACAGTGCGTGTCGCCGCTGATCACGACACTGTTCGGGGATTCATCAGTTTCGATGCCCGTCGGAACACCGTTCATATCACGCAGTTAGAAGGGACAGAAGAGATTTGCGAGCAACTACTCGATGAACCGATTCGGTTCGCACACAAAGAAGGCATGAACGTCGAACTACTGGTTCCCGAATCCGACAAACAAATCAAAGAAGCCGTCGAAAACGCTGCGTTCGAACGGGAGGGGAACGGTCCAACGTTCGAAGGAACACGAACGCTCAAATACCGACTGGAATCCTGAGCGGTCGCACTGCCGGTATCGACGTGTATTGACGCGCGCATAGTCGCATACGGTCACCATGTACGAGCGCTCGGGCTGTATGTTCGGAGCCGAGAGACCACGGGCACAGCCGGAGTGAAGCGGAAGGTTTCCTTTCCACCCCTTGGTTTCGTGTGGATTGTTCGAATGCATAGAGGGCTTTCCCCCGGATTTCTCGTCCACACGATACGATAGCCTCCAGTCGAAACGGGGGGTGTGAATCGGTATCGAGACTGACGGGATACGCTCTCGTGGTGGACGAAATCGTTGTTGACGAAACGCGCGTGTGGAAAAATGAACGGGAGTGAACGGGAGCCGACAATCGTGCGAAACTCACGCCGGAGTACGCTCTCACGTCGCAGAAATCGAATCAGAACCCAGAAGGTTCAAACGAGATGAGCAGCAATGAGTCCTAATGGCAAACCCCGGCGATAAGGACAGTCCGGTAGGGCCGATTGGATGGCTTAAATGGTTGTGGACGACGGAGAACGGACTCATCGCATTCCTCAGGGAGGTCACAGGATCTATACTGATAGTACTTCTCGTTGGGGGACTGCTGTTCGGTATAAGTGGGGTATGGCCGCCGATGGTTGCGATCGAAAGCCCGAGCATGGAGCCACACATTCAGAAGGGCGATCTCGTGTTTGTCATGGATGAACACCGCTTTTCGGGAGAAGCAGCCATCAATCACGACGGGAAAAGCACCGGAGTCATTCCGTATCAGCAAGCGCAACAGAACGAGCACAAGAAGTTCGGCACATACGGCGATGTGATTATCTATAAGCCCGATGGATCTGAGCAACAAACCCCGATCATTCACAGGGCACGGTTCTGGGTCGAAGAGGGTGAAAACTGGTACGACAAGGCGAATCCGGATCACGTTGGGAACGCGGAGAGCTGTGGGGAACTCCCTCACTGTCCGGCGGAACACAGCGGATTCATCACGAAAGGCGACAACAAAGAGAAAAACGGGCAGTATGATCAGGTCGTTGGACTCAGTGAGCCAGTAAAACCCGAATGGATCATCGGTACGGCCGTGTTCCGTATCCCGTATCTCGGCTCAATCCGGCTGCTAATGGGAATGATCAGCGGGCAAGTAGCTAGTGCAGCCGGAATGTACGGAGGACTCCTCGGAACGGGAGCTCTCGGCGGGGCGATTGCACTGGATCACGCCCGATCGTAAACTACGTCTCGGGGGGTCGTCCGATCGGAACGGGCGTCAATCGTCGAATCGAGCTTGGACGAATGGTTGTGCTTCTTCGACGTCAGCGAGCCGGGAGTCGCTCAGTAGGATCGTTTCGGTATCCTCAAGCGGTACGGAGAGACTCATCTCCTTGGTCCGCCCGTACCGTCCTTTGCTGACCACGACGGCGTTTACGATCCCGAGCATGTCGAGTTCGCTGATGAGGTCGGTCACGCGACGTTGTGTCAACACATCAACACCTATTTCGGTGCAGAGTCGTTTATAAATGTTGAACACTTCGCCGGTGTTGATATTGCGAACACCGTGGCGTTCGAGGAGAATGATGGCGTACAGAACGAGCTTTGACTGCGTTGGGAGCGTTCTGACGACTTCAACCACACGATCGAGTTCGATCTTTTCTTGGGCCTGTCGGACGTGCTCTTCCTCGATGAAGTCTGTCCGGTCGCGTTCTGCGAGTTCTCCCGCCGTTCGAAGAAGATCGAGCGCGCGCCGGGCGTCACCGTGTTCTTGGGCGGCAAACGCCGCACACAACGGGATCACGTCGTCCGAAAGCGCTCCGGATTTGAACGCTACCTCCGATCGGTGTTGAAGGATGTCTTTGAGCTGTGTCGCGTCGTAGGGCGGAAAGACGATCTCCTCCTCACCGAGACTCGATTTGACGCGTGGATCGAGAAAGTCCGTGAACTTCAGGTCGTTCGAAATTCCGATGATGGAAACGCGCGAATTTTCGAGCTCGGAGTTCATCCGCGAGAGATTGTACAGCGTGTCGTCGCCGCTCTTCTCAACGAGCTTGTCGATCTCGTCAAGCATGATGACTACCACACGCTCGGCGTATTCGACTGCCTCAAAAAACGTGGAGTACACCCGATCAGTGGGCCATCCCGTCATCGGAACGGATTCGAACTGTTCGCGGTCGTCTGTCAACGTCTCGATCCGGTCGTCGATCGCGGTGATCGAGTCGAACTCCGTCTCCGAAAGTTCAGAAGCGGACTCGTTCGCGCGTTCTTTGAGGTCTTTCAGCTCGGACAGTTGCTGATCGATGTACTGCTCGTTCTGGTCGATGAACGTATTTGCGAGTTGAGCGAGAACGCGATACTGCGTGTCCGTGACCTCGCAGTTGATGTACTGTACCTCACAGGGAACCTCGTACTTCTCGGACGTGCTTTCGAGTTCTTCGCTGACGAACTTCGCTGAAGCGGTTTTTCCAGTGCCAGTTTTCCCGTAAATGAGAATGTTCGATGGAGTGTCACCGCGGAGGGCTGTCACGAGGATCGTGGCCATATTGTTGATCTGTTCTTCACGGTGTGGAAGACGTCGAGGGGTGTACGACGGCCGAAGAACCTCTTTGTTCTCGAAAATCGGCTCGCTACTGAGAAGATCATCGAATAGTCCCCGAGAAGCTTCCTCTTCCCCAGGGAGTCCATTGAATAACGCGTTTTGACCGTCGGTGTCAGCTGGCTCCTCGTTGAATATGGTGTCCGAATCTCCGTCCCTGTTTGTGTCTGTCATTCGTTTCGTTCACCCCTCCATTTCAAGTGGAACAGATCCGCGCATTCGTTATAATGATCGATTTCGGGCGTTTAGCGCTGTGTATCGAAGGGGGGAAATTCCCCACGTGTCCACCTGATGCAGGGGAACACGAGGGTGAGATTCCCATTAAACGTTGCGGTTCGAACGGATGAGATCGTGTGACATGATATATGAGACGTAACGTACTGTGTCATCTATTGTCGTGTGTCTGTGTTCTACACGAGCGACGAACTTTGTGGTTGCTGCTACTCTTCACGATATCCGGCGTGATCACCTGTTGTGTGAGTTTGCCCGTTGTGCGTAGTTTGGTGTCTAGGAGGTGTACTGTATCGCATACTGCATGGTATACTAAGTAGCAATACCGAATAGTGTGTTTGAATTGATAGAAATGGATGAATCTATAGAGAGTAATGAATCGTGGCTGCATCTCTAGGGTGGGTGGGATACGTATAATGCGGATCGTGTAGATGCCAGTGTGGATAATTGTGTAGATAGCTGTTGGACGACTGCACGGGAGACTACAATGGAAATTGATTATAGATCACAATCTGAGGGTATTACAGCGAGGGTATTACAGCAACCCCCCCACCCCTTCGTTTCAACTGGAAACCCATACAAGGTCTAGGGGGTAGTGAGAACTACTGAACGAGTACTAGTGTAGCAGAAGATTTAATAGGGCATAGTGAGAAATGCATCCGTAGGATAAAAAGAAAAAGTAATTATTTTGTTCTTTGTATTCGTAGTTTCTTTCTAGGTCGTTTGTTTGCTAGTTCCGCTAGCTAGTTCTAGTTCTTTGTATTACATACTATAAACTACATGAATTATTTTTTCTAGTGTTACTATCGTCGCTGTTTCTTCGGTATTTCGTCTAGGCCCCCCTCCCTCTAACTGTTCCAGTTGAAACGAAGGGGTGGGGGGGTGACGAGATCGTACGATCATTTAGGGATAAGAAAACTATACAGTATCCATAAAGAACAGATAACCTCCTACCGATTACACTGCCGACTACGCCATCGACCACACCATCGACTACATCATCGACTACACCGCTGGCCACACCACCAATCTATGACTGTCGAGTAGTCAAGACGTTCAAGTAATAAATATTTTTGTAGTTAAAATATACTATTACGAGATGTTGCAAAAACAATACCAAAACAAAGATATGGTTGTCTGACGCACGCTTAAGTACATTGGATGGGGAATTGCGGGTATACACGGCCGGCGGCCGTGGGAGGAGCGCGTTAGGATGGGTCTGATAGCGAGCATCAAAGACAGCATTTCAAAGCTGTTCTCGGGAAGCGAACCGAAGCGGATAGGCATCTACGGGCCGCCAAACGCGGGAAAATGCCTGGCAGCAGATGAGGAGGTCCTGCTCTGGGACGGTGCCCGTCGATCGATCAAAGATATTTACTTGTCTGCGCGCGCAACGTGTCCGGACGCGCCTGACGTGAGTGATTCACCTCATGAGCGGTGGATCGAATGTTCGGAGGCGGGCATCCGTGTTCCGGCGCTGACCGAGGAACTGACGGTCGCTCCGGCAACCGTCTCACATGTGTTTCGTCAGCGATACCAGGGTGAGATGTATCGCGTTCAGACTAGCTCTGGCAGCTCGGTCGTTGTAAGTCCGGAACATCCGTTTATCGTCCGATCGGACGGACATGTAACTCAACAGCAGGCCCAAACACTTTCAGTCGGCTCTCATGTCGCTCGATTCCCTACCGCTCCTCGCGATCCCCTCGATCGATGGTCGTCCGGTTTAGGAGGAAACGAGACCGGCGGTCGATTCATAGCCGACGGAGGTGTCCACACGGTCGTTCCGTCTCCACCGACCGCCACAGCCCCTCGTGAACACGTTACGTGGGAACCGGTTGTTTCGATCGATACGGTTGAGTACGACGGTGTTATCTACGATCTTACTGTTCCAGAACATCACACGTTCACAACATCAGACGGCCTCGTTGTTCACAACACGACGCTCGCAAACCGCGTTGCGCGGGATTGGACGGGCGACGCGGTCGGTCCCGAGAGCCACGTTCCGCACGAAACCCGCCGAGCACGTCGGAAAGAGAACGTCGAGATCGAACGGAACGGATCGGCTGTTACCATCGATATCGTTGACACACCGGGGGTGACCACGAAGGTCGATTACAACGAGTTCCTCGAACACGACATGACCAAAGAGGACGCCGTGCGCCGGTCCCGAGAAGCAACCGAAGGCGTTGCAGAAGCGATGCACTGGCTTCGAGAGGATGTGGACGGCGTCGTCTACGTGCTCGACAGTACAACTGATCCGTTCACACAGGTCAACACGATGCTCGTCGGAATCATCGAGAGTCGTGACCTGCCGGTGTTGATCTTCGCCAACAAGATCGATCTGGATGACGCGAGCGTCCAACGCATCGCAAACGCGTTTCCACAACACGAGGTAGTGCCGCTATCTGCCCTCGAAGGGGATAATATGGAGCAAGTGTACGATAAAATCGCGAACCATTTCGGGTGAATCAGATGGTTGATATAACGACGGACGATGGTGTGCAGATCGACCTCGTGAGCCGTGAGCGGATGCAGAATCTTCGGAGTATGGAGAAGATCCGTCTCATTCTCGATGGCGTTCGGGAGGGAAACATCGTCATTCTTGAGGAAGGTCTCTCACCGGAGGAGGAATCCAAACTCATTGAGGTGACGATGAACGAGATCAGTCCCGACGAATTTACTGGTATCGAAATTGAAAGCTATCCGCAACAGGACTCGAATCCCGGATTTTTCAGTCGGCTCTTTGGCCGCGATCCTCCGAATAAACTGACCGTTATCGGTCCAGCCAACCGCATCGAGACGCTTCACAAGGATGAAAACTTGATTCGAGCACTTGTAACACAGTAACGAATCGAGCGCCAATGCCACATCAGTGTACTAACTGCGGCTGTGCGTTTGGAGATGGTTCGAAGGAGATGCTTTCGGGCTGTCCGGAGTGTGGAGGAACGACGTTTCAGTTCCAACCGGACGGCGTGGACGATGGCGACGTTCCAGCAGCCGAGGAGCCGCCGGATCCCCCTAGTGGGAACGTCGGTGGGCGCGTCGGCCGTGCGACTTCGATCGTTCGTGAACTGATGTCGAACGACTCCGCGAGTGGTCCCTCAGATCCGACGACCCCCGAAGAACGACCGGCACGCACTGACGACGGTCGAGACGCCGATGTCATCAATTCTTCCGATCCTTCCCCCTCCGAAGAGGAAGAAGATTCAGCCCAAGCGACCGCTCGATCCGAGTTCGTTTCTCCGGACAGTCTCCCCGCTCACACACGCACCGATCTCCCGCCGTCTGATTCTTCACCTTCGTCTTCTGATCGGCCCTCACCTACCGGTCGTGTTGTCCGTGAACCGACTGGCGAACACCCTGACCTCGCGGAACTTCGGTCGGAACTCAACGATCAGTTCGAATCGATCAAAATCCTCGAACCCGGTCAGTACGAACTCAATTTGATGGAACTGTACGACCGCGAGGAGTACATCATTGCTCTCCAAGAGAACGGCCACTACGTCATTCAAATGCCCGAAACATGGCTCTCTAATGACGAGTAGGGTTGTCTCACGCCCTCTGTGAGCGTTCCGGCACTTCGACCCAGAACGTTTTTCAGTATTCGTGGTTCAAGGGCGCGTATGGCGTCGAACCCCCTGCCAGTGTATCCCGTTATCGGGTGGCAAGCGCGCGGTGATTTGGGGGCCGCTTTTTTCCCGCGTAGGCGGCGGTGGAGCGGCGCCGAGCGGAAACGCGACGCGTCCTGAAACCGACGCCTCTTGTGGATCGCGGTCGAAGCCGATCCGATTTCGAATCACTAACTATGACATTATCGACACGACACTACAACGCATGAAACTCCCACGAACCCAAGTCGCCGTACTCGAAGCGGCGAGCGCGACCGAACCACGACTGATCTCCACGATTGCGGCTGAAACGGACGAGAACGAGACGGCTATCACCCGCGCGGCGTTTGAACTCGCTGACGCGAGTCTACTCGACGTGACCGAGGAGACGACCGAATCCGTCACTCTGACCGAGGAAGGCGAGCAGTATGTTGAACACGGACTGCCCGAAGTTCGACTCTATCGGGCCGCCATCGAACACGGTGCCGAGAACGCACCGGTTTCGATCGGTGAGTTGCTCGATCCGGCGGATCTCGACGGCTCGGCGGTTGAGATCGCGCTGTCGAACTTCGCTCGTAAAGGATACGGCGAAATCGAAAGCGGCTCCGTTTCGATCGATCCTGATCAGGACCCCGATTCGGATGCCGAAGCCGCAGCGCTGTCAGCGATCGATTCGGATGCCGACGCTGCGTTCTCGACGGACGTACTGGCGTCGTTAGAACGTCGGGAACTCCTCGTGCGCGAGGAAACCACAGCCAGATCGGTCACGCTCACCGACGACGGCGTGACTGCGCTCATGGAAGGCGTCGACGTGGCTGACACCGTCGGACAACTTACGCCCGAACTGCTTACAAGCGGGGAGTGGCAGGATGTCGACTTTGCGGAGTACAATGTCGCGGCCGACACCGAGACGATCCACGGCGGTCGAACGCACGTGCTGCGTCGGATCGCAAACCGCGTTAAGCGCGTGCTCGTTGGCATGGGGTTCAACGAAATGGACGGCCCGCACGCGGACGCGGATTTCTGGATCAACGACGCGCTGTTCATGCCCCAGGACCACCCCGCACGCACCCACTGGGATCGATTCGCGTTGTCGGATCCCGAGCGTATCGACGATCTCCCAGACGAGTTGGTTGACCGTGTTCGTGACGCCCACCGAACCGGCGTCAGCGGGGAGAGCGAGGGGTACCACTCCCCGTGGGACGAGGACTTCGCGCGCGAACTCGCGCTGCGCGGCCACACGACATCGCTATCGATGCGATATCTCGCCGGCGAGGAGGCTGGTGATCTCGAACCGCCACAGCGGTATTTCAGCGTCGAAAAGGCGTACCGAAACGACACGCTCGACGCAACCCATCTGTTAGAATTCTTCCAGATAGAGGGATGGGTGATGGCTGACGAGTTGTCCGTGCGTGATTTGATGGGCACGTTCACGGAGTTCTATCAACAGTTCGGGATCACTGACATCCGATTCAAGCCGCATTACAATCCCTACACGGAGCCGAGTTTCGAGCTATTCGGTCGTCATCCGACGACAGGGGAACTCATCGAGATCGGCAACAGCGGGCTGTTCCGTCCGGAAGTGCTCGAACCGCTTGGCGTGGACTGTGACGTGATGGCGTGGGGACTCGCGCTCGAACGGCTCGCAATGCTCATCACCGGTGCTGAGGACATTCGAGACCTCCACGGAACGCTCACTGATCTTGAATTCCTGCGGACAGCGGAGGTGACGTACTAATATGCACCACCTTTTTTCCACTCGGGTAGCAGAGCTACCGCTCGTGCAAAAAATCTGGACCAAAAAAGGCCGCTCACTCCGCTCCGGCTGCGAAAATCAGAGATTTTCGCGCTCCCGAAAACGCGTTGCGTTTTCGAGGACTTCGTTCGCGGAGAGTGTAATGGTCCGAACTGCCACCACACAGCAACCGCTTGCAGTGAGTAACTGCACGGAGGGGACGTACTGATGCCCGTTGTTGATATCGACACCGACGAACTCCGCCAGCTTGCCGCGACCGAGAAAGATGACGACGAACTGAAGCGCGATCTGTTCGCATTGGGGTTGGAGTTCGAGGGAGAAACCGAGGAAGGTGCACTCCAGTTCGAGTTCGCTCCTGACCGACTCGACCGGCTCAGCGTCGAGGGCGTCGCGCGCTCGCTTCGGTACCAGTACGGCCACGATCGAGGCGTGTACGTCCCGACCACCAACGATCCCGAGTGGGTCATCGAGGTTGAGGAGTCTGTCCCCGACGAGCGGCCGTACGTGACCGGTGCGGTCGTCCGTGGACTCGACATGAACGAGGGTGAACTCCAGTCGCTCATCCAACTGCAGGAGAAACTCCATGCGACGATGGGCCGTCAACGCGCGAAAGGAGCGATCGGTGTCCACGATCTCACGATGCTCAAAGGACACCGTGGCAGCGACGATCGCGCGAAGTCGATCACGTATCGAGGCGTCGCACCTGATGGTGACCGATTCGTTCCGTTGGATAGCGACGCCGAACTCACGCCTGCAGACGTGCTTTCGGAGCATCCGACCGGCCAGACGTATGCCGGTCTCGTTGCGGAGTACGAACGATACCCTGCGATTTACGACGACATCGGGCTGTTCTCGTTCCCGCCAGTGATTAACGGCAGACGGACGGAGGTCTCGACCGATTCCCGCGATCTGTTCATTGAACTGACCGGGACCGACCAATGGACGATCGATAAGATGTGTACCATCATCTGCTACGCGCTTGATGCGCGTGGTGGCCGTGTCGAACGGGTTACTGTCGATTATCCTGATCGCCAGCTTGACCGTCCGGATCTTTCAGTGACACACAAAACAGTCTCTCACGAACGTATCGAGTCGGTGCTCGGAAGCGATCTCAGCACCGACAGCGTGATCGACTACCTTGAACGCGCCGGGCTTGACGCCGATGTTGACGACGACCGGACTTACGAGGTCGCTGTTCCGCCGTATCGGGTTGACGTGCTCCACGCGATCGACATCGTCGACGACATCGGTCGGGCCTACGGCTTCAACGATCTCGAACCCCGTTATCCCGACGTGAGCACCATTGGCGGCTGTCACGACCGTACACGACGCGAGGACGCAGTTCGTGACGTGCTCGTCGGACTGGGCTTTGAGGATATGCTGAACTTCCACCTCTCAAGCGAACAGGAGTGTTTCGACCGGATGAACGTGGAGAGCGATCCCGCTGACAGCGACGCCTTCGGTGTCAGTCGACCGCCGACGATCATGGAACCGTACAGCGAGGAGTACACCATCGTTCGAACGTGGGCGCTTCCATCGCTTCTGATGGTGCTCGAAAACAACACTCACCGGAGTTATCCCCAGGACCTCTCCGAGATCGGACTGTCTGCCTCCGTGGACGAGCGTGAACAGACGAAGGTCCACGAACGCCGGACTGCCGCAGCGGTCCTTGCGCGTACCGACGCCAGCTACGAGGACGCAAAAGCCCGTCTTCAAGCGGTCGCTGACGCGTTCGGCGTGGCGCTCGAAACCCCACCCACTGCCCATCCCAGCTTCATCGATGGACGCACTGCTGCAGTGGTGCTCGATGGGGAACGCGCCGGAATCATCGGAGAGATCCATCCCTCGGTGCTCGTCGAACACGATCTCGAACTGCCTGTCGCCGCCTTCGAGTTCGACCTGGCAGTGATCGAGTGATAAGAAGGCGCGTTCCGGGTCGGTAGTGCTCGAACGGGAATACAGATGAATATACGGGAGAGATATAGTATATTCACGTCTAACTCAGAGACACCGTGTCGAAGTCCACGGACGAACGGGGACGACTCTCCCTCCCGAAAGACGTCCGAGAGCGGTTCGGTGATTCGGTATCGCATCGTCGAACTTCCCAGCCACGTCGCCCTCTTTCCCGTTGACGATGATCCGTTGGAAGGGATTCGTGCTGCCGTCGGAGACGCGTTCGACGGATGGACGTGGACGAACTGAAAGCGGACGAACTGAAAGCGGACGCGCGCAAGTCCACCACACAGGAGATACAAGACGAGACCGATCGTCGGTCACGGAATAGTAAGGACTGAGCTATGTACGTCGAAACGGATGTTCTCGTTGCGTTGGTAAAGAACGAGGATTGGCTCCGTGAACCGGCTCTCAGCGCCCTCAAAGAGCACGACAACATTCACACGTCGATTCTCGCCTACGCCGAAGTTCTTGTATTGTTTTGCGATCGTGACACAGTGTCATACGACATCGACGCTCCGCGAGCGATTTCCAACCTTCTAGAACTCGTTCCGATTGTTCCAAAAGCGCACGAGGATGTCGTTCTCGCTGGAGCAGCGTTCATCGATGAGTACCACTTGATCCCATTCGATGCGCTCCACGCTGGTATCGTCGCTACCAGGGGTGAGAGTGTTCTGACTAGTGAACGAGACTACGACGCCGTGGGGTTAGAGCGGCTTTCACTGGAGCCGACGTCGGAGGAGGAATGATCTGTTTGCTCTCGCTTCACTCCAAATCCACTCCGATCGCCTCCTCGATCGAGTCGAAGCCGTCCCGTTCTAACAGTTCCAACAGTCCGCGATTGATGTCGCGGGCGATCGTCGGCCCTTCGTAGATGAGTCCGGTGTACAACTGGACCAGCGACGCTCCGGCCCGGATCTTCGCGTATGCTCCCGCTGCGTCCGACACACCCCCAACGCCGATCACGGGAACATCAGTCCGTTCTGCGACGAACCGGACCGCGCGCGTTGCGCGTTCTTCGATCGGATCACCGGACAGGCCACCGGCTTCTGCGCGGTTGATGCTCTCCAATGAGCTGGGCCGCTCAGTCGTCGTGTTCGTCGTGATCACGCCGTCCAGATCGAGAGCATCCACAACGGCTAGCGCCGCTTCGGTCGCTTCGTCGGTGAGATCTGGTGAGAGCTTCACGAGCAGTGGCGACGCACCAGCGTCTTTGAGTGTACCGAGAATTTCCTCAAGGTGTTCCCGGTTTTGTAGTTCGCGCAACCCTGGCGTGTTCGGACTCGACACGTTGACCACGAAGTAATCACCACTCGATTCAACACGCCTGTAGGTGTACAGATAATCCTCGGCGGCTTCTGACAGCGGTGTCGACTTCGACTTTCCGATGTTTACTCCCACAGGAACGTCCACGCGCGTCCGCGCGAGACGTGCACCGACTGCGTCCGCACCGTGGTTGTTGAACCCCATCCGATTGATGAGTGCTCGGTCTGCTGGTAGCCGGAACAACCGAGGCCTGGGATTTCCCGGCTGACGCTCGGCCGTAACGCCCCCGATTTCGACGTGTCCGAAACCGAGACCCGAAAGCGCTGACGGCGCTTCGGCGTTTTTGTCGAAGCCTGCGGCGACGCCGACCGGATTCGGAACGTCGATGCCGAACACCGTTGAGGAAAGGCAGGGGTCGGCTACCCGGTAGTGCTCTGCCAGCGTTCGATCGATCCCACTTTTCTGTGTGGCCCTGAGCATCGAGTGAACGATGCCGTGGGCTGTCTCTGGAGGGAGTCGGAAGAAAATCGGCTTCACAACGTCGTACAACTGCATCAGAATTCGTGTTCGAGATCCTCGTCGTCATCCGCTTTCTGGATGATGATTTTATTGTCTCGTACCCGGACGAACACCTCATCACCGATCTCCATCCCCGCAACCGTCAGCTCGTCTTCATGGAGGTTTAGGTGTACGTTGTGGTACTCGCCGTTGTCGTCTTTGGCACCGCTCGGACTGAGCGTTTTCTTTCGCACCATCGCGCTATCGTACTGCAATCTTCGATATACGCTATACATAAGTCTGGCGTGCCGGATATTTGGTCAATGAGCTATCACGATAACGGTCTTCTATATAAATGTACTGGGAGCTGGCTCTCGATTTTGGGGATACAGTTATATGACGGTATGTACTGATGTGACATGGAGGTGTGAAAATCATGGCACGCAGTACGGATGACAAACGAAACTTTGCCCTTCGTGAGTCGGGGGGCCAGGAGACGAGCGTTTTTTCCGGTCGAACGCCGCGTCAGGCAGCACTAAAGGCAGCTCGACGGCTTGAGCCAGCATCGTCGGAAGATGAGGCTCAACGCACGACGATCGAGCTCCGAGAGAAGGGGACGAAGAAGGTTCATATCTACGAGGGCTGGGCGTGGGAAGAGGATGCTCCTGACGATAAACCTGATTGGATGCCCGACCGAATCACAGAGGCTAACGTTTCGAAGCAAGGTATCGAACACCTAGAGGAGATCTGATCTCTGCGATCAGTCTCTACTATTTTTCGCATCTTACGTTGTAGTCGCTACGCGCGTTCTGAAAGAGCCATATGATTTCGGAACGCATTGTCGAACGCACGGCTCTCATTCGGCCGGACCACGCGTGTGAGCGCGGGATGACGAGCTGGTCTCCAGCCGTGCAATACTACTGAGACGATACCCACTCACGGACAGTCATGTGTATCATGCGACCGCATTTCATGAAAACGCATGACGAAGCGGCTTCGGTTCGACGGGCTTAAGGTGTCGCTGCCATTCGAATGAAATGCGAACGACGTGGGACACACCCCCCACGGGGGTAGTGAACCACGGTCCGATGCCCTTATATATGTGGGGGCATTCGGATGAAATACGCAGCGAGCATGGGTCTGTTTCCCGGATCCATACTCGATCCGAAGCCCTTATGTGTGTAAGGGCATTCGGATGAAATACGAAGGAGCGTGGGTCGCTGGATACGACCCATGCTCGGATCTGATCGACACGGGTCGTTCGATGGGTTTAAGCCCATCAATGGCCTACGATCAGATCCGAAGGACATGAGGATTCCACCCCTACGGTCCGCCGTTAAGATGGGATCTGATGTTAGCCCTGGTAGTTCGGTGATACTCGGTCGGTTTACGTATCACCGCACGACGATAGTTGGTGCATTTGACATGCATCCCGCCTAACCTCCCCCACTCTGGGGGAACATTCCGGTTGATCCTGCCGGAGGCCATTGCTATCGGAATCCGCTTTAGCCATGCGAGTCGCACGGGTTTAGACCCGTGGCGAACTGCTCAGTAACACGTGGCCAAACTACCCTATAGACGTGGACAACCTCGGGAAACTGAGGCTAATCCACGATAACGCTCTATCGCTGGAGTGCATTGAGCGTGAAAAGCTACGGCGCTATAGGATGTGGCTGCGGCCGATTAGGTAGACGGTGGGGTAACGGCCCACCGTGCCCATAATCGGTACGGGTCATGAGAGTGAGAGCCCGGAGACGGACTCTGAGACACGAGTCCGGGCCCTACGGGGCGCAGCAGGCGCGAAACCTTTACACTGCACGACAGTGCGATAAGGGGATTCCGAGTGCGAGGGCATACAGTCCTCGCTTTTGTACACCGTAGGGTGGTGTACGAATAAGGGCTGGGCAAGACCGGTGCCAGCCGCCGCGGTAACACCGGCAGCCCAAGTGATGGCCGATATTATTGGGCCTAAAGCGTCCGTAGCTGGCCAGACAGGTCCGTTGGGAAATCCACTCGCTCAACGAGTGGGCGTCCAGCGGAAACCGTTTGGCTTGGGACCGGAAGACCCGAGGGGTACGTCCAGGGTAGGAGTGAAATCCTGTAATCCTGGACGGACCACCGGTGGCGAAAGCGCCTCGGGAAGACGGATCCGACAGTGAGGGACGAAAGCTAGGGTCTCGAACCGGATTAGATACCCGGGTAGTCCTAGCTGTAAACGATGCTCGCTAGGTGTGGCGCAGGCTACGAGCCTGCGCTGTGCCGTAGGGAAGCCGTGAAGCGAGCCGCCTGGGAAGTACGTCCGCAAGGATGAAACTTAAAGGAATTGGCGGGGGAGCACTACAACCGGAGGAGCCTGCGGTTTAATTGGACTCAACGCCGGACATCTCACCAGCTCCGACAGCAGTAATGACGGTCAGGCTGATGGTCTCTGCCCGAGCTGCTGAGAGGAGGTGCATGGCCGCCGTCAGCTCGTACCGTGAGGCGTCCTGTTAAGTCAGGCAACGAGCGAGACCCGCACCTCTAGTTGCCAGCAACATCTCGCGATGGTTGGGTACACTAGGGGGACTGCCGCTGCCAAAGCGGAGGAAGGAACGGGCAACGGTAGGTCAGTATGCCCCGAATGAGCTGGGCAACACGCGGGCTACAATGGTCGGGACAATGGGATGCTACCCCGAGAGGGGACGCTAATCTCCTAACCCCGGTCGTAGTTCGGATTGCGGGCTGAAACTCGCCCGCATGAAGCTGGATTCGGTAGTAATCGCGTCTCAGAAGGGCGCGGTGAATACGTCCCTGCTCCTTGCACACACCGCCCGTCAAATCACCCGAGTGGGGTCCGGATGAGGCCACCGTCCGGTGGTCGAATCTGGGCTCCGCAAGGGGGATTAAGTCGTAACAAGGTAGCCGTAGGGGAATCTGCGGCTGGATCACCTCCATAGACCGGGACCAGGTCGCTGACCTGGCCCACCTTATGCGGATCGGTCGTGCTGATCAATTGACCGACCGAGCACCTTAGAACTATCAGGGCTAACAGGTAGGGCCCATAGCTCAGTGGGAGAGTGCCTCCTTTGCAAGGAGGATGCCCTGGGTTCGAATCCCAGTGGGTCCATGTTCACTGGAACGAAACCGGTTCCCTTAAGTGTGGTCCGGCATTCGTTCTGGTAACGACAGATGCACCATCCCGTGACAAGCGTGGATGGGAAGGGTCGATAGCCACCTTATTCGAGGGTGGCGGATGAGACTGTATGTACGTGCGATCCAGGCGCTCACTGGACCCGTTCATCGTGGTCCAGAGCATTATATTCAACGATACCGTATGGTATCAGCGTGGCTACTGTGCCGCGTGGTGAATGGCTCGGCTCGAGTGCCGACGAAGGACGTGCCAAGCTGCGATAAGCCTCGGGGACCCGCACGGAGGGGTAGAACCGAGGATTTCCGAATGGGAATCCCCACAGCAATTGCTTCGCGCAATGGGGAACGTCCGGAACTGAAACATCTTAGTACGGACAGGAAAAGAAACCGAATGGGATGTCGTTAGTAACGGCGAGTGAACGCGACGAAGTCCAAACCGAAGCCTTCGGGCAATGTGGTGTATGGGCTGGCCGCAATCGGTTGATCGACTACGAGAAGTCTTCTGGAACGGAGCGCGATACAGGGTGACAGCCCCGTATCGTAGTTGACCGACCGTGGGCCGGTTCCCTGAGTAGCGGGGGTCGGAAATCCCTCGTTAATATGGCAGGCATCTACTGCCAAGACTAAATACTACTCGAGACCGATAGTGGACAAGTAGCGTGAGTGAACGCTGAAAAGCACCCTGAGAAAGGAGGTGCAATAGGGCCTGAAATCACGCGGTGATGGAGCGATGGAGCGTACAAGGCCGATCGTGAAACGACGTGAGGGCGACCTCACTGTAGGAAGCGATCGGAGCCGACGTTCCATCGTACGTTTTGAAAAACGAGCCAGGGAGTGTGTCTGTATGACGAGTCTAACCCGTTCATCGGGGAAGGCGTAGGGAAACCGACATGGCCGCAGCATTGCGAGGGCCGCCGTGTTCAAGCGCGGGGAGTCATACGGTCACGACCCGAAACCGGGCGATCTACGCGTAGGCAAGGTGAAGCATGGCGAAAGCTATGTGGAGGCCTGTTAGAGTTGGTGTCCTACAATACCCTCTCGTGATCTACGTGTAGGGGTGAAAGGCCCATCGAGCCCGGTAACAGCTGGTTCCGATCGAAACATGTCGAAGCATGACCTCTGCCGAGGTAGTTTGTCGGGTAGAGCGACCGATTGGGGTGACCGCCTCCGAGAGGAGTCGGCACCCCTGTCGAACTCCGAACTGACAGACGCCATTGACGCAGGGAGCCCGGTGTGCGGGGTAAGCCTGTGCACCATGAGGGAGACAACCCAGAGCTGGGTTAAGGTCCCCAAGTGTGGACTAAGTGCAATTGAAGGTGGTCTCGAGCCATAGACAGCCGGGAGGTGAGCTTAGAAGCAGCTACCCTCCAAGAAAAGCGTAACAGCTTACCGGCCGAGGTTTGAGGCGCCCAAAATTATCGGGGCTCAAGTCCACCACCGAGACCTGGCGGCACGCGTTACAGCGTGATTCCGTAGATCGGCGCTCCGGTTGGGTGGAAGCGCGGGAGAGATCTCGTGTGGACCGACCGGTGACGAAAATCCTGGCCATAGTAGCAGCGATAGTCGGGTGACAATCCCGACGGCCGAACGGACAAGGGTTCCTCAGCAATGATCGTCAACTGAGGGTTAGCCGGTCCTAAGTCTCGTCGTAATTCGAGCGAGACAAATGGGAAACTGGTTAATATTCCAGTGCCGTTGTGCAGTAAACGTCGACGCTTTGGGGTCGTCCGAGCCGGGCCATCGCCCGGTCGAACCGTCAAAGTTCGTGGAAGCCGTAATGGCACGAAGCGGACGAACGGCGGAATAGGGAAACTCGGATCAACCTAGAGCCCGTGAAAAGACAAGCACAACGTCCGTACCAAGATCCGACACAGGTGTCCGTGGCTGAAAACGCCAAGGCCTGTCGGGAACAACCGACGTTAGGGAATTCGGCAAATTAGTCCCGTAAGTTCGCGATAAGGGATGCCTGCCCCGGAAAGGGGCAGGCCGCAGTGACCTAGACGCTCCGACTGTCTAGTAACAACATAGGTGACCGCAAATCCGCAAGGACTCGTACGGTCACTGAATCCTGCCCAGTGCGGGTATCTGAACACCCAGTACAATGGGACGAAGGACCCGTCAACGGCGGGGGTAACTATGACCCTCTTAAGGTAGCGTAGTACCTTGCCGCTTCAGTAGCGGCTTGCATGAATGGATCAACGAGAGCGTCACTGTCCCAACGTTGGGCCCGGTGAACTGTACGTTCCAGTGCGGAGTCTGGAGACCCCCAAGGGGAAGCGAAGACCCTATAGAGCTTTACTGCAGGCTGTCGCTGGGACATGGCCGCTGATGTGCAGCATAGGTAGGAGTCATTACCCAGGCGTCCGCTACTAGCGGACCGCCGAGACATCAGTGAAATACTACCCGTCAGTGGCTGTGACCCTCACTCCGGGAGGAAGACACCGATAGCCAGGCAGTTTGACTGGGGCGGTACGCGCTCGAAACAATATCGAGCGCGCCCTAAGACCATCTCATCCGGGTCAGGAATCCGGAGAAGAGCGCAAGAGCAAAAGATGGTTTGACAGTGTCCTGCCTAACGAGGGACGCTGACGCGAAAGCGTGGTCTAGCGAACCCATTAATCCCGCTTGATGCGGGTAATGGCTGACAGAAAAGCTACCTTAGGGATAACAGAGTCGTCACCGGCAAGAGTACATATCGACCCGGTGGCTTGCTACCTCGATGTCGGTTCCCTCCATCCTGCCCGTGCAGCATCGGGCAAGGGTGAGGTTGTTCGCCTATTAAAGGAGGTCGTGAGCTGGGTTTAGACCGTCGTGAGACAGGTCGGCTGCTATCTATTGGGGGTGTTTGGTGTCTGATGTGAACGGTCGTATAGTACGAGAGGAACTACGGTTGGTCGCCACTAGTGTACCGGTTGTCCGAGAGGGCATGTGCCGGGCAGCTACGCGACACGGGGTAAGGGCTGAATGCATCTAAGCCCGAAACCCACATAGAAAAGAGACACCGCTGAGACCACTCGTAGAAGACGAGTTCGATAGACTCGGGGTGTACGCACCGAGGCGACGAGGTGTTTAGCCCGCGAGCACTAACTGGTCGACGCCACTCATTCGTACTGGCCCGATGAACGGGTCCAGGCGCAAACTGGATCGCACGTACGATACACCGATCGTGGTCTGTAACTACGGTTCGATTCCGTGGATCGGCATTGAGGCGGCCACAGCGGCGGGGCAACTCCCGTACCCATCCCGAACACGGCAGATAAGCCCGCCTGCGTTCCAGCGAGTACTGGAGTGCGAGAGCCTCTGGGAAAACTGACCCGCAAGGGTGGCCAAGTGCAGGTCGAGGCTTGCCAGCCACAGTACACGCAGGGTCCGTCCCGGTGGATCTGGCGACCAAGCTGTCGACACCTGTAACTGGTGGTTCGCCGCCTTTCCATTCATACTCAATTCATTCATTTCGGATAGCAACAGCGACCAATCGCTATCCTTATTCGTCTTGCCCGAATAGAGACATCCAGCGCCAAGGTGGCAGAGTTCGGTTGACGCGGTCGCCTGCAGAGCGACTCTACGCCGGTTCAAATCCGGCCCTTGGCTCTATCACGATATCTTAAAGCCCAAGATAACTATGTGTTGGGTCTATCCACTTTTCCATAGCCACATCTATAGATACTGACAAAATAAACCCGTGGCCGATAGGAAGTACTCGTCAGGACTCTAATAGGGGCTTTCGTCATATCTCGCGGTCACTCGTCTGGAACGAGAGCTTTCGAGAGAAGTTCTCCTCCCCCTCCTCGAAGACACTGCCCCACCGACCGGGCATATCATCGGTGTCGTACACGCCTTCGTTCGCCAGCTCCAAGATCCGGATGGCTTCGTCGTCGGTGAGGTTCTGAAGATTCAATTCCTCCATTACCCGTTTTCGCGCTCATTCAGTACTCATGGGGTGGTCGCGTCGGATCGCGTCGTGCTGTGTAAGGTAGAGCCACCCGTGTATTCCAATGTTGCTCATACAGAGAGACAACCGCATAAATCGTCGGGAGAGGCGTGTTCATGACACCTTATCCAATCCGCTCAATAGGTCCTCGGCTACGCGACTGCGATCTGGTCAAGGAACTTCTCTCGCTGTCTATGCTCGGCCTCCTGTGCGGCGAAGGAGTAAATGTGGGGACGATTAGCACAGAATTCTTTGAAGAGCTCCGTCTTCCCGACTCGACGTTGCCCGTAAACAACGATGAAGTCCGCACCAGGGATTCCACCGCGTCGATGAGGGTATCGAGTTCCGCGTCTCGGTCGTAGAAGGTCAGACTCTGGGTAATGATTACTGCGATAATGACTTAAGCATTCGATCAACCAGGCTCAACCGAGAGTTGCTCGGACTGCGAACAGAGTACCGAACCAAGCCCGGTAAAAGATTCATGCGAAACAGGGCTGGAGAGACGGAATGCCGTCCGTCAATTCAATCGCGCGGCTTCGACTGGTCACTCCTTGAATCCTGGACCGACAGTGAACGAATCCGGCGTGCAGGCCAGTTGGTTGTGTTGACACCACTGACAGTGCTCACCAGCAGTGTACCGACCGAACGAGAACTCGGCAATGCGGGTCATTGACGCCGTCACGTCGTCCCTGACCGCCGCCAGGTCACCGTCGTTGAACGTCCGCGTTTCGACCTTCGGCCCGATTTCGCCGACGTACGCGTACCCAGCACGCGTCACTGGCTTGTCGTACAGGTCACAACACGCTAACAAGTAGATCGGGAGTTGCTTATCGTCCTCCAAATCGCGGTGACGTTCAGTTGCCTTGTAGTCGATGACAAGGAGCTCATCGTCCGGCGTCCGGTAGACGGCGTCGATGTAGCCAACGAGTTCGTGCCCGTCGATGTCGAGTTCGAACTCCCGCTCCGCGTCGATAATCTCGTAACTGGGAAGATCTAACTCGAAGTATCGGTCAATACACTGCTTTGCCGCTGGGAGCGCGTCCTCGGAACGGCGCTGGCTGGCGAGCCGGTCACAAATCTCATACCAGCCCTCACGGTTGCTCACACCCTGATTCGCGGCTTGCTCTGCAGAGTCGTGGAACAGTAACCCGATTTCACGCTGAGACACGCCATCACCAGATCCGTTCGTAGCCGCTGTTTCCTGATAATCGGGGAATGCGTTGACTACGTAGTCCAAGTAGTGGCTCCGCGGGCACTCTTCGTAGGCTGCTAGCGACGTGTAGCTGTGTGAGAGCGACGGTGCTGGCGTCGATTGGCCGGTCAGCGACGCAATCTGGATTGTCTCCCGCTCGGCTCTCGACGAGAGATCCCCGTTGAGGGTGGCTGTTGCGAGGTCAATCACGCGGTCGTGCGCCGCTTCGACTGCGAGTTCTTCTCCGTCGTGATTGATGGTACCACCAACGTGCCCGACAGTCTCGCTGGCCAGTGTCTCAGTCCAGTCTACCGCTTCATCTGTGAGACACTCCTGCACGTCGGCCCAGAGCGGGAGCTGTCCTCGCTCTGGCTGCCACGGGATTCGGGGCGGGAGAATCTCGTCAACCATCTCTGAAACCGGGTGCACGTCCACAGCATCGTCGTCCTCGCTGCCGCCCTGAAGCACGAGGACGTCTTCGGCGCGCGTGATGCCGACGTGGAGCACGCGGCGAGTCTCACGGGCGTCACGCTCTATGAAGTCCTCAGCAAACGCAGCCTCTGGACCATCCGAGAGGCTGGTTTCGAGCGCGTCGTAGGTGCGTGAACTCGGTGCCCACTCGTCGGCTGTGACTTGCGGGATGAGGACGACCGGGAAGTCTAGGCCCTTACTCTTGTGAGTGGTCATCACGTTGACCGCGTCGGCGGCGACAGCTGGCTGACTCGTCGGGGAAGAGCCGCTCTCGTCGAACAGAGTGTCGTAGTGTTTGAGCGAGTCGATGAACGCCGGCGTGAGCGGTGGTTGGACAGCACTATCCCCGTACTGTTCGATGACGTCCTCTAGCTGGGCGAGGTCCCTGCGCTCCTGCTCGCTGAGATACCACTCGATATTCGTGATGTCCGTGAGTTCGCGGTACAGGTGGCTGAGAGACGTTGAATCTCGGAGGTCAAGGAGTTCCATGACGTGATCACGGGCCTCCGCGACGCGGTCGTGCTCCTCGAATTCTTTGAGCGGCGTCTCGCGGAGCGTGTCCACAAGGCGGTCGTCGCCCGCGTTGAGCGTGCGGAGATCCGCATCGCAGAGCTGGTACCGCATCAGGAGGACGCGATTCCAACTCACCTCATCTTTCGGCCGCGCGAGTGCCTTCAAGTAGGCGGTCACGGTGCCGACGCCGACTGATTCTGTGGTCAGATCACCAGCAACCTGGTACGGGATGCCAGCGTCTTCGAATTCCTCGATGACCGGTGTCGCATGGTCGTTTTTCCGGACGAGTAACGCGATGTCGCCCGGATCATACGCTTCGTCGAGGTTCGCTGCTGCACCGCTCAGTAAATTCTGGACGACGGTGCGAAGTTGGGTCGCGCCGTCCTCGTCGTCTTCGTCCGGTAATTCGACGGTAGCGACAGTGTCCCCGTCGTACGCGGGTTCGTCGACGCGTTTCAGTGTCTTGTGTCTTTGCCGGTGATCGAGCTTCTGAATCGCCTCGTTCGCTAGGTCGAGAATCGGCTGTCGAGAGCGGAAGTTCTCCTCTAACGGTTCATCTTCGAGCGCGGCGAATGCTCGGTCGAGTTCGTCGGTGATGTTGGCGACGTGCGCGCCGCGCCACTCGTAAATCGCCTGATCGTCGTCGCCGACGACGAACAGGTTGTCGTCGGTGACGAGTGACGTGACGAGGTCGAACTGAAGGCGGTCGGTGTCCTGAAACTCATCACAGAACACGTAGTCCCATCGATCAGCGATTTCCTCGTCGACCGGCGACTCCATCAGTGCAGCCGTTTCCACAACGAGGCCGTCGAAGTCGATGAGATTCCGCTTTTCGAGCTCACGCTCGTACGCGGCGTACCCCGCAGTCAGGTCACGGGCAGTGAGACAGTCCGAGAGGAACGAGTCAAGATGGTCCGTGAGTTCGAGATCAAGATTGTCCGGAATGCCTTTCGGCGCACCGCTCGCATATCCACCGAGCAGGTATTTCGGGAGCTTGTACGCGTTGTCCGGCAACTCTTGGTCACCTGCCTCGTGGGCTTCGAACGCCGCTTCCAGCGCATCGCAAAGATCCACGAGGCGGTCAAGGAAGTCTCGCGCGCTGGCCTCTATCCTGTCCATCCCAAGCGTGTCACGTTCCTCAACCAGATCGGCACGTGCATCCGGGAATGAGTCCAGCACGCTCGACACGGACCGGCCACCCAGATGATCGCTAGCAATAGCCTCGACGTGCTCCGAGAGGTCAGCGAGTTCGTAGACACGGTCAGCGGGCCCGAGGAAGGCGTCGATGTCGCCGGGCGTGATGCCGCTTCGCTTCATCGACCCGATGAAGTTGAGCAGCTTCGACGCGGCCCCTGACGCGTACCCGTCGCTCCCGTACACGTTGGGTTTTACAGACCGGTACTCGATGTCGTCCAAGACGTCCAGCACGATGGCGTACTTCTCGGCGTCCGTGGCGACCTCGAAGTCCGGATCGATCCCGGCTTCGTACGCGTAGTCGGTGAGGATCTCGTTACAGATCGAGTGGTACGTGTACGCGTCGATGTCGTACCCGGCCGCGCCGAGCTTCGCGTTGAGTTTCTCCCGCATCGAGTCAGCGGCGTTGTTCGTGAACGTCAACGCGAGAATCCGGTCAGGTGACACGCCCTCCTCGTTGATGAGGTGCTCGATCTTCCGTACCATCGTGAACGTCTTTCCCGTCCCGGCCCCGGCGAGCACACGCATCGGGTACGCGTCGGAGTCGATGATCGCTCGCTGTTGGGGTTCCGGAGACACGTCGTCTTCCGGAACCGGGAACCACGACGGGTACTCGTCACTGTCACCGCTCATCGTCGCACCTCCGTCGACAGGCGATCCGCACACATCTCTTGATAGTCACAGCCCGGGCACGCCTCCTCGTTGAGGAGATTGAACGGTTCTGGCTCGTGGTTTTCGTTCGTGATGCCGTCGTGCGCAGCGCGAATGAGTCCCCAAATTGTCTCGTAGTGGTCTTCGTAGATTTCCGTAGTTTCCTGTGGCCACCCGCGTGCAGACACGTCATATCCAGACGGTGTGCTCTCAAACGACGTTTTGTTGAGGAGGCCGTAGAAACTGAATCGGACCTTCATTCCGTCCTCGTAGAACGGTTCGTTCTTCACGCCCTCGATGTACGTCGCCGTCTGGAACGCGTTCCGCACACGCTTCGGCTCGTGGGCCTCCCCGTCAAGATGGTCGCCAAGGTACTCAGCTGTCCTATCAGAGAGCATCCCGTGTGTTTTCCGCTTGTAATCGACGATGTGGAGCCCCTCGTCTGTCCGGATGACGTTGTCTGCTTTCCCGTGAAGCCCTCGACCATCTACTTCACATTCTACCCAGCATTCGGTTGTGATTGAGCGGCGTGCGTGGTCAATGCCGACCCCGCCGTCGGGATCGAAAAACGACTCGATGGCAGCCCGGTTCTCAGCGCGCTGGTACTCCCGATGTGCTCGTGATTCGTAGTCGTCCGCGCTGCTGTGTTCGTCCCATTTCGTATCGAAAATCCGCATCGCTCGGTCGTGAATCACCTCTGGTGGATCGTCGCGATCGGTCCTCTCACACGTGTCTTCGACAGTCTCGTGGTAAATCGTTCCCTGGTTGAGGTAGAGTTCAGTCCTGTCCGGCGCGTTCACCTCCTGAACTTCCCGATAGTCGTAAAGCCGTGGGCACGTCGCGTACGTCGCTAACGCTGACGGAGAGAGCGACTCCTGACTCATCGCCGCACCTCCCCGTTAGCGAATTCGACACGAGCACGCAACGCTTTCCGGAGTTCCTCGCCACGCGCCCCACTCTTATCGAGCAGGTCCTGAATCTCGCTGAGTTCAGCTTCCACTTCGTTGAGCGACACCGTCACCTCCTGACTGTTCGCGCGGCGCACCGCCGCGAGCGCGTCGTCAACCCGCGACAACAGGAAGTCCTCCGCGGCTTGCTCGCTCGTGATGTGTGGGCCGTCGGATTCGGTGACCCACGGCAGGCGGTCATACACTGCTGTTAGGAACCGCGACGCCTGTGCACGCTCTTCCAACGCGGTGTCCTCGTACTCATAGAGACAACAGTACAGGTGCTCGTCCGCTGCGCCAGCCCCAATCGCCAGGCGTCGCCGCGCGTGTTCTGTGTGATACCGCACGAACGGCCGACTCGACGCTGTAGACGTCGTCGAGAACGTCGCATCCACGTCCAGCTCGTCGAGTTCCGTGACACCGGGGTAATCCGGCATCGACGCGACCCGCTCGGTCGGGAACAACCGCGTCAGGAACGGGTCACCAGGGTACTCACTGTCGACGAGATTCACGAGAAAGACCGCGCGGAAGGACTCGTTCTTGATCGCTTGCAAGTGATCGACGCGGACACCACCGTTGAGGTCGGTCGCGCTCGTCTGGTTTTGTTGCGGTGCGTACTCGTGGGCGCGTTCGAGCATCTCCTCGAAGGACTCCCACGTCGCATCCGCGAACTCGGTCTCTTCGAGGAACTCGGCCATCCGGAATGCCCGTCGGACGTTCCCGAACTGCGAGCGCGCGTCGAGCGGTGACGCGCGCTCCGCAATCCGCTCTTTTAACCCCGAGTCTGTCGCCCACCAACGAACCCCCTCTTCGAGACTGTCCATCCCGCGGACGCGATCCAGGCGCTCCGTATTGAGGTCCGGCCCGTGGTCGGGTACCTCATCCTCCTCTTCTGCGGCGAGATGCCGAACGGCAGCGAGGAGTTCCCGAATCGCAGGGTCGTCACCGAACCCAGTGACGGTCATCGATTCCGTCGGAATGCCGGCGCGTTCGAGTGCTTCGATGGTATCTGTAACGGAACTCCCACTTTGCTTCGTGGCAACGGCGACGTCGTCGTCGTTCCAGTCCGTCTGCGCGACGAGGTCTTCGATCTCGTTGGCAATCTCGGCGAGTTGTTCGTCACTGGAGTCTGTAGCGAGGACAGACACCGATCCAGCTCCCGGGTCTTCCGGGACCGTTTCCTCGGCGAAATATGCCGCTGTGGCAGCTGGTCGCGTCGACGGCGCTCCCGCTGTCCCGTGACGGGTCTCGCTGAACGAGACGTAGTCCGTAACGGGCCCTGTTTCGATCCATGTGCGGCGCACACTCGCGTTCTCTTCGGTGATACAGACAAGCTCACAGTCCCCTGCGAGCGCGTCAAGATACGCCCGGTCGAGCGGGAAGAACTCCTCAAACTCGACTGCGAGCACCGCCTCGAAATCGACGACATCGTCGCGGGCTTCCCCAGAGAGGACACTGAGCGATTCTGCGATGAGTTGTCCGCGTTCCATGTGGCCGTGCTCGGTCAGCCACTCGTGAAATGCGTCAAGCGCAGCCGTGATGTCACGGAGCTCCGGAGTCTCCTCGGGCGTGACCGTCTGCCAGGAGATCGTTCCCATCATGGCGTCCACGTCCTCACTGAACGACGGCTGTGCAGACGCCCGTTGGAGGTACTCTGTTTCCCACTCGTAGTCTGCGAGGAATCGGTGGAGGAGTTCTCGCCGTAGCGCGTCGGAGAGAATAACGCGGTCATCGGTCTGATTGAGGACATCGGTCGCGTGCACGACGAGCGACGTCACGTACGGCGTCGCCGCACCCGGCAGCTCCGCACCCAACGTCTCCCGAAACGTGTCCGTACTCGTCGGCGCACCCGTGACGACGAGCACATCCTCAGAATCGTGCCCGTCAAGGAGCGTTCGATATTCCTCCCGCGCTATCCGTTCGACGTTCTCGCCCCCGAACGGTGCCGTGACTAACGTCCCGTCGAATCGCCGGCGAGATGAGTGGTCAGACATGGCTGTTGCCCTCGGACGAGTCGCGTGACCCGAGACAGAACATGGGTGTTTCAGCGGGTGTTTCAGTGTCGCGTCGTGCATCTTCGATGGCGAGCCGATCCGACTGGTCTGGAAGCGAGATATCCCGCTGCAAGAATAGGTGGGCGAACCACGGGAACAGGTTACAGCTGTCCGCCTGGCCCGCGATCTGCGCAGCGGCTTCGCGTTCGTCCTTCTCCAGTTCAGAGACGTTGACGTTGAAATCCAGCGCCTTCATGCGGGTCCGAAGCTCGAACTTAGGCTTTGTCGAGTCGTTCGAGGAGAAGATGAACGTTGGCGTCTGGATGGAGCCGTCCCACTTCCCCTCCCAGTACGACTTGATGATGTCCCGGTCGATCTTCGACTTCGCCACGTCGCCAACGATATACAGGAAACCGGTGTCCGACGCACGAGCACGCTTGATGTTGTTTTTGATGAAGTCGTCGCTAGTTGTGACCTCCTGCACGTACCCGTTCGAGATGAGTCGCGCCCCGCCCCGCAAGAGCATGCCCTTCCCGCTGTCGCTGTCGCCGTGAAGGAACGGGAACGGCAGGTCCTTGTCCAGTTCCGCAGATTCGTATTCGGCGTAGTGATGGGCGTAGTAGTTGACGAACGGAGCCCAGCAGAAGTAGATAACACCCTCATAGAAGTACGCCTGCGTTTCCTTCGTCGTTCGCGTTTCGCCGAACCTGCCGACCGTTTCGACGTACTGCTCGATCAGGTCAAGCGCGTCAGCGACTTTCTGCGGATCGTCCGGAAGAGGAGCCGTTAATTCGAGGACGGAGTCGTCGTGCTGGTTGTCCCCGACGATAACCTCCAGAGAATCCACTGTGAGGTCCTGGTTCTGAAACATCTTGTAGATGAACGCCGGGGACTGACTGTACGTGACGCAGTAGACGTGTTGGGCGTCACCGAAGTAGTTCAGGAAACTGTCCCACGATTTGTCGGCAGCCATCTCCAAGTCGGCGGTACTATCGTCATCGAACTCGACTGTTGCTTCGAATTCAGTCTTGGGCATGCAAGGGTTACCGGTATGTTGACGAGTGCGTGAGTGGTTGCGTGGATCTGTACTGGCGCATGGTTAGATGTACGGGGCACCGTGGATGACGCTCCCCTTGGTGAGGTAGCCCTTCATGGCGAAGTCGGCGCACTTGTCAGCGTAGTACGTGGTGATAGGGAGTCGGGTGGACCGACTCAGCGAACCGACGTGCGCTTCAGACAGCCAGTAGGTCTGTTCCGCGAGCGTATCGTGGTCTGTCGATCCGTAGCGTTTCACGATCTGCAGCGGCCGCGGCGTGCCTGGACTGCCCTCCTTCCCACCGGTCGTGGTCAGGTAGGAGTGGTCGCCGTTATGGACGTGGAAGGCGACGCCTTTGTCCGCGATATCGAATCGTGATCTCGATTCGTTGTACTCGGCGATGCGGGGATTCCCGGATTTCCGGATCTCGATGAGGTCGAACCGCTGAATGAGATCCCGGGCTTTGTCGAGACGGTTGATGAGGCTCTCGACGTCGAGGTAGAACTTCCCGTCCCGATGGATGACCACGTGCCGCGGCGGTCGGCCTTCCTCTTCGGCGAAAATTTCTAGAACGTGCTTGATGACGTTCGCTACGTCGTCCTCGTCGAACGTCTCGCCCGCCTGCTTCGTGACGGCCTCGGACGCGAGGATGGTTCCGTCGGCCATGATGACGTTTGCGGCCGCGCCGAGGTGTTGCTTGGTCGCGTGGTCGTACGTCACGTCGAGCCCGACGAACGCGTCAACGCCCCCTGGGATGTCGTCGATCCGCCATGGCATGCCACCCGCTTTCCCGATGAGGGACGAGCAGATGTTCCCGCGGTAGTTGTCGTTGCCGAGATTGTCGACGGAGATCATCTGACTCGGCACGCCGAGTTGTCCAAGTCGTCGCTTAAACTCGGGATACGGATCGTCGTAGTCCGCTGTTGCAGCCTCATCTGCATCCGGCACGACAATCAGCGCGGCATCGTAGTCACTCGCTTTCTGCGCGTGCTGGGAGTAGTGGAACTCCGAGCCGAGTTCATACGTCTCTTCGTCGAATGCTGTCGGACTCGCGCCGTAGTCTGCGAGTTTATTGAGCAGCGTGAGGACGTACCGGTGAGCCGGATCTTTCTCTTCCTCAGGATACAGCGCGATGATGTCGAACGGCTCGGGGGGCTTGTACACGTCGTACCCCTTACGTTCGAGCCCTCCGGCACCGTAGAATCCGGTCTGTCCATCCCCAAAGCGAAGATTCGGTCGATTCCGTATCTGGTGTTCTCGGTACCCGGCGTTCGTTGGCTGGGGGACCGGGTCGAAGCCGAAGTACGGTGTCGGGCCGAGTAGGTCGACGAACGACGTGACGGCGTTGAACCGTTCCTCGGGTTTCATCCGGCTCTCGTTGTGGATGACGTTCAGGAACGTCTCATCGACACGGCCTAACTGGTCGAACGTCGGGATGACCTTGCAGTACGCCAGGAGCTGCGGGAAGATCGAATCCTCACCGCTTCCGTACTGCAGATCAGCGATGATCGGGTCGCCAGCCCGCATCGAGTCAATGACGTCCTGTTCGACGTGCTTCTTGTGGTACTCCGACATCGTGACGCCTGGCCCGTCTAGGACATCATCGTAGTCAATGTCGATGATCTCCTTGACCGTCGCCGTGCGCGCACTGCCGTACAGATCCGTGTCGTGCTCGACAGTCACCTCGGCGATGTCGTGCCCACGTTGCACCCACTCAGCGGCGGAGAACGTCGATTCCAGATGGTACGCGACGTTCACGCCGCAGATTACGGTCCCGTCAGCATCGACGCGAATCCGGCACTTGTACTTCCGATAGGCTTCGAACAACCCGCTGTTCGCGGTTCGCTGTGGGGTGGGCTCGATGATCGAATCGATCCCGGACACCTCGAAGCGACCAGTAACGGCTCGTTTCACGTCCTGCTTGACGAACTCCTGGAGCGGCCCGTCGTCCGTGTACGAGCGCGCCTCCAGCGTTGTATCGCCCTGATGTACCGGCTTGACAGTGTACCCGTGAATCGAGATGGTTCCGTGGAGTTTCTCGGTCGCGTAGATACGCCGCCGGGATGCCTCGGCCATCGTCACGGGACGCCCGGTCCGTGACTGGTAGTAGTTCGCCGCTTTAGCCGTGAACCCCTCAATGCCGTTCGTGAAATCGTCAGGGTCGATTCCGCCACTCCCGGTTGCCCGGAGTTCGTACTCATGGACTGTTAGGTCCGGCAACGATCCGAGTTCGAACTGTAGCAAGTAGTTTCCGTTCGAGAGCGACTGTTGACGCAGGAGTTCGCCGCCACCATCAGCCGTCGGCCGCGAACTACCATCGATCTCGCTTCCGCGAACGAATTCCTCGTGATCGGACGTATCCGATGTCGTCGTTGCAGCACCACTCGAACCCCTCTTCCCCGACTGCTCGACCGGTTCTTCCGAGGGGTCACTTTCGGCTGACTCGTCATTCTCAGCAGCGGCGGGAGGGTCGTCTAACAGCGTGACGGTGAGGTCATACCCCGGGTTGAGTTGCATCTCGCCCCGGAACTCGTTCCCGACGACGTTCTCCAGGAGATACCACTCCCTGATCTGCCACTCGAAGTCCGCGACCTCGTTGTTATGAAACACTGTCAGATCCACTGCCGCGCCGTCGATGTCCTCCAACTGGATTTTCCGAGCGATGGCATCGTGCTCCCACTCGTCAATCCCCGTGACTCGCAGCGCGATGTCGATCTCTTTCTCATCCTCGATATCGGCCTTGACTGCCATCTACGCCGACCAACGAACGCCCGGAATAAATATGTTTCCACTAGAAGAATCTCAAACACGGTAAATCAAATTTAGCGCTAACTCACTCCAAGTAAGCGTCTCAACCGTGCCAATGAGACACTTCTGATGGAGTATCGAACGACATCCAGGGTCGAAAATCTGCTATACCGGGCCTAATAGACAGCGGGACTACAGTAGAATATGAATAGGGACATTGAGATGCGTGAATATTTGTACTAGCCCATAATAATCGTCTCTATGCTTGCAGGGAGCGCAGAAGAGTTCATCGACGACGCCGAACACCACAACCAGTGGTGGAATAACGGTACCTCTCCAAAACTATCGCAAGCCACAGACCTTACCCCTCGATCTGATTTCCACCGTGTTCTCAAAACGACGAACACCCACTACACTGACGGCGTCGAGCGCCTCGTCTACGCAATTCACGGTCAGACCGGCATCGGCAAAACCACCCTTCTCCACCAACTCGTCGCAGCGCTCCTCAACACGACGGACTTCCCACACCAAAACACAGACCTCGAACTAGCCTCCGCAATCGAACCGCGGCAAATACTTTATATTTCCTTAGAAGATTCCCTATACCAACTCGAACGCGCAGGCGACGGCATCAAACGTCTCAGTCAGGTCATCGATTACTTCCAGACGCACGTCGCACCCCGTCAAGGACAAAAGTTCATCCTCCTCGACGATGTCCAAGCCCTTGACCTCGACGAGGATCGGAAAGCGGAGCTACTCGACTTCGTTGACGAGAACACGTACGTATTCCTGACCGGCATTGTCGCATCTCAAGTCCATCTCTCCACTACCGAATCCGACGACACCGTTGAGGAATTCGAACTGTGGCCGATTCTCCCGATGAAATTTGTTGACACCATTCAAATCGGTGAAGGCCTCGGCGTCAATTTCGATGACGAATTCCGAATCCAGCTCGAACAATACCAATCACCTGACTTAGACGGCCCGTCACCGATCAAGACGATTCGAGCCGGGCTGTCTGGAAGAGATTCCGAAACCAGTCTCGACACTGCTGTCGAGACACTCTCAGAACTCTGCTTCGACATTTTCGACACGAACAACCGAGACAACCTCCACGACGCCGCGCGCGCATACCTGCGAACAGGCGGCACCCTCCATCAGACAGACGACCCGTCGATCCGGAACGAACTCTCCAAATCTCACTTCCTTCTCTTCCTCTACAAAGGGCTCGCCAAGTACCGATCCGTCCAACAACCCGAAAATCTCCACCGCCTCAGCGCCATCGCTGCCACCAACGCCGGTGAAGAACTCCAGTACACAGCCCTGAGCGACCAGATTGGTGTCGACAGGCGAACCGTCGATAGTTACCTTGATGTTCTTGATGAGGGGATCGCTGTCACTGAATCGCACGACTACTCTCTCCGCCGCTACCGCCGCACCCGCCTGTATCTACGCAATCCACGTCATCTCGTCCTCCTCTCCCAACGACAGGAACACCACGGCTTCGAAGGCTACGAACAGCAAGATACGCTCAACCACGAATTCGAGTACAAACTCGCCCGCACTGTCGCCTTCGACCACGCTAAACGTCTCGCATACACCGTCGGAGCATACGACGTCGAATACACAGAAACCGAATCCGGCCTCATTGACTACATCCTCCACCGCAACGGACACGTCCTTCCTTTCATCCTCTCCTACCACCCACACACTGGTAACGCCGAAACAATCGCTGAAGACTTCGACCCCGACTCCGGCCAACATACCGACTCCGACACTGAAGATCTCCGAGAATTAGACTACCGAGCACCGTACCGGTTCATCATCACCGACAGCTTATCGAAGGAAGTCAGAGAGGACAGATCATTGACCGTTGAGAACGATGGTATCAGTGTCTGCTATCTGCCATATTGGTTGTTCTTGCTCATCTGTTGACTTCGGGAGGCTCTATGGGATAGCTGACGGAGGACAAAGTACTTATTACGGATATATGACATGATGTGGCGGTAATAGACGGAAAAGCTGTCCAAGGCAAGCACATCGGGGAAGTCCTCGGCGACAAATACGTGCAAAACGTCGAAGCCGGCATCGGACATACCAGCGTCCACCGCGAACTCACACAACTCCTCGAAGACTACTGCAGTAGCGACGTCACAGATCTCATCAACCTTTGCACCGCACTCGGTGGTCTCAGATTGGACGATACCTACCGCCGGCCCGCCACCGACATCGTCTGATCCTTATTCTTCCCGTTATCCTAATGATCAGGATAACGGGATAGTTTTGAACTGGGGGTGCTCTCAGTCCGCTTTCTTACTCGGGTCGGGGACTGCTGAAATCCGATCAAGGAGTCTATCTGCGGTCGTTGCTGCTGTGGATGGTTCGAGTCCGTGCTGACAGTACGTGTCGACTACTGTTGATCGGATCTGTTCGTCCGGTCGCGTCGGGCGCGGATCAAGGTAGTTCTTATCGCGGAAGTACTCTCGCAGTTCCTCAATTTTATCTTGGCGGAAGTGGCTGACATCCGGTAGACCATCAAGGATCTCCTCTGGATCCCCGTCGACACTCTCTGCCAACTCACTCACCTTGTCGATGAACGTATTGCTGATGGCACCACTAGCTTCCAAGACATCGCGGTCAACCGCCTTCCCGCGTCCGACCGTGTACGCCTCGACGAACGATTCTATTGCCGCACCGTGTCGGCGGACTTGTTGCCGGGCCGACTGCGACAGGAGGCCATCAACGGCACCGACCTCCAGTAACGATCTGAGATGCCCCCAGCGTTCGACACCTGTTGACCGCAGTCGGTACAATACTTCTGGATCCTCGGTCACGTACCAGAGCGGTGCCGACGCCGCTCCTTGTCGTGCGTCGAACGTGGGCACATCCAGTCGCTCACGGTACGACCAGTGATCGTCGCTGTCCGGGACTGGGACGTTGATCGCATCGGCGGTCTCAACCGCTGGGGGCTCCGCGACGGGATCGCGTCCGTCGCTCGCCGTCAACTGCTGGAGACTGTACTCGACATCCGACTCTTCAAGACGAGTCTCCCACCGCGCGCGTTCGTCGTGCCGGGCCGTGAAGTAGAATACTTGCCGTCCTGCCTGGGCTAGGTCAACTACGGTGTCAAGGACCGTTTCGGCTCGTTGGTCATCGAACGGTGCCAGCGTCTCGTCAAGCAATAACGGGGGCGCAGTCTCCTGCTCTCTATGTTCGACGAAAGCAACCCGAACCGCGAGCAGGACCTGCACGCGCGTCCCACTTGACAAATCATTCAAGTCAACGCGCCGCTGTTCACCCGTATCGTACGCCCTGAACGTACCATCATCGAGTCTGAGCTCAAACTGCCCATCAGTAATCCGCCGCAAGAGATCATCCGCACGCTGAAACACCGGCTCCTGATTGCTGGAAACCGTCTCCACCCCGACGAACTCAAGGAGTGTATCCGTGACCGCGTCGGCCACGTCCGCTTCAAGCACTTTCTCAAGAGCTCGCATGGCTTCACCTCGTTCTTGAACAGCGTCAGCAATCTCCGTCGACGCCTTCGCGTCCTCGATTTCCTTCGCCAGCGTCGTTTTCTCCCGTAACAGCTCGTCGTACCGCCCCGCAATCTCCCGTTTTTCGTCTAACTCTTTTTCCAAGTCGTCCCTTTCTCGCTCTTCGACCACTTCCTCGTAAGCATCGTGGTCACGAAGGTCTGAATGCCGATTCTCAAGGGTGGTCGCAGCAGTTCCTTTTGCCTCAACGGCTGCTTCGTACTCCGAGTGTTGCTCACACAGCGTTGCAAGCAGCTCCCGGTCGCCACGCTCCAAGCCACGCTCGGTGAATAGTAACTCTCGTTCGGTCCTATACTGGTCGAGTTCCTCGTGGGCCGCAGCGACGTTCCCATCTACCTCTACGAGTCGCTGGGTCGCATTCTCGTAGTCGCGCTGTCGCTGTTCGAGACTCGTAACGGCAGCTGTTGCGTCCGCACTCGTTTCGACCGTGTAGGAGTACGCGTCGGTCGTGTAAGGCTCGATCGTCGCGCGGAACTGCTCCCGATACGTCTTAACCTGGTCGCTTGCTTCCCGTAATGCCGCCTGTTTCCCAGTGACGGTTTCATCAGCAGCTTGCCAGCGCTCGACACGTTCAACTGTCACCGCCAGTTCAAGGTCGTCCTCAACCTCCGTGTCGAACCGGTCCCGAAGTCGCTCACGCGCCGTCTCCAGTTCATCCCTGACGGCATCGATGTCAAACTGCGCATGGAGCTCATCCCGTTTCTGAGCCTCCTGCTCGTCAACTTCGATGACCCGTAGTCGCTCACGAAGATCAGCTACCCGGTCCCTGACGGCATCAGATTCCCACGCAGTCGGCTCCGCAAGCCCAGTCTGCCTGAACGTCTCCGCATGGGTTGCTCTGGCAGTATTGTCAGTTCCAGCATCGTTACTCCTCGCGGAGAGAGCCGCGTAGCCAGCGAGGGCGAGCCCGAGGACAGTCAGCAGGCCCCCAGCCGGATTTACTGCCAACGCGATCACAACGCCTGACAGCGCCGTCAGGATCCCCGCCGTGATGGCCGCTGCGACAGGGCCTCGACTACTCGGCTCGTTAGTATCCTGTTCTGGCGGGGCTGCGAGCCAGTTCTCAAGCGCGTTCCGGCCGCTTTCGAGCGTTCCACGATCCGCTGATTCCTTCGACTCCCTAGCGAGCCACTCGTCGATGGCAGCTTCGACCTGCGCCTTCCCTTCGACTTCCGCCACCATCGTGACGAACGAGCGAAGTTCGGCAAGGTCGTCCGTATCAACCTCGCTGAGGGTTTCGCCGTCAAGATTCAGAGGGATCTTCTCCCGAACCTCGCCGCGCTCAGCGTTTGCCTCAGCCACTTCCCGCTTTAACCGATCCTGATCGTCTTCAGCGTCATCGAGTTCATCCCGGTACTCTCGAAGCGTCTGTAACACCCCCTCGGTAACGCCGTCCTCCGGGAGTTCCGTCCCGGCCAGTTTGTCAGCGGCCTCACGGTGTTTTTCGGCTGCCTCCTGTTCAAGGCGCTTCTGTTGTGCTATTTGCTCGCCAAGGTCATCGAGTTGGTTCAGTTCATCACCGTCGAACGACGCCAGCTCGTTCGGGAATGAGGCTACTTTTTCGGCCCGCTGGTCGTGGGCGTCTTGCGCCTTCCGGTACTCGATTGCCGTCTCAAGCAGATCGACGCGCTCACTCGCATCAGCGGCGGCCGCGAGGTCCTCTTCGAGTTGACTGAGACGGGTCCGTTCTGCTTCCAGATCCGGCGCGTCCCGCCGTAGTTCTTCAACTTGCTCGATGGCTGCCGCCACCTCTTTCGTGGCACTAATCCCTCGTGTAGCGGGGCTGGCCCCGTCAGTCAGGCCGAACTCGTTCTGGATCGCGTCGATATTGAACCCGCCAGTCGACTCACGCTGAATGACGCTTGCAAACTCGCCGCCGTCCGTTTCATCCTGCAACATGTCGTGCAACGACAATGCGTACCGACGACCACCATCCAGTGACGGAACCGGGATCGCGTCAGCGGGTTCGCCATCACGAAAGTGCTCGCTGACGCCACCGTGCAGTTCGATCCGCCGCGACTCCCCATCATAGATAAGCTCAGTCCGAACAGTCGCGGAGGACGGTGCCTCATCAGGCCACAATGACCAGCGGATCGCCTCCGCAAGCGTCGATTTGCCAGCCGCATTCGCGCCGTACACAACATTGACTCCTTGCGAAAACCCATCAAGCGAGAAGCCAGCCGTCTCAAACCCCGGTGCACGGTCGAGAGTAACAGTGTTAATGGCGACCGGAGTCTCTCGGCTTCCTTCTGTGTCATGGTCAGTATCGGGCTGATCAGCCTCAGCCGGGGCCGGCTCACTCATCAGCGGGCACCCCCTGCTGCTCAACGAAAGCGTCGACGAGTTTCCGAGCCTGTCGGCGGAGTACCTCCTTCGTTTCAGCTTCCGTCGGGCGAGTGTACGACTCGTCATGGCTCTTGAGCTCCCGATACGCGTTCGAGTCGTGGGTCTCGCGGACACTCGTGTGAGCGGCCTCAATGACACACCGGTACGGGTCCAGCGGTTCGTCACCGTCGAGTGCACGCAACAATCCAGCCAAGTACCCGATCGGATCATCATCGCCAGCACGATCAGCGAGATTGATCGACGGTTTTGTATCGACAGTCACGTCGGTAACACGCACTGTCGTCCCGCCGTCCGTGAGTTCGACCTGTTCAAGCTCCCTACGTCGGCTGCGTAGATCAGTGTGCGCGTCCGTTCGTCCCGAGATCGTTACAGTGACGGCAAGGAGCTCGGTCCTGGGACTGCACTTTGTGGCTGTCTCATGTAGCTGCTCGTGGGTAGCATCGACGATATCGTGGAATCCACTGTCGGGATCCATTGAGACGACAACCTCCTCGTACTGCAGCGTCGCTGACCTAAGTGGCTCTTTCTCTACTGTCCCGTCAGTCTCGACCGAGACGAGCCACGCACCATGACCTCCGGTCTCGTTCGTGTCCAACGGTTGCAGCGATCCCGGATAGAGGATTAGCGGGTTCTCGTTGCGGGGCCCTGGGACGTGGAGGTGGCCAAGAATCCACGCCGCGTGCCCGCTCGTTGCCAAGTCGTCCACGGCGACCGGTGCGTACCGATCCTCACTACTAACGTCTGCGTGGACGACGCCAAGGCGCGGCACCCCCTCGTCGGTCAGGTCGTACGTAGCTAATGGACTTTCGTGGTGGTACCGGCTTGGGAACGACCACCCATCGACGTGGAGGGACGGCTCACCGTTGGCGTCAGTGAGGGCTGTTCGCTCCCAGTATCCATTCCGGCCGAGCAACTGGAGATTATCGATTGCCTCAGCCAAGTCTGGGAGAACGTCAGCGTCGTGGTTACCAGCGACAGCAACGAGAGGAATACCAGCCTCTGCGAGTGCGGTCGCTACGGACTCAACGGCACCGAACGCCTCCGCGTACCTGTTTTCTCGGTCAACAAGGTCACCCGCAACGACTACCGCATCCACTCCCTGAGTAACAGCCGATTCCGCGAGATCAGCCCAGATCGTCCGGGGAGAATAATCAGCCGGATCGAACCTATCTGGGAGCCGACTTGGACGACGCCCGATATGAATATCCGCTACACACAGAACCTCTACTGTTGCCATCTGATAACCACGTCTGAAGAGATTAACATAAACCCAGCGGTCAAATTGGTAGCAGTCGAGGAATTTCGTCAAACTCCACCGTCCTGACAGCGACTCGCTGCGTGCGAGCGAGATTCCGTCCGCTGTGAACTGACTCACACCCACGCAAGCGCCGCGTGATGCGTCTTACTGAGCGCCAGCACGTTCGGTCGTGCCGGGACAGTACTGTTGCGCAGAACTCCGGATCAACCAACCGTGCGTGGACAGTCGTTTCGCACGTCCCAGCACGCATCCCAGCATCGCTCACCGACGGTGTCCAATCCGAATCCGCTCACTTCTCCACCGCACTCTCAACGAACCGAAATCCGTCATTCGTCAACGCATACTCATCGCCGCGCTTCTCAACGAGGCCCATGGTCCGCAGCCAATTCACCCGCTGCTTCGCCATATCTGTCTCTCCACGGCTCCACCCTAACGCGGGATGCGTATCGAGTTGCTGTTCACTCACCTCTGCGAGTGTCATCGACCCAGCAGCCAACGCATACATGAGACTCCTCAGTCCGACGTTCCGATCACATATAATTCACAGCAGCGTCGCTACATCACCCTGCTCAACGCACATGGGATTCCACGGCAGATCGTAGTTGAGAATATCCTCACATTCTTGATGGATCTGTGCTTATATGTTGATTTTCTGGGCTTCAACCCTTAGCCCTAAAGCCGTCCGTGGCTTCGATTAGCTCTTTCACACCTGACACGAATTCTGTCTTCGTTTGTCAATCACGCGTTTCCGTTCGTGCAGTTCACTCCACAGGACCCACCTCTCTCGACTCGATTGGATCGCCGTGATCACAACGGCTCGGTGCCGTGCAGTTGCTTCGTTCGGAGAGACTGTTGAGGGCGTTCCGTGGCTGAATACGGTTTGACAGGACTTTCCTTGCTGTTTCACACGGCGAGTCAACTCCGACAGCCATAGCAACGTCAAGCAACTACCGAGTATCGATGTCGGACTCTGAGTTTCTGGTCTTTCGTCTATGGCACCGGTATCACGCGGTACCGATCGTCTACCGACTTGCGATTTCGTTCGTTCTCGGCACAGTCGTCGCTTTCTCCGTCGGTGCCCCAGCCTCGCGGCTCGCCCCATTGGGCGATCTCTTTTTGAATCTATTGGAGATGATCGTAGTGCCAGTCGTTATATTCAGTTTACTCGCCGGGGTCCGACGGCTGTCACCGAGACAGATGGGACGCGTCGGTGGTATCGTTCTCGGATTGTACGCGGTAACGACGGCAGTCGCGGCAAGCATCGGTCTCGCAGTTGCGAATCTGCTTAGCCCCGGACAGGGCGTCGTTTTCACTGGCGGTGAAGCCCAATCTGCTCAGCCACCGAGCATCAACGAGGTGCTTCTCGGTATCGTTCCGACTAATCCCGTTAGTGCGTTGGCGAACGGCGATCTCCTATCCATCATCTTCTTCGTGATTGTCTTTGGGATCGCGCTCGCCATTGCTCGGGATCGCGCTGATGAGGCAGTAGTACAGAACGGTGCTGAGACGTTCTTCGAGTTGGCCGAGGCAGGGATGAACGCGGTGTTCATCCTTGTCTGGGGCGTTATGGAGTACGGTGTGATCGGCGTCTTTGCGCTCGTCGCCTCCGAACTGGCGGGCAAGGACGTGGGTGCCATCCTTGCGCTCGGATCACTCGTCGCAGTGGTGTTCGTCGGTGTGCTCATCCACATCACCGTTACGTATCTTGCCGTCATCGTTGGGGGACTAGTCGGAGAATCCCCACTGGCGTTCCTGCGCGGCGCGAAGAACGCGATGATCACGGCGTTCAGCATTCGCTCATCGAGCGCCACGCTGCCCGTGACGATGACCGACGCTGAAGAGCGGTTGCGCATCGACGAAAGCGTCTATGGCTTCTCACTCCCGCTTGGGTCGACAGCCAACATGGACGGTGCAGCGATCCGGCAGGCAGTGACAGTCGTCTTCGCCGCCAACGTCGTCGGCCAACCGCTCGGTCTTGGCGATCAGGTAGCGATCCTCCTCGTCACAGTGTTGATCAGCATCGGCACCGCTGGCGTTCCTGGAGCAGGGTTGATCATGCTGACGATCGTGCTTCAACAAGCCGGACTCCCGTTAACTGTCGTCGGGTTCGTCGCTGCCGTCGATCCAGTGCTCGGTCGGATAGCAACGATGAACAACGTCACTGGCGACCTTGCTGTGTCGACGATCGCTGCCAAGTGGACCGGTGCGATCGATCTTCAGGACGGCGTCTGGACTACCACCGAAACGGGATCCTCGCCACCCTCTGTGGCTGATGAGTAACCCAAAGACCGTTGTCAGCTCCATCCGAACAGCTGGGCACGATGACTGGTTCGTTCAGATTCGAGTACACACCGGGAACGATCGCGTACGGCCGTGAGAGTGTTGCTACCATGGGTGAGGAACTCGCCCAGCAGGGTATCGATCGCGCGCTCCTCGTCACCGGATCCACAGTTGGGTCCACCCCGAGCGTCATGGACCCGGTTCGAGCAGGGATTGGCGACCGGTTGGCTGGCGTATTCGCGGAGACGACGCCCGAAAAGCGACTAGCCACCGCACTTGATGGTGTCGAACAGTTGCGCGCGATCGACGCCGACGCGTTGGTGTGTCTCGGTGGCGGGAGTAGTCTAGACGTAGCGACAGTTATGAGTGTGCTCGCAGTCGATGATCGCCCGCGAGAGACGATCAGAACCGAGTTCCTCGACACGGGAACCGTCTCAGTCCCCGACGCGGAGCTGCCGCCCGTGTTCGCGGTGCCGACAACGTTGGCCGGTGCGGATCTCTCGATTGCTGCTGGACTCACTGCCGATCGCGGTAATCGGGCACCGATCCACGGTGGTGTGTTCGATGAGCGGCTCATGCCCGACGCGCTCGTGTACGATCCGGCGCTGATCGAGACGACCCCGCATGAGATCCTGTGTGCCTCCGCGATGAACGGTTTCGATAAAGGACTTGAATCACTGTACGCACGAAACCGGACACCAATCACGGACGCGACGGCAACGCGTGGGCTAGCGTTGCTTGCCGAAGGCCTTCCGCGACTGGGCTCCGGTGCGCACGACAACTCACTGCACGACGCGATTGTGGGGACGATACTGGTACAGTACGGCGTTTCCCGGAACACTGGATCGACGCTGTCACTGATTCACGCGTTCGGCCACGGCATCTCTCGTGGGTATGACATCCAGCAGGGTACTGCGCACGCCATCATCGCGCCCCACGCGCTCGAACTGCTGTTCGATCAGGTCGACGGTCGGCGCGAGGAGATCGCTGCTGCGCTCGGCGCTGGGGCGGGCGATGACCCAGCTACGGCCGTCGTTAACGCGGTCACTGACATTCGAGATTCGCTCGGACTACCCGCTCGTCTCCGGTCGATCCCGGATCTCTCACGAGAAGAGCTGACGATGGTCGCAAACGCGGTCATCACTGACGGACTGCTGGGGAACACGCCGGAGGGATTCGATCCGACGGAATCGGAGATCGAAGCCGTCCTCGAAAGCGCGTGGTGATGCGGTAGTAGAAAACGCCACCACCAGGGCTCGAACCTGGGACAACCTCGTTAACAGCGAGGTGCTCTACCAGCTGAGCTATGGCGGCCCGTCGTCGTAGTAACTGGTAGTCGCATTCGCTTGAAATCCTTTTCGCTTTCGCGGTCCGATATCCTTTACCGCCGGAGGGCCGTCCGCCGTGCTATGGGCGATGCGTTCGATGCAGTCACTGATCGGGCTCGTTCGCGCGTCGATCCCGATCCGACCGAACGGGAACGATTGGGAGCGGTCGCGGAGACGCTTATCGCGCGTGCGGAGACTGCAGTCGAGGAGCTCCCCGTCTCGGCAGACGTGTTACAGGTCGGTTCGACCGCGCGGAACACGTGGACCAGTGGTAACCGAGACATCGACGTATTCGTTCGGTTTCCTCCTAAACTGTCGCGCGAACAACTCGAACGATACGGGTTGCGGGTCGGGTGGGAGGTGCTTCCCGACGGCCGTGAAGAGTTCGCAGAACACCCCTACGTGACGGGCGAACGATCGGGATTTGGCGTAGATATCGTGCCGTGTTTCGCGGTCGAGAGTGCGGGCGCGATCCAATCAGCGGTCGATCGAACGCCGTTTCACACCGAATACGTTGCAACGCGTCTCGATTCCGAGACTGCGGGGGCGGTTCGTCTCGCCAAAGGCTTTCTGCGAGGGATCGGTGCCTACGGTAGCGATCTCAGAACGCGGGGCTTTTCTGGGTATCTGACGGAGTTACTCGTGCTCGAATACGGTTGTTTTCGCTCGCTCATCGAGTCGGTTGCGGAGTGGAAACTTCCCGTCACGATCGATCCCGAAGGACACGGGGAACGCTCATTCGACGCGCCGTTGGTCGTGATCGATCCAACCGATCCCGAGCGCAACGTCGCGGCTGTCTGCTCGGAGCGCAACGTCGCCCGGCTGATCCACCACGCCCGTGCGTTCCAGGACGATCCGACGGTTGATCGGTTCGTGCCGGACGATCCCGAACCGCTCTCTCAAGAAGCAATGCGCGCTCAGTTGTCCGACCGTGAAACGACGCCGGTCGCGGTGCGATTCGACGCTCCCGATCTGGTCGACGACCAGCTGTACCCCCAACTCGATCGATCACTCCGCGGGCTTCGTGACGAACTGGATCGACGCGGCTTCGATCCTCTCCGAGCAACCACTGTCGCGAATGATCATGCTGTGTTGTTCGTCGAATGTGAAGTGCCTGCTCGACCGGCAGTTGAACGCCACGTCGGTCCGCCCGTTGACGCCGGTGAGCACGCGAGCAGCTTCTACGAGAAATACGCCGACAGCGACGCGTACGGTCCGTTCATCGACGGCAATCGGTACGTGGTCGAGCGTTCCCGTGAACGCACGAGCGTCCGTTCGGTGCTCGAAGAACAACTGTTTTCGATCGCGCTTGGTGTGGATATCGAGGACGCGCTCAATGAGAACTACGAGATCATGATCGGTCCACGAACCGCGACGCTCGCCGAGGAGTTCGGCACCGAGTTCGCCCGCTACTTCGACCCGAAACCGTAGTCTGTGTTCGGACGGCCAGAACAGCCCTTCTGTTTCCCATATCAATCTTCGCCTCCTCTGCTCGACAGTCAGACACCCAGCAGAAGATAATCCCTATGCGCGTTGCTCTGTGAAACGGAGTATGGATGTACCGATCGAATCAGTCTCCGAACAGTGGGACGCCGTAATCGACGACATGGAAGCGACGGCGAACGACTACCGAGCTGCCGGCTGGACGGTCATCGAACTCCATCCCGGCGACGTGACGCCGCTTCCGGGCGAGCCACCGGGCTTCGACGTGCTCGTTCCTGATAACGAATTCTCCCAGCTACGGACGGCTGTGGCGGAGGCAGCGTTCGACGCCACCGAACTGTACCGGGCCGAGGACGGTGGCGTCATGTTCGTGCTCGCGGTCACTCGCGACGCCGAGCGCGAAATTGCTGTCTGTTGTCCGTTGTACTACGACCACCAAGCGGCAATGGAACTGGCCGAACAAGCCGACGACGGACTCATTGCCTCCATCAGAACACTCACGGGCGACCAGACAATCACCATCGACTACGACGACTTCGACCTCTTCGAGACCGGGTCCCCGTCGGCGTAGCTACTCCTCTTCGCGTTCGTCCGCTCGGAGTTCAGCACTGGCTTCACGCACTTCTCGCATCATGTTCGAAACGCGCTCTTCGGCTTCAAGTTCCTGTTCGACAGAGAGATCGACGCCCTCGACTTCCAGTAGGAACTTCGCAACCTCCGTAGATTCGTACATGATGTCGTCCAATTCTTCAGCAGTGAAGAAATCGCACATCGCGCCGTAGAGAAATGTCGCTCCCGCCGTCCTGATCTTCTCTTCGAACGCCGACCGGGCCTGATTGACCGCCTGCGGGGTGTAGGTGTCTTCCATGAACGGCACGAGATCTGGGAGATTTTCCCCGATTTTCGTCATCTCAACGCCGGTCTCGGTCCGGAAATCTGAACACAGTCGGGCGATGGCCCACTCGCGCGCCGTGATGTACGTCCGATCACGGAGGAACTCGTTCGCCCGCTCGTACTCGCTGCCGTCGATCTTCTTAAACCGATCGTATTGGCGGATGTCATCGGGCATCTCGCCTTCCTGTTCGGTTTCTGATTCCGCGTTCGCGTTGTCATCGTCGGGGGTGTCGTCAGATTCGATTGGAGGAACTGCGGATGATTCCCCGTTACCTACAGAATCGTCGGTCATACGCATACTGGGTACTGGGCGATGAAAAAGCGTGTCGCCAGAAATCTTTGATTTCTGGCTGCTAACCGGAACGCTTTCCATTCCGGTGATGTCGCCGAGCGACGCTCGGCTGCTAGCCAGAACATTCGGTTCTGGCGATGTCGCCAGAAATCTTTGATTTCTGGCTGCTAACCGGAACACGAAGCGTTCCGATAACGCCGCCGAGAGACTTTTAGCTCGCGCGAGCAATCGATCGCTATGAAACTGCTCGTCGGGATCGATCGCAGCGATCGAACGCAGGCAGTGCTTGAGACGGCTCTCAAGCGCGCCACAGCCATGGGGGACGAGATCACCGTCGCCATCGTGGAAACCGATAACGGTCCACCAGCTGATCTGCTCGAAGCGGAGGTTGAAGAGTTCTTTTCTGAATGTTCCATCGATGTTTCGATCAGATCGCTTACCGGGCACGCTGGCAGTGAACTCGTTGAACTCGCGGAGCGCGAGGATTTCGATCGAGTCATCATCGATGGCGGACGACGGAGTCCACTCGGGAAGATCCAACTCACGGACGTTGCGGAGTTCGTTCTCTTGAACGCAACAATGACGGTCACGCTAGTACGATGACGCGTGTCTATCCATCCGAACCGGCCGGGTCGTTCGAGTCCCCGCCGATACCGTTCGAGGACGCTGCCGGTCACACCGTGCGTATCCACGAGTACACCGGTGGCGATTTCGATGCCTTCCTTGAGATGTACCGCGCGTTCGATCCGACGGATCGGGCACAGGGAATTCCTCCGACGACCGACGACCGCATCCAGGAGTGGCTCGATCGCATCCTCACCGACGACGCTGTCAACGTCATCGCCTCGACGGAGGATCGACTTGTTGGCCACGCGACGCTCGTCCCCGACGGAACCGAGGAGTACGAACTCGCCATTTTCGTTTTGGGTGAGTTCCAGGAACTCGGAATCGGAACGAAACTCATCACGGCGCTGTTGGGGGCCGGACAGGAGCAGGGCATCGAACAGGTCTGGCTATCGGTCGAACGGTGGAACACCGCCGCGCGCACGCTCTACCGAAAGGTTGGGTTCGAACCGAGTAACACCCAGAACTTCGAATTCGAAATGTCGCTTCGACTGTAATCCTTACTCAGATTCTGATTCGATCTGTTTTGCGCACTCGGTAAGCTCTTGAGCCAGTGTCCGCGCCTGACCGGCGGTCAGCGTCACCGAGTCGGCGTGTGCTGGCAGGTGGTCGAGTTCGGTGTTGTCCAATTCGAGTTCGAGTGTGACGTGGTCTGGCTCCGTACGAGGCGTACGAACGTTGAGTGTCGCCATTGCGTCCTCCTCGAACCCGTGTCCCTCTGCGTGGCCCACGAGGAGATCGAGCGTGGTGTACGCGTTGACCGTCATGATTCGGTCGGCCATACCGGACGAACACGCCTGAGAACGGTAAACCTGACCGTTCGCGTTAATCGTCGGCCGGAGCGGGTGAACTCGCCATCGCGTCGTCCTCGGCGTATGGGTACCACGTCATTTTCGTGTTGTGCATGTAGGGATCCTCGTAACTCGTCTCCTCGGGGTCAGCGAGTTCTTGGAGTTCCTCCTCATCGTGGGCCGCGATGAACTCCCGGAAGCTCTCACCGTCGCGCTGGTCCTCGTACGTTCCGAGTAGATTTTCGATGTAGCCCGGCACCTCGTCGGCCGCGACGCGCATCTCGATCCAGTCGGCAAACTGGGGTTCTTCTCCGAGACCGCCGCCAAGACCGATATCGAATGCTTCGACCGGCTCACCGTTCTTTCTGGTTTTCATCCCGCGAAGGCTGATGTCAGCGATCTGTGGCTGAGCACACGACGCCGTACAGCCCGACAGGTGAATGTGGAAGTCTTCTACGCCGTCCGGTACCGAAACGTTGTTTCGGAGCCAGCGGGCGTACCGCACCATTCGGTTTTTCGTTTCAACGATCGACAGCGAGCAGAACTCCGTGCCCGTACACGCGATCGAACCACGCATGAACGGATGGGGATCGGGGCTGTACTCCGTCAACAGCGGTTCTGCGAGGAAGTCATCGAGATCCGACTCGTCGATATCAGCGACGATGAGGTTCTGGCGCTGGGTGACGCCGATGAGTTCGGAGCCGTACGCCCCAGCAGTGTCAGCGAGTTCGATGACTTCTTCTGCCCCCATTCGACCCACGAGCACGCTCAACCCGACGAAATGCTGCCCGTCGTGTTGCTCGTGGACCCCAATATAATCGCCAGGGGCGTCGGCGCGCCCTGCGTTGTAATCGTACTCATCACGGAGGTCCTCACCCGCGGTCGGTAGCTCGTAGTCGACGTACTCCTCGTCGAGAACCCGCCGGAACTTCGCTGGACCCCACTCGTCCATCAAGAACTTGACCCGAGCGCTGAAGCGATCGTCGCGGTCGCCGTGATCTCTGAACAGGGCCGACACGGCCCCAGCCACGTCGTAAATCGTCTCGGGCGTGCAGAACACGTCAATATCACGGGCGAACCGGGGCTCTTTCCGAGCGAGTCCACCCCCAACGCGGACGTTAAAGCCCGAGACCGTTTCACCGTCGATCTCCTTGACCGCCGGCTCAAACGCGAGATCGTTGATGTCTCCCTGACCTGCGCCGCGAGTGTCTCCCGTTACCGACACCTTCCACTTGCGAGGAAGGTTAGCGTGATCGGGATTGTTCTTGAACTCCTCGTTCAATCCTTCGATGACCGGCCACACGTTCATGTGCTCGTCAGCGTCCCGACCGGCGACGGGACTCCCGACGATGTTGCGCCAAGAGTCACCACACGCCTGAATCGTCGACAGTCCGTGTGCGTCGAGTTTCTCGAAGATTTCCGGAATGTCTTCAATCTGAATCCAGTGTAGCTGAATCGATTGGCGAGTAGTAAAATCGACGAATCCGTCTCCGAATTCGGGGTTATCGACCGGGCCATGGGCGTACTCTGCAGCGATTTCCCCGATAGTGCGGAGTTGGTCGGGTGTGAGACGGCCACCAGGCACTCCGACACGCATCATGAAATTGCCTTCTTGACCCTTGCGCTGGTGGTACAACCCCCACCATTTGAACCGCTCGAACCACGCATCGTGTTCGTCCTCTGGAATCGAGTCCCACCCTTCTTCAGCGAACTGAAAGAGATGTTCACGGATTTCGGCTCCGTACACCTCGTCTTTCCATCCCTCGACCTTACTCGGCATATCAACGCCCAACAGTCCTGCGCCTAAATCTTCACGTATTCCGACAAGGCTCCCTCCCTCATCAGCTATCAGGAAAATATGTCCGCTATCTCGTGACAGGATGTGGCCGGTGAACGCTCTCAGGAACGACGGGGCGGAACTGGCCGGTTTCCGGGTCGACGGTGCCCATCTGGAGCCATCCAGTCACGCCGTCGGAGCCACAGACGATACACTGGCCTGCAATCCGCGCTTCGACGTTCAAGCGATCGGTGCCGACCTCGACGAACCCTTCAGCGAGTACGTCAGCCACCTCACACTCACAGAACTCGTGATCTCGTAACTGCCACAGATCGCTCACAGGCATAACGCGACGGTCGTTCACGCTGATCCACGCCCCGTCGTCGAGTTGATGAACCGAGGTCGTCACACCTAGTTGTTCCATCCCGACAGTAGTAATCCCGACGATCGGAAGCAGTCACAGGCTACACGAAAACATCAATTATCTATTATGTATAACATGGGAACTTCGCTTTCGCTCTCGTCACCAACTCTGGTGACGCTTCGAACGGACATAACCACTGGACAGAACCCGAATGGTCAGATATACGCCGGCACAGATACGGGCAAATAATTCCTCAAAACGATAGCACGGGCCAGCCTTACAGCGGGACATGGGCTTATACATGATAGCATCGTAAGAGGAGTGATGACAGACGCGGAACTGAGTGAAGTGCGCCAGCACACGTCGGCAGATGTCGCGCCGGAACTTTACGAAGATCCTGAGGTGTGTTTCAGATGAGCAACGCCGACAGCATGACGTCGAACGTGGATGTGGATTCGGAGACCGATGCGTGTCGATTCGACAGTGGTGAGGACACCGACCAAGAGACCGATCGGTCGCATCTCGAAGGAGTCGAGGACGGCTGTGGATGTACGGAGATCTGGGAACATCTCTCCGAACAGCGGGACGGGTGAGTGTCCCAGATTTGTTTCCCGAGACGTTTTTCATCATTGCCTTCGTTTCCGTGAATAATGAGTGGTAATCCACCGCCGACAGACCGTGAATCTCCCGTCGGCCAGCCAGTGATTCGTGGCAATCCGGAGTTGGCGGGTGAACGGGCCCCACAAGCGGTTCAGTTCGATCCGTCTGATCCCGAGAGTCTGTCAGCGGCGGCAGAAACAGTGCGAGCGTTCGCAGACAACACGGCCGGAGCCGAAGACAACATCTACATGCTCCGCGGCGCGGCGGCGTGTGCTGCTTTGGTCCGTGGCGAAGGGTCGTACAAGAGCGCTGCTGAGCGCGCCGGTGATGGGGTAACGGTGTCGTTCATCCGGAAGTGGGCGCGGGTTCACGATCTTCCTCGGCCGGTACGAAAATACGTTGCCACGGGTCGGATCGCGCCCACCGCGGCCAAACACATCGCTCGCGTTCACGGAGAAACCCGGTACCAACTCGCGTGGACTGTGCTTGACCACGATCTCACTGTCAGAGAGGTTCGGGCGATCGCAAGCGACGTGAACGATGGCCGCTCACTCGGAGCTGCGCTCGAAAAACGCGGGCTTGAACTCGGTCGGCTCACGCTGTCTCTGCCATCGCAAACGTATCTCGAACTCCGGCGTGTCGCTGCCATCAACGACACTGATCCTGAAACAATCGTCACCGACGCGCTTGAACAGACCACCAACCAGAGACGGTAACAAGGTTTGATATCGCTCTCCACTACCCCAAGTAGCTCACGGGAAACGTATTCCGTAACGGTTTAGCCGGGGGACGGTAAACGTGCAGATGAGGGCTGGTAGCTCAGTCTGGCAGAGCGTCTGGCTTTTAACCAGATGGCCGGGGGTTCAAGTCCCTCCCAGCCCGTTTTTGGTGTTCCTATCCGCGAACGGGGAGATACGACAATCCGATTATAAGGATCCCGGCGAGCAGACTCATTACTGCTACAGCCCCGAGTCCTCCAGCACGTCCTGCTGGAACGTTAGCCATTGTTCGGATCGCGTACGCCCCGATTCCGATCACGAGAAAGAACAGCAAATACGTCGCGGCTGCTCGTCGTTGCATATCTGAATCTTGGAATACGTCCATAAAACGGTTGCTTTTCAGCTCATACGCCGCTCACGCCCTGTCGATATGCTTGGAGTCGCTCGTAGGCGCGCTCGATATCGGGATCATTGGTCTCATCGTGGAGTTCTCTGAGAACGTTCATGTGTCGATCCAACCGGCCGTGATCGGGATCTTGTTCCCGTTCGGCCAACTGCTTGAGCTGTTCGGACTGGTCTTCGATTCGCTGGCGGTGACGGTCGTCCGCGCCCGTGGTGGCCTGATTGAGCGCTTTGCTCGCCGTCATAAGCTCCTCTCGTGTCATACATCACCTATCGAGAAGCACGCGCAAAAGCGTACGGCTTCGATTACCGCCAGCCCGGATGAACGACACCGTTGTTCGTGAGTCTTGTGATGAGCTGTTGCCCGTCGAGCAGTTCAATGGTGCCGTTGTCGACGGCAGCGTTCCGAATCGCGTCTCTGAACGGCTTCGGTCGTGCGAGTATGCCCTGACTGGCTCCGTTGATTCCTCGGCCACGCTCTAACTGGTTGACTGTTGGTAACGAGACGGTGCCTCCAGGAGGAATGACTGAGATAACGATCGTCTTTGACCGGATAAATCCCGATTTCTTTGCGATGAGATCGATTCCCCCTTCGACAGTGGGTCCTGCCCCCTCGACATCGAATCCGTCGGCGGTGTACAAGGCACCCACCACTCGCTCGAACGCCGCCGGAGACAACTCGTACAGAGCCCTGCTGTCCCACTCGTATCCACCCCCCGACGAATCACCCCCAAGTAACGAGCTGAAACGATTCCCATCATCTCCCATATGTATTTATATGTGGTAGTCAAACAAACAGCTTTCGCAAGTCAGGAATTGTCTTTTATTTTCCCAGCCAAGTGTCTTCTACACCAGTTTACTATGTCAATAATTGTGGTATTTAACTTTTGAAGAATCTCATCAACTAACGTGACTCATCTACCATGTGATCCGGAACGTTTAGGGAAGACCGGGACGTTCAAGTCTGCTTGGACTAATACCACAGAAGTGGTCGTTTCGTTCGATTGTTTTGGCACGCTTCTCGCGGTTCAGACTCCAGCCGATCCTGCTAGCGCTGTGGCCGTGGAACTGTCGAACCGAGGGGTGTCGGTGCCGACGGATTGGTCGGTCGCGTACGGTGAGTCCCATACGCCCGTCCCGAGCGGTGGAGAGACATCACTCACCGAGCACGTGGTTCACGCGCTGGAGAGTCGTGGCGTTGAGCCGGATCGCGACCGGTGTGCTCGCGCCGTTGCTACGGCGTTTGCGCCTGACGTACGGACTCGCCGGGGTGCGCGGATAGCGCTCGCGGCGGCCGCTCATAAAGGACAGATCGCTGTCTGTTCGAACTGCAGTGTGTCTGGACTTGTCGAGCGGGCGCTCGCCCGTTCGGCGGTTGATCGGTCGTTCGACGCAGTCATCACGAGCGTCGGCTGTGGGTGGCGAAAGCCACATCCACGCGCGTTCGAAGCCGTTGCCGAACGATTCGGGACGAGCGGAGACGCTCTCGTTCACGTTGGTGACAACCCCGACACGGACGGCGGGATCGAAACGATCGGTGGAACGTTCATCGACGTGAATGAGTGTCCACTCGAAACGATTCCGGCGCGATTGCAGGAGATTGAGGGATGATTACCGGCACGCTAGCACCCGCGGCATCGATCGCGCTTGCGTTGGTGCTCGACACCACTGTCGGGGAGTTTCCCGAGCGTGTGCATCCCGTGTCGTGGCTAGGTCGAATGATCGCCCCCTTCGATCGTGAGTGGTCTCGACCGTTGGTTGTCGGCGGAATCGTCGGAGGCTCTGTTTCGCTCCTCGCAGCCGGTAGCGCTGGCGGCGTGGTCGTTCTCGTCAGCCGGATCCATCCGTGGAGTGGTGTTTTCGCTGCTGGTCTCGTGTTGTTCGTAACGACGAGCCGCCGCTTGTTGCTCGATACGGCTCGATCGGTCGTCACGCACACAGCGACGGATGTGCCGGACGCACGCACACGACTTCGGGCGCTGGCCGGCCGTGACGCCACCGCTCTGTCGGCTGGGCAGATCAGAAGTGGTGCTGTCGAGAGCGCCGCAGAGAACCTTTCTGATGGACTGGTTGCACCCCTGTGTGCGTTCGTGGTGCTCGCACCTGTCTCGCTTGCGCTCGGTGCGGCGGGTGCCACAGCGGTGAAGGCGGTCAACACGCTGGATTCGATGCTGGGCTATGAGCACAAGCCGGTCGGAACGGTCAGCGCTCGCCTTGATGATCTCGTGATGTGGATCCCTGCTCGGGTGAGCGCCCTGCTGTTGGCCGTCGGATCTCCGTCTGCGCTCTCGACCCAGCGGGCGTGGTTGGCCACTGTTCCCTCGCCCAATGCGGGCTGGCCGATGGGCACGCTCGCTGCTGTCGTCGACTGTCGACTGGAGAAACCGGACGTGTACACGCTCAACCCAGACCGCCCGCTCCCATCAGTTACGGTCGCACACAGGGCCATCCAGCGCGTCAGCCGCGTAAGTCTGCTGGCATTCGTGCTCGGGGCGGTTCTCGTGACCGGGCTTCGGATCTGTGTGGCTGGAGGGATGAAACCATGGTTCTGAGGGCTGTCTGGGGTGCGATTGGATTTCTGACACGACTACCGATCGGCACCGACGAGGCGGCGTGGACGGCGTTCCGTCGGACTCCCGTTTCGTTCGTGCTCGCCGCCTACCCGATCGGTGTGATCATCGCGCTCCCTGTCGGCGTCGGCGTGTGGCTCGTCCCCGGTGTCGAGGGGTCGATTGCGGCACTGTTGATGGGTGGCGTGATCGGTCTCACCGGCGTTAATCACGCCGACGGGATCGCGGACCTCGGTGACGCAGCGGTTGTCCACGGCGACCGTGAGCGCAGGCGCGCGGTGATGAAAGACACGACCGTCGGTGTTGGGGCCGTGCTCGCGCTCACGAGCACACTGATTGGGTTGGCGCTTGCGGGACTGGCGCTTGCAAACTGTCCTCCGCTCGTCGCCGTCGGACTCATAGTCGCTGCGGAGGTCGGCACGAAACTCGGGCTGGCCGCGATCGCCTGTCTCGGCACTGCGGCCCACGAGGGACTCGGATCGGCGGTCACGACGGCAGCCACTCCACGAGAGCTGTTCGGGCCGTTAATCGTGGCGCTGGTTGCCTGCGGACTGACTGGTCGATCGCTGGGCGGGGCGACCGCTGCGGTGACCGGGTTGTGTACCGGGCTTGCCGTGTTGGTGTGGGCACGCCGAACGCTCGGGGGTGTGAGTGGCGACGTGTTTGGTGGCGCAAACGAACTCGGGCGCGTTCTCGCGCTGCACGCGGGGGTGATCGCATGGACGCTCTCGTGATGTGTGGCGGTGCTGGAACGCGGCTTGGCTGTGGTGAAAAACCCCTTGTGTCGGTCGATGGTCGCCCGATGATCGACCGCGTGATCGATGCGCTCGTTGCCGCCCGGATTGATACGGTGCATGCCGTCGTCTCTCCGAACACACCACGGACGGCCACCCGGATCGAGGGAGTGCTCGACACGTCGACGATCGAGACGCCGGGTGCGGGATACGTTTCTGACCTCGGACGAGCACTCGATCGCGTCGCGTCGCCGGTGCTGACCGTCGCGGCCGATCTCCCACTGCTTGACGGACCGATAATCGATGCCGTACTCGATCGACACGGCACCGGCTCGCTCACCGTCTGCGTTCCCATCGAACGAAAACACGCGCTGGGAACGAGCGTCGATGCCACCCTCGACGGCGACGAATCGCTCGCTCCAACCGGCGTAAACGTGGTTGCGGACACTGATTCCGAAGAATACATGATCAGGGACGACGCCCGACTCGCAGTGAACGTGAACCGACCGAGAGACGCATGGATCGCTCAAACGCTGCTGGCGGAGGCGAATGATGGAGCCTGACGCCGTCGGCTCTGTCGATCGCGTCGAACACGGCAGCGACACCGCTGTTAGGTATGATTTCAGCGCGAACTGTAATCCACGCATTCCCGATGGGACGCGTGATGTGTACCGGGCGGCCTTCGAGCGGGCACGTTCCTACCCCGGTGGATACGACGCGTTTCGACGGGCGGCAGCGGCGTTCGTCGGCTGTGCTCCACAGCAGGTGATACCCACGGCAGGCGGCATGGCTGCCATTCGACTCACGATTGAAACGACCGTAACCGCTTCGTCGTCAGTGCTCGTTCCGACGCCGTCGTTCGGTGAGTACGCCCGTGAGGTGCACCTTCAGGACGCAACCCCTGTGTTTGTTCCGTTCGAGGAGTTGCTTACCTCTGATCCGGGTGACCATGCCCTCGTCGTCGTCCCCACCCCGAACAATCCGACCGGCGGCTTGCCCGGCCGTGACGAACTGCTCGCGTTCGTGGACCGCTGTCGATCTGCCGGAACTGTGGTGCTCGTTGATGAAGCGTTTCTCGGATTCACTGATCAGTCCTCGCTCGCTGGCACTCCCGGCGTTGTGGTCGCTCGCTCTCTGACGAAACTGTTCGGATTGCCCGGTCTTCGAATGGGGTACGCCGTGGCGACCGGCGGGATGAACGAGCAGCTTCACAACGCCGTCGAACCGTGGGCAATGGGCGTCCCGAGTGCTGCTGTCGGTGCGCACTGTCTCGCGGCCTCGGAGTTCGTGACGCGAACGCGCGAACGTGTCCGACGCGAACGTAAACGGCTGACTGAGGCGCTTTCTGTCCGTTTCGAGGTGGCTCCCTCTCGTGCCCCGTTTTTGCTGGTCGATGTTGGTGATGATCCCGGGCCGGATTCGATCCGCCGCTCTCTCCGTGCAGCCGGTATCGCCGTTCGAGACGGGACGACGTTCCGTGGACTCGATACGCACATCCGGATTGCGGTTCGAACATCCGAGGAAAACACACGGCTCATTGATGCGCTTCTCGATGTCTGAGATCAGTATCGAAGACGAGGTCCTCCAGTACTGCCGACCGGGCACGCGCTGGCTCTCAAGTGGGTGGCGAGGGGGATATCGGACTGATCCGGCTGTGTACAACGTCTCTGTTCCCGAGGAGTGGGACCACGTCGATCTGGACGCGTACGGGAGTCGGCGGCGCGACCGGGCGGGATTCGACGCGCCCGGTCCAACGCTGTTCACCGGGGTCGATCTTGAACACGCACGGGGCGCGCGGTGTGGTTCCGTTGAGGCCGTCACGACCGCCGGAATCTCGAATCCGGCAATCCTTCCGATGGTCCCCGACCGACAGGCGGCCACATCCGAATCCTCGATCGGGTTTCATCCCGGCACTGTCAATATCATCCTCTCTGCCTCCGAACCGCTCACTGATGGTGCGCTTGCGACACTGCTCGGAACCGCCGTTGAAGCCAAAACCGCAACGCTGCTCGCTGAGTCCGGTATTACTGGCACCACATCGGACGCGATCGTCGTCGGCTGTGACGGACATCGTTCCTCAGACGATCGGACGCAGTCCGGCGACGATAAACGACAGCCGTTTGCTGGCAGTGCAACCACAGTCGGTACTGCGGCTCGGGCGTGTGTCCGAGAAAGTGTCCATGCGAGTCTTTCTTCCCGGTACGCAGAGACGCCGTCGCCCGACGAAACTGAACACGGCGTCACGACGACCCGACGAGCGACCGTCTTCGAGGTTTAGGAAAGATCCGGAACGAGCGGATCGATGGCGTAACGCTCCTCTGCCGGCAACACGTCCGGACCCCGCTGGGCCTCTCTGAGTACGCCACCGTCCGTCCAAATGTGGGATTGTGGCATCACCGGCACCAGCGGTTCGATTTCGTCTGTGGGTCGGTCGTCGATCATGGTACATCCACGTATTCATCATGGAAGATCATAAAGGTACATGGTTTATCATTTCTTGCCTGAATCAGTTTCGTACCAGTCGTGTTCCCTAGGGATGCCTGAAATATCAGACGTATACACACCTTAATCGATTGCCATTATTTATTCAAACACCGATAGATATATTTCCTGTCGTGAAGTGAACCCTCTATGCATGTACAGTCCGTTTTCGACGCGCTTCGTCGACCAGAATACACTGGTGATAACCGATGTGTTCCATGTACGATAAATAATCTCGCTGTCGCCGCCGTTGTGTGTATCTGGCTGTGGGTCATGTGGTGGCCGGGCGCGATGGTGTTTGGCGCGGTGGCGCTCGCGAGCATCGTTTTTCGGGGGTACCTTGTGCCGGGTACACCGACGTTGACGAAGCGGTATCTCCCCGACCGTGTGGTCTCAGTGTTCGAGACCTGGGGAGACGAACCGATGACGACTGAGGAGACGGTTGCGGCCAACACCGAGCGGTTGCTCGTTGAATCGGGACCACTCAAACCGTGTGAGGAGTTCGATGATCTCTGTCTCACCCCGCAGTTTCGGGAGTCGTGGTACGGACGGATGGAGCAGATCACCACTTCCGAGACCGAACGCGAAGCGCTGTCGGAGACGCTCGATACGGACGGCGAGATCGCCTTTCTTGATCACGGGGAAGCGTTTACCGCCCACATTAACGGTCGATCGATCGGGCAGTGGGAATCCCACGCCGCGTTCGTCGCGGATCTTGCGGCTGCGCGGGAGCTGCCGCAGTGGATCGATCAGTGGGACCGTCTCGATGTGGCCGAGCAAGGGACGCTCATCCGGGGTCTCCGCGTGTTTATCGATCTGTGCCCGAACTGTGAGGGGCAAGTCACGCCGATGACGGAAACCGTCGAATCGTGCTGTCGGGAACACACTGTGCTCGCCATCTCGTGTGATGGCTGTGACGCGCGGCTGTTCGAATCCGTCGCTGACTCGATCGAACGAGACCAAAAGACGGTGTGAACGCGTCGTGAGTCGGTTGGGGGATGCTCTGGGTTGTCGATCCGTATTGGAACAAAGTATTTTTATTCCTAGGAATCGTCTTCGTATGGATCGTATTCCCAACGATCTATTCCGAATAACGGTAGTATGTTATTTTTAACAACTCCGATGGGAATTATAATAATAATTGCATAAACCATCAATAATATATCTGTTGATTTAGTATTATCATCAAATATGAGTATCATTATAATATAGTATACAAATAATCCAAGTAGAATGGTCACGAATAGCGCTAGCTGGGCTGGACTATCGGGATAGCGGCCGACACGGCTGTCTGGGTTGTACGTGAAAACTGGATGGAGGCTCATCAAAGCAGGATGAATAAATTCCCAAAACACCTGCCAAACGATTGCGAGAGTAACTAGTCCACCAACTAATACCCAAAGTGCACTGGGTAAGTTATCCTCAAAATCACTCATATTCTTCAATATCTATTTATGTGGTAAATATTTTCTTGTATTAGTGCCTTCGATCGTTTATTTCCCTGATTATTCTTGTCTTTGGTTTGCGAATCTGATCTTGCACCTTCCCAACTATTATGCGCTACTACTGCTTTCGCAATTTCAAGTGTTGATCTTTTAACAGTCCATCCACTGATCTCTCTATTTAGTATTTCTACTTGCTTTTTTGTTGGATATTTATCTAATTCGTCCATCTGATTTATTTTCGTTATGAGGTTCTTGGTTGTATCCGGTGGGACTCCATTTTCTTGCAGCATACTGACCCCTCCGAGCCACATATCGTTATCGACGTAGTAGTTGATATCCGAATGCGGTACCCGTTGGGACTTGAGTTTGCTGACTTTCTCTAGATCAGCTCCTTTATCAACAAAGTGTTTGATCTCCTCTTTTCTGAAGCCTTGGGAGCTGAGTTCGCTTGCCTTTTTCAGATCAGCGCCCATATCGATGAGTTCGACGATTTCCTTGCGGTTGTAGTTTTGTGAGCGGAGTGTGCTGATCGATTTCTTCGATCCGTCTCCGAGCCGGAACCTGATACGGTTAGGCTTCATTCCCTCGTCTCGGAGCTGTTTCACAAGTCCAAGATTGATGCCCTCATCGACGTAGAATCTGATATCCTCAACTGAGACACCCTTTGAGCGGAGTTCGAGCACCCGATCGAAATTGACATTCTCATCTTGGTATTTTATGATATCGTCCACTGGCACCTTCTCCTTTGTGAGTTTTTTCACCGGTGCATCGGAGACAGCACCGAGTAATTTCGCTCCCACTCCGCTCGGAAGATGTTTGATCAATCCGTTTGAAAGGAATGAGACCGCCTCATCAGCCTTTGAGGGGAATTCGTCCATCCACTTGGTGGTGATTTTCCGCAGTTCAGTCACCTTCTGTAGATTCCCGACAACAGGGATCAGTCCTAATCCGATGAGAACGTTTTCTATCGTGACTATCTTCCCATCAGCCAAGTTCGATCCGAGATCTCGGAGATCAGAGACGACACTTATCGCCGGCGGTGCAAACGCATTGATCAGCTGTCCTAAAAGATAAAACGGTGAGGAGACTTCTGATGCTGTAAAATTAAAGAGACCACCGGGCATCCCAGCGTTCCCATACAGGGCACCCTCTATGGTTGCTTTCACTGCTGTCCCTGCTTTGAAGTCTTCGCTTTTCTTATCCTTTGAGGGAGTAGTTTCCATCTTATCCTTTCCTCTGTCCTTCGTGGACTCGCCGCTATCATTTTGCGGCTGTGAATCGTCAGATGTGTCCTCTGGTGGTGTAGCGGGCTGCCCACTACTTGAGGTTCCAGTTTTATCCCTGGGCGCAGTCGTTCCCCCCACATCGCTAGCAGCGTTGATGGTGAGCTGTGTGCTGAGATCCTCAGCACTGGTGTCGGTCGTATCGATAGCAAGCCCGACGCGGACGGTATCGCCCGGTGTCAGTGTGACGGCGTTGCCTTTTCCTTCGAGTGTGTCACCATTCCCCCGCTGGAATTCGATACTGTCGTCGGTGTCCTGCAACCAGACACCCACTGATTGGGTGCCTTGATTGGTGATGTTGACGACACCCCCAATACTGGTTTTGGCTCCGTGGTTGACACCGCTCCCGGATGGCGCGTCCTCGCCTTTGCGTGCACCGTTTAATTGGAGTTGGAGTTTCCCGTTCTGGTAGGTGGTGTACTCACCGTTCTCACCCGGCGTGAGTCCGAGATATCCTGCCTTATCACCAACCACGTCTACGCTCGTCTCGCGTGATGTCGTCAAATTCGAAAACGCGCCTGTCGCGTAGATGGCGCTTGTCACGAGACCGATGGCAACCAACACGATCGCAAGACGACGTACCCGACGCATTGATGACTGGCTCTACACCACCCCATGGCCCTTGGGTACTTTGTATTGGTGTGCTTGAAGATCTTCAAGCCCAGCTTGAAACCATTGTTCGCACTGTTCACTTCGTTTAACAACCAGTTAACATATTATACATTTACACTATCTAAATAATCCTGTCTAATACATACCAACTACTACAAATACATCTATAATCTACTGGTGTATCGATTCGACTTCGACTAGAACTGGATCCGCTGCACAAACCTCCGGGACGCCAGAATTCATAGAGGGCGATCGACTGAACGCGACCACTCGACAGCAGTGTACTTTATCTCTGTACTCCTGCCACCGATAAATCGCTGATCCCACCATATCGATCGTCCGGAACATCTGCCCTGTTTTGACGAACTTCAAACGGAAAGTGATTGAAATCCGTCGGTAGATTTATAATGGACGACTCAATTGTTTACCAGTAGATCAGAATCATGGATAAACAAATCGACCACGCTGTTTGGACCACAGGAGAGGACAGCTATGACTGAGACGTACGTCGGCGCGATCGATCAGGGGACGACCGGCACCCGATTCATGGTGTTCGATCAGGGCGGTCGGGTCGTCGCCAGCGCGTATGAGAAACACGAGCAGTTCTATCCCGAGCCGGGTTGGGTCGAGCACGATCCCATCGAGATCTGGGAGAACACGAAGGCGGTTATCACACAGGCGCTAACGGATGCAGGGATCGATGCGGAGCAGTTGGCGGCGCTTGGGGTGACGAATCAGCGCGAAACTACGGTGCTGTGGGACCGGGATACGGGTTCACCGATCCACAACGCCATCGTGTGGCAGGACCGACGGACAACCAGCCGTATCGAGGAGTTAGAGGCGGCGGGCAAGACCGAAGAGATCCGTGCAAAGACAGGGCTACAGGCAGACGCGTACTTTTCGGCCACGAAAGCGGAGTGGCTGTTAGACAACGCTGAGCCCATCAAAACCCAACGCGCCCGACCTGCTGATCTCCGCGAGCGCGCAGCGGACGGCGAGATCCGTTTTGGAACGATCGATTCGTGGCTCATCCACAACCTCACTGGCAATCACATCACGGAGATAACCAATGCCTCTCGAACGATGCTGTACAACATCCACGATCTCGCGTGGGATGAGGATCTCCTTGAGGAGTTTGGGGTTCCACGGCCGATGTTACCGGAGGTTCGGCCATCGAGCGACGACGAATACTACGGCTACACCGATCCGTCTGGCTTTTTGGAAGCCGAAATACCGGTCGCAGGAGCGTTTGGTGATCAGCAGGCAGCGCTGTTCGGCCAGACGTGTTTCGAGCCGGGAGAGGCGAAAAACACCTACGGTACGGGATCGTTCTTCCTCGCCAACACCGGTGAGGAAGCGGTTGAGAGCGACCACGGACTGTTGACGACGATCGGATTTCAGCGTTCGGGCGAGCCAGTACAGTACGCACTCGAAGGGTCGATCTTCATCACAGGCGCGGCGATCGAGTGGCTCGAAGATGTCGATCTGATCGACAACGCGCTCGACACCGAAGAGATCGCTCGCAGCGTCGAGTCGACTGACGGCGTGTATCTCGTCCCTGCGTTCACCGGTCTCGGGGCACCCCACTGGGACGGCCGCGCACGCGGGACGATCGTCGGGATGACCCGTGGAACTACCCGCGCTCACATCGTTCGGGCGGCGCTCGAATCGATCGCCTTCCAAACGCGGGACGTTGCAGAAGCGATGGAAGCCGACGCTGGCATCAAGATAACCGACTTGAAAGTCGACGGCGGCGCGGTGAAAAACAACTTCCTTTGTCAGCAGCAGGCCGACATCATCGAGGCGACCATCGTCCGGCCGGAAGTCGACGAGACGACCGCCTTGGGATCAGCGTACGCGGCCGGGCTTGCCGTGGACTACTGGGACAGCCCCGACGAACTCCGGAGCAACTGGCAGGCCGACCGGGAGTTTACCCCAGAGATGGATAGCGAGAAGGCTGACGCGATGTACAGCCGCTGGAACGACGCTGTCGATCGCTCGCTCGATTGGGCACAGGAGGGGGATGTCTGATCGTGAGCGTCGGAGCAGTCATTAGCGCACTCAGCGATCCGGGGTTGTGGCTCGCTGCCTTTGCGGGCGGCGCGTTCGGAGCGGCCCTCGGCGCGCTGCCGGCGTTCGCCTTCATGGGAATCATCGTTATCGCTGGTGAGACGGCAAACGTCGTTACCGAAGCGGTTGGGGTTGAAGCCCAGATCGCTATTACGGACAGCATCGCGTTCGGTCCCGTGTTCGGCCCGCACATCTCGTTCGCTGGTGGTGCTGCTGCGGCCGCGTACGCGGCACGGAAGGGGTATATGGACACTGGCTTCGATTATCACGAGGCGAAAAACATCTCGCACGCGCTCGGGACGAGGTACGACGTACTCGCTGTCGGCGGCGTGTTCGGCGTGTTTGGGATGATCGTTCGGCAGACATCAGGCGGGCTAGGCATGCCGTGGGATCCGATCGCAATGGGGGTCGTTATCTCCGCGGTTGCCCACCGACTGATCTTTGGCTACTCGCTGATCGGTTCCGTTCACGTCGATAGCCTCTGGGATATGACACCGTTCGAGAGCGAGGAGATGCACACGACCGCCGAAGGCGGTGAGATCGTTGCCGATGGGGGTGAAACAGCCGAGAAGGCAGCCACCGATCGCGAGGACGGTTCACAGCGACTCGTCGTTGAGCCGTGGCTTCCCCAGCAGTACCGATGGGGCAACGTGGCGATGCTGGGACTCGTCGTCGGTCTCCTAGGGGGGTATCTCGTGGTCGTTACCGGAAGCGTGTTTCTCGGGTTCGGCATCAGTGCGGCCACGCTCTTCTTTTTAGCCTGTGGCGTAGAGCAGATTCCCGTGACCCACCACATCACGCTGCCGGCGTCGACCGCGGCAGTGGCGTTAGCCGGTGGAACCACAGATATGGCGATGCTGCCAGCACTGGCAATCGCCGCTGTGTTCGGTCTCAGCGGTGCGCTGTCCGGCGAGATCGTCCAGCGCGTCTTCTATGCCCACGGTGACACCCACTTCGATCCACCCGCGGCCGCGATCGCACTCAACACGTTTTTCATCGCTGTGTTGTACTACGTGGGTCTCTTCCCGGGCTTCTCATGGTTACCGCTGTGACCGAACAGCGAGTACCACGCTATTTCACCCCGGAAGACGAAGCGGTTTTCCCATCCCATTACCGTAGTTCCAATTACAACGCACGTATTGATTAGAGCGAGATACATGCTTCCGACGCACGTGCTTCCACGATGAATCTGACAGCCCGCATCCGTCGCCGCCAACGCTCCGGGCCCACCACTCGACTCATTGTCGAGTACGACGCCATCAGTCCGGCAGTTCACGTCGAGGAGCCGATCGGACGAGGACCTGTAGTAGAGCGACTACTGGACTACATGGAATCGGCGTTCGATGGTGAGCTTCCGCCAAACGCCTACGTTTGGGGCGCGCCCGGAGCGGGGAAATCAGCCATCATCACCGCCCTATTTGACCGTCTTGAGCGACTTCTTCACCGCTCGCGGGAGGCGATTCACACGGCCACCCGTACGCATCCGGACGGCACGCCGTCGTTCGTCTATGTGGACGCACGCCGGTCAACGAGCGAGTTCGGATTACACCAGACGATTCTCGACAGCGTGGTCGTAGAGTCGGTGCCCGAGCACGGCGTCGGCATCGATTCGATCCAGTCGTGGCTCAACGAGTTCCTCACTGACAATCGGACGCTCGTCGCCGTTGATCACGTCGGTGAGTCCGGAACGTACTCCGTCTTGGAGCTCGCTTCGATGCTGGAGCAGTTCGATGGATTATCGTGGGTTGCCGTCGGTCAGCAACCACCGGATGAACTGGAACGCGTTCCATCGGAACGCATCGAGATTCCAGCGTACGACGATCACGTGCTCGTCGATGTTCTCACCGAACGGGCGTCAAACGGTCTCGCCCAACGTGCTGTCTCTCATGAACAACTGCGCCGCCTCGTCGGATGGGCCGATGGAAACGCTCACGACGCGATCGCGGCGTTGTTCGGCGCGGCGATCGACGCGATCGAACACGATCGATCGCGGATCAGCGAACAGAACCTCCAGACCGGAATGGCGGTCGTCCCACGTCCGTCGGTGTCGCTTGCCCGCGTGCTGTCTCTGGCCGACAGCCGTCAGTCCGTGCTCCGAGAGCTCGTCGATCTTGCGGAGTCACAACGGTCATCCGTCGGAACGACGACGAAGGCAATCGCCGCGTCGTCCACCATCGAACTGTCGGAGGCGACGGTCAAACGATTCCTGTACGAGCTTGCTGAAACCGGTGTTATCGAGCGGGTCACGAACGACACCGGCGAACGTTCTATCGGGCGCCCACCGAGTCGAATCGAACCGCGGTTTCCGACGCGGGTATTTCGTCACGTGTACGATCTCAAGCGCGAATGAACGCAGCGTTCACAGTGTGAACAACAGGTATGGCAGGACGAACAACGCGACAAACAGCACCAGCAGTACGAGACCGTACCCTGCAAGGGTTCCGACCGCGGTCAGCCACGATGGATGATTGAACCCGGCGTCGCTCAGGGAGACGAACTTGCTCATTACCCCATGGATCGACCGCTCAACCAATAGACCTGTCGGTGTCGACGCTCATCGCCGGTCGTCGATCAGTGCTACTCACCGAATGATGTCCTGAATCCGTCGGGGTTCGCCTTCGAGCGCGGGGTTCTCTTCGATGATTTGCAACACCTCGTGGTCGGTGACGTTCGGATACGATTTTTCGATCGCGTCTTCGATGAGCTGGCGTTCAAGTCGAAATTCGGTCCCTTGATAGACGACATCGACACCGTGCTCGTCGAACGAAAGAACGGTCATACGAGGAGTTATTCGCGGCGAAATAAAAATCTCGCCGCTCACATGCCCAACGTCTGCCACGCGTCAGACGTTCCCAAGAGGTTATAGCCCCGTCGTGGTAACCATACGGCGTGTCGATTCGCGGCGAAGCGCTTGACCGGCTCGTCATTCCCGATGGAACGACGGTTGAGGAACGCGACCTCGTGACCGATGGCGACGTGATCATCGGTGGACAGAGCACGGTCGAGTTCGGGGTGCGAGGACGAACTGTCATCGCCGGTGAGCGCACTGTCTTTGATGGGTCGATCGAGTCCAGAGCGGACTGTCGACTCGACATGTGGTGTGAAATTCAGGGCAACGTTCTAGTTGGTGCCGACGCTTACATCGGTGAACGGGCCCACGTCGGCGGCCAGCTGATGGTCTCAGGTGATCTCGACATCGGTGATGAAGTGACTATCGAAGAGGGGTTCGAAGCCAGCGGATGGATCGTCATCCGGAATCCGATGCCCTCAATCGTGTTCCTGTTCATCTATCTCTCTCATCTACTCCGGATCGGTGAGGAAGAAGCCGCTCAAACCGTCGCTTCCGAGTTGCTGAACGAGGACGACGACGCACCGGATCCGCTCGTCATCCCCCGAGGTTCGCGTGTCAACGACGATACGTGGCGAGTTTCCACTCGCGGTGAGATCGGTGACGACTGTCGATTGCACGGCAACATCCGAGCCACCAGTCTCGATATCGGTGCGAACAACGAGGTGTTCGGAAGCCTCCGTACGAAACGGTGTATCACGATCGGACAGAACACCTGTATTCACGGTGATGTGACCACCCGTCACGGGACGGTCACTATCGCTGAAGGGGCCGAGATACGGGGTGACGTGAGCTGTGGCGATCTCGATCTCCACGAAAACGCCCACATCGACGGCTCGATCCGCGCCAGCGGTGAGATGTCGATCACGAACGAGGCGCTGGTCGATGTTGATGTCGGTCCCGATATCGATCCCGCGTAGTGCGGAACGATTCTCTCCGCTTATTCTACGTTTACTAGCAGCTGTAACAAGCGTGTCTGCAGTTCCGAGAACAGGATGGCTACACGGAACCGAAAGGCACACTCCGCTCGGTCACCCTGTAGGCGTATGACCGCCGGCTCTCTTTCGCTCGCACTCGCCGGAAAGCCCAATGCGGGGAAATCGACCTTTTTCCGTGCGGCGACGCTGGCCGATGTCGAGATTGGGAACTACCCGTTTACGACGATTGACGCCAATCGCGGTGTCACTCACGTGCGTACCGATTGCCCGTGTCTTGATCGTGACGAGCGGTGTGACAGCGAGAACTGCCACGACGGGATTCGGTTCGTGCCGGTAGAACTGCTCGATGTAGCCGGGTTGGTTCCTGGTGCACACGAAGGACGCGGTCTCGGCAACCAGTTTCTAGACGCGCTCTCGAACGCCGATGCCGTTCTCAATGTTGTCGACGCCAGCGGCGGGACAAACGCCGAGGGCGAACCTGTCGAAGTCGGCGCGTATGATCCCGTTCAAGACGTTGATTTCGTCCGAGAGGAAATGGATCTCTGGCTGGCGGGAATCGTTGATCGGAACTGGGAAACCGTCGAACGTCAATCTCGGTCCCCCGATTTCGACCTTGAGGACGCGCTCACGGAGCTGTTGACCGGTTTTGGTGCGAGCGAGCCGTCGGTTGCGGCCACGCTCCGGAGCGTTGCGTATCCCGACGATCCCAGATCGTGGACCGACGAGGACCGCGAACGGCTTGCCCGTGAGCTCCGAGCGCGGACGAAGCCGATTCTCGTTGTCGGCAACAAAGCCGATGTCGCGGATACGGACACCATTGACCAACTCCGAAACGCGGCGAGCGATGTCGTTCCCACGACGGCAGAGGGCGAACTGGCCCTCCGACAGGCCAGTGACGCAGGCGCTATCGAGTACGAACCCGGTGATCCCGAGTTTACCATCGTCGAGGAACTCACTGCCGAACAGGATGAGGGTCTCGAACGCATCCAGTCGGTCATGCACGAGTGGGACGGGACAGGTGTCCAAAGCGCGCTGGATACGGCCGTCTACGACCGTCTCGACTACATTACCGTTTATCCCGTCCAAAACGAGACCAACTGGACCGACGGACAGGGCACTGTTCTCCCCGACGCTGTGCTTCTTCCTCACGGCGCAACCCCGACCGATCTCGCCTACGCCGTCCACTCCGACATCGGTGATGGATACCTCCACGCTGTCGATGCACGGGACGGCCGCCGCGTGAGCGATGACCACGAACTCACAGAGGGTGACGTGATCAAGGTCGTCAGCACGACGTGAACTGTACGTTTCACTGAGTCGATGTGTACTGATGGTCTAGGTACTGTGCGAGTTGCGCTCCGTTCTCCGCCAGTGCCACAACGTCTCGGTCTTGGTTGTAGTGAATAACGCTCTTATCTTCCAACTCTGAGATGTGGTCGTGATAGAGAGACATATAAACTCGTTTCACCTCTTCGGCAGAAATCTCAGCAATAGACGCGTCGTGTTCTCGGACGGCAACTTCCTCGGCTAAGTCGGCTAGTGCCAACGGGTCCTCGAATTGATGCAGACAATGAAGAGCACAGTGTCGACGCCGATCGGCCTGCATTTCGCGGTGAGGATCGAATGAGTTGAAGTCGCTTTCATAATACTTTTCCATGGCATCACTCTGTACTTGCTCTATCAGCAATCCCTCCGCTGCGTGAATATTCACCCATTTAAGTCGGCTCCGCTCACAGTGCTGTATCAATCACGGTGGCTGTTCCTCGGCGGAGTCGTTCTGAGAGCGCCTGCGAAGAGATCCCGCAATGGTCCGCAACAGTTGCCAAGGGGACCCGTCGTGGAACTTGGAAGTAGCCAAGCTCGCGTGCAGTAAGTAACGCCTCTCGTTGACTGCTCGTGAGCTGGGTGTCGGCTTCGGTGGTGTTTTCTCTCACTTTGTGCACTGTCTTGAGGAAAATGTCGATACCGTTCTCCGCACATATCTCCTGAAACTGTTGGAGCGTCTCTCGATTGGACATTTGTATCCGGAGGATCCATCCCCCGTGTGTTGTTGCGGTTGTTGCATCGAGTAAGCTCATATCCAATTCAGGCCAGGCCGGGTAGGTAGCAACGCTCTTTCCATACTTAGTGAACGTCACTCGATACAAGCGTCGCGTCTGGGTTTCAGCCAACTGCGTCGGATTCGCCACTGTTGGGTCAGCATCGAGACCGTCTTCAAACGCTGCCAAATCACCTTCCGTTGTCCAAAACAGAAACAGGATTTCGTTGCCAGTTTGGTACATCTCCTCATAATTGATGATCATCTCTGGGGCGTGAGCGAGGCTTTCTTGGAGGATTGGTGACTCCATTCGGACTTCAACGACTATCATACGACGAGTATGGCCCGGAGCGATAAATGAATGTCACTCGTTCACACGGCTGTACAGCGTAATGGCAGACTGGCGTCGATTCGTGCGGGTAGCTCACCCCCCCTATATTTCAACTGGAACTCCGAGACCACAATATCACTCGCGCTCTTTGATCCAGTAGGAGCAGCAACACAGGGACGTTGCGCTCAGTTTTACATATGTACATACATTTTTAATTTCTCTTTTCTCTCCTGACCGTCCAGTTCCGGTGGAGATGATTGCCGACGTCTACAACCGATTATGGCTGTGATGGTACTGACCTGTAATCGCGATCCCCTCCATTTCGAGAATTCAATATCGAATTCTACCCCGACACACATGAATACAATTAGTGGAGATATAAAATATGTCTAACCCTCCATATGAACTTAGGGGGCACAAGACTCATACCTATGTGGCACTGAGTATCATGTGGACGTCGGACGTGCAACAACGCGGCGTGACGGTTTCATCCAATCGAAGCAATCCCCCGGCGTCCCAATCTGGCATAGTCCGACCAGCGTTGTCGCACCCGTGGTCTCCGGCCCGACTACGGGGTTCGTCTACCAGTGGTGACCCCATTCGTCATCGCCGGACCTACCCCAGTGTCGTCTCATTGCCACTCTCGGTCACCGGTGGTTTCGGCTGGTCGGTCATTTTTTCTCGGTCGTCGAACAATTACACAGTACTGAGCCGCTCGTGGGCCGCCCCGGATCTGTCTGTCCTCGATCCGGCTTCTGTATTCACAATGGCCAGAAGGCACTTGTAACATACGATGTTTTTTGTATCCGTGATGAAAGGTAACGCATCGATGTTCAGTCGCCGTTCGTTTCTGAAACGTGTTGTCGTCGGCTCTGTCGGGATCGGTGTCGTCGGACGCGGTTTGGATCGGGCGACAGCGGCTCCCGATCAGCAGTCGGGGAGTGTGTGGTCGCAGTACAAGGCCGATGCGGGCCAGTCTGCTCGACTTCCGGCTGGCATTGGTCCCACTGGTGGTATCCAAGAGGCGTGGACGGTGTCCCACGATCGCATTCACGACGGTGTGGCGGTCGTCAACCAAACGGTGTACGTCGGTGGAAAGACTCTTGTCGCACTGAACGCACAGAACGGCACTGCTCAGTGGTCGTTTGAGCCGGCCCTTCCGGATATCGACGACCCCGGCGAGCCGCTGATTCCAGATGTCGGTTCCCCGGCCGTGATCGACGGCACTGTTTACGCAAACGTTTGGTTCGGCCCTTACGATGGCGGAACGTACGATACGGCGTTCATCGCGGTCGATGCGAACACCGGTGAGCGTCAGTGGCGGATCGATACCGGCGGGGCTTCCTCTCGGTCGTTTGCTCCACCGACGGTCACTGACGACACAGTTCTAACGACGATGCCCCAAGGCGAGGGATACGGCGACGGTCGAATGGTCACCGCTCTCGATCTCGATGGCACCCTGCGTTGGCAGACGTGGCTCGATAATCCGTACTCAGGATCGCTCCCTGTTTCTGAGAACCGCGTGTACATCCCGACAGCGAGCGGTGTCCGAACGCTCGATCTGCAGACCGGGAGTACCGTCTGGACGGCACTTCCACAGGTACAGTTCCAGCCTGCTGCCGCGCCACTCGTTTCGGATGGAACGGTGTTCGTTGCTGAGACGGCCGAGCCGGGGGTGACGTTCATCGCACTCGATGCGGCGACCGGTAACGAACACTGGCGTACCGCATACGCTCCGGATGCCCGCTACTCGACGGGGATCGGGACGGTTGACAACGAACGGGTGTATCTCCAGATGGGAGCAGTCGACGACGATGTCATCGCACTCGACCGAGCGGACGGCAGCGAGCGCTGGCGAGCAGCCATCGACCAGCCCGACCGGAAGCACGTCCCAACCGATGGCATGGCACGGGTTGGCGATCTCCTGTACGTCGGCGGAGCAGCGGTCGATCCGACCGACGGATCCACCGTGTGGAAACATCCCCTCCCGGTCGCTGGCTACGGTCGGGAACTGAGTGCCGTCGCTGGTGGACGTGTGTACGTCGGCGGACAAGGACTCACTGCGCTCACGGGGACCACCGAGTGATCATCCGGATCTCATAACATGTCGAGACCGAGTAGTTCCTGTTGGATGCCGTCACCAGCTTCGATATGACAGTCCGTCCGAGGATAGGAACTACACAGTAGGGCATACCCATCCTCTTTCTGGTCGGATTCGAGCGCCAGTCCGTCGCTCTGGTCAATATCACCATCGAGTAGTTTTCCGACACAGCTCGTACAGTTCCCGTTACGACAGGAAAACGGGAGATCAAGCCCCGCCTCGTGACCCGCGTCAAGGATGTACTCATCGTCGGACACCGTTACTGTCGTCGTGTCACCGTCGAATTCGAAGGTGACCTCGTAATCGGTGCTCACGCTTCGTTAGAGCCGCTGTCGGAGTTTGTACATTTCGAGCGCTTCGAGACGCGGGTCGCCGGTGCTCGAAACGTCGTCATCGAGACTCGCACCGCTCACCATCTCGTTAAACGAGGTGCTCACACCTTCCTCTTCGAACGTCGAATCCATGATGTAGGCAACGTTCTCGCGGACCTTCTCGGAGGATTCGCCCAACTCCTCGGCCGCTTCCTCGATCGCCTGTTCGACTTCCTCGTCGGTTGCGGTGAACTCCGCGCCGCGAGCGAGTTCCCTGAGTTCTCTGTCAAGTGCCATCTCAGATCCCCCCGTCGGTGGTAACCCCGCGCTTTCGTTGGTAATGCTGTTCCTGTTCGTGAACCCGCTGTTTGAGGTCCCACTCGTTGATCTCCAGATACCGGTCGCGGACAACGTTGAGTACTTCCATGTAGTCGATGTCGAGTCCGAGCGTCTCGTTGTACATGCCGTCGATGAGATTGCCCCCACGCATCAGCACCTCATTGAAATCGAGTTCGAGCGGATCATCGAGGGCGTCAGTGAACATGTAACCGAAATCAGCCATATACGGCACGTCTTGGTACAGCGTTTCGACGATCCCTTGTTTTACCCCTTGGAACTGCGGGTTGCCAGCCTCCTCCTTTTCGATGAGTTCTTTTAGCAGTTCGATCCCGTGGGTGATGTGGCGTCCCTCGTCCGTGCTGACGAACTTGAACGCGTAGTTCAACAGCGGGAAATCGGCCCGCTCGGGGAACCGACTGATTGCGCTCGCTCCGACGCGTGCGAGGATCCCCTCTACGTTCAGGTGGTAGTTTGTCGCGGCCTTGGCGATGTCGACCGGATCTAAGGTGTTCGCGGCTTTCGCCGTTAACAGTCCCTGGTGTTCGAATACCTCTCCGAGTCCCGTCGCTTGCACGACCGGAATCCGCGTCCCACGCCGGGGATCGAGATCGTTGTAATTGTCTCGATCGTCCATCACTTCCTGCATATACACGTCTAGAAATTGGGTGTGTTTGTGCTCGGTCAGCGTGAGCATCGTCATGTACATCTCCTTTTCCGTGTTCCCATCGAGACACGGCGCGCCCATAATGCGCTGGAGGTTCGTCGCTGCATCGCCTGCGACCTCGCGCTCACCGTCTAAAAACCCCGAAATTAAATACCGAATCTGGTCCCGCTCGTCTTGAGACAACTTTTGCCAGGATTCCCGATCCTGTTCGAATCCGATCTCCTCGAACAGCTTTTCGACGTTCCACGTCCCGAGTTCGACACCCTTCTGAAACAGGGTGTACCACTTGCTCCCGGTGTCCACCCGTTGGCCCGAGTATTGTGACTGGAGCACCTGTGACATACACACTCCCATCGTCGTCAAATCCGTATCAGGGTTCGGCCGCGCATACGGGGTAATTTAAACTGTTATGGATATACTATGGTTATTAATTTAGACGAACAGTTAGATAATCTCTCAACGGGGGCGGTTTCGTGTACGGATAATTCATATTTTAAAGGTATCAGAACAGGAACGTCGTTTCCATTCTGCCGGCGGTGTCGCCCATCTCCTGTGCGGCTTCGGGATAGATGATGACGTTGGTGATATCTCCGTCGAGATCCATATCTTGTGACATGACAGCTTCGATCACGTCAGCGCCTTCGATGAGTTCAGTCCATTTCCCGTAGGGGGCAGTGAGAACGAATCCAGTCGCCTCCGTGGGCGGCGTTTCGAGCACTTCTGTTGCACGGCACTCGCCATCATGGAGATCGATCGACGCATACACCGTATCCTTGTGGACGTATCGTTCCAGTTGGTCAAGGAGATCATCAAGATCGTCGGGCATCTCCGTACAGAGATCGGGCCACGTCACGGCCGGTGCGTCCTCGATTTCGGTCTCTAGCAGCGCGGTGATGAATCGCTCTCGCGGACTGTCGGCAGCTACGTCGCTCATCCGCTCGGCAAGCTCGGGTGGTGCTGCCTCGATTAGCTCCTCGATCCGGGCTGCAGAGACAGATTCGAGCCGTTCACGAAACGCAGCCGAAAGCTCCGGTGGGAGATCACCGATGGTCGTCTCAGTGACGGGAAGATCAGTGATCTCGAAGACGAATCCGCCATCGAAGTCGACGCCCCACCCTTCGCTTTGTTTCTCATACGTCTCGTTTTCGTTCAGTCGCTTGCGGTAGGCCGTCAGCCATTCGCGTGACGGAAACCAGTTCGTCATGGACGTGCTCTGTGAGCGACTGGCATGAGGATACGGGCTTGGATGGCTGGTGATTTATTTGGGTCTCGTTCTTTCAGCACGATCGATCGCCTCTGGGGGACGGACATGGTTTAGTTTCAGCAGTTCGAACGGTGCTGGTATGACCGAGAAAGAGAACCGCGTTGTCCAAGGCCGAATGGTGACGCCGAAATCGCTCGCTGAACGCATCGAAGACGGCTCAGTGATGGACGCGGAGGCCATTGTGGATGCCGACCGAGAGTGTCCGGAGTGTGGCGGTCCCGTCGTTTCGGTTGGATACATGCCGTCAGTGATGGAATTCGTAACTGGCTATAAATGTCAGGACTGCGATTGGAAGGCGACAGATCGGGAGTGACGACGTTCGAGTCGGATCACGTACTCACCTACTGAACCGAAACCGCTTTAGGGAAGATGGCCCTTCTTGGGGGTACGGGGACGTGGCCAAGCCAGGCATGGCGACTGACTCCAGAGGTCACACGCCCGGTGACTGAGCTGAGCAAAGCTCAGTTGGCAACCGGACGTAGTCCGGTGACAGAGCGGAACAACGTTCCGCAAGCAACCGGCCGAAGGCCGGTGACGAAACTCCAGAACTGATATACCGAGCGGTCGGCTGATCACCGTCCGCGATGACGACCCTCTGGAGTACCGAGGCGAAACCGGAGATATCAGTCGATCGGGGGTTCAAATCCCTCCGTCCCCATTTTATTATACCCGATTGTGAGCGGTTGTGTTGGGGTCTGAGTGGATTCATACCGAATCTGTTGTACGTAAAACTGCACTCAGCGATGCAGCCGCTTCATGTATTACCCGTCCAGCTCCAAAATCGTGATTAGCAAAATCGTGATTAGTAAAATTACGATTTTACTATCGGACTCGTTTTATCTGATGCGTGTGTAGATCGATGTATGACCGGAGCCGACACGGCATTCATTAACCGTACGGAGCATCTTGCGGAACTTCGCTCTCGCTATGAGCGTGATCAAGCGGACTGTATCGTGATGTACGGGCGACGACGGCTAGGAAAAAGCACGCTTGCACGTGAGTCAATCCGTGATCGTGATGATGCAGTCTACTGGCAGGCGACCGAGGAGACACCGGAGGTACAACTCGATGATTTCGTGACCGCAGCAAGCGAAACGTATCCGCATGTCGCGGACATCCGCCACGACTGGGAGCCGCTCTTGCGAGCGCTTGGGCGGGAGGATGCGGTTGTCGTCCTTGACGAGTTTCCGTATCTCATCCAATCGGACGATGCAGTTCCATCAAAGATCCAACGCGTTTGGGACACTCACTTAGAAGAGACATCGACGACGCTCGTTCTCGTCGGGTCGTCGATCAGTATTATGGAAGAGAAAGTCCTTGGAGGAGGGAGTCCACTGTACGGTCGCAGAACGCACTCGATCGATCTTCCACCGCTTCAGATCGGTGACGCGATCCACTTCTATCCGGCTGATGATGCGGATACGATTCTACAGGCGTGGAGCGTGTTCGGTGGGACACCTTACTACCTCCGTGCAATCGATCAGACGTGCTCATTAGCGGAGAATATCCAGTCTCTCATTCTCTCAGAACACGGTGTGTTACACGATGAACCAGAGTTTCTCGTGCGGACGGAGTTCGGAATCCGTGAACCACAAACCTACTACACCATTCTTCGGGCGCTCGCACAGGGAAAACGCGAGACGAATGAAATCGCGGGCTTCGCCGGGGTTGACTCGAACAGTCTCGGATCATATCTGACGAAGCTTCGCCGTCTCCGCCTTATCGTCCGTGATATCCCGGTCACCGAGAGTCCGAATGCCACCCGGAAAAGTCGCTATCGATTGAGCGAACCACTCTTCCGGTTTTGGTTCCGCTTCGTCTACGGCCAAGAAGGAACGATCGCACAGCTCGGCGAAACAGCCTACGAACAACTCGTCGCCCCGGAATTCACTGACTATATGGGTGCACTCTTCGAGAGCGCCTGTCAGCGTGCACTCCCACAACTCGTCCCGAAAACCTACCAGGGAGTCGGATACTGGTGGCACAAACAGCATGAGCTGGACGCCGTCGGACTCGCTGCCGACGGCACGATCGTCGCTGGCGAGTGTAAGTACACGTCTCGTCGTATGACCGAAGGTGATCTCGCCCGGCTTGAGCGGACGGCAGCCACCATTGAGTGGACACCACCTGATGGCGGCGAGCCAACGTATCAGTACTGCTGTTTCTGTCGCTCCGGGTTCTCTGAGGATCTCACGCAACTTGCAGAAAACCGCGACGATGTCCGGCTATTTACGCCTAAGGAAATCGTCACCAGCCTCACGACGACCCATGGAAGATAGCGGAGCTACCGTACAAACGTAGAACTCGTGCTGATCGAATTCACATCCAATACGTGATCCGAGTATACTCACTGCTTCGAAACGGCTACAGTAAAAACGGGCTGAGTGCCTCGGGGTCTCGCACGCCGCAGAGCGAATGTGCTGGATACGAGAAATCGAAGCCTTCCTTTGATTTGACCTCGGGTGCAGTTCACGCTTCGATACCGTTTTCCCACCGCTCAATCAACGGCCACCAATGAGCGCGACATATTCTCAGATCACCGACCAGCTCGACGATCCCGAAGCGGCTGTCGAGTCCGGACGCCAGAAGATCGACTGGGCGCGCCAGCACATGCCCATCTGTGCGACGCTTCGAGAGGAGTTCGAGGCGTCCCAACCGTTCGACGATCAGCGGATCGGGATGGCGATGCACGTCGAGGCCAAAACGGCCGTGCTTGTCGAAACGCTCGCTGCAGGCGGTGCGGAGATCGCCATCACGGGGTGTAATCCGCTGTCGACCCACGACGACGTGAGTGCCGCGCTCGACGCCCAACAAAACATCACGTCGTATGCGAAACACGATCTCCCTGAAGAGGACTATTACGCGGCCATCGAATCCGTCATTGATCTCGAACCGACGATCACCGTTGACGACGGTGGCGACCTCGTGTTCCGTATCCACGAAGAGCATCCGGAACTGATCGATGGCATCATCGGCGGGTGTGAGGAGACGACGACAGGCGTCAACCGACTGCGTGCGATGGACGCAGACGACGCGCTCGACTATCCGGTGTTTGCGGTGAACGACACGCCGATGAAACGGCTGTTCGACAACGTCCACGGGACGGGTGAGTCTTCACTAGCGAACATCGCCATGACCACCAACCTCTCGTTTGCCGGGAAAACCGTCGTCGTCGCGGGATACGGCGACTGTGGCCGCGGGCTTGCGAAAAAAGCTGCGGGCCAGAACGCACACGTCATCGTTTGTGAAGTCGATCCCCGCCGTGCGCTCGAAGCGCACATGGAGGGGTACGACGTTATGTCGATGCGTGAAGCCGCGCCGAAGGGCGACGTGTTCCTCACCGCAACGGGCAATACGGACGTTATCACGCACGAGCATTTCGAGCGGATGAACGACGGCGTTGTGCTCGCCAACGCAGGCCATTTCGACGTGGAAGTGAACCTCGATGATCTTTCCGAGTTGGCCACCTCGGTAACCGACGTTCGAGATGGGGTTCAGGAGTACGAGCTACCGGACGGCCGCCGACTGAACGTGCTCGCGGAAGGTCGGCTCGTCAATCTCGCTGGTCCGCGCGCGCTCGGCCATCCGGCTGAAGTGATGGATCAGAGTTTCGGCGTCCAAGCGGTCTGTGTCCGAGAACTCGTCGGTGCACACGAAACCGGGCTTCCCGATCGGTTGCTGACAGCGATCCGGGACCGGTTCGGACGCGCTAACGGCTCGCAGGCCGTCGCCAACCACAGCTACGATGCTGGCGTTCACGAGGTGCCCGACGTGCTCGATCGGGAAGTCGCCAGCATCAAACTCGACGCCGAAAACATCACTACTGACGATCTCTCTGAAGAACAACGGGAGTACGTGAGTAGCTGGCAACACGGAACCTGACGACCATTAAAGTGATAGTGGGTCCGGTATACGGCAGATGCCCGGCACCACGAGAGAATCGGCTGTGATTGAAATATCCCAACACGGACAGACGACGATCTCGATGCATCCCCGATTGGTGTGACGTGCAAACGATTTCGGACAGAAGGTGTCTGATACTGTTCGGTTTCGGTCTTGGCTCAGAGCGCCTGTGAGTATGCCGGCCACGCGCTTATCCGGTGTCCACGTAACGTATCGTGTATGACGACAACCGCGGAGCTCGCTGATTTTGCGCTGTCTGTCAGCTACAAGGAGCTGTCCGAGGACGTGCGCGAGGAGTTGAAAAAGCGCGTGCTCGATTCGATCGGGATCGCGGTTGGTGCGTTGGGGGCCGACGCGATCGACAGCGTGCGTGCGACCTGCACCGAACTGGAGTCCGACGGACCGTGCCGGCTGTGGGGGACCGACCGTACCGCCTCGCCGGTCGGAGCCGCGATGTACAACACCGCACTCACCCGGTATCTCGATTACATGGATTCGTTTCTCGCGCCGGGGGAGACACCTCATCCCAGTGATAACATCGGCAGCGTGATCGCGTGTGCTGAAGCTGCCGATCGCACCGGCCGCGAGCTGCTCGCGGGCATCGGCGTCGCCTACGAGGTGCAGGGCGAACTGGCGTGGAACGCCCCTGTTCGGGACCGTGGCTACGACCACGTGACCCATACAGTGTTGTCGGCGGCGACGGGCGCGGGCGTGGTTCGGGAGCTCAATCGGGAACAGTTACGCAACGCCATCGGGATCGCTGGTACCGCACACAACGCGCTCCGGGTGACCAGAACCGGCGGCATCAACGAGTGGAAAGGGATCGCCAGCGCGAACGCCGCCCGGAACGCGGTGTACTCGGTGGTGCTCGCGGCCCACGGGATGGAGGGTCCGACGAACCTGTTCGAAGGCCAAAAAGGGTGGAAGCAGATCATTAGCGGCGCGTTCGATGTCTCTCTCGATCCGGAGTGTGAACGCGTCTTCGACACGATGACCAAACGCTACGTGGCAGAAACGTACGCCCAATCCGCTGTCGAGGCGATCATCGAACTCGCTGAGAGCCATGATATCGACCCGGAAACGGTCGAATCTATCCACCTCGACACGTTCGCGGGTGCGAAGCTCATCATCGGCGGTGGTGAGGGATCGCGCTATGAAGTCGAAACGAAAGCTCAGGCCGATCACTCGCTGCCGTACATGCTCGCTGCTGCGCTCATTGATCGCCAGTTGACCAATGACGCGTACGAGTCCGAGCGCATCACCCGTGACGATGTCCAAACGCTGTTGCGAACCGTTACAGTCGAAGAAGATGAGGAATTCACAGAGCGCTTCGAACGGGGGGAGATGCCCGCTCGGATTGCTGTGGAACTGGAGGATGGCACCACTCACCGCGCCGAAACGGGCGATTTCAGCGGTCACCCGAACAACCCGATGTCGTGGGAGCAGATCGAAGAGAAATTCACCACTATGACTGACGGTCGGTACGACCAGTCTCGGCAACAGGAGATCATCGACACCGTACGAACGCTTGAGGAACACGACGTACGCGATCTCACTCGATTGTTAGAGCGATAATACAGCTGCTGTCATGCGTGAACGCCGTCATTCCGTTCGGAGACAGTGACCGCTGTGACAACAGCAAGGCCCTTTGTTCGAACAGGGTCATCTCTGCTTGCGTACTCCCGGTCAACCGATAAGTGGCTGGCAACTGTGGCTACTGTTTGCATGCCAGTAGACAACCGAGCGTTCGATTTTCTCCGGGTGAACGACCGTCCCGACAAGCCCCGAGAGAACGGCATCACGGAGATCCGTGGGCCGTACTACGATCCGATGGGACCACGCGAGTTGCGCGACATCCTCGAAACGATGGGGCACTACGTGGATATCTACAAGTTTTCGGGCGGTTCGTTCGCGTTGATGCCCGAAGACGCAGTAACCGAACTGATCGAGACGTGCCACGAGTTCGATGTCGAGGTCTCGACTGGTGGGTTCATCGAACACGTGCTCGTCGCGGACAACGCCCACGTTGAGGACTACGTTGCGGAGGCAGGGGAACTCGGCTTCGACATCGTGGAGATCTCCTCGGGCTTTCTCGCCATCGATGTCGACGACGTGGTTGCGCTCACCGAACTGGTCGTTGATCACGGACTGAAGGCCAAACCCGAGATCAACGTTCAGTTCGGTGCTGGCGGTGCCTCCAGCGAGGAAGAACTGTTAGAAGAGACCCAGCAAGATCCCGCGCTGGCGATCGAAGAAGGGAAGCGTCACCTTGATGCCGGCGCGTACAAGTTGATGGTTGAAGCCGAGGGTATTACCGAGAACGTGACCGATTGGCGGACTGATGTTGCCTATCAGATCGCCACCGAGCTAGGGCTTGAAAACTGCGTGTTCGAAGCGCCCGGTCCGGAGATGTTCGAATGGTACATCAAGAACTTCGGTCCCAACGTGAACATGTTCATCGACAACTCTCAGATTGTCGAGTGTGAGTGCCTCCGATCCGGACTGTGGGGTAAAAAATCGACGTGGGGACGTGTCACGTCCTACGATAGTGGGGCCTAACGCGTTGAGCGTCAGATCGAGTGTACGCTTATTCCCGCTGCTGTCCAAAGTCACTATGAATATCCGCACCGCAACCGAGGCAGACACCACGAAGATCTACGACATCGCACAACAGTCGACACAGGCGTCATACGCGGTTAGTCCAACCGCAATCGACATTATCGTGGAAGAGTGGTTCGATGTGGGGGTGCTAGAAGATCGACTCGATGAGCACGTGATCGGGGTTGCTGAGACCGACGAATCCGTCGTGGGATTTGCAGAGGGAACGATCACGGACGACACGGGGGAACTGTTGTGGCTCCACGTTCATCCCGAAGAGCGCGGACAACATGCGGGTACGGAGCTGTTCGAATGGACGCGCGAGACGCTTCTCGATCGAGGGGCAACCGACGTGCACGTTCGAATCCTTGCCAGCAACACCGAAGGTGACGGCTTCGCTGAACGGTTTGGCTACGAACGAATCGATCAGCGAGATACCGAGTTCGGTGGCGAGAGCTGGCGAGAGCACATCTACGCGCCGATCGCTGAAGATACGGGTGCGACGGCTCCAGCCGAACCCCGAGATGTTCCCTCGACGATCGAAGCGGACGGCGAGGAACGGTTCCTTGCAGACGAAGCGATTCCAGGTGACGCTGCTCCCTTCTACCCGTTGTACAACGACGAGAGCTACGACGAACAGTACGGCTACTACTGCTCAAACTGTGGTTCGACCGCCCAGGCGGCTGATGAACTGGACCGGATCAAGTGTACGGAATGTGGAAACGTTCACCGACCAGACGACTGGGACGACGCGTATCTGTAGCCGTTAATACACATCGTTCGGTCCTCTGGTGGGAAGGCCGAGCGGTTCGAGATCAACGTACTCACGGATGAGATCGGCTGCCCGGTCGCACGCCGCCTCCAGATCCACCCGTCTCACTGGTTCGTCGGCTTCAGACCGATCAAGGTCGGCGTGGGTGAACACGCTGTCGAGAAACGCCGCCCGAACCGATCGGTTCTCGAACAGTCCGTGGACGTACGTTCCGAGCACCCGATCGGTTGCCGCTCCCGCGCCGTCGAACGGTCGATCGACGGGGGAAAGCAGCGTCGTCTCTCCCATGTGGATCTCGTAACCGGTGATCGTTCCGGTGGCTCCGTCAAGCGGGCCACAGCCATGGATCGTTCGGTTCACTGGCTCGACGTGTTTTTCGGTCGAAAACCGCGTTTCAGTGGGAAGCATCCCGACCCCCTCAACCACATCGATGGAACCAGTTGCCTCAACCGCGGCGTTCGTGAGCCGTTCGCCTAAGAGCTGATATCCGCCACAGATCCCGACGACCGGTCCATCGAACGCGCGGAGTGACGCGTCAAATCCATTCGACCGGAGCGCGAGACAGTCATCGACCGTGTTTTTGGTCCCCGGAACGACGACTCCATCGGCAGCTGCGAGCTGTTTGCCCGCCGAAAGCGGGAGATACGTCACTCGAACGCCCGGCGTGCGTTCTAACGGCGTGAGGTCGGTGAAGTTCGAAATCCGAGGGAGGCGGGGAACGGCGATCGTAACTGATTCCGTCTCTGGGACGCCGTCGTCGGTCCCGACCGTGGCGCGCTCGGTTTCTGGGGGTAACGCCACGCTGTCTTCCTCGGGAAGCCCCGGATCGTCGTAGGGGAGCACACCGAGAACAGGGACGCCCGTTCGTTGTTCAAACGCTTCGATCCCCGGCGCGAGCAGCGACCGATCCCCTCGGAATTTCGTGATAAGACAGCCGACGACCCGCTCTCGAAGATCATCGGGCAACAGCGATAGCGTTCCCACGAGGCTGCCAAAGACGCCGCCGCGTTCGATATCCCCGACGAGAAGAATGTCAGCGTCAGCGAACCGGGCGGTCTCGACGTTCGCAAGATCACGGTGATGGAGGTTGATCTCCGCGATCGATCCGGCTCCCTCCGCGACAACGTACTCGTGTTCCTCGGACAATCGTTCCCATGACGTTCGTGCCGCCGACCGAGCGCGGTCCCAGTGCTCGGCGTAATACTCACCCGCCTCATAATGGCCGACCGCCTGTCCGTTGATCACCAGCTGTGAATCCCCATCTCCGCGTGGCTTTAACAACACGGGATTCACGTCCGTCGTCGGGTGTACATCGCCTGCGCGTGCTTGTACGTACTGAGAAACACCGATCTCTCCCATCCCCCCCGACGGCGTTGGCACTACGTGGGCGTTGTTCGACATGTTTTGGGCCTTGAACGGAGCGACGGGGGTGTCGAAGGATGCGAACAGGCGACAAAGCCCTACCACGATAGTCGTCTTTCCAACGTGGCTCGCTGTTCCCGCGACGAGGAGCGTGTGAGTCATGGGGTTGAGCGTGCGTCGCCCCGTACCCTAGACCGGGCGCGAGAGGAACAAAGGGAGCGTGCGCCGCCTTGTCCTCCACCGCAATTCGTTAACGCTGCCACAATTAATGTTTCGTTTTCTATCCGATCGTTATGTGTAGTATATAAATTTTCGACTGTATTATACAAATTTATTTATTAATATTCGGTTCCTTGTCGTCCTCTGTATCCAGAATCAAACGGATGAATATCTTTCTCGACATGGGTGATCAGGTCTGCGTGGGTTTCGAGGAAGTCGGGACGTTCGTGGCCACCGGTGAGCACGAGTTCGAGGTCGTCAGGTTTGGTTTCGATGAGCTCTATCACGTCCGCGGCTGCGACGAGGTCACGCTCCGTGGCGTACAGTAGTTCGTCGAGCACGAGCATGTGAACGCCCTGTTCTGGTGGAGCGTCGAGTTCGAGCGGTTGGGAGAGGTTCGCTTCGCGGATCGTCTCGATCAGCTCAGTTGCGCGTTCGTAACCGGCGACGGCCTCCGTTTCGTGGTCGCGGTCGTCGGTGCCGTCGTTCAGGGCGTGCCAACCGTAGTGACCGAGGTTTTCGTAGCTGAAGCCGGGCAGCGCAGCGATGGCATTGTACTCACCACGAACAGATTCAACGCTAGAGACGCCGCCTTTCATGAACTGGAGGACGTGAACCCGGTAGCCGTGGCCGATGGCGCGCAGTCCCATCCCGAGCGCAGCGGTCGTTTTTCCCTTGCCGTCACCCCACCACGCCTGAACAAGTCCGAACTCCGCGGGAGCATCGGCCTCGATCGGCTGTGCCGTCGGTTTTTTCCCTTCGCCGGGGGTGCGTGACAGTTGATCGTCGGACATGGCTGTGGTCGGTCGTGATCAAAGAAATGTGTACCGCACATCAGTACATCCATTGGCTGGGCGGTGATACGTAGACCATGGATACAGCGCTCATCATCGGTGGAACGCGGTTCATCGGTCGTCACACCGTTCGTGAGTTTCGAGATCACGGATACGACGTTGCGATCTTCAACCGGGGCCGCCACGACAACCCGTTCATTACGGAGGATGTCGTTCACGTCACCGGCGACCGGACAGACCAGGACGCACTCGACCGTGCGCGCAGACAGATCAAACCAGACGTGGTGGTTGACTGTGCGGCCTACCATCCGGAAAATGTTCGGTCAGCGACGGAGATCTTCGCCAACACCGACGCGTACGTGTACGTTTCGAGCGGCGCAGCGTACGGTGAGGAGGTAATCCCCAAGCGCGAGGATGAGACACCGCTGTGTGCGTGCACTCCTGAACAGGCGACTGACGATTCTTGGGAGACGTACGGTCCCCGGAAGGCACAGGGAGATCGAGCTGTCTTTGCGGCCGGCGACCGAGGTGTTCGTGCGATGAGCGTCCGGCCGCCGATCGTCTACGGTCCATACGACTACACCAACCGTTTTGCGTACTGGATCGACCGGGTTCAGGCGTACGACCGCATCGTCGTCCCCTACACCGCGCTGCGGCATCTCGTATACGTGGGCGATGTGGCTAGTGCCATCAGAGCGATCGCCGAACGCGGCGACGCTGGCACCGCCTACAACGTCGGCACCCACACGCTTCCGGTGCTCACAGAATGGATTGAACTCATCGCTGACACGCTCGGAACGAGTGTCGAATCGGTTGAAGTAAGCGAGCGCGAACTCGCCACGGTCTCTCTCGAACCGTCAGATTTCCCGCTCTACCGCGAGTATCCACACGTTCTCGACACCCACAAACTCGAATCGATCGGCTGGGAGGCGACACCGATCCCGAAGACGGTTACGACTACTGTTGATCGCGTTGTCGCTACCGCCCAGACGATCGACCAAGGTCCTGACCGAACGCAGGAGCGCCGGGTGCTTGAAACGGTCTCTTCTTAATAGTGTGCTGATTAAATCATCGTGAAACGATGGGAGGACACCGACTGTCGGGATGTCGGTCAGCCTTCCTGAATTGGTCGAATGAATCGTTTTTTAACCCGTCGAGGTGAATCGCCATCCATGTTCACGGCTATCGTGAGTTCGGGGACGCTGTTGGCAGCACTCGACTCGGTGAGCGTGTTGGTTGATGAGTGTAAGATCCGACTCGACGAGGAGGGCGCTACCATCCGTGCGGTCGATCCCGCTAACGCCGGGATGGTGAACCTACGGCTCGATACGAGCGCGTTCGAATCCTACGAGACGGACGGAGAGACGATCGGAGTCAACCTCACCCGGCTTGAGGACATCGCTGGCATGGCCAACGCGGATGACCTGATCCACTTGGAACTCGATGAGACGACGCGAAAGCTCCACATCCAGATCGATGGATTGGAGTACACGCTGGCGCTCATCGATCCCGATTCCATTCGACAGGAGCCAGATCTTCCGGATCTTGATCTGCCCGCCACGATCGGTGTCGAAGGCCGGGATATTGACCGGGCGGTGACAGCCGCGGATATGGTGTCCGACCACATCGCACTCGGCGTCGACGCCGACGCGGAGTATTTCTACGTTGACGCAGAGGGCGACACCGATGACGTGCATTTCGAACTTGACCGCGACGAACTCATTACGCTCTCTGCTGGAGACGCCCACTCGCTATTCAGCCTCGATTACCTCAAAGAGATGAACAAGGCGATTCCGAACGACGCCGAAGTGAGCGTCGAACTCGGTGAAGAATTTCCCGTCAATCTCCATTTCGATATCGCGGCTGGAGACGGGTCCGTTACTTTCGTGCTTGCCCCCCGTATCCAAGGCAATTAACCACCTGTCGTAACATACGGCAGCAAACGGCGATTGAACTCACGTCTCACGGTGTTTGGGACCTGCGAAAACGAGTACAGTAGTTGTGCCTACGGGTCGATAGTGTTCGCCCGGTGTCACCAGCTCCCAAGAATGTTGGTACTACCACATTTGGGGCAACGCATGAGATCACCGAGTGGGGGGACTTGGGCGGAGTCCCATTCTCCACCATCGTGTGGGGCTTCAAAGCCACAGTTGAGACATCGCGGCATCTCTTTTAGCATGGGTTCCTCCACCATGTCCTTCTATACCACAGCGATCGGCATAATCGTTTCTACCGTTCTGGTCGAGTCCGCCACCGGTTGGAGAAGAACGAACCGGCGAGACGGGTGTCACTTATTTTTAATATGCTCCGACCAATCGACGCGCTCGATCGCGTAGCCACCACATTCGGGACAAACCTGGTACTGAAGTGAAAACCGACGATCGCAACTCTGACAGGCATAGGGACCCTGACGGTGCTCTTTATCGAAAAAAGCATCACTGATTCGATCGATAACGCTCATCCTGGATCCCCTCGATCTGATCACCAGATAGTTTGTGTACTGTAAATACTATCCTGATGATCGTATCTAAAGATAGGAATGGTGCTGGTATAAGCCTTCTGCCTAACGACTCGTAGCTAATCCGGAGGAACTTGATGGTATCCGTTTCCAACACTCCCCATGTAGCGTATTCGAAGCTGTGACGGTTTCTGGCGGGTAATGGTTTCTGACGGCGGTTGGCGGATCTGTCTCGCTCGTAAACCGATTCATTGATACGATAGATGGTCAACAGGACATCTGGGTTGTTATCACCGATGCCAGTGCCATCGTCGGAATCGAACTCGATACTCACGGATCGTGGACGAGCACTGTGCGATCGCCTTACCGAGGAGTTATACACAACGGACAGCCGTCCGTACGAGGAGTGGAAGCGGCTCACGGCCCTGTATGGGTTCGGGTGGAGCGTCGGGTCGGGAAACCGGGTTGCTGGACGGCTGCCAGCGCAGTTAAACGGTGAGCCGATCGTTCAGGGGTCCTGTGACTACGTTCTCAAGATCGAATTCGATGTGGACGCCGACACTCCTCACACGGAGATGGGAAACTGGGTCGAAGCAACGATCTGGAAGCAGGCCGAAGAACGGGGCGTGACGGATCTGTTCGCTTCCGTCATCGCTCACGCTGAGGATTATCGGTGGCTCGTGATGGAGGAAGTCGAGACGATCGGATACGACCATCCGCAGGGTTCGACGGATCCCTCTCAGACACAACAACGGGAGGCGTACGAACGCCGCGTTTCGATGTTTGAGCAACAACTCGACGACGCCGGGTTGGGACTCGGGCTTGACGGTGCGGGTCAGATCGGTGTTTCACAGTCTGGAAACGTTGTTGCGCTTGATTACGAACACGTCATCGACGAGAGCGGCGTCGACCAGCCCGCGTGGATCGGCAGCTACAACCGCTACCGAGGGGAGCGCCTCACTGCCGAGGATGTCACACAGCTCGGCGGTCGACGGGAGCGGTTACGACGGATCACGACCGGAGCCAACGGATCGATCACGGGATACGAGATCCGTGCGCGACTCAACGAATGGCGATGAACCTGTCGTTCAGTATGATGTCACAACCTCTTACTTCGTGTCCGCCGTTGCCCATGGTATGGCTGATACCACTCCGACGACGTTCGACATCGGTGGGGAACTGACCGTTCACCGACTCGGCTTTGGTGCGATGCGACTCACAGGTGAGAAGATCATTGGACCGCCGACGGACGAGAACGCCGCGAAGGCGGTGCTTCGGCGCGCGATTGATCTCGGTATCGATCTCATCGATACGGCCGACTCGTATGGACCAGGTGTGAGCGAGCGGCTCATACGCGAGACGCTCCATCCGTATCCTGAGGAGGTTGTGATCGCCACGAAGGGCGGTCTCCTCCGGAACCGGGACGGCGACTGGCTTCCTTGTGGCGATCCAGACTACCTCCGCAACGCGGTGTTGTGTAGCCGCGACCGTCTCGGTGTCGAGACGATCGATCTGTACCAGTACCACCGACCGGATCCCGACGTGTCTTTCGAGGATTCAATCACGGCGCTCGCTGAACTACGCGATGACGGCGTAATCGAGCATCTCGGCGTGAGCAACGTCACTGTCGAACAACTCGATCAAGCGCGAGAGATCACGGAGATCGCAACCGTCCAAAACGAGTACAATATCACGACGCGCGACGACGAAGACGTCCTCAACGCCTGTGAGGAGGCGGGCATCGGATTCATCCCGTGGGCACCCATGGACGCGGGCTCAGTCGGTGAGGACACCGACGCGCTCCGAACGGTGGCCGAGGCACACGACGCGACACCACACCAGATCGCGCTCGCGTGGTTGCTCCATCATTCGCCGGTGATTCTTCCGATTCCCGGTACCGCGAGCGTCGACCACCTCGAAGAGAACGTCGCCGCTGCGGAGATCGAACTGACCGATACAGAACTGCGACAGTTGCGTGAGTGACGCACCCGCGCGCCACATACATACCGCTCGGTGCACTACGAACGGTATGACCGACCATGCAACGTTCGGTGGCGGCTGTTTCTGGTGTACTGAAGCCGCGATGAAAGTACTCGACGGCGTCGAGTCGGTCACGTCGGGATACGCTGGTGGACACGTAGACGATCCTACTTACGAAGCGGTCTGTTCCGGCGAGACCGGCCACGCCGAGGTCGTGCAAGTCGAATACGACCCGAGTGTGCGCTCGTACGACGAGCTGCTTGAGGCGTTCTTTCGGACGCACGACCCGACTCAGCGCAACCGACAGGGACCAGATATCGGCACCCAGTATCGATCGATCGTGCTGTATCACGACGCGGAGCAGCGGACGACGGCCGAGGCGTACATCGATGCGCTCGACGCCGAACACGACGACGACGTCGTGACCGAACTGGAACCGCTCGAACAGTTCTGGCCGGCAGAGGAGTATCATCAGGACTATTTCGAAAAGAATCCCTCTGACGCCTACTGCCAGGCGCACGCACAGCCAAAAGTAGAGAAAGTCAGACAGCAGTTCGAGACGAACGTCCAACAACACTAACCGCTCCGTTTTCGCTCCGTCTCCCGGTGTTGTGGTGGTTCGATAAATAGACGCCCTGTACAGATTCGGAGATCAGATCAGGCGCGGCCGAGGTGTGGTGATCCGGTGTGCATCGACCATGCAGACAGGCCAGTCGTTCGGGGCCACGGGGATCGTCCGGGGCGTACAGGGCAGTTGTACGTGGGGGAGATACAGTGATAACCGTCATGGCCGATCTCTCGAAACCGTGACGAGCGATCGCTGCTTATGCCATTCGTTCGACCGGGTAGCCCCGGTCTTCGATAGCTTCGATGATGTTTTGCGCGTGGCCAGTCCCGTTGGTGGTGATCTGGAACACGAGATACGCCTCTCCGACGTGGAGATCCTCGACAGCCCGGTCGTGGCGGACGGATCTGATGTTCGCACCGAGGTTCCCGATGACCGAGGACAGTTCCCCCATCGTCCCCGGCTGATCGTCGATCCGCACGCGAAACCGGAGGAGCTGTGACCGATCGGTCAGCGCGTGGGTGAGTACCGTCTGGAGCAGGGAGATGTCGATGTTGCCCCCGCCCAACACCGGAACGACGGTCTCGCCGGCCGCGTCGAGATCGTCCGAGAGCAGTGCCGCGACCGAAGCCGCTGCGGCTCCTTCAACGAGCTGCTTGGTCCGTTCGAGGAGAATAAGCGTGGCGTTTGCGATCTGTTCGTCGTTGACGAGCACGATCTCATCGACGTGGTCCTCGATGAGCGACAGCGTCAGTTCTGATATCCCGCCGGTCGCGATCCCGTCGGCAATCGTTCGGGGATGGTCGATATCGACTGGAAGCCCCTTGTCGAGGCTTTCGGGAACGGTAGCCGCCTCTTTGGCTTGGACACCGACGACGCGGATATCCGGATCGAGTGCCTTCAACGCCGTTGCGACGCCGCCGATCAGCCCACCACCACCGATCGGCACGATCACCGTATCGACCGCCGCAAGCGCCTCGTGGATCTCTAATCCGAGTGTTCCCTGACCGGCGACGATGGCCGGATCGTCGTAGGCGTGGATGAACACTGCGTCGGTTTCTTCGGTCAGGGTTTGGGCGTGTTCCAGTGCTGCCTGGAAGTCCCGGCCTTCAAGTGCCACTTCGGCCCCGTACCCTCGCGTGGCATTGATCTTCGTTTGGGGCGCGTTTTCGGGCATCACAATAGTGGCGTCCAGTCCGACCGTTGTCGCTGCCAGCGCGACGCCTTGGGCGTGGTTGCCGGCGCTCGCCGCGACCACCTTCTCGCAACTGTCTGCGATCTGAACGAGCTTGTTGTACGCGCCGCGCGTTTTGAACGACCCTGTTCGTTGGAGATGCTCCATCTTCAAATGGACATCCGCCCCAGACAGATCGCTCAACGAGCGACTCTGATCGAGCGGCGTCTCACGAACGACCGACTCGTCGCCACACCGTTTGCGGGCTGCACGAACGTCAGAGAGCGTCACTGTCGGCATGGGATAGCACACGAAACACACCGCCGCCCACTAACAAATATTGCTCGAAACGAAATGGGACACGGCGAGCTATATCAGCTAACAGAAAGAACGCGGCAGCGGAGACAGATACCGATGATTGATATGTCTCCTCGTCACGTTTCAACCTGTGGTCGATACAGACGTATGCTACAGTCTCTCTATGAGTTATCAGCTCGGGCGAAGCAACAGGTAGTTGATGATATACGGTCGGATCCACATCTCCTGTACATTTTAGGGGTGGCAGCGGTTTTAGCCGGCTTCTGGTTTTGGCACCGCATTCCAAACTTCGCTACACGAGACGAACGTGATCGGGTCTTTGACGTGTTGGTGGCGTACGGCACGTTTCTCAATGATCCTGGGATTGAGTCGCTGCGAGATGGGATCAGTTGGGGCCGGGTCCCGTTCGCGGCGACGTTCTATCTGTACGCTATCGCTCTTCTGCCGGTCATAGTAGTGACGGTACTCGTCGGCGGTCTCGACATCGTTGTTGCGTTCGATCATCCCGATCCGACGTTTGGTTTCTGGAACGTTTGGCACGAAACGCCTGAATGGTTCTGGACACTGGTGTTGGCGATCGTTCGGTTGACATCAGTCGCTTTAGCAGTCGGATCGGTGTATCTCACCTATCGGATCGGGGCGCTCCTCCGTGATCGACTGGCCGGTCGGCTGTCAGCGACAGTGCTGACGCTCACCTACGGCTTTCTCGTCGTCGCTCACGAGGGCGGTGAGGACATGCCAGCGCTGTTTTTCATTTTGCTCGCTCTCTATCTCGTGCTCCGGTACGTAGAAACAGGGGACACTGTGGCGTTTCTGTCCGGCTGTGTGTCTGGTGGCGTAGCGCTCGCGTTCAAGCTCACGGCAGGCCCGATCGTTCTCCTCATCGGCGCTGCGTATCTTCTGCGTGCGCGCCACGTGGATGACGCGATTGACGTGCTCACGCGGCCGAAATTGCTCGTGGGCGGCGCAGCACTGGGAGCGGTGACGGTCCTCGTTGGCTTCCCGATTGTGCTCGTCTCAGGCGTGGGTCCGCTCGCCGGTCGGGTGTTGCATGGAGCAACGGTCGGTCCCCAGCGCTACCACGGACCGGGTGCATCGATCTTGTGGTGGTATCTTCGGAACTATCTCAACGGACTCGGTCTCGTGTTGTTTGTCGCCAGCGCCTCCAGCGTGGTGGCGAGTCTTCCCCGACTGCGCAAGCGATCGATGGAATCCAGCGGAACTCTCTTGCTGTTGGTCGGACTCGGTTCGTACCTCTTACTGTTTTCCACGTGGCATGACCTGCGTGTTCACCATCTTCTCCCGACGTTTTCGTTCTTAGCGGTCCTGCTCGGAGTGACCCTCTCGCGCTTGACAGACCGGTCCCCACGGATCGCCCGTCCCGTGATCGCCGTTCTCCTGGTGACCGGCGGTGCTTACGCCGTCGTCGGTGATCTCGGCTACGCCACACAACCCCGTGATGAGGCGACAGCGTGGCTGGAGCAAAACGCACCCGAGAACGCGACGATGGAAACGTACCGCCGCGATCTACAAGACACAGCAGTCCCACACGAGATGGAGATCTATTCCCCCGTCGCTGCTGGACACGATATCCGTGATCGAAACATTCGCTGTCCAGAGTACATCCAGCTTGGCTACCGGGATCTCTTTTATCTCAATCCGGATACGTACGCCCGAAATAGCCCGAGCCGAAGGATGTACCTCCAAACGCTGCTTTCTCCCGACTCTCAATACGAGATCGTTGCCGAGTTCGGCCAGCGACCGGACAACTACGTGGCCCGTCCATCGAATCCGGGCTCTGTGAAGGACGCCATTCGGAATGGAATCGTGCCCCAGATCACACAGTACGGTGACGAACAGGAAGTCGGTCCCGACCAGTACACCCTCATCCTGCGACGGACCGAGCCGTGTCTCGTTCGCTGATCCGCGACTGATCGCTATCTTTTTTCGTGGTCGCTGTTATCCGGTTCACTGGACTGATCGGAATCGGTGACTGGCTCCTCCGATCCTGATTCTTCGCTCGGTGTTGCGTCCGGACCACTGCCCGCTGGATCGGGGTTCGGAATGGGATCTCTCCCGACGGCAGAGGGAGTGAGTGGTTCACCGTGGATGAGCTCTGGCAACACGATCCGAGCGAGGTGAACGATCAACACGAGGATGAGCGGGCCGAAGAACAACCCATACCAGCCGAACATGAGGGGACCGAGGATGTAGGCGAACAGCACGAGTCCGACGTGGAGGTTTCGCCCGGAGATGTACGGCCGGAGTATCAGCTCTGTGAGTCCATCGAGCAAGAGCACTGAGACAAGCAAGAATACGGCCGGAAACCACACGAGTCGGAGTTCGGTCGTGCCGGCGACGACACCGAGATACACCGCGACGGGGACGTAGACGATTTTCATGCCGATAACGGGAATCAGACTCGCCGCACCGGTTAACAGGCCGAGCAGCGTCGGAGAGGGGATCGCTCCGCCGGGGGGAGCGATGAGATTGAGTGCGTTGTACGCGAACAACGCCGTCACGGCGACCACGAACGCGTTCAGAATGTTACCGAAAAAGACGATCTTCAGATCCTGATCGACAGCCTGCCCGTATGCGACGAGTGTATCGTTGTCTCGACTCAGTGCGGACTGTACCCATCCGGCGAGCTTGTGGTCATCCCGAAGGAGATAGAACGCGACGGCAAGCGCGATGAACGCTTTGAACAGTCCCGAAGCGATCATTCCGAGGTACGCCCCTATCGATCCGAGCAGTTGTTCGATAGTCCCGACTGAAACGATCTCTCTCAGTTGCTGGGGATCGCTCGTGACAAGAGAAATCACGTCTTGGGGCGACTGCACTGGTGGAAGATTGAGATACGGAGATACCAAATCACGGTACGGGCCGATGTCCGGGGCAACGCCGATGAACTGGCTGAGCGCAACCGCGAGGGTGTAGCCGATCAACACGAGTACCGGCAGTGAGATCGTCAACAGCGCGATCGTTACCCCGACGTTCGGATATGGCATCCGATCAGCGAACTGTTCGTAGATCGGTCGGGTTGCGTAGTAGATGAACACCCCGAGCACGAACGCACCGAGATATGTGATGATAATATACGCGAGAATCCCTCCCAACAGGAGTGTGAACGCCCACCACGCCAACCGAGATCGCCGTTCGATGAACAGCGGTCGACAATCCATACGCCCACTTATTTCGAATAATACAAATTCTTTCCGGCCTGATACGGCTCCCGTCACCGACCGAGGAACTGTGAGACGCGATAGGTGTCAGTCGTGCTGGCTATCTGTTCGGCGTTACACTTCGTCAAACATCGTTTCACCCTCGACGAGATGGTCAGCAACCACGTCGAGATCCAGCGTCACGCCGAGACCGGGCTGTTCATTGAGTTCGATCTCGCCGTTCTCGATCACGGTCTCCTCGACCATCTCCGACCACCACGGGAGTTCATAGGAGTGGTATTCGACGGCGAGCGCGTTCGGGATGGCCGTGCCGACGTGTGCAGCGGCCATCGTCGCAACTGGTGAGGCGACGTTGTGCAGGGCGATCGGAACGTAGTACGTGTCGGCTAGGTCCGCGATCTTCCGGGTTTCTCGCATACCACCCACCTTGGGAAGATCCGGCGCGAGGATATCGACCGCCTGCTCCTCGATGAGTCGGCGCTGTCCGTGCTTTCGGTAGACGTTTTCTCCGGCTGTGATCGGGACTGTCGTGTCCTGTGTTACAGTGCGTTGAACGTCGTGGTTCTCGGGGGGGACCGGATCTTCGAGCCACCACACGTCACAGTCTTCGATGGCGCGCGCAAGCCGCTTGGCGCTTCCTCCCGAAAACGACCAGTGACAGTCGAAGGCCACGTCTGCCCGGTCACCAACGCGTTCGGTGACTGTTCGAACGATCTCGGCTTTGTGTTCGATTTCCGGATCACTGAGATGCCGGTTAGCGCGGTCCTTCTCGTGGCCGCTCGGAACGTCGAGATCGAACTTCAGCGCGTCGTATCCCAATTCTTCAACGACACGTTCTGCCTCCTCAGCGCAGGACTCCGGTTCAGACTCATCGCCAGCGTGACAGTCACAGTACACCCGAACCGCGTCCCGGTATTTCCCGCCCAGTAGCTGGTAGGCGGGCAGGTCTACCGCTTTCCCGGCGAGATCGTGCAGCGCGATCTCGATGCCGGAGATCGCTGTCACCGTCACGCCTGCGATCGATCCCTCGCCGGACATCTTCTGAACCAGATGCTCGTACAGTCGGTCGATGTCTAAGGGATTTTCACCGATGAGAAACGGCTTCATCCGCTCGATCAGTTCCGGTACACCCGCTCCCCAGTACGCTTCACCCGTTCCGACGATCCCCGCGTCGGTGTAGACGCGCACGAGCGTCCACGGGAAATTGCCGTCGACCATCGCTGTTTGCACGTCGGTGATCTCGATGTCGCGCGATCCACCACGCGAACGTGTCACACCCATCGTTTCCGCCGACAGATCCCGCATCGTATACTCCGCGTTCGGATCCCGGAGCGCGTTGTACTTTCCTCCCATACCCCCCGTTCACTCGTACCGTAGTAAATTATTGTGATTAACGGCTCAGGAGTTCCAGTCGCTCCAGTTCTTCGGCCAGCGTTGTCTCCTCAGCGTCGCTCATTCGGCGGAGCGGACTGCGAAGCGGGCCGCTGTCGAAACCGCGAAGCGAGAGCGCGCTTTTGACACCGGCGAGATACGGCCCTTGTTTGAATGCGCGCCGAACTTCGAACACTGTTTCTTGGAGCGCCTGCGCCCGCTCTTCGTCGCCGTCGTCGTAGGCGTCGTACAACTCAACGACGAGTTCCGGGAAGGCGTTCGCCACGGCGCTGACGAGCCCGCAACAGCCAAGATTCAGCCCCGGAACGAGCAGGGAATCCGACCCCGCGAAGAAGCTCGCGTTCGGTGCGTCAGCGACGACTTGACCGAGCAACGGCACGTCTTTGCTGGAGTCCTTTATGCCTGCGATCCCATCGAGTTCGGCAATTTCGATGAGCGTCTCCCGTGACAGGGCGTTTCCAGTTTTGCTCGGAATGTGGTAGACGTACACCGGTAGCGATGTCGACTGTGCCACCCGTCGGTAATGTTCGACGGCCCCTTCGTCATCGATCGGGTAGTAGTAGGGCGTGACGACGACCAGCCCGTCTACTCCTACGTTTGCGGCCTGCTTTGCGTGATCGATGGTCTCGTGCGTGCTTGGCGCACCGACTCCCGCGATCACCGGAACCTCGCCGTCGATCTCGGTGACGACTGCTTCGATCACCCGCGTGCGTTCGTCGGGCGTCAACAGGGTGAACTCCCCGTTGGTTCCGAGCGGAAAGACGCCGTGTACGCCACGATCGACGACGAACCGAGCGTGGGCGGCCGTCGTCTTCGGATCGACTGATTCGTCCTCGGTAAACGCCGTTATCGTCGGTGGGATGACGCCCTGAAGCGCGAGTGGATCGTCCGCTCCGGGCGCTGGTGCGTGTGCTGACATCGTGTGTTCCCTCTTCGGGAAGGCATGTAAGCCCTCCCGTCTTCACACAAAGCTTTAACTCGAAATAGAATAAGTATTTTCAAGGAGGACGGACAGATGGATGCCATTGCGGTGTACGATAATGGGGATGCGCCCGAACTGATCGACGTTCCACGGCCGACACCGGCGTCGGAGGAGGCGCTCATCCGCGTGTTGCGCGCTGGGATTGACGGGACGGATCACGAGGTCATTGCCGGTGAGCACGGTGTTTCACCCGACGACGACGACTATCTCGTGTTGGGACACGAAGCGGTCGGTGTGGTTGAGGATCCGAACGGAACTGAGCTTACGGCGGGTGAGACGGTCGTCCCGATGGTTCGACGCCCACCGGGAGCCGAAAACGAGTATTTCCAGCGCGACGAGCCGGACATGGCACCGACGGGGCAGTACCACGAGCGGGGCATCGTTGGCGCACACGGATACATGTGTGAGTATTTCACGAGTCGTCCCGAGTATCTCGTTTCGGTTCCCGAGACGGTGGCGCAGTATGGATTTTTGATTGAACCGGTGAGCATCACGGAGAAGGCGCTCGAACACGCGCTCGCCGCACGGGCTGCGTTCGAGTGGACGCCCGAAAGCGCGCTCGTGTTGGGCAACGGCTCGCTCGGACTGCTGACGCTTGCTATGTTAGATCAGAGCGGGTTTGATCGTACGTACTGTCTCGGCCGGCGTGACAGACCCGATCCGACGATCGACATCATCGAGTCGCTCGGCGCGACGTACGTCGATTCCCGAGAAACGCCCGTCGATCGCGTTGCAGATGGGTATGAGCCGATGGATCTGGTGTTTGAGGCGACGGGCCACGCGCCCCACGCCTTCGAGACTGTTGAGGCACTCGCACCCAACGGTGTGGGCGCGCTCGTCGGTGTTCCAAGCTCTCACGAGTTCGAGATTGACGGCGGAACGCTCCACGAGGAACTCGTGTTACACAATAAGGCGCTCGTTGGCACTGTCAACTCCGGGCGAACACATTTCGAGCACGCTGTCGAAACGCTCGAATCGCTTCCGGAGTGGTTCCTTGACGATCTCGTGACCGATGTGGTCGGCGTTGACGCTTTTGAACGCGCTTTCTCTGCCGACGACCACACCATCAAAACGGCTGTTGAGTTCTAGCCACTTTTTTGCGTGGGGGGTGCGCTTTGCGCACCCCCCACGCAAAAAACATGGGGAAAAAGCCGCTCGCTGGCGCTCGCGGTGAGTGACCTCGCCCGCTCCGCTTCCGCGACCGCCTCCGCTTCCGTAACGCTCCGCGACCGTGCACGATGTGTTTACAGAAGTGCCCCCCGGTGTTGCACAAACTTGACCGGCGCGCAGATGAACGATATGAGTTACTGACGCATTGGTAACAGCTACTGCCAGTGACTCAGTGTCATCCTACGAGCATCTACTGACGAACGAGTTGTTGGTATGACACAACATTATTCATTACATCAGTACCTTTATGTGTGATGGGGCAAGGAACGATAGATGAGAACGCTTGCGTGCGCCATGGGGCGTGTGCGTTCATGTTGAACGCGCCGGGTGATTGGGCCACCCGACGCAGGGTTCTCACGACAGAGAAACCCATGACTGGGAACGAAGCAGAGACATGTAACGGTGTCGAATCGTATCAGAAATACGAACAGCGTACGCGCTGTCAAAACTGTGGCCGTCCGATTCGGTCGCGGCACGCGCATCGGGTGGGGTGTCCATTGCTGGAGGGTCGTCGATGACCCACCTTTTTTCCGCTCGGGTAG
>NZ_RRCH01000007.1 GCF_003862495.1 Halocatena pleomorpha | reverse complement strand
TGTCGGCCATCACTTGGAAGCCCGCGTTTTCGGTGTTCCACGACGCGCGGCCTTCCGTCGCTGAGCGGATGTCGCTCGCAAAGCCGATCATCTCGTCCACCGGAGCGACGCCTTCAACGACCATCAGATCGCCTTCTTGGTACATGTCGTCGACGCGACCCCGGCGGCCCTGAATCTCACCGGAGGCAGCTCCCATGTGTTCGTTGGGTACGTCGATCCGTACGTCTTGGATCGGTTCGAGCAGCGAGATCCGGGCGTCGATAAGCGCGTTGTGCGCCGCCTCACGCACCGCTGGGATCACTTGCGCAGGTCCGCGGTGGATCGCGTCCTCGTGGAGCCTGGCGTCTTTGAGACGGATGAGCGAGCCCTGAACCGGCTCGGCGGCAAGCGGCCCGTCGTTGAGTGCCTCTTCGATCCCCTCGATGACGAGTTCCATCGTTTCGTTCAGGTGTTGGATCCCTTTCGTGTCGTCGATGAGAATGTTCGAGCTGTGGATGTGTTCGACGTTCTGGGCGGTGTCTTTGTCCATGCCGGCCTCCATGAGAGCCTCTCGCCGCTCCAACTCCGGCATGTCGTTGGTCGCCTCGCCGCGTTTCAACAGCTCAATGAGATCTTCCGAGAGCGGCTCAACACCGATGTAAAACCGGTTGTGGCGGTTCGGAGAGATGCCCTCTACGACCTCGCTGTCCTCGCGTGGTGCTTCCCGGAAGACGACGATCGGCTCACCGGTCGTGACTGGAATACCCTGTTCGCGCTCGATACGCTGAGTGATGACTTCGAGGTGGAGCTCGCCCTGTCCGCTGATGAGGTGCTCGCCGGTGTCCTCGTTGATCTCGATTTTGATCGTGGGATCCTCTTTGGACACCTGCCGGAGCGTCTCGATGAGTTTCGGCAGGTCGTCCATGTGCTGTGCCTCGACGGATTTCGTGATGACCGGCTCGGAGATGTGTTCGATCGACTCGAACGGCGTCATCTCGACGCTGGATGCGGTCGAGCCAGCGATCGCGTCGCGCATCCCGGTGACGCTTGCGATGTTCCCGGCGGGAACGCGTTCGACTTCCTCGCGTTCGCCGCCCATGAAGATCCCGACCGACTGAATGCGGTTCGTACCAGCAGTCCCCGACACGTACAGATCCTGTCCGCGTTCGAGCGTCCCGGAGAACACCCGTCCCGTGGCGATCTCTCCGGCGTGGGGGTCCATACCGATGTCGGTGACCATGAACACGACATCGCCATCCTTGTCGACTTCCTGCATCATCGTCGCGAGCTCGCTCTCGCTGTCGCCCCGCCACACCGTTGGAATGCGCTCGGGCTGGGCTTCGACCGGGTTCGGGAAGTGTTCTGCGACCATGTCCAACACCACGTCCGACAGCGGCGACTGCTCTTTGAGTTCGGCAATGCCCTCTTCGCCACGTCGGTTGTAGTCGATGATGTCACCGAAGTCGATGCCGGTCGCCTGCATCGAGGGCAGAGAGACAGCCCAGTTGTACAGCGCCGATCCGAAGGCGACGGTGCCGTCCTCAACGCTGACCCGCCAGTTCTCCTCCTCGTATTTTTCTTCTGCCATCCCGCGGATGAGTTCGTTGACATCCCGGATGACACCCTGAAGGCGCTGTTGCATCTCTTCAGGTCCTTCCTGTAGCTCGTTGATGAGACGGTCGACCTTGTTGATGAACAGCGCCGGCTTGACGCCCTCCCGGAGCGCCTGGCGCAACACGGTTTCAGTCTGGGGCATCGTCCCCTCAACGGCGTCAACAACCACGAGCGCACCGTCGACAGCGCGCATCGCACGCGTCACGTCGCCACCGAAGTCGACGTGGCCCGGCGTGTCGATGAGGTTGATGAGGTGGTTCGTTTCCTCCCACTCGTGGGTCATCGACACGTTCGCCGCGTCGATGGTGATCCCACGTTCCTGTTCGTCTTCCTCGGTGTCCATCGCTAACTGCTCGCCAGCGAGATCCTCCGAGATCATTCCCGCACCTGCCAACAAATTATCAGTTAGAGTCGTCTTTCCGTGATCGATGTGGGCGGCAATCGCAATGTTCCGGATGTTCTCCGGCCTGTCCATCAGCCGCTCACACTCCTGTACGATCTTCTTACGTCGGCCCATTACCGCGCTATATCAGAAGCGCAGTGAAAAGCATAGTGTTTCCGATGGCCGCTGAGAACCGGATATGTACTGCGACGATAACACTGGCGGTGGTTCGCCGTCCAATCACTCAAGGGTGTACGTCCGATAGCGTCGGATTGCGTACCGATACGACCCGTAGGGAACGAGTGCTGTCAATAGAAGATACACGCCGACACCGGCAGCGATGAGGAGGCTGAGACTTCCCGCTCCAGTGAGTACGACCCACGTGAGTATCAGGCCGATCACCGTCCCGCCAGCGACGACCCAAAAGTACACCATCATGATGCCGGTTGATGGGACCACCGTCTCCGTGCCCCAGTATTCTTGTTCCTCGTAGATCGGGTACACAGCTCCGATGCCGACCGCGAACATCGCCGCAGTGAGACACATCCCACAACCGACGACCGCAAAGCCGACGGCGAAGAGCGCGGGCGTACCGGCGACGATCGACCCCAGCGGTATGAGGAAGGCGATCGGCGCTCCGATCGCCAGCCCGGCGATCACTCGGCTCCACACCAGCGTTCGTGGTCCCGCCTCAGTGAGCAACAACAACGGGAACGCGGGTCGATCGTCACCGAGCGGGTTCAAGCCGAACGCCGCGCCGGCGAGATACGTTCCGACCACGACGCCGATAGCGGCGACGATCGGGCCGACGTTCCCATCTACCTGAACGATCGGCGCGACTGCCGGTCCGAGCATGACCAGCATTATCATGAGATGGGCGAATTCTTGGGGCTGGCGGACGGCCCTGACCAGATGGCCCCACGCGATGGCTCCGGCGCTCGTTGAGCCGAACGGTTGCGGTGCCTCGAATCCACCAACAGAACGTTCGGTCCGCTGTGGTTGCTCGGGTGCCGGGTCGTCAGTGAACCAGAACGTCGTCGCCTGTCTCGTCGCCACGGCAAGTCCGACAGGCGTGAGTGCCACCAGTCCCCCGAGAACCCCGATCGCACCGATCGATGGGGAGTGAAACAGCTCGGTGCCGACGAACGCGAGTTCGACGTACGACTGCAGTGGTTCGAACGCGAGCGTTTCGAGCAGTCCTGCTATCGAGAACGTCCTGTCAGCGATGGCGGTCCCGATGTACTGTGAGCCGACTATGATGGGCAACAGCGCGAGTGCCCACCCGATCTTCAGGAGTTGCTTGAGTCCGGGCAGCCAGCGAAACAGCCGCAACATTCCGATTCCTCCTGCGTATCCCCAGACAGTTGCCCAGCAGAACAACGGGAGGAGAACGAGACCAGCGGTCACGGGAAGCGTTGGCGCTCCGATCCCCAACGCGAACGCGGTGGCGATTAGCCCGATCGGAACGCCGAACCAGAGCATTGACTGAACGACCTCTGCGCCGATCACTCCGAGAACGACCGCTCGCGGGTGGACAGTCAGTAAGACGAGCTCCTCGCTGTCGATGGTACCGATCTGTTGACTCGTCCGAAATATCGAAAGCACTACCATGGAGACAGGTGCCACGGTTGCGATTCCACCAAGATACGGGATCGACTGCACGGTGCCAGTCGCCTGTCCGAGGGCGTACACCGCTGGGAGAGCAAAGAGGAGTCCGCTTCCGTAGAACAGCCCGACCATGAGAAGTCCGATCACTCGCCGTCTGTCCCCGGTGGCCCCTCGCAGCTCTCGGATGACTTCTGCACGGGCGATACGGATGGCGTGATGCACGTCTCTTCGTCCGGTCATCGGTCGGTGGCCGCCTCCTTGCTGGTGACGGCGAGGAACGCGTCTTCGAGCGTTCCGTCCTCGCCTGTTTCAGCCAGTGATGTCACGCCTTCCGGCGTTCCCTCGGTAACCAATCGGCCGTCGAACAGCACGCCGACCGCGTCAGCGACCGCCTCCACAACCGGAAGAATATGCGTCGACAGGAAGACGGCTGTTCCCGCGTCAGCAAGCTCGGTGATTGACTCCCGAATGCGCCGGGCTGCCCGCGGATCGAGGCCGGAAGTCGGTTCGTCCAACAACAGCACGTCCGGATCGTGTAGCACGCTCTGAATGAAGGCAGTTTTCTGTTTCATCCCCTTGGAGTAGGTGCTGATGCGTTTGTCGGCGTCATCAGCGAGATCGAACCGATCGAGATACTGCTCGATCCGCTCAGTCGCACTCCCTGCTGGAATGTCCCGCAGTTCCGCGACGTATTCCAACTGCTCGCGGGCACTGAACGCTTCATACACTGGTGGCGTCTCGGGGAGATAACCCACAAGTGACGCGATCGCGCGCCGATCGTCAACGGCAGTCCCACAGATCCGGACCGTTCCGCTGGTCGGTTGTGTCAGGCCGGTCAACAGCCGCATCGTGGTCGTCTTGCCAGCGCCGTTCGGTCCGAGAAACCCATACACTGTTCCAGTCTCAATGGAAAACGATACCGTATCGAGAGCGGTTTCCGTCCCGTACGTTTTTTGGAGGTCGTTCGCCTCGATGGCGACGGCATCCGCGTTCGTGGAGACCATTGTCGTTTTGTGAATCTTTTTTGTCCTCCCTAACTGTTATGCATATGAGATTCTGTTTGTATTATTTTCAATGAATGATGACTCTCTCGATGATTACTCGGTTATCCACGTACGTACCGAACATAACACACGTTCGCCCACGAATTTTTCAGATCACTCATTGGCGACACAAGAATCATACCCGTTCGAGCCGTGGTATGCATACGCATGGAGGTACACGTGCAGGGTGGTGGTCCAGCGGATCCGTTTTTGAGCGCGCGTGATGTGTTCGAGACGGAGTACGATCTCAACAAACGGGTCTTCGTCCGTGTTCGGTCCGATCCAGACGAACGGACGTGGACAGCTCACTACGACGATCATCACCTCCTCAATATGTCACACAAAACGGCGCGTTCGACAATGGCGCGCGAACTGGCGTTACACGAGTTCTCTCACATGCACCGTAACGAACAGCAGCATCCCTCTCACACCCAATCCACGGCTGAAGCGATCTACCTCGCGCTTGCCGGACAGTCCGTTGAGCGCCGGACACTTGCCCACTGCTACCAGATCGCAAATCATATGAAAGACATTTACGCCGATGACATCACGCTCGATGTCACTCCATCGAACAAGCTAGTTACGTTCCTCGAATCCGGGTTAGCGGGTGCAATCATAAACCAGTCGACAACTGCTCCGGTCGTCTGGTCACGGCTTGCTCGAAAAGCCGAGCGGAGGTCGGGTAGCAACCAGAACGCGAAGCGTTCTGGTGACATTACCAGAATCCGGGATTCTGGTCAGCAGCCAGAACCAGCCAGTTCTGGCGACATCACCGAAACTCAGGGAGTTTCGGTTAGCAACCAGAACGCGAAGCGTTCTGGTGACATCACCGCTGTGAACGCGGCGTTTGCGCTCGCGTTGTGTGAACGCCATGGTCTGGTTGGGACGGACCACCGGCTGTATGATCTCGCTCACGCAGCCGCTAACGACGCCCCAAACATCGATCTCGACGCGTTCAAATCACGGTTTCGGACGCTCACCACCGACCCTGACGAAGCCGAATACCGGAACGCACTCGTAGACGTAACGCGGGCGTACACGGCCAGCACGAACGGATGAGTGCTCCGACGGCTCGAAACTCGAAGCCAACAGTTATCGTGCTGCTGCGGCGACGCGCTCTTTCTCTTCTTTCTGGTTGATGGCGTAGGTTTGCACGTCGTAGTTGGACGCTCCGATCAACTGCTCGGCAAGTGCTTGTTCGACCGATGTCGTCGATTTAAACGACGCCTCGTGTGCGCCTTCAGCAAGGAACTTGAGTGCTTGGTCGACCCGGCGCTGCGGAGCGACGTCGACGGCCTGCGGGACGGAGATTCCGCCGTATTTGAGTCGGACCGTCTCCTCGCGCGGAGCAGCGTTTTCGACCGCTGTCACGAGCACTTGTACCGGGTTTTCTTCCGTGCGGTCGTGGACAATGTCGAACGCTTCGCGGACGATCCGCGTCGTCATCCCTTTCTTGCCCGTGTTCTCCTCGGTTCGCATCAGTCGGTTGATGAGCCGCTCGACGACGCTGATCTCGCTTTTCTTGAACTGTTTGGAGGAGTGCCGTCCCATCGTGTGGGCAACCGGCGTGACCGTGATATAGCGCTCGGTCGAGGGATCAGAGTAGGCGATATCGGAGACGCTCCACCGAGCAAACAGTTGTGCGTGGACATCAATCTCGTCGCTTCCCGCCGGCTGATCTGGATCCGGTGTTTCTGAGCCGCTCATATTATCGCACCGGCTTCTCCGCGTTCCCGCGGACGAGTTCGATCAGGCTGACGCCGTTTACCTTTTCGACTTTGTAGTTCACGCCTGAGAGGTCGCCCATTGCGCGACCCTTCGCGCCACCGATACCGGCGATCGTCACTTCGTCGTGCTCATCGATAAAGGAGATCGCGCCATCGCCGGGACAGAACGCAGTCACCTGCTTTCCGTTCTTGATGAGCTGCACCCGGACACATTTCCGGATGGCCGAGTTGGGCTGCTTTGCCTCGACGCCGACCTTCTCGAGCACGATGCCTCGTCCCTGAGGAGCACCCTCTAAGGGATCGGATTTCTCTCCGAGTCCGCGAGCGCGTCGCGCGTATTCCGAGTCGGACCACCGATGATTCTGGCGGTCCTTCTTCAGTTTCCGCGCGGCGTACTTGCCGTTCGCCATAGTACGCCCGTGTACCTGATCGAGCTACTTAAGGCTCCCTTTTCGCTCTCGTTCGAGGAGCGTGTTGGGTCCTGTCGAACCGATCACCACGCTCATTATGCTTGCCCCATTACCGGTAGGGTATGTCAAACGTCTCGCGAGCGGATCAGGTCGACTCTGATGGCTCGATCGGTCACAAGCTCAAGGAATTCTTCGGAAGTATTACTGGGAAAATATTTTCGTTCGTCGTCTTCCTGTTCGTGTTCGGTCGCCTGCTCGACTGGGTAGCCATCAACACAGGACTGATCGAACACTCCACGATGGTCAGTGTCCTCATCGGAATGTCCTATTCGCTTGCGGCTGTCATCGTTCTGGTCGGACTCGTGGTTGGGATCGTCATATCCGTACGGTAAGGGGAGGAACCGCTTCGGTTCCGAACCACGGCGTTCGGACCCCTATTCGTCTGACGCCGTCGACCCCATTCGGAGTGTAACGTCTCCTGTCCCGAGTCTGATCGGCTTTCCGACGATAACGTTCTCGGTCACGCCGTCAAGTTCGTCGGATTCGCCGTGAACAGCGGCATCAAGCAGGTGGTTGACGGTCACTTCGAACGCAGCGCGCGCGAGAACGCTCTCTTTGTTCCCGGAAATGCCGTGTCGGCCGATCGATTCGATCGTTCCTCGGTTGGTCATGATGTCCGCGACCAACATCAGATGTCGAATGTTCACGTCGCCGAGACCCTGTTCTTCGAGGGTGTCCATCGTCTCCTCGATAATGCGCTCACGGGCGGCTTCGACGCCCAGTACGCGGTACACCTCGTGGATGTTGTTGGTCGTCGTTCGGCTCGCGTCGACGCCCTCGATTTCGAGTACTTTCTTGAAGGCCGCGCCTTCGGTGTACAACACGAATTCCTGCCCGTCTCCGTCCTCGCGGTCCTCTTTCCGGATGACGACCCGAGAGATGTCCCCAATTCCTTTGAAGACAATGTCACGAAGCTCCTCAACCAACTGGAGGAGATCACGGTAACTCGGTTCGTCCGGCCCGAATTCGATCATCGTCTCTTGGTGATATGTTTCAACACCAAGTTCGCCTTCGATCGTGTCAGCGATCTCAGTGACGATGATCTCCAAACTCTCGACCGTCGGCCACCGCTCACGGAGGGTCTCTTCGTTGAGATCGATCCGTACCAGCATGTCAGCGACGTTGGTCGACACGTCACCTAACGCGAGAATGCGGGTTGCCTCAACCTTCCACACCACTTCGTGGGCCTTCTCGCGGTTTTCGGCGTGCTCTTCGTCTAAATGCACCGTCATCGTCGGCGTGTCCGGCGTCTTCCGCGCGTCAACCAACTCGATGAGACGTGGCAACCCCTGGGTCACGTCGATCTCTGCAACCCCCGCGTAGTGGAAGGTGTTCATCGTCATCTGCGTCCCCGGCTCCCCGATGGATTGGGCGCTGACGGTGCCCACAGGATCGAGCGGATCGACGCGCGTATCGACGTACTCCCGTTCGACCTGGCGGGCGATCTGATCGGCGTCCTCGATGTCGGTCACGCCTTTCTCGTTGATAACGCTGTACACCTTGTCTTTGAGCCGTCGTGGGAGTTCCGTGTCCTCAACGACGAGTTCGATATCGTCACTCACTGCCATCAGTCATCACCTTGAACCATCGTTGCGTCCATGCGCTCAGAGAGGTTCGTTCGGGTGTCGGTCGCGTCGCGCTCCTCGCCGAGGAACGCGACCCCTTCGTCTTCGAATTCGGCTTCGAGCACTGACTCGGTGATGCCCTCGATGTCGATCTCGTGATCTTTATCAGAGGAGACTTTCACCGGACTGGTGCCGTCCTCTCCAAATTCGAACTGAACGATCGTGTCTTTCGTGTTTCGCACCGTTCCGTCGTATTGGGTCTCCAGCTCTGACAGTGCGTTGATGAGTCGGCGCTGGAGATACCCGGATTTCGACGTTCGAACTGCCGTGTCGACCAACCCTTCACGGCCACTCACGGCGTGGAAGAAGAACTCACGCGGGGAGAGTCCGTTGCGATACGACGACTCCACGAATCCGTGGGCATCGGCACCGAGATCGTCCTCCTGGTAGTGACTCAGCGTGCGGTTCTCATAGCCGCGGTTGATCCGCTCGCCACGAACTGCCTGCTGGCCAACACAGCCAGCCATCTGTGTGAGGTTCAGCATCGAACCACGCGCGCCGGATTGAGCCATCACGACCGCAGGGTTGTCGCTTCCGAAGTGATCACCGACGATGTCACCGGCGGTGTCACGCACTTTTCCAAGTGCCTGCATGATCTTCATTTCGAGGGTTTCGTGAACGGTTCGGCCGGGAAGCGATTCGAGGTCCCCGTTTTCGTACACCTCGATCAGCTCTTCGACGCGGTCATACGCGTTGTCGATGGTTTCTTCGATCTCTGCTTGCGCGTTCCGTGGGATCGACTCGTCGTCGATCCCGATCGAGAACCCAAAGTGCATGATCGCGCGCATCGCAAGCGCGGCCACCTCGTTGACGAACATCCGCGCTCGGGTCGTGCTGTACTGCTTGCAGATCGTGTCAACTACCTCACCACCGAACGCACCGACAGCGTCCTCGTCGACGGTGCCGTCCATGAGTTGGCCGTTCTCGACAACGACTGTATCGCCCGTTGAGCTCGTGAATTCGAGATTGAGCCCGTCCGGAAGCAACTCCGAGAAGAGCGTCCGGCCGGTCCAGTACTCGGTCTCTCCCTCGACGTGATCTGGCTCGGGCAGCTCGTCGACTCGGGTCGCTCGGAGCAGATCGAGCGCTTGGGTCTCGTTGAAGCTGGGATTTTCGTTGGTGAGCAGATACGTCCCTGAGATGTGGTCCTGAATTGCGCCGATGATGTTCTCACCGAACCGAGGACTGAGGATCTGCTCTTGAACGCGCATGAGTACGCGCGCTTCTGCACGTGCCTCCTCGTTTTGGAGGGCGTGCATGTTCATCTCGTCGCCGTCGAAGTCGGCGTTGTACGGCGGGCAGACGGTCGTGTTGAGCCGGAAGGTCTTGTACGGCATCACCACAACCTCGTGGGCCATGATCGACATCCGGTGGAGCGACGGCTGCCGGTTGAAGATCACGATGTCTCCGTCCACGAGATGCCGGTTCACTTCCCAGCCGGCTTGAACCTTCTCTGCAAGCTCCTCACAGTTCTTCTGAGTCACCTTCAGCCGCCGTCCGTCCGGCCGTTTCACGTAGTTTGCGCCTGGATGGCTGTTCGGACCGTTACGGACGTACTGGCGCGCTTCCCCGACGTTGCGCTCTGTGACGTTCATCGTCTGGGTCATCTCGCTTGCGACCCGTCGTGGAACACCGACTTCGTTCAGCGACAGCGTCGGATCGGGGCTGATCACCGTCCGGGCCGAGAAGTTGACTCGTTTGCCCGAGAGGCTCCCACGGAACCGACCTTCCTTGCCTTTCAGCCGCTGTGACAGCGTTTTCAGCGGGCGACCCGAGCGGTGCCGGGCCGGTGGCGTTCCGGAAATCTCGTTGTCCATGAACGTCGTCACGTGGTATTGGAGCAGTTCCCACAGGTCCTCGATGATGAGCTGTGGTGCGCCTGCCTCGCGGTTCTCCATGAACCGCTGGTTGATTCGGATGATATCGACCAGCTTGTGGGTGAGATCGTCCTCCGATCGCTGGCCGTTGTCCAGCGTGATCGACGGTCGAGCTGTCACCGGCGGCACCGGCAACACGGTGAGGATCATCCATTCCGGCCGGGAGTTGTCGGGATCGATCCCCAACACCGAGAGGTCCTCGTCCGGAATGTCCTCAAACCAGTCCCGGATGTCCGAAGCCATCAGCTTGTTCATGTCCTCTTCGGTCAGATCGGCCGACAGCGCTGACTCGATCGATTTGCGATCTTCCGGGCGCGGCCGGAACGTCCCCGAAAGGATCTCGTTGATGCGCGACAGATCGATCCCGGTCTCGTTTGCGAGTTCGTCGGGTGACTTCGGCTCTCGGGACACCGATTCGGGATCCTCATCACCGATGGCTTCGCCTTGCATCGCCGCCGCGATCAACTCGGGATACTCGTTCGTGAGAACGTCCTGTACTTCGTAGTACGTCGTCGGCTTCTCGTGTTTGATGTCGAACTGCTTTTCGCCACAGTGAGGACACTGGTCTTTCTTTCGGGCTTGACGGATCGCCGCTTTCATCACGTCGCTTTGGTCGTCACCCAACTCGATTGTCCGCTGGAGCCGGTCTCTGAATTCGCCCCGCTCTTCTGCGGTCAACAGCAGTTGTGAACACTCTCGACACGTCCCGCGAAGCAGCCGTCGAACCCGCTTCGAAAAGCCGACGTGGATGACCGGAGCCGCGAGCTCAATATGACCGAAGTGGCCGGGACAAGAGCCCGACCGCTGCCCGCACGTCGGACACTCTAACCCCGGATCGATCACGCCCAATCGCGGGTCCATCAACCCCATGTCGATCGGGAATCCGTCGTCATCGTAGGTGTCCGCCGTGATAACCTTCGTTATTGACATATCACGATACGTCTCGGGATCCATCAGTCCAAAATCGATCGAACTGATGTCTTTTGGCGTTTGCATTGACATTATACTGCGTCCTCTAGGTTGAGTCGTGGTCGGATGCCGAGCGCCATCATTTCGTCTAGCAGGAGTTTGAACGCGTAGCTGATCTCCACCTCGTGGATATCGCTTTCGTCGCCGGTGAGCGGGTCGTACACCCGTCGTTGGTTAACGTCGTTGACGGCGACCATTCCGGTGTCTGCGCTCACATACACCTGTTCTCGATCGGATTCATCCAGTAAGCGTTCTTTGAGCGCCATCGCCGCGCCGTGCCCGATGAGCACGTCGCGTTCCATCTCTCCGACGCGGAGTCCTCCCTCCCGAGCGCGTCCTTCGGTCGGTTGGCGGGTGAGCACTTGAACGGGCCCCCGCGAACGAGCGTGGATCTTGTTCGAGACCATGTGATACAGCTTCTGGTAGAAGATAACGCCGACGAAGATCTCCGCGTCGATCTTCTCGCCGGTCACGCCCGAGTACATGATCTCCTTGCCGCTGGATTTGAAGCCGTGGTCGTCGAGTGCCGAGCGGAGCGATTCCTCGCCTTCGCCTTGGAACGGCGTTCCGTCGACGCGCCGCCCTTCGAGCGCGCCGACCTTCCCACCGAGCATCTCAAGAATGTGGCCGACGGTCATCCGTGACGGAAGCGCGTGGGGATTGAGGATCAGGTCCGGAACGACACCGTCCTGCGTGAACGGCATGTCTTCTTGGGGTGCGATGTGCCCGATAACGCCTTTCTGACCGTGCCGGGACGCGAACTTGTCACCGAGTTCGGGAATCCGCTCGTCGCGGACGCTCACTTTCGAGAGCTTTGAGCCGTCTTCACCCTCCATGAGCGTGACAGTGTCGACCACGCCATTCTCTCCTGAGCGCATCGTTACGCTGGTCTCCCGGCGTTTCTGTCGTCCAAGTCCACCCATGTCGTCCGGCTCTTCGAGGAAGCGGGGGGGGCTGGTTTTGCCCAACAGCACGTCGTTTTCTCCAACATCGGTTTCGGGGTTGACCAACCCGTCCTCATCGAGGTGGTTGTAGGCTTCCTCACCGCGTGCGCCACGGACCTCGTCGTCCGGAATCTCGAAGTGGTCTTCCTGTCCACCAGGGTACCGACGTTCCTCTCCCTCGTATGTCCGGAAGAAATGCGACCGCGCGAGCGCACGGTCGACGCTTCCTTTGTTCAAAACGAGCGCGTCCTCGATGTTGAACCCTTCATACGACATCACGGCAACGACGAAGTTCTGAGCGGCTGGACGGTCGTCGTACCCGATCTGTTCTGTGGTCTGAGTGGAGACCATCGACAGCTGGGGATAATGCAACAGGTGTTGGCGCGTATCCGGGCGGATGCGGTAGTTCGCTGATGGCAGCCCCAGCGACTGTTTGATCATCCCCGATCCCATCGTGATACGCGGTGAAGCGTTGTGTTCGGGATAGGGAATCATCCCCGCACCGATTCCGAACATCAGCTGCGGATCGATTTCGAGGTGGGTGTGGTCCTCGGTGAGATCTGACTCGTCGACAGCGACGTAGATGTCTTCTTCTTCTTCAGCGTCGATGAACTCGACTGCGCCGCTGGCGATGAGGTCCTCGAATTCGATCCCTCCGTCTTTGATCGCTTCGATGTCCTCGTCGTCTACCCGTGGCTCGCCGTTCTCAACGACGATGAGCGGCCGCCGCGCGCGTCCTGCGTCAGCGTTGACGATGACTTCACTGGTGCGCTCTTTGACTGCGACGTTCACCATCTCTCCGATATCCCCGCGCCGGCGTGCTTCTCGAATATCGCTTGCGAGCTGCTGGGGCTCGGGATGCGTTCCGACCAAACTACCGTTAACGTACACTTTCGCGTTTTGTCCCTGACTCATTGTTTGCTGTTAGTCGCCTGCTGTTCGTTCGAGTGTGTCGATCCCCGCGATTCCTCGCACTCCCATCGTCGAGAGCTCTCGCTTTAAGGTCCGCTCGTCTTCGACGTTCTGTGAGAGCTCCATCGCTTGTGCGAAGTTTTTCACGAGTCCACAGTTCGGTCCTTCCGGCGTTTCGGACGGACAGATGCGTCCCCACTGGGTTGCGTGGAGGTCTCGCGCTTCGAAGTGGGGCTGGCTGCGAGACAGCGGACTCCGGAGTCGGCGGAGGTGTGAGAGCACACCCATGTAGTCGGTCCGATCGACGAGCTGGGAGACGCCCGACCGACCACCGACCCAGTTTCCGGTCGCAATCGGGTGTTCGAGCCGTTCGGTCAGCACGTCTGAGCGGACGACGGTGCTCACTGATAGCTGCCGGTTGCGCATGTTGGCTCGTTCGAGTTGGTATTTCACGTCTCGTGCGAGTTTGTTCAGTGCCGTTCGGAACAGATCCCGCATCAGATCGCCGGACACTTTCAGCCGCTTGTTGGCGTAGTGGTCCTTGTCGTCCTCCTCTCGGCGGCCTAACGCGAGCTCGAAACACGCCTCGGCCATCCGGCAGAGATAAAACGCCTTGTTCAGCCGAACTTCCTCTTCGGGGACCCCATCCTCGTGAAGGTGTGGCAGCAGATACCGATCGATAACGTAGTTTGCGCGTTTGAGCTGGTAGTTCTTCCCTTGGCCTTGGGCGACGCGCTGCCCGAGCGTTTCGATCGCTTCCGTTGTGGATTGGACTTCCGCCGCTTCCAAGTTCTCAAGCATGAACTTCACGACTTCCGGGTCGTCGCTCACACGGTGGACAATCTCTTCGTCCGACTCTAGTCCAAGCGCGCGAACGAGCGTCACGAAGTTGATACTGCCCGAAACGGACGGGAACGATACTTCAAGCAATCCCTCACGATTGCGCTCACACAGCACGAGCGCGCGGTAGCCACGGCGCTGGGAGAACGTCTTTGCGACCTGTATCGTCTCCCCGTATTTCGTGTCTTCTTCCGCGAGGATCTTGTTCGGAGCGAGATCTTCGGAGGTCATTAACACTCGCTCGGAACCGTTGACGATGAAATAGCCGCCCGGATCCGCCGGATCCTCCCCGATTTCGATGAGTTCGTCGTCTGAAAAACCAGTGATATTACATTTATCCGATCCGACCATGACCGGCATTCGACCGACCTTCGTTTCGGCCTGATCGACGATGTGCTCTTCCTCGTCTTCTCCGCCACGAACGATCGTCATCTCCATGAACACCGGGGCGGCGTACGTGATGTTCCGGAGACGGGCTTCCTGTGGATACTGTAGCTCTTCACTTCCGTCGGCCTCGCGCACACGGGGAGTCGTCACGCGGACGTTTCCGAGTTCTACCCACACCGGTTCTTGGCCCTCCTTGTCACCGATATCGGTGTCGATGGTTTCCTTTTCGTCGACCACCTCCTGCATTCCTCGGTTGAGGAACGCGTTGAACGACCGAAAGTGGTGAGCTGCAAGCCGATCCCGTGAGAAATATTCCCGGGAAATTGCGCGTCTGCTTTCTCTGTTCATTCTATTACGAGTCGGTATATTACGGCCGTTTCTGCAGTTCGTGAATCACGAACGATACGAATCACGTCTCCAGCTTCCGCATCGATATCCGCGAGTGCTGGGTCGCGCCGCTTTATTTTTGGAAGATCTGTTCGGTCGATGTTGTACTCGTCGAGCACTCCTTCGAGTGTCTCTTCGTCAACGAGCGAGTGCTCTGGGACGAGCTCGTGTTCGGTTGCGTCTACCATGTGTGTCTCTGACCAGTGGTGGAGAAGGCTATCTCGAGATACTACAGATTGATACCGGAGCGACCGGCATAAGAGTTACTACCGACGGCTAACAGCACGCTCGCCCGTGAATCTGTGTTCGATAGCCAACATCCAGCCAGCCACTTTAGAAAGGCTTAAATGAAAGAACCTAATACCAACGAATGCAGCGTGCCCGGGTGGTGTAGTGGCCCATCATACGACCCTGTCACGGTCGTGACGCGGGTTCAAATCCCGCCTCGGGCGCTTTTCCAGTACTCCTCGATCGATATGGATTCACTGCTGCCGTATTGTCTCTTAGTTTCCATTGATTATTCAGGAGCGTCTCACACGCCCACCATATTCATTCAATATTTTAACAAAAAGTAATAATATCGACGAGTGCATAGCGTATACGTACCCGACTGAGACGGAATGTACCGTCTCTTCCCACCCAATCCGCTGTTTAGGGGGTCCCAAACCGTTACTATGTTGCGGTTAAACGATCCCTTGCAACAGTTGCAACAGTCAAAACTGTCAGTAAATGGTCGTAAACGACCACTTGCCTTTTTACCCCTGTTCAGTGCAGGGGTAGACGGATGAAGCCATCACGTCGAAAGTTCCTGGCAGTTACAGGTAGCGCTGCGGTTACGAGCGTTGCTGGTGTCGGCTCTGCGAGCGCCGCTACGCCGGTCAGTAACGTCCCAGTACCGGACAACACTTCACAGATGTATCCTGTGATGGGGACGGACGCGGATAATCCGACTGCGACGGTGTACGGAAACTTCAAGTGCCCGTTCACGCAGGATTTCGTCAACAACGTTCTCCCGGATCTCGTCGACAAATACGTCGTCGAAGGCAAGCTGAACATCTGCTTCCGTACGATCTCGTATGAGCCGTACGGACGCGGTAAGACCCACGGCACACAGTCGAACGCGTTCATTTCTGACAGCGACCCCAAAATCAGTGCGACCCATCTCGGCGTGTGGGAAGAGGATCCCGAGGCGTACTGGAAGTACTTCGAGTCGATGTTCGCGGGCTCGCTCGTCAGCGGAACCGTCACTCCGGAGAAGCTCAAGCCCGTTATGGAGAAGACAGGCGTCGATAATCCTGAGGAAATTGTTGCGCGGGTGAAGAAAGGCAAATATGATAGTCTGGTGAAGGACTCCCACGAGTCCGCGCTGGACCTGAAGATAGAGCACACTCCGACGTTCGAGATCGCTGACTCGACGTTTGTCGGTCCAAAATCAGACGAATTCAACGATCTCGTGAGCTTTATCAATGCCAACCTCTCGAAGGCGGACAAGCTCCTGCCGAAAGAGGACTCTGAAGAGGTTACCTCTGGAGAGAGCAGCGGTTCTGGAAGTGGCAGCGCCACGAGTACGATCACGCTCGACGGCAGCTCCGCGCAGGGCTGGGCGAAGTACGAAATCACCGTCTCAGGCGAGTTCAAACAGGATCGGTCGATGGAGGCCTCGATTGAGGACTCGGATGTCATCGACGGCTCGACCGCAAGCGGTGGTGTCGGTCCGTGGAAGGACACCTTCGTCTACACCGGTAAGATCACCGATCTCACGCTTACGCAACCGATCGATGTCCTTCGAAACGAGAAGCCGCTCGATCTCGAAAAGATCGGCGCGAACATCAAATCGGAATCGAAAAAGCTCGACGTCAAACCCGCCACTGACTCTGAGGAGACGACGCAGGTCAAAAACGCCCTCTCCGGCGCGTGTAGCCGTCGGTGAAGCACCCGATTCAGGTCGTCGTTATCCTCACTTCGCTGGGATCGAGTTTCGAACCCCGATCTAGTTCATTTATACGCTCCACTACCGAGTTGATACGGTAGAGCGAACGTTCGAGACGGACCGGCTGTGAGCGAGTGATTACATCCCCATATCGTTCGCGCGTTCAGGGATCGGCAGATCGTTTATTCGGACGCCGAGTCGCTCGGCGGCGTGATCAAGCGCCATATCGAATCCGTAGTATCGTTCTACCTCCTCACCTGTCGGTGACGTTCGGACAGACACCATCGCGTAGCCGTCGGTGTTCTGTGCGATCGCAACCGTTTCCTCGCCGTGCTCGAACGCAAGCACACGCTCGCTTTCAGTTTCGTAGTACTGAGCCGTGATGTCGTCAGTCGCTACTTCGTCCATACTGTCGGTTCGACCGGGATCCTGTCGTAGCTGTTGGTTGGTCTCGGATGAACGCTCATCGCAGCGTCACTCAAGGAGTTGCTGGGCGATCGTGTTCCGCAGGATTTCGCTTGTTCCTTCGTAGATCTCGTTGAGTTTTGCGTCGCGATAGAACCGTTCGGCGGGGAAGTCCTTCGTGTAGCCGTACCCGCCGTGGATCTGGATACCCTCATTTGCGACTTCTCGGGACACCTCACTCGCGTACAGCTTCGCCTGTGCAGCCTCCTTGATGAACGACTCGCCCCTGATTTTCCGGTCTGCGGCCTTGTGCATCAGCATGCGGGCCGCGCTCACTTTCGTGTCCATGTCTGCGAGCTTGTGCTGAATGGATTGGAATCCGGAAATCGGCTGGCCGAACTGCTCGCGCTGCTCGGCATATCCGAGAGCGGCGTCCAGTGCGGCCTGTGCGATTCCAACCCCTCGCGCTGCGATCGTAATCCGACCCCCGTTGAGCGTTTTCAACGCTTGGACGAACCCATCGCCCTCTTCTCCAAGCCGTCGCTCGGCGGGAATCCGGAGATCGGAAAACCGGAGTTCGGCAGTCGGACAGCCCTTGTCACCGAGTTTGTGCTCAGTACCTTCCACATAGAAGCCGTCGTCTTCCTCCGGACGGACGATGAACGAGGAGATACCGTCGGTGCCAGCGTCGGAGTCGGTTTTGGCGAACAGCGTGACGGTGTCCGCGACCGAGCCGTTCGAGATCCACAGCTTTCCGCCCTCGATGACGTACTCGTCGCCGTCTTTCGCTGCGGTCGTTTCCATAGCAGGAACGTCGCTGCCAGCACCCGCTTCCGACAGCGCGAACGCTCCCACGTCCGTCCCTTCCGCCAGCGGCGTCAGGTACGTCTCCTTTTGATGTTCGTCACCGAACGCGTACAGCATATTCCCCGCGAGCGAGGTGTGCGCAGCGACAACGGTGCCGAGTCCGCCGCTCCCGCGACTGATCTCAGACAGTCCAATGGCGTACGAGTGGTAATCCAGGCCTGCGCCGCCGTACTCCTCGGGGAATGGCATTCCCATCAGTCCGAGCTCGCCCATCTCTCGAACTAGTTCCGCTGGGAATTCGTCGGTTGCGTCAATCTCGTCCGCAACAGGCTTTATTTCCTCGTCGACGAACTCCGACACCATCTCCTTGATCTGCTTTTGCTCAGCCGTGAGGCTAAAGTCCATGAACGATGGTGGGTCCTACCGGTTCTTGATTGTTAGCATCCGCTGTCAGATGCACCGTCGCTTTGTATCTACCGAGTACGACTCTTCGTTACAGCAAACGCAAGTCGTGAGATGTCCCGGCTGAACGCCCTGTTCGTCGTCTATCCCAATCCCCTCGCAACCCATACATAAACGTATATCTTAGATATATACATGGTGAAGACGATTCGAGTTCCAGAGGAGTATCACCGGTGGCTCGCCTCGCACAAGAGAGACGATGAAACGATGGGTGAGACGCTGCGACGATTAACACACACTCCGCCACCAGCAGAACCGATCATCAGCGACAAACAGGCGACTGAGACGCGTGACGCGATCGAGAAGTTGCGCAAGAGTGATCGTAATCGACTTACACGGGTGGCTGAACGCTTTTGGTCCTGACTGCTGTGTCGGACTTTAACACCCCCCTGCCATGACAGCGACGTTACTGTTCGTACTCGTAAAATCCTTCACCAGTTTTCTTCCCGAGATCTCCGGCGTGGACCTTCCGTTTGAGCAGGTAGGCGGGTTTATACCTGTCACCGAGCTCCTCGTGGAGCGTCTGGGTTGCGTCGAGACAGATGTCTAGCCCGATGTGGTCAGCGAGTTCGAGCGGTCCCATCGGGACGTTCGTGCCGAGTTTCATGCCGCGATCGATGTCGCCCTTCGAGGCGACGCCCTCGTCGTAGGCGCGGATCCCCTCGTTGATCCACGGCATCAAAATCCGATTCGAGACGAAGCCGGGTTTGTCGTCTGACTCCCACGTCTCTTTGTCCAGTTCCTCTGCGAATCCATCCGCGAGTTCGGCAGTGGCCGGTGCGGTTTTCTCCCCGATGACGATCTCGACACCGGTCATCACGGGAACGGGATTCATGAAATGGAGTCCGACGACGCGCTCAGGCCGGTCGGTCGCGCTGGCGATGGTCGTGACCGACAACGTGCTCGTGTTCGTTGCTAACACCACTTCCGCAGCGAGTGTTTCATCCAGCTCCGCGAAGATGTCTTGTTTGATCTCCATCGACTCCACAGCGGCCTCGATGGCGAAATCACAGCCGGACAGTTCCCCCAGTGCCGTGGTTCCAGTGATCCGTTCGCGGGCGGCCGTCGCCTCCGCCTCCGTGAGTGCCTCGCTATCAACGAGCCGCGAGAGGCTTTCCTCGATGGACTCGAACCCCGCATCAACGCGGTCCTGATCGATGTCGCGCATCACCACGTCGTAGCCGGCCATCGCTGCCACTTGGGCAATGCCGTTCCCCATCGTCCCCGCCCCGACGACGGCGACGCGCTTGATCGCATCTAAGTCGCGCATACTACCGGTGGATGGTGACCACCCCTAAAGCTGCCGAGATCCGATACCTTCTCTCATATCATTTGAAATACTGAATTTTGAGACGAGTTAATATTTTGAAAATCGCAGGCCGGTACACTGATTACTCCGCTCTGCAAGATTCCATCTATGCTCCCAATCACCGAGGCGCCGCTTACACGGGACGGTAAGGTACTCATTTTGGCGTACGATCACGGGCTTGAGCACGGTCCGACCGATTTCACGGACGTGCCCAAAAGCGCCGATCCGTCTCGAACGTTCGAGGCGGCCACCCACCCGGCAGTCACGTCGGTCGCGGTACAGAAGGGGATTGCTGAGGCGTACTATCCGTCGTATTCGGACGCTGTCGATCTGCTCATGAAGCTCAACGGCACGTCCAACCTCTGGATGGGCGAACCCGACAGCGCCGTCAACTGTTCGGTTGAGTACGCCCGCGAGGTCGGAGCGAGCTCCGTCGGCTTCACGCTGTACGGCGGCGCAAACCACGAGATCGAGATGGCAGAAGAGTTCCGCGAGATTCAGGAGAACGCTCGGGCGCACGACATGCCGGTGGTGATGTGGTCGTATCCGCGCGGTCAAGGTCTGAAAAACGATACGAAATCCAGCGTTATCGCGTACGCGTCCCGGCTCGCGCTTGAACTCGGTGCTGACGTGGCGAAAGTGAAATATCCTGGTTCGAAAGAAGGGATGAAGAAAGCGGTCAGAATGGCTGGAAAGACGAACGTTATCATGAGCGGTGGCTCCAAACGATCCGATCGAGCGTTCTTAGAGAGCGTCAAAGCCGTCATGGACGCTGGTGGTAAGGGACTCGCTGTCGGCCGGAACGTCTGGCAGCGCGAGAACCCCGAACAGATCCTCGATTCGCTCGAACAGATCATCTACGAGGGGGCCTCAGTTGACACCGCACTCGAAACATGAGCGTCGAGACGATCTTCGATGTCATCGCGTCGAGCACCGATGATATCCGGGACAGCTTGGCCGGACGGCGAACGTACGCAGACGGGCAGAATCCAAGCGGCGAGCAACAGCTCGCGGCAGACGTGCACGCCGATCGGTTGCTCGAAGAGCGACTTCTCGCGCTCGATTCCGTCGGTGCGTACGCCAGCGAAGAACGCGAGGAGATCAGCACCGATGGAGCGGGCTATTCCGTCGCTGTTGATCCGCTCGATGGCTCTTCGAATGTGAAGTCTAACAACGCTATGGGAACCGTACTCGGTGTGTACGACGCCGAACTACCAGCACCCGGTCGGTCCCTCATCGCAGCCGCGTATGTGCTGTACGGACCGCTCACAACGATGATGACCGCTCACGACGGCACTGTCACCGAGTACGTCGTGGAGGACGGCGCGCGTCAACCGGTCCGGGAGAACGTCACGTTGCCTGACGACCCGGTGGTGTACGGCTTCGGTGGCCGCGTCCCGGAGTGGCCGGACGATTTCTCGACGTTCGCTTCATCAGTCGAACAGGAATTGAAACTCAGATACGGTGGTGCGATGATCGCTGATGTCAATCAGGTCATGACCTACGGCGGTGTCTTCGCCTATCCGGCGCTCGAATCGCATCCGGACGGGAAGCTCCGTCTGCTGTTCGAGGGCGCTCCGATCGGCTACATCGTGGAAACGGCAGGCGGCCGCTCCTCGGACGGGTCACAGTCGTTGCTCGACGGTACACCGAGTGCGCTCCACCAGCGCGTCCCTGTCCACGTCGGTAACGCTGAGTACATCGCTCAATTAGAAGAGCGGCTTCAGACACGGTAGTACTACGTCATTTTCCACCGTTTGTTGGATCCGTTATGACCACAACACATACTTGATAGCGTATGTGTTAATACTGTATGGATCTTGGGACCGCGCCGTCCGTTCCCGTATCCGACGGTGATATCGCGTTCGGCACATACCGAGGGTCGTGTACCTCGACGGCAATCGATCTCGGCTTTCGGTTCGGACTTGGTCGTTTCGTCCGACTGCGCCACGAGAAGAAACTCCAGCGGTTTTGGGCGGTCGATGAAGCGATTGCGCTGTACGGGTCGGTCATCGACGCCGGTCCGGTTGGAATGGTTTCGTTATGGGTGTTCGACCGCGACGCAGGGACGGTACTCACCGACAGCACGTCAGTACTTCCCCCGTTCGTGGCCCGGATCGACGACAATCCCATGGCAGATCCCATCGCAGTCGCGCGCTTTCTGGATCACCGCGTGACTCTCGATAACCGTGGTGATACGACGCGAGTTTCGGGACGGATGGAACGGACGAAGTTCACGATCGGCTACGACACCCCGGCGGCCGAACCGACGACCGCTGTTCGTCCGACTACCGACGGTCGGGACTCCTCTCAGCGCGTCGTGATCTCTCAGCGATCGACATCACTTCCGGTGACTGGTTGGCTCAACGCCGACGGTCACCGCTACCGGTTTTCCGAGGACGCCACAGGGATGCTCGAATACGCCCACGGACTCGTGCCTACCACAACGACGTGGCGCAGAGCGCTCGCTAGCGGATACGCAGCTGATGGGACGGCCGTTGGCTTCACTGTCGGAGGGGATCCGGAGGGTGTTGGGAACGTCGTCTGGATCGATGGAGTGCCTCGAGGAGTCGGTCCGACGACTATCACTTCCGACGGGTGGCGGATCGAAACCGAAGACGGCTCCTTGTCCGTCACCCTCGATGTCGAATACCCTCACCGTCGCACCGTCTCCCTCGGTCCGATCTCATACCGCATTGTCCAACCATTCGGTCGGTGGCAGGGCACGCTTGGTGACAGAACGGTCGAACTCCCCGGTGTCTGTGAGATCCACGACGCGAGCTGGTAACTGGACGGTCGGCCGTCGTCGGCCGTGGCAGACAATTCGCAAAGTCCTATTAGGACCGTTTAGGAATATTATGTATGAAGGTCCGGATTGATACGGACGCGAGTGCGGAGGAAGCAAGCGCGACTGCTGCTGCGCTCGCACGTCACGCTGTCGAGGAGGTCGAAGTGTACATTGGGGACGCAGCCGAGCCGGCCGTCGTTCACACGGGCGACCAGGTCGGAGACGCTGTTCCAGAGGATGACATCGGACCGAGCGAGCGAGAGATCGCGCTCATCGAGGAGATCGCTCGCATCGAACAAGGTGGACCAGAAAAATACAAAGAACGGCTAGAAGACCACGGCAAGCTGTTCGTCAGGGACCGACTGGATCTCTGGTTCGATGATGTGCTGTTCGAGGACGGGACGTTCGCGGAATTCGACGCCGATGATCGGCTCCCGGCCGACGGTCTCATTACTGGCGGCGCGGAGTTCGAAGGCCGAACGATCCATTTCATGGCCAACGATTTCACTGTGAAAGCGGGGAGCATGGCCGAGAAGGGCGTCGAGAAATTCCTCAGAATGCAACAGCGCGCGCTCGACACAGGCCGTCCGGTGTTGTATCTGATGGATTCCTCGGGCGGACGCATCGATCAGCAGACCGGCTTTTTTGCCAACCGGGAAGGGATCGGTAAGTACTATTACAACCACTCGATGCTTTCGGGCCGGGTGCCCCAGATCTGCGTGCTGTACGGTCCCTGTATCGCCGGCGCTGCGTACACTCCTGTATTCGCTGATTTTACGGTCATGGTTCGGGACATGTCAGCGATGGCGATCGCTAGCCCACGGATGGTGGAGATGGTCACTGGCGAGACGATCGATATGCAGGATCTCGGCGGTCCAGAGGTTCACACCACTCAGTCCGGGAGCGCCGATCTCATTGCCGACGACGAAGAGCACGCCCGGGAGTTGGTCGCCAAACTGATCTCCTATCTTCCGGACAACTGCGAGGCGTCCCCGCCGACGACAGACACTGTCCCACCGACAATCTCGCCGTCGACTACCGACCGTGTCATTCCCGATCACCCCAACAAGGGGTACGACATGCACGATCTCATCGACCGTGTCGTCGATGGCGAGTCGGTTCTCGAGCTCCAACCGTCGTTTGGACCAGAGATCATCACTGCGTTCGCGCGCATCGACGGCCGACCGGTCGGCATCGTCGCCAACCAGCCAGCCCAGCGCGCTGGTGCCATCTTCCCTGACGCAGCCGAGAAGGCCGCTCGGTTCATCTGGAAGTGCGACGCGTTCGAGATCCCTCTGCTGTATCTGTGTGATACGCCGGGCTTTATGGCCGGATCGAGCGTCGAGCAAGAGGCGATCCTCGAAAAAGGGAAGAAGATGATCTACGCCACTTCGTCAGCGACGGTTCCAAAACAGTGTGTAGTGGCCCGGAAGGCCTACGGCGCGGGGATTTACGCCATGTCTGGGCCGGCCTACGGTCCCGAATCAACGATCGGGCTACCGTCCGGTGAAATCGGAATCATGGGACCGGAAGCAGCCATCAACGCCGTGTACGCCAACAAACTCGACGCGATCGACGATCCCGAGGAGCGCGCCGAGCGCGAGCGACAACTCCGTGAGGAGTACCGCGAGGACATCGACATCCACCGGATGGCCAGTGAGATGGTTATCGACGAGATCGTCCCCCCGAGTAGCCTGCGCGAAGAACTCGCAAACAGGTTTGCGTTCTACGAGACCGTTGAGAAGGATCTCCCAGACAAGAAACACGGCACAGTGCTGTAAGTTCCGCTCAGTTCGATTCGAGTGCTGCTCTGAGTGCTTGTACTTCTTCGAGGACCGCGTTCCACTGTTCGATACTCCCTGGAATTTCCGTTTCGCTCGCCTCAGAGGCGTGTGCGTCGATGCGTTCGCGAACGGATTCCGGATTGTCGATGTCGTAAAATCGGATCGCAGCCGAAACGCCGGCCGTGTCGACCGACACCGTTCCGTAGCCGAGTATTTTCTCCTGATATCCTTGCGAGAATGAACTGTTTTGGACACGGCTGTGTCTGATTCGGTCGACGCGCTTGCTGAAGACACCCCGTTTTACGTACAGCGCTCGGTCGGTGATCACGAACACCGTATTCACGACGACCAGATACGACCACGCCGGGAGGGCGATACCGGGGAGCACAAGCACTCCAAACCACGGCGTGATCTCCTCGGACAGAACCGGGGTTACGATCTCCGGAACGAGGACCACCGTGATCCCGACAACCACCAGCATTATTCCGACCATGGTGTCGGGCACGATGAGCATCAGTCGAGGATGATCGGTCCAATGCACCGTTTCCTCGGCGTCGAGTGAGAGCGCAGAGACGGAACTCATGACGGCTCCTCGGCTTCGCTGGCTGTCGGTTCCGCATTCATCCCGTCGCGTTCTGGGTTCGCCGTGTCAGCAGATTCATCGATCGTCTGATGGATCGCTTGTAGTTCCGCGAGAATCTCATCAAGGACTGCCTCGGCGTCCTCTCCATTCGCTCCATTCTCTGTCTCCGCGCTGCGCTCGTTGATCCTCGCTTGTACCGCTCGGGGCGACGCGACGTTTCGAAACCGCATCTCGACCCCACCGGTGCCGGCAGTGGCGATCTCGACCGTTCCGTAGCCGAAATACGATCCCATCATCGACTGCTGGTAGGAGGTGTTTTGGACTTTGTCGAACTCGACCCGTTTGACGCTCCGTGAAAAGATTCCCCGCTTTTTGTATACGGCTGTGGTCGTGATCACGTAGTTCGTGTTCGTGTGGTGCAGATACGACGAAATCACGAGTGGGATTCCAACGATCACCAAACACAACGGGAGTCCGACGCCGATCGATAGCAGCAAACTGAGTCGATGTGGCGTGTCACCCCATAACAACTCCTCATCCTCATCGAGCGTCAACCATTCGAACTCATCCGCTGATGGCGCGTCCATGTGTTCGATACTCATACCACGGCTGATAACTGTTGGGTGGGTTGGCTGTCTGATCACCGCAGGGTACCGCCGCTCAACTCGGCACATTCTGATGCTCAGAAATATAATTTCCGCGTCTGGCTCGTGTTACTGCTGTTTTTTCAACGAAAGTGCAGTCCGATCGAATTCGCAAACGAGCGTTTCCGCTTCGCCGTTGATCGTGAACGCCTCGACGTGCATGGTGACGACGCCGCGTTCCCCATCGGAGGTTTCGCGTTTGTCCGTCACCGTTGATTGTGCGCGGAGCGTGTCCCCGTGAAACACCGGATTGGGATGCTCGACGTTGTCATAGGAGAGGTTAGCGACGATGGTTCCGTCCGTGGTGTCGGGAATAGACAGTCCGACGGCCAGCGACATGGTGTACAGGCCGTTGACCAACTGCCGTCCGAACTGTGTTTCGTCCGCGAACGCTTGATCGAGATGCAATGGCTGCTGGTTCATGGTCATGTCACAGAACCGTTGGTTATCACTTTCACTGATCGTTCGTCGTTTCTCGTGTTCGATCGTTTCACCGATCTCATATTCCTCGTAGTAGCGTCCGACCATATCCCGAATTCATCGGCCGAGCGGGCTAAATAGATGGGGATACAGCGCCGCAAAACTGCACGGCACTACTGTTGCAGCGAAGGCGGAGCAGTCGCGGGGCGGTGCAGTCGCGGAGGCGGTATGAACCCGCAGCACCGCGAGCTTTGCTCGCGGCTTTTTTGCCCCATCTTTTTCCGCGAGGGGGGGCGCAGCCACCCGAGCGAAAAAAGGTGGGGGTGCGGAATCACAACGCTGTTAAACGCTTGCTTCTAACCGACCGTCATGGTAGACACACTGGGTCTCGGGGTGGGGATCACGTTTACGCTCATCATGGTCGTGCTCCATTTCTCGAAAGGAACCGGGTGGCGACCCCAGGAGGACATCTCAGACGAGGTGCTCGAACACCGCGCTGCCACCGTGCCCGAAACGGCATTTCCCGAGCCGATGAATCGATCGATCGGTGGAGGGGCAGCCGGGGTCGGGGCAGCCGTCGCCGGTGAGACCGCAGCCGAAGGGGAACTCGAAGAGGGCGGCGAAGCCGCCGGAGCCGACGACGATCCGTCCGCGATCCCCGACGACGAGGCCGACGTGTACGAAGTCGAATTCGTCAAAGAGGGACAGACAATCGAAGTCAAAGAGAACACCACACTCCTCGAAGCCGGCGAAGAGGAGGGATGGGATCTCCCCTACGCGTGCCGTGAAGGCCAGTGTATCTCCTGTGGTGGTCACATCACGAACGGCCACGCCGAGGAGTACGTCGAACACCACACCAACCAGATGCTCGGTGAAGCCGAACTCTCCGACGGATACACTCTCACTTGTGTTGCCTATCCGACTGCTGACCTCAGCCTCGAAACCGGCGAATCGCCGTAGTCCTCCGGCAGAGGATCAACGACTCAAAACTGTTATATCCACCCATCGAAAATCGTACGATGTGAGCCTGTAGCTCAGTGGACAGAGTTCTTGGTTCCGGACCAAGACGTCGCGGGTTCAAATCCCGTCGGGCTCGTACACCCACTTTTTTTACGGAAGGGTGCGTGGGACGCACCCTTCCGTAAAAAACCTGAACTAAAAAAGCCGCGAGCGAAGCTCGCGGTGCTACGTCTTATCCTCCGCGACTGCACCGCCCCGCCTCCGCGACCGCTCCGCGACTGCTCCGCTTCTGCGACTGACCGTGTAACTTCGGATAGTGACTGTCACTCATTCGTCCACAGAGGGTAGTCACTCCGTGCGCGCTACCTCGTGGCGTCCGAACCCGTATCGGAGCCGGTTTGCGAGTCGCCGCGAGAACCGATCTGACCGGCTGCCGAACCGTTCGGACAGCGCGGTGTAGATGAGTGGCACCGGCACCTCCTGTGTGAGCGCCTCTTCAACGGTCCATGTCCCCGTCGAGCCGCCAGCCACGTAGTCAGCTACGTTCCCGAGATCGTTACCTTCCTCCGCGAAGGCCTCCTCACACAGTTCGAGCAGCCACGACCGGATGACAGCCCCATTATTCCACGTCTGGGCCACCGATTCGAGATCGAGATCGTACCGTCCGTTTGCGAGCAGTTCGAACCCCTCGCCGTAGGCCTGCATCAGCGCGTATTCGATCCCGTTGTGAACCATCTTCACGTAATGTCCAGCTCCCGACGGTCCCATCCGCGCGTGTCCGTCCGGTCCGGTGGCGACCGCGTCGAACACCGGCACGCACGCCTCGTAGGCCCATTCGGGACCGCCGATCATCAGCGAAAAGCCCAGCTTCGCACCGGCCGGTCCGCCGCTCGTTCCACAGTCGAGATACGCGGCGCTCGTCTCCCGACTCCGTCGAACCGACGCCTCGAAATGGGAGTTGCCGCCATCGATCACGATAGCCTCCTCACCGAGTTGCGGTTCGAGATCGGATAGCGCGGCATCGATCGCCTCGCCCGCGGGAACCATGAGCCAGATTCGCTTTTCATCGCCCAACTGCTCGACGAGATCACTGAGCGAATCGGCCGGCTGTGCGCCTACGTCGGCCGCTTCTGCCACTGCTGCCTCATCGACATCGAACGCCACCACGTCGTGACCAGCAGCCAGAACGCGATCGACGACAATCTGCCCCATCCGTCCGAGACCAACGACTCCGAGTTGCATACACGGCGTTCGACGGTCATGACGGTGTGTGTTGTGATTCGGTGGAACAGCTCTCGATGGAGTTTGTCGTATTCCGGATACTGTGAAGACCACTATGTCTCTTTCATCTTATAAATATCGGGGGAGGGGGTTATGTATGATTGAGCCGAAGTTATGAATAATGAGTGGCTCGAAACCAGACACTAATTCAGAGAAAAGAGTTGTCTCTGTAACCAAACACGGACAAGCAACGATTCCAAAGCCGTTCCGTGAGAAGCTCGGTATCGACACTCCGGGAAAGGTCCTGTTTCGTGAAACAGAAGAGGGTGCGGTTGTGGTTGAGCACGTTCGCTCCCCGTGTGAGATGCGAGGTTTCGCAAAAGAACACGGCGAGGCGACGACCGACAAACCCGCAACGCAACTTCTCCAGGAGAAGCGCGAGCGGGAAAAGCAAGACCGGGATGATCATCCATCGTTGGAGAAGTGAATGTCGGTCCCCGATCGTGTCGTTTTTGACATAGAACCGATTGTTGCTCACGCTGACGACGAACCCGGAAGTGAGTCGGTCGAAGAGTACCTGAACGCTATTACCGCAGAGAACGCCACCGGGTATATCAGTCGGGTGAATCTCACCGAAATCCGCTACATTATCGCGCGAAAATACGATCGGAACGTGGCTGATGAATATCTTGACTGGCTTCTTGATCTCGGACTGACACCGGTTAATATCGAGGCACTCTGGGATAACGCTGCCGAGTATGTCATCGAATACAATCCTTCCTTGGGTGATTCGTTTGCGTTGGCAACTGCTGAAGCCGTTGACGGAACGCTTCTCGTGGGCGCAGATGACGATTATGATGATATTACGACTGTTGCGATCGAGCGGTTCCGTGAGGATCCGGCTTGACATTCCCAACAAACCCACGTCGGAGGAACACGTTTATACGCACAACCACACAACGGACGGGTATGCGTTGGTCGCCGGTAGTACGTGTGTGAGTGTCGCAACCGGAACGCGCACATCGGAGTCACAACTCTTCTCAGTTGGCACGACCGTCGACCACTCCGTAAGCTATGACAGAGATAGAGGACGAATACGATCCGGACAGCATCGAGCAGAAGTGGCGCGAGCAGTGGCAGGAGATGGGCGTGTACCAGTACCGCGACGACGAGGAGCGCCCAGATTACGTGATCGACACACCGCCGCCCTACCCGACCGGGAACTTCCACATCGGAAACGCGCTGGGCTGGTGTTATATGGATTTTGCTGCCCGCTATCACCGGTTGCGCGGCGACGACGTGTTGTTTCCGCAGGGATGGGACTGCCACGGGCTTCCGACCGAAGTGAAAGTCGAGGAGAACCACGACATCCACCGCACAGACGTTCCCCGCGAGGAGTTTCGGGAGCTGTGTATCGAACACACCGAGTCCCAGATCGACGCGATGTACGAGACGATGCTCGATCTCGGCTTCTCGCAGGACTGGACCCACGAGTTCCGGACGATGGATCCCGAATACTGGGGGGAAACGCAACGCTCGTTCGTTCGGATGGCCGACGACGGCTACGTCTACCGCGACGACCACCCTGTCAACTGGTGTCCGCGCTGTGAAACCGCGATCGCTGACGCCGAAGTCGAAACCGACGACCGAACCGGAACACTGTACTATCTCACGTTCTCCGGCGACAGCGAGGACCAACGTTCCTCGAACAGCCGGACGCAGTCCGGCGACAGCGACGGTATCGAGATCGCAACGACGCGCCCCGAGCTGCTCGCTGCGTGTGTAGGAATCGCTGTCAACCCCGACGATGAGCGCTACGCCGACCGGATCGGCGAGACGTTCGAGGTGCCACTGTTCGGTCAGGAAGTCGAACTGTTTGCCGACGAGGAAGTCGATAGCACGTTTGGGACCGGTGCTGTGATGGTCTGTACGTTCGGTGATAAACAAGACGTTACGTGGTGGGCTGAACACGATCTGGATCTTCGACCGGTCATCACCGAGTCCGGTCATCTCACTGAACGCGCGGGTGAGTTCGAAGGACTCGGTGTGAGCGAGGCAAAAGAGGAGATCGCACAGGCTCTTGCGGCGGCGGACGTTTTGAACGACCGCGAGTCTACCGAACAGTCGGTGGGGATCTGCTGGCGGTGTGACACACCGATCGAGATCTTGAGCAAAGACCAGTGGTTCGTCCGGGTCGACCAAGCGGAGATTCTCGAAACGGCTCAAGAGATCGAATGGGTCCCCGAGCACATGTACGCCCGCCTCGAAGAGTGGGCCGAAGGGATGGATTGGGACTGGGTTATCTCCCGCCAACGGGTGTTTGCGACGCCCATCCCGGCGTGGTTCTGCGAAGACTGTGGCCATGTCCACACCGCTGACGAAAGCGCGCTTCCGATCGATCCGACTGAGACTGATCCCGATCATTCGTGTCCGGAGTGTGGTAGCACAAACTGGGAGGGAGAGACCGACGTTATGGACACGTGGATGGACTCCTCAATCACGCCGTTGTACGTGACCGACTGGCCCGAATCATCGTTCGAATCGGTTCAGTTGCGCGAGCAGGGCCACGACATCATCCGGACGTGGGCGTTCTACACCATTCTCAGGACTACTGCGCTCGAAGACGAACGTCCGTGGGATCGTGCACTGATCAACGGCATGGTGTTCGGGGAGGACGGCAACAAGATGAGCAAATCGAAAGGGAACTTCGTCGAGCCAAAGGAAGTCATTTCGGAGTACTCCGCTGACGCCTTCCGTCAGGCGATCGCGCTCGGTGGACAGCCCGGCACCGATATCCAATTCCAGTGGAAAGAAGTCACGTCTGCCTCGCGGTTTCTCACGAAGGTGTGGAACATCACCAAATTCGCGTCGAATCATTTTGACGCGGACACCCCATCGATTCAGGATCCGGCCTACCGCGACGCCGACAAGTGGATCCTGATCCGGTGTAGCGATGTCGCTGATCAGGTTGAAGCACACATGGACGCCTATCGGTTCGACGCTGCGTTGCGCGAACTGCGGGAATTCATTTGGCACGATCTCGCTGACGACTACCTCGAACTGCTCAAAGGACGCCTGTATGAGGGTCGTCCCGGTGAACGGGATGCGGCTCGCCATGCCCTGTACACCGTGTTGTCGGCCTCGCTACGGATGCTCTCCCCGTTTGCCCCGTTCCTCACCGAAGAGGCGTATCAGACGCTTCCCGACGGAACCGAAAGCGTGCACACGGAGATGTGGCCGTCGCTCCAAACGTTCAACGCTGACGCCGCTCAACGGGGACGGCTCATCGTGAACGTCGCAAGCGCGATCCGTGGCTGGAAGTCCGACACCGGAATGGCGCTCAACGCGGAGTTAGATCGGATTGAGCTGTATGTCGACCGTGACGAGGAACAGCCCGCAATCGACACCTACGACCTCAGCTCTGCGGTCAACGCTCCCGTCTACATCGAATCCGGCCGGCCAAACGTCGAACTCGTTCCTGTCGGTATTGATCCCGATCACTCGGTGATCGGTCCCCAGTTCCGGGATCAAGCCGGTGCTGTCGTCTCTGCGCTCGAAGCAGCTGATCCCGCCGAACTGACGGCACAGATCGAAACGAACGGCGAAATCTCCGTTGATGTCGATGGCGATTCGGTCGCACTCGATCCTGATGCGGTCGATATCCTCGACGAACAGCGCGCTGCGAGCGGCGAGGAAGTCGACGTAATCGAACTGGATGCGGCGACGATCCTCATCTACAGCTAATCAGCACTCGACGCTGTCGGGATTCGCTCCGGTTGCTCCGTGAGATACGTCATAACGTCGTCCGAGAGGCGATTTATCACCACACGCCCGGATCGTTTCCGACAGACGAGATCATCGTCGTCGAGCCGTTGGAGGTGGTGAGTCACGGTACTCGGATCCCGATCCAGTTCGTCCGCTAACTCCGATACCGTCACGGGACCCAGGTCAGAGAGCGCTTCGATGACGTTCGCGGTCGCTTCCTCTCCCAACGCAGCCGTGAGTTCGATGCGTTCGCTATTGGTCGGATAAAAACGCCGTTTCCCATGCACCTTCACGCTCGTGATGAGTTCTTCTCGCTCCAGAACTCGGAGATGGTGGCGCAGCGTCGACAGTGAGAACTCTGTGTGGCTATTTATCGCTGAGAGATAGATCCCCGGCGTCTCTTCGATCGCCTCAAACACGATTTCCCGTCCGTCGTGTTCGAGCGGATCCGAATCGTCGTACCGACTGTACCGTAGCAGCACCATCACCTGCGAGAGTGAACTGAGGACGGTCGTGAGTCGGAACTGGACAGACACCGCGTGTGGTCTCGATACGGTTTCGGACGCAGTGCTTCCGTGTCTGAGGAGTAGCCGCACCGCAGTCGCACTCAAACCGACGGCGGCCCCCGTTTTCCGTTCTGGTTCGAACGGTGGTTTCGTTCCTCGCGGCGCGTTCGAGCCACCGTCGTTGTTGTCCGGTGGTGACTGAACTGAGACTGGGAGAGAAACGGTTGTCGTTTCTCGATCCGGATGATGCTCCGTCGTCGTTTCAGGGGACGAGGAGTGAACGTTCGTCGGCTGTCTTGTTGTTGTCGCCGCTGGCGTCGTTGCCGTTGCTGCTGGCGTGGGTGTGTTTGGGACCGTCTCGTCGATCGACGGAGTCGACTGCCGCCGTTCGGTTTCAGCGCTGATCGTCCGCTTGACCGGTGCGGAGTCCGTTCGTTCCGTTCGAGTGGCGTTGTGTAAATCGTCGTTCGCCTCCGTCGGCGGCGTGGTGGGCTGTCTCTCCGTTCGGCCCGGCAGACGCACCGCAACAACTGTTCTGTTGACGACGCGCACGACGCCGTGTTCCACTGTGTCGACGACAGTGATGGTTCTTCCTCCAGTTCGGTTTAGCGTTCGGACCGCTGCGTTGGTGAGTCGTTCCAGTGTGATGGGACTCTGATCGTCCGTTTCGCTCGTGGACGTCGGTACGGTATGACACAGTAGCGTGGAGCGGATCGTGCTGTTCGCGATCCCGATTGTTTCGGTGATATCGTCCCCGGATACCCCTTGTTCTCCTCGTTCGCTGGTGTTGTGTGCCGTGTCAGCGACTGGAACCGTGCCAGTGTCCACCGCCCGATCACCATTACTTTCAGACAAGATAGGCGGCTGACAGTCAGTACTGCCGTGTCCCTCCACATCGTCCGGTGTCGTGTGCTCGTCTGCTGGATGCGCTGCGGGCGCGCCGAGCACTGGACCGATGACAGCGATCACAAGTACGGCCGTGATGGCTGTCCGTGAATAATGTGGTGGCATCGTTGGGCTCTGTAACCGTTTGCTCCTCCGGCCGTGGTATTCCAGCAACTGCTGGCGTGCCTCAGCGACTGCGTCGGATCTCTACTCTGTATCGACGTTTTCACCCTGATACGTTCCGTCGTACGTCTCATCGTGGTTTGCCCGAGCGAGAACGAGTTGTGCGATTCGTGCACCCTGTTCGAGCTCAATGTCGTGATGAACTTGCAACAGCCCCTCCCCCTTGCCCTCGTATCCGGCGTCCCAGACGGCCGTGTTAAGCATACAGGAGTTACGCATGAGCGTCGATCGGGGATACACGAATCCGACGTGATCGTCTGGAATGGTCACCGTTTCACCATATCGAACGATGTATCCCCCGGGTTCGAGATAGTACGTTTGTGCTTCGTTTTCTGTGAGGGATTGTGGGGTCCGCTCCCGACGATCGCCAATCTCCTTACTGTCACACCCAACACGACCCGCGTCAATCTGTTCGAACACGCTGCCTACTGTGAGGTCGATCCCGTTGGGCTGTAGTTGGTCGTCCGAAACTGGTGTACACTGCTCACGAACGAACGCACCACGTCGGAACATACCTTGCCTCCGAGCGCATCCAAAATGATGTTTTCTATATATTCATTTTCATAACTTGTGCAATAATTATATTGCTATTATAATATATGCTGACATAACAATGTGTCGAAGGTTCATTCCACTGTTACGGATAGATCGGACTTGGTGCTGGGTTCTTGGAGCAGTAATTCGGTCGAATACGGAAAATCTCCTCACTCTTTTAAGACGGTCCGATCAAAAAGAGAATCCGAATTGCTGCGCCGAATGATTGGAATAATCCGTAATGCGTCAGTTCTTCACTCTTCGATTAAATAGACAAATAAATTTCATTAGTGGATATGTGATAATACTCAATCATGAATGCGGCGGGACGGGGTAGATCTATTTACATCCGTTCGCATACTCAGAATACATCACAATTATAGTTTATATAATTCTATAATGAATATTGTTAGATGCTGAATAGCGAAAAACTGGCGGCCGGCGGGAGGTTTTACCGCTTTCCCTCGAATTACCCTTCGGTGTTACCACATTCAAGACAACGGATAAATTCCCTGTCCTCGGTAATCACGGTATTTTTACTGCCACATTCGTTACACTGGATCAGCATATTCACCCTCCATAGTATCTGCGCGCGAATGTGTTACGAACTCATACAGCTTTAACTTGTCGGTCGAAGTGATCTCGTTACCAGTTGCTATCCGTTTATTCCAAAAGATCACAGCGAACGCTTCGGTTTGTTTGAGAATGTCGAAGTGGTCCGCTCGGGTTCCCTGCGAACGAATGTGACAGGGAATCGATTCGAGAACCGAAATTATTCCATGAACTTAAGGAATTCGATGTCGTAGGAGACATCCCATCGCAGGTCGTGGTGGTGGCTCCCTCCCTTATCGATGTACTCGACCCATCTGTCGTTCTCGAACCGATCGACTGAAACGCAAACGTGTAATCCACTTTGTAATTGGTGGATATGGGTTTCTCGTTTCTCAATGCCGTACAGTTTGATCCGATATTCGTGGCCGGTAACCTCGAACGTAGTCCATCCACCCCCCTCTACGGTCGTCTCAAAATCGACATCCCAATCGGAGATGTTCCGTCCTTTGACGGCCTGAATTCTGATCTTGGCAGGACGGTCGTAAATGATGTGATCGTCTCGATCTTCGATGGTCGCTATGCGCTCTTTCTGCCGTCGAATAAAACCCTTATTAAGCTCCCCTCGCTCAGATATTTTATCATCTTCTATATCCATAGTTGAATGATCTATCGATATGGTCATTAGTTACTCCATCGCAGCCATATCCGTAAGCATTTTCATCACCTATTATTTATTACGTTCGTACTGACGTCAGTGTCGTGGGTTCGATTCACGATCGGTGTGTTGAACGAATTCGATGAGGATTCCGCCGGTTGACTTCGGGTGGAGAAATGCGACATCGTGTCCCCATGCACCGGGACGGGGTGTCGTGTCGATGAGTTCGATTCCCATCTCTCGTGCGCGTTCGAGTGCGTTTTCGATGTTCGGGGTGGTGAGTGCGAGGTGGTGGACGCCAGGACCGTTGTGGTCAAGATATCGTTGGACAGTCCCCGGTTCGGTTGGTTCGAGTAGTTCGAAGTAGCCCCCGTCGACATCGAGAAAGTGGACGCGCAGGCTGTCGAGTTCCTCCTCGTGAACGACGCTTGTTTCGAACAGTTCACAGTACTGGTGGGCGAGTTCCGCCGCGTTGTCCGTAGCGATTCCGGCGTGATCGAAGTCCATATGTGATTGGTAATTGGCCCCACGAATAAAACACTCGGGAACGGGCAGTTCGGGACGGCGGTGTCCGCCGTGGGAACTGTGACCAATCGCTCACAGTGCGGTACCGGGTTGGTACTCTCCGAACACGTCTCGCATTGCGTTGCAGATCTCGCCGGTCGTCGCATACGCCTTGACTGCGTCGATGAGGTACGGCATCAGATTGTCTTCGCCACGGGCGGCCGTTCTGAGCGCCCCGAGGGCGTCTTCAACTTCGCTGTCGTCGCGGCGCTTTCGGACGCCTTCGAGCCGTTCGATCTGGCGCTTTTCGTCCGCAGGATTGACCTCTTTGATGTCTTCGGTCGGTTCTTCATCGACGGTGAACTCGTTGACGCCCACAATGATCCGTTCGTCCGTCTCGATCTCGCGCTGGCGTTCGAACGCGGCGTCTTGGATCTGGCGTTGCACCCACTGTTCTTCGATGGCGTTGCGCATCCCGTCGCGTTCGTCAATCTCCTCGATGATCTCGCGGGCTTGCTGTTCCAGTTTGTCCGTGAGGTGCTCCACGTAGTAGCTGCCTCCGAGGGGGTCGATCGTGTCGGCCGCGCCCGACTCGTGGGCGAGGATCTGCTGTGTACGGAGGGCAGTACGGACGCTCTCCTCGGTCGGTAGCGACAGCGCCTCATCTTTCCCGTTGGTGTGGAGACTCTGTGTTCCCCCGAGGACGGCCGCGAGCGCTTGATACGCGACACGGACAACGTTGTTCTCGATCTGCTGGGCAGTGAGCGTCGAGCCTGCCGTTTGGGTGTGGAACTTCAGCTGTTTCGACTTCGGATTCTCCGCGCCGTATCGATCCTCCATCAGCGAGTACCACAGTCGCCGGGCGGCGCGGAACTTCGCAACCTCCTCTAAGATGTTGTTGTACGCCGCAAAGAAAAAGGACAGCTGCGGGGCGAATTCGTCGACTTCTAGTCCGGCGTCGAGTGCCGTCTCGACGTACTCCATCCCGTCCGCGAGCGTGAAGGCGATCTCCTGTGCAGCGGTCGAGCCGGCTTCTCGAATGTGATACCCAGAAATCGAGATGGTGTTGAACTTCGGAACCTCCGACGCGCAGAACTCGAAGATGTCGGTGATGATCCGCATCGACGGCTCCGGTGGATAGATGTAGGTGTTGCGAGCGATGTACTCCTTGAGAACGTCGTTTTGGATGGTGCCCCGGAGCTGTGAGCGGTCGACACCTTGCTGATCACCGACGGCAATGTACATCGCCAACAACACCGATGCCGGTGCGTTGATCGTCATACTGGTCGATACTTCGTCCAACGGGATGCCGTCGAACACCGTCTCCATGTCGTGTAACGAGTCGATGGCGACTCCGGACTTTCCGACTTCTCCTGCTGCCATCTCCGCGTCGGAGTCGTACCCCATTTGGGTCGGGAGATCGAACGCCATCGACAGCCCGGTTTGGCCTTCGTCTAGGAGGTAATGATATCGTTCGTTCGTCTTTTCGGCCGTCGAAAACCCGGCATACTGGCGCATCGTCCACAGCCGCCCGCGGTACATCGTTGGATAGACACCGCGCGTGTAGGGTTCTGCACCCGGAAATCCGAGGTCGTCCTCGTAGTCGAGATCAGCGATATCACTCGGTGTGTACAGGGCGTCGACTTCGTGTCCGCCCGTGTCGGTCATAAACTGGTCTTTCCGTTCACCGAACCGATCGAGTGTAGGCTGGTGGAACGCTTCTTCCCATTCGTCTCGACCCTCTCGAATCGAACGAAGGTCCTCTTCATCGAACATGCGTGGATCGTGGCGACGAGCAGGCTTAACCCTTGGTGGGTTGCCGCTCAAAAATTATCATATTTATATTACGAGGTAGAACAGACCTGTCAGTGAGGAGTGGGTGAAAATAAACATTATATGTCGTATTTGTACGTCGCTGATTCGGAGTCGATACCGAAGTCTTCGGGTGTCTCTTCCGGTTCGTCCTCTGGGACCTGCTCGGAGGCGTGTTTGAACCGCTCTCGGAGTCGCGTCGGCATCTCGAACGCTCCGCTGTCGATCGCCATCGGGACCGCTTCGGGGGCGAGCGATTCGCGTTTTTCCGATAGTCGGTGTTGCAGGACTGTCGGGAGTTCGTCGGTTTCGATCGCTTCGAATCCGAACTGTGCGAGATATCTCGGCTCGTCGGTGAGAGAATACACCGTTTCGTACCCTTGGTCCGTAGCGGTCTCGACGAGTCGCTCAACGACGTGTGCACCCACGCCTTGCCGGCGCCAGTGGTCGAGCACACCGATGCTCGTGAGTTCACAGATCTCGCCACCCTCACCTTGTCCGCTCGGGCTTCGTTCGGTCTCCGCCCCCGTTTTGTGCAGACGAATACGGCCGAATCCTGCTTTTTCGTTTGTCTGCTCGTCGATAGCAATGACGTAATCACGCGACCGGAACGTGGTTTCATCGAGTTCCATTTCCTCGATGTGGTCGAGCAACCAAACTTCGTCTCGGTTTTTGGCGTCCCGGACGTACATACTCGATGATTGGCTAGCAGTCGACAAAAGCGTTTATCGCCCGCTACTCCATCTGATCACGTCCTTCACCGGATGAATCCTGATCCAGTCCGTTCCACCGGAGCGGTCCCGTTCCTGTCTCGATCAGTGATATATGTCCGAAATTACTTGCTGTTCGGGTAACATTCGCCAGTATGAGCGATGCACCGACGATGGATGAGATCGTTTACGAGCCGGACCAAGCGACCGTTGAATCGACGAACGTCTTCGAGTTCATGGACGAACACGACATCGAGGATTACGACGCGTTGATCGAACGCAGCCAAGACGTAGAATGGTTCTGGGACGAGCTGGTGGATTATCTGGGTATTGAATTTTACGAGCCGTACGACAGCGTTCGAGACGACACCTCAGGCAGTCGGGCGCGGTCCGACGACACAGCAGGCCCTCAGTTTACCGACTGGTATCCCGGCGGGACGATCAACATCGCCCATAATACGGTCGATCGTCACGCTGCGCCGGACAGCCCCACCCGGAATTCGGTTGCAACGGTCTGGGAGGGCGAAGACGGCACCGTTCGGGAAGTCACCTACCACGAACTGTACCGAGAGTCGAACAAGGTGGCCAACGCGCTGGTGGAGCGGGGGATCGAACCGGGCGACACGGTGGGGTTGTACATGCCCATGGTCCCCGAAGTCGTGTCGATCTTGTATGGGTGTTTCAAAGCGGGCGCGATCGCGGTGCCGATCTTTTCGGGCTTCGGCGTGGATGCTACCGCAACCCGGATTGCGGACGCGGGCTGTTCGGTGTTGTTCACCGGTGACGGCTTCCGTCGGCGCGGAAACGATGTCATCCTGAAAGACACCGCCGACGCGGCGATCGACGCGGCGGGCCACGTCGAGCACACGATCGTCTACGATCGGCTCGGTGCTGACGTTCCGTGGAACGATTCCCGTGATGAACGGTGGACTGAGGCTGTCGGTGCGTGTTCGGCCGCGTTCGAAACCCGCGAACTTGACGCGAGCGACGAATCGATGCTACTCTACTCCTCGGGCACCACCGGAATGCCGAAAGGGATCGTGCACACCCACGCCGGCATCCAGATGCAGTGTGCAAAGGAAGTGTACTTCGGCTTCGATCACAAGCCCGGCGATCGGTTCTTCTGGGTATCAGACATCGGCTGGATGATGGGACCGTGGACGCTCATCGGTAACCACACGTTCGGCGGTACGGTGTTCATCTATGAGGGTGCGCCTGATTATCCCAGCCCGGATCGGTTCTGGGAGATGATCGATCGCCACAAACTCTCAGTGTTCGGCGTCTCTCCCACTGCGATCCGTGCGCTCCGCAAGCAAGACGACGTGCGGCCGTCAGATTATGATCTCTCATCCCTTCGCCTCCTTGGATCGACTGGTGAGCCGTGGGATCCCGAATCGTGGCACTGGTTCTTCGAGAACGTGGGAGGCAGCGAGATTCCCATCATCAACATCTCCGGCGGCACCGAGATCTGTGGCTGTTTCCTGATGCCCCTCCCCGGAATGGCGCTCAAACCGTGCACGCTCGGTAAGCCCGGACTCGGTATGGCTGTCGACATCGTAGACGCGTCGGGCGAGAGCGTCGCTGAAGACAACGAGCGCGGGTTTCTCGTCGCCCGCGATTCGTGTCCCTCGATGACGAAATCACTCTGGTCGGGTGACGAGCGGTATCTCGAAGAGTACTGGTCGACGTTCGAGGACCCGCCGCTGTGGGATCACGGTGACTGGGCGCAACAAGACGCCGACGGCTTTTGGTTCCTTCACGGCCGCGCTGATGACGCGCTCAACGTGGCCGGGCGGAAGGTCGGTCCCGCTGAAGTGGAGGGCGCGCTCATGGACAGCGACGCCGTCAACCAAGCCGCAGCCATCGGTGCAGACGATTCCACGACCGGAACGGCGGTTGTCGCATACGTCATTGCGGAGAACGATGTCGAAGTGTCCGGCGATCTCCGGACGCAACTGCGGGAACTGGTGGGCGAGACGCTCGGAAAGCCGTTCCGGCCCCGAGAAATACTGTTCGTCGAGGAGTTCCCCAAAACACAGTCCGGAAAGATCGTCCGGCGCGCCATCGAGTCGGTGTACAACGACGAGCACCTCGGTGACCTTTCGAGCATCGAAAACCCCCGTGCGCTCGATCGGCTCGAAGACGCCCGCTAACAACTGATTTACTCGTCCAGAGTGTATTTACGACGATAGTATAATATAATTGCAATTCGTTCTAGCGACGAATGTCAAAATTAGAACCTGAAACGCTATCATTGCTTCCCGTTACATGGAGCGCGATCGAGCGCAGCGCGGTGGCGTGGCGTCGTGTGTATTTGTTCGTGGCGTTTTCCATGGGATTCTCGTGGATAATCGGAACGGTCGTCTACGTGACGGGTGGCATCGGTCCCGACAGTCCCGAGCTGTTTGCTGGGATACGATTGTGGAACGCGCTCCTCGTAATCTACATGTTCGGACCGGCGATCGGGAACGTTCTTACACGGGTCGTCACGGACGAAGGCTGGCGTGGGTTGTACCTCCGTCCCCACCTGCGTCGCAACTGGCAGTGGTGGCTTCTCGCGTGGGTCGGTCTGCCGCTCCTGATCTATCTCGGAGGAGGGCTGTTTTTCGCGCTGTTCCCAGCGTTTTTCGATCCGACACTGAGCAGTGTGAATGAGTTGCTCCACCGCACGGGACAGTCCGGCGAGATTCCGTTCCAACCAGAGCAATTCGTACTCATTCAGACGATCAGCGCGCTCACAATTGCCACTGCCATCAACTGTGTCGCCACGTTCGGAGAGGAATTCGGGTGGCGGGCGTATCTCGTTCCGAAACTACTCCCGCTCGGGAATCGGCAAGCGGTCCTCCTCTCGGGCGTGATCTGGGGCGTCTGGCACTGGCCACTGATTCTGATGGGGCACAACTACCCAGACACACCGCTGCTCGGCAGCGTCGGGATGGTGTATTTCACTACCGTTGTGGGCGTGCTCTTGGCGTGGGTGGCACTTCGGGGTGAAAGCGTTTGGCCAGCCGTGATCGGTCACGCCGCCATCAACGCGAACACGGGTCTCGCCGTGCTCTTCCAGCAGGGCGATCCGAGTCGGCTGCTCGGTCCGATGGTGATCGGGGTAGTCGGGTCTCTTCCGCTGGCGGTGCTCGCGTTGTGGCTGCTCGTTCGCTCGGATTCGTTCGGATGATATCAGACGGGAGTGTCTCACTGGCTGTGTAAGGTTCTCAACCGAATTGAATCAGAGATCGATTGCATCGACCGTCAGCGTCCGCGATTCTGGTCCGGTTTCAGCAACGACGGCGCAGTCGCCCACGCCGCCGTCAGGAAGCAGAACGGTTGCACCAGCCATCAGCGGTGCGACGACGCCGGCGACAATCGTTTCGGGGCGTTTAAGCGGTGCGCGAACGGCGACCGTGGTGTCGGCTGTGAGATCCCACCGGTCGACAACCGACTGGGCAGCGCTGAACACCGCCTTGTGGGTGTAGGTCGCTTCGGTCGTTTCTACCAAGGGTGTATCGGGAGCGACACGACCCGGTGGCTGGGTGGGATTCTCCCGCCACACATCCTGTTCGAAAAAGGTGTCGCTCGGATCGGTCGGTCGCTCACCATACCCGATCCGGTGAGTTCCCGGTTGACGGGTGTCACTGTCGAAATCGACTGTCGGCGCAATCAGTGCCCGTGCGTCTGCAATCTCAGAGCCGACGCGAACGGTCCCGCCGAGCAACGCCGTTCCGAGCACCGACAGTATTGGTTCCGGTCGTTGTCTTCCGGCGACAACGACGGTTGTCCCCGTCCGCACACCGAAGTGATGAAGCAGGTTCCCGACTTTCCATGCCGTCGTACAGAACCGCCGGTAGTCGTACTGATGGTCGTTTGCTTCGTCCCGTAACGCCAGCACATCGGTTCGTCGATCGCGGGCGAGTAACTCGTTGAGTCTGGTCATGTCTGAGATTGCCCTCGCTCGGGAAACACCGTCGGTCGGAGAGAGACCAGTGCGTATCGTCTCACAAGGAATGTTTGAGTTTCTCAAAGAATCCTTGGCTCACGTCGATCTCCTCGCCACCGGCTTCGGCAAACGCTTGCAGCGCCTCGCGCTGTTCGTCGTTCATGCTTTCGGGCGTGACGACCTGTACGTACACATAGAGATCGCCGTGCCCGCGCCGTTGCAACCGGGACATTCCCTTCCCCTGTAACCGGAACTGTTCGCCGCTTTGGGTTCCCGATGGGATCTCGAAGGTCGCAGCCCCGTCAATCGTCGGCACTTCGACCTCATCACCGAACACCACTTGTGGGAACGACACCGCGAGTCGATGGACAAGGTCGTCGCCATCGCGTTCGAAGTCCGGATGCGATTCGACGGCGATCTCAACGAGGAGGTCGCCGTTCGGACCGCCGCTCTCGCTCGGGGCACCTTCCCGTTCGAGGCGAAGCGTCTGTCCGTCGTTGATCCCTGCCGGAACGTCGACCGTGAGTGTCGTCTCATTGATGACCTGCCCGTCACCATCACACACCGAGCAGCTTGCCGTGTACACCGTGCCGGTTCCTTCACACTCCCGGCACGTCTGTGTCTGCTGGACCCGTCCCAGCGGCGTCTGTTGAACTGTTGTCTGTTGCCCCCTGCCGTTACACACCGAACAGGTGCGAGATTCCGCGTCCGGTGGGTGTCCCGCCCCGCCGCATTCGTCACACTGCTCGGGCCGGTTGACTGTCATCCGTTTTTCGACGCCGTGATAGGCGTCTTCGAGATCAATCCGGAGTCGTGTCTGGAGATCGCGCCCCGGACGAGCACCGCTGCGACGACCGTTTCCGCCGCCAAAGAACTGATCGAAGATATCACCGAAGGGACCATCACCGCCAGCACCACCGAACGGATTGCCCCCCGCCCCTGCTCCAGCACCGCCATCGAACCCGCCGCGTTTTTCGGCTTGCTCAAAGCGCTCATGACCCATCTGGTCGTACGCTCTGCGGGCCTCCTGATCAGTGAGCACCTCCTTGGCCTTCTTCACCTGCTTGAACTTCTCTTCTGCGTTCGGCTCATCGCTCACGTCTGGATGGTACTCCGCAGCCTTCTTCCGGTACGCCGATTTGATCTCGTCCTCGCTCGCATCTCGAGAGACGCCGAGTACATCATAAAAATCGTCGCTCATTCGTTAGAGACTATTGGCTGTTGAGATACTTGAAAAGAACGCCTCCCGATCTATCGTATTTACTTACAAAAATACTGTTCAGGGAACTGTTTTGTGTGTTGGAATACCATACCACTGTATGACTGATGATGAATCAGCGTTCGTCCGGGTTGCCGATCGGTCGGCAGTCAAGGCGGACGGGCAGATGGTCGTCAATCCGGGGAAGGCAATCGCGCTCTTTCACCACGACGGCACGGTGTACGCGGTCGATAACCGGTGTCCCCACATGGGATTTCCCCTCTCACAGGGAACGGTCGATTCGGGAATACTGACCTGTCACTGGCACCACGCCCGGTTCGAGCTAGCAGAGGGAGACACGTTCGACATCTGGGCGGACGACGTACAGACGTATCCGGTTGAACTCCGCGATGACGGCGTGTACCTGAATCCGGATCCCGAGCGAACCGTCTCCGAACCGATCTACTGGCGCAACCGACTCGCGGACGGTCTTCAGGAGAACCTTCCGCTCGTTATGGCGAAGGCGGTCATCGGACTCGACGCCGAGGACGAGGGGTTTTACACGCCCATCGAGACTGCGGTGAACTTTGGAACGAACTACCGTGATATGGGGTGGGGATCAGGACTGACAGTGTTGGCTGCGATGGCGAACATTTACGACGATCTCGCGGTTGCCGATCGGACCCGCGCGCTGTACACGGGCGTTCGATACGTCGCTGATGACTGCGCGGATGAGCCACCACGGTTCAGCCAGTATCAGCTTGCGAATCGATCGTTAGGCTACGACCGGCTGAAATCGTGGTTCCGGGAGACGTGTGCCGTGCGCGACACCGATGGCGCTGAGCGGTGTTTGCTCACTGCTGTCGAGAACCTCGCTCCGCCACAGGTCGCGGGGATACTGGTCGCTGCCGCCACTGATCACCTGTACATGAATACGGGACATACGCTCGATTTCATCAACAAAGCGCTCGAAACAGTTGATCACCTCGGGTGGGAGCACGCCGATTCGATTCTCGCAGCGACGGTCCAGCAGATCACGGACGCGAGTCGGAGCGAGGAGCGCTCAGCGTGGCGCCAACCGATCGACGTGGCACAGCTGTGTTTCGACGCCGACGAGCGGCTGTCGGAACTGGTCGTTGCGGGCGACGGTCGAACGTGGGAGCGCCCGGCTGGATTCATCGAAACGCTCCTCGGAGACGATCCCCACGCGATCACGGAGGCGCTCACCGACGCTATCCGTTTAGGGGCGACACACGAACAACTCGCCCACGCGGTCACCACCGCCGCCGCCCGCCGGATCGTGCAGTTTTCGACCAGTAACGAGTTCTCGGACTGGAACACCGTTCATCACACGTTTTCCTACGCGAACGCCGTTCACGGCATGGCCCGACGAACCGACGCCATCGAGGTGTATCGTGGCTGTATTGACGCTGCGATGAGCGTCTACCTCGATCGGTTTCTCAACACGCCTCCCGCCCCGATCCCTGATCCCGAACCGGGAGCATCCGACGGCGATCCTGCCGAGATTCGGGAGGGACTGCTGGAAACGTTCGACAAACAGGGGCAGGTCGATCGGGCCGCGCGGCTGGTAAACGAGCATTTCGACGCGGGTGGTGATCCTGTGGCACTCAAACAGACGCTGGGAACGGGACTGTTGCGCGAAGACGCGAACTTCCACACGCTCCAAAACGTTGAAGCCGCGTTCTCGCAGTTCGACCGAGCTGACTGCGACGGTGATCGACGCGTGGCGCTTATGGCGACCGCCCGGTATATGGCCGCCCACTTCCCGACCCGACGCGAAGCCGAACAGACGTACACGATCGCTGACCGCCTCCACCGGGGTGAATCGATCCACACATCGACGGCAGAATGAATTTCACTCCACTTGCTTTATCACAGCTGCGCTTGTACACGGGTCATGACCGATTACGAGACCCTTCGCGTCGAGACCGACGAGTCGGTCGCTCGGATCACGCTCGACAGCCCAGCCGGTTTCAACTCGCTCACGACGACGATGGCCGAGGAACTCTTCACCGTGATCACGGAGCTGAACGATGATGACGCCGTACGGTGTTTGGTACTCACGGGGACGGACGCGTTCTGTTCGGGTGCTGATCTCACAGCATTGGATGGAGATGAGCGGGACGCACCGCGATTGCGACGGCTCGCGTCGATGTTGCACGACAGCGTGATCCAACTTCACCAGGCGGACACGCCGGTTGTGACCGGGATCAACGGCGTTGCCGCCGGTGCGGGCGTCGGGCTGGCGCTCGGTGGGGATCTCGTCGTGATGGCAGAAGACGCAACGATCCAGTTCGCGTATCCGGAGATCGGCCTCACCGGCGACGGCGGCGCGACGTTTCTGTTGCCCCGACTGGTCGGGCTTCGCCGGGCCAAGGAGATCGCTCTGCTCGATGAACCCATCGGAGCCGATCATGCGGTGAGTCTCGGTCTCGTTACCGAGAGCGTTTCCGCCGATTCGTTCGACGAGCGGCTCGACGCCGTCGCGCAACGGCTCGCGGACGGCCCGACCGCCGCGCTCAGCGCGACCAAACGGCTGCTCACCGAGAGCTTCGACCGGGATCTCGCCCAACAGCTCGCAGAGGAAACCGACGCTATCGCAACTGCCGCCCGAACTGAAGACTATCAACGGGGGTATGCGGCGTTTTTCGACGACGACGATCCGGCGTTCGTTGGTCGGTAGATCGGCCACCGGCGTCGGGGATTCCAGCCACAATCGCTATACTGTCTGGGTGTCGATCCCGCCTATGACGGAAGAATTGGGTTCGCTTGCTCGACGGTTGGCGATGCCCTACTACGAGGACGCGCTTCCGGCGCACGATGAATTCCACGCTAAACGCGTGCGAGATCTGTCTGTTCGGCTGGCGGATGAGTGTGATACTGCCGTTGATCGCGCGATCCTGTCCGCAGCGGCGTGGCTCCACGACATTGGTCGTCCACGGGAGCGCGTCGGGGCGATCGATCATCACGATAAGTGGGCGACGACGAAAGCGGCGGCGCTGCTCGACGCCGAAAGCGTGGCAAGTGCCCGAATCGATGCGATCACACACTGCGTCCGTGCCCATAGCATTCGGTCGAGTTCTCCAGAGCCGGAGACGATCGAGGCGAAACTGCTGTTCGACGCGGACAAGTTGGACGCTGCCGGTGCGCGCGGTATCGTTCGGCTGGCTTGTATCGTCGGTGAGCGATCGGGACGAGCCGGAGAGCAGTACGCCGTGATCGACGACGCGACGGCATCGGAGACGATCGAATCGGATCGCCCGGACGTGACACTCCTTCGAGAGTGGGCGCGGGAGCGTCTGGATCGGTTGTACACGCCACCAGCGCGCCAGCTCGGAGCCGCTCGCTGGGAGTTCATGGAGGCGTTTTTCGACCGGTTCGCTGCTGAACTCGGTGTTGATGGGAACCGGTAGGGCCGCGATCCCTGCGTGAGCATCACGGACGAGTTGTTAGTGTATTATAATATACCCGATACGATCAGTACCTTTATATGTGATGGGGTAAGGAACGATAAACGAGGACGCCAGCAGCGCCCCATGGCGTGTGCGTTCATAGTGAACGCGCCGGGTGTCACAAGCACCCGACGCTGGGTCCTCTGCGGTGCAAGAACCCATGATTGGGAACGAAGCAGAGACATGTAACGGTGTCGAATCGTATCAAGAATATGAACAGCGCCAGCGTTGCCGGAACTGTGGCCGTCCGATTCGGTCACGGTACGCGCATCGGGTGGGGTGTCCACTGCTGGAGGGTCGTCGATGACGTTGCCGGTGTTTCAGTTCTGGGATCGGCTGGGCGAGTCGGTGAACATCTCGACCCTCGACGATCGATCAAAGATCTCGAAGGCTGAGCTGTACTACGTGATGGACGTGGGGACAGGAGTGTGGTGCAAGCCCTGTCGGAGTACAGGCTGTGCGCACGCCACCCAGATCGAGGAGATCTTAGCGACGGCCGGGCTTGGTCGGTCACAAGTGGCGTACGACGATTTGCCCGGCATTGCGAACATCACGCGGTATGAGGCGACGGGCGAGCTGGTCACCACCGGGTGGTTCGAGAACGGTGGCCGCGTTCGGTACCACGAACAGCGCGATGGGACCGTGGTGCAGTCGGTGTACACGCCCGAAGACGACCAGGACCCGACTGCGATGACCGAACAACCCGAGGCGAGGAGTGCCCCGGCCGCACTGGTAGAGCTGTTGGCGGAGTACTGTCAGTATCGCCAGCGCGGCGATCTCGATGGACTGCGGGCCTGTTACCCTGACGTGGCTCGTGTCGTGGACGCGCCGCCAGCTGTCCACGCCGACGATTGAGAACAGAAAGGCGGTAGCGGTCGCGGAGCGGGCAGGTCACTCACCGCGAACGAAGTCCTCGAAAACGCAAC
>NZ_RRCH01000061.1 GCF_003862495.1 Halocatena pleomorpha | reverse complement strand
GCACTCACGCCACCCATCTCGAAGGTGATGTCGCTCTCTTCGCCGCCGCTGGCCCCGCTCACGCGCAAGACCAGCGTCGAGTAGTCGGTGACCGACTGGTTGAGTTGCTCTTGGTACCACCCGCCGTTGTCGTATTCGAGGACGAGCGCCCCGTTGCTGACAGTGCCGCTCCCGTTGGCGAACGACCCAGCGCCGCACCACTGACCGAGGTCGTTCGTGTTGCTCGACCACGACGGATCGCCGTCATAATCATTGATTACCAGTCCATCACCCGGTGTGTCCGTCGGCGTATCCGTCGGCGTGTCAGTTGGCGTGTCCGTCGGCGTGGTGCCACCGTTGCCCTCCGGAAGATCGTCGTTCTGGTGAGTTGCAAGGAACTCCTGCCACCACTGGCCAGGGCGGGCCTCGTAGTCCCACATCTCCCACGTGCCGTCCTGACTCGAATCGTGAACGAAAAACGCCGGCTCCCACGTGTGGTCGAAGTTCCAACAGATCGGGTGCACCGGGTTGTTCTCGATGAACTCCTCGAACTCGGGAGCGTATTCGGAGGCCGTTCCTTCGAGGAAGTCGAAGTTGTCCTTGCCGCCGCCCTCGGCCCAGCCGAACTCGCTGAAGAAGATCGGCACTTCTTGGGCCGGTTCACCGAAGTACGTCGACAGCGGCCGCATACCGTCATGCGTGTACACGTGTCCCGTGTAACAGATGTTGTCACCGTCGAACTCGTTTTCGGGAGCCCAGTACGTGTACTGACTCCACCGTGGCGAGCCGATCGTGATGAGATTCTGTGGCGCGTTCTCACGAACGATATCGATCCACGGCTGTGCCCGATCGACCCACATGTCCCAGTAGTCTTTACAAACGGGATCAGTCACGTCGGTGTCCTCACCACCCTCGTCGTTGCCGCCGTGTGGAACCTCCGACGGAGAACCCCAGTCGCCAGCGTACGGGCCGGTCGGCTCGTTGTAAATGTCGTAGATGACGTGCGAGCGGTTGCTGTAACGCGGTGCGACGAAGTTCCAGTACATCCGAAGCTCGTCGTCGAGTTCTGCGGCGTATTCCTCGGTGTAGCCATCGAGCTGAGAGGCTTGCTCTTCGGAGTGCCAGAGCATCCCCCGCTCGCCACAGAAGCCGATATCGTTGGGGAAGCTCTCGTTTCCACACTGGTAGTCACCGAGATCCGACTCGTGTTGGGGCTGGTGGAAGATCGGGAAATGCCGGTGATAATCGATCATCACGTACAATCCCTGCTCTTCGGCCGCATCAACGAGCGGATCGATGTAGGAGCTGAAGTACGTATCAAGATCGGATTCGTCGAACTGTCCGGGTAACAAGGGACCCCAATCGTCGCCGTGCGCCATCTGGAGGCTGTTGTTCACACCGCTGATGTCTTGGGGTTGGGTTGGAATTCGAATGATACGGCTGTACCAGTCTTCGTCGGTGTTCGTCGCCTTATCAAACACCGCCATCGCGTCCTTGCTCCGCCAGCTCCGCGCCAACCGTGCTGGATCAGCGATGTTCACACCGCGCAGAATCACGGAATTGCCGCTGGGATCTTTGATCAGGTTGCCGTCCCGGTGGAGCCACGGCGTCGGAATCCCAACTGCCGACACCGAATTAACGAAACTGCTAGCGAATCCGAGAGACAGCGCTCCCGCGCCCGCTGCCTTCAGCACTCCCCGGCGCGAGATACTGTCAATGACTCGCGCACTCGGTTCGTTGGATTGATCGGTCGATTCGTCGGTCGTCTCGTGTGTGTTGTCAGTCGTCATTGGTCTGTAATCTGTCTAGTCGTGTCGCTATTCGAGTCGCACTGTTTCGATGTTGAGAGTCGAACTGCCACCGCCCCAGAAGTTGAGTCGGAGCGACAGCGAGGACGAGGAGCGATCGACGCCCGCGGCTTGAAGGTCGACCGCCACGTCGCCCACACTCGTGGCGATGGAATCGCTCGTCACGTCGGCCAACGG
>NZ_RRCH01000060.1 GCF_003862495.1 Halocatena pleomorpha | reverse complement strand
CCCATCACCAGCTCACACCCGATGATCAGTTCGTGATGGCCCGGGGCAACAGATACAGCTCCGATGGTGAGTGGTTCACCTACGCGGCGGCCACGAAAGGTGATGGCAGCCTCCTAGAACGGAGCCGGGTGTACATCGCCCGCGCTGATGGAACAGACGCTCGGACCCTGGCGATCGGTAGTGAGGAGAGCCGGACATTCGTCAAGGATTGGCACCCAGCGGACCGGCAATTGCTCGTCTATGATACGGCCACGACCACCCGCTGTGGCGTCTATGATATCCAAACAGAGACGCTCACGTGGTTCGGAACTGGAGACATTCAGGAAAAGCCGGTCGTCTGGCTTCCCGATGGTGAACGATTTCTCGCAATCCGGAAAGCACACATCACGACGACCCCGATCGTGTACGACTGCCAGACCGGGCAGGCTCACGAGCTCGCCGTCGGTGGCTCGTGTAGCTACGCGCCTACTGCCACCGACGAGTTGGTCATCGACGCCCACCACGTGCTGATTCCGCGCAGTACACCGACCATCCCGACGGAGGTGCTCTCCTACGACCTGCAGACGGACACGACAACGACGCTGCTCCGGACGAGCGACGGAGCAGTTGAGCCGTCGCGGTTGGTCGACCCCGAATACATCACCTACGAGTCAACCGACGGGCGCTCGATCGGCGCGCTGCTCTACCGAACAAGCAAACAGCCCTCCCCGGCAATCGTGCTGGTCCACGGCGGACGACACGGTCGAGCAAGCGAAGACTACCACTGGCCGAGCCAGTTGTTGGTTGATCGTGGCTTCACGGTGTTGCGCCCGAACTACCGTGGATCGTCCGGGCGCGGGCGCGCGTTCAAGCAGTTACAATACGGTGATCTGGGTGGGCACGATGCGATGGATGTCGCGGCTGGCGGCCAGTGGCTCCGGCGACAGGACTTGGTCGATGGTGATCGAATCGCCGTGTATGGTGCCTCCTACGGCGGCTATCTCACCTACGTGCAGATGGT
>NZ_RRCH01000006.1 GCF_003862495.1 Halocatena pleomorpha | reverse complement strand
TGAATCGAACTGGGTGGTCGTCGGACAACTCTTTCGCGTCGTAACTCCCGCCACAGAGTTGTGGGACGTACTTTTTGAGCGCGTTCTTCGCGTAGCCGCTCAGGTCGTAGTCAACCACGATGTCGTTCGTCGCGGACTGCGTGGTACAGTTCGCGTTGAATGCGGCACTGAGCGCACGCTGGTAGGCAGTTTTCGTCTCGCAGAGTTTACGATGCTTGTGGGTATTCGGGTCTACAAGTTTCAGTTCCAACGTCTCAGTGACTTCCGTCACGGTTCGTTCACCGCGTGACGTTGGATGTACTCTTGGACAGTCTCGCTGGAGACGTGGCCTGCCGTTCCTGCGTAGTAGCCACGTGCCCACTGTATTTTGTCACTGTCACGAGTAACGTGACGGTGGTTGTACTTCCGTGACGAAATCCCCTTGAACCAGTTGGCAAGGAGCGATGGAGCGTGTTTCGGTGGGCTACTGACGAACAGGTGAACGTAGTCGGGTTGGATGGTGAGGTCGATAATCTCCAATCCCTTATCGTCGGCTATTTCGTGGAGAATGGTTTCCACATGGCGCGCAACCTCACCGACAAGTACCGATTGGCGGTACTTCGGTATCCACACTATGTGGTAGTTGAGGTTGTAGGTCGCGTGCCGTGTGGTCTTCATCGTACTGCACACTATACCCTGAGCGACTATAAAACCACCGAAAGAACGTTGGAAATCCAGTAGAGCTATCGAATGTGGTTGTGTACGCTATGGTCCGCTTGACCTGCGCCTAAAGACGCAGGTATGCGCTCGTAACTGTATCAGTGGTTGATATGTGAACCATCGGGGAGAGCGTTCTCTCATTCTCGGATTCGACGCTACCGGTCACAGCGATGCTCGTCCACACGACAACTCATCGATATCCGTTCGTTTTTTCGCAGTTTCGATCCTACACTCTCTGTGACCGAGGTAGTAACGTTCGTTGCGGGCGTGGTGTTCGGGATCGCGCTCGCTGCGCCGCCGGGACCGATGAACGCCGTCATCGCTGAGGAGAGCGTTGCCCACGGGTGGCGGTCGGGCGTCCGTGCCGGTCTGGGAGCGATGACGGCGGATATCTGTTTTTTTGTCGGTGCACTGTTAGGCGTGGTAGCAGCCATCGAACGTTTGCCGACGCTCCGGGCCGCGATGGTCGCTATCGGTGGTGTGTTGATGCTGTACTTCGCCTATGACACAGCTACCGATCTCCAAAGCGGCTTCCGGACGGCAGACGCTGCTGGAGCGGACCGTGGCTTTCGTCGGGCGTTCGTGCTGGCGATCACGAATCCGTATCAGATCCTGTTTTGGCTGACTGCCGGTGTCGCGCTGCTTGATCCGGGCACAGTCGACGTACTCGCACCGCTGTCAACAGCGCTCGCCGGGTGGTTCGTCGTTCAAACCGGAACGCCGCTACTTCTCGTTGGGCTGTTCGGTGGTATCATGCTCTGGGTCGTCGGCTTTCCGGCAGTACTCATCGCCGCACGAAAACGGATGGATTCGTTCGCACCGCTTACCGCTGCCGCGAGCGCGGTCGTCCTCGGTGGGTTCGGCGTTTACTTTCTTGTCGACGCAGCCACGCTGTTGATTGGCTGACTCGAACGCTACTCGATCGCTTCCGAGTCGTTCGGTTCCAACTGTGCTATCTCCGAGATGAGCCATTCACGGAACCACCGAACGCGCTTCAGACGCTGATGGGCGATGCTCTCTGCGGTGTCGCTCACGATGCGCTCGACCACGTTTTCACCGCGCTCGACAATTCGATTGATCATTTCCGGGGCGTCCGTGTGGGTTCGGGCCTCATAGCCCATCCGAAGAAGAATGAGCGTCATCCCGTTGGCACCGACCTTATCGAGGAGATCGCTTTCGATGAGACAACGCGCTTCCAGTGGTAGATCCGTGAGCGGCCCTTGATACGAGTGGTTTTTGATCGAATCGCACACCTCGTCCACGAACGAGATCGGATACTCGCAGTGACTCCGGAGATACTCCCGCGTGATGCGAGCGCCGGCGTCAGCGTGAACGTCCTGATCGACTTCGAGTTTCGCAATGTCGTGGAACAGTGCCGCCACACGAACGACATCTGCGTTCGCACCTTCTTTTTCTGCGATGTGTGTCGCGATCGACACGACGTTGAGGATATGGTTGAACCGGTACTCCGCTGAATGCCACGGATACCACCGCATCCGGCCGCCGTCCTCTTCACCTTCTACACTCGCAGTGAGATAATCGTGGACGAACTGTTTCATTTCCTCGAAATCGTCGTCGGTAACGGGATTTTCGCGTATCTCAACCCCCACAGTACCGCCCCCTGTACCGCCAAATATTCATGTTGCACGTGGATAGTGGTGTTACAGTCTTGAGGGTTACGGGGTGACAAAGGGGACGCTCAGTCCCTCCAACTCGCGAACAGACGCGTTTCCCAGCATCTAGAAATAGAAATGAAGTCCTTACACAGATCCAGCGGTGTGAACGACTGCGTTTAGCTGTTCACTATAATTACCGATGTCATATTTTCACATCATGGGAACAGACAATGATCGTTCTCCGGGTTTTATGGCGTCTTTCCGGAGAAATCCCTCGGTCTCTTACTGAGTGGCTGTCGGATATTCGCCACCGGCAGGGGGGTTTATTGTCCCAGAATGAGTTTAGCATAATATGAACATACGAACAGCAAAACTAGAGGACGGAGCAGCGGTTCGTGCGGTTGCGCGTCGATCACTTGAGACTTCTTATTCACTCAGTCCGCAAGCCATCGAAAGCGCGGTGACACAATGGTACAACGAGGAGGAACTCACCAACAAACTTGAGGAGTCCGAGTACGTCGTGTTGGTTGCAGAACGAGGGGAAACCATCGCTGGATTTGCGGAGGGTGTTGTCGTGGAATCAGGCGGTGACGGTGATCTGCTCTGGTTGCACGTCGACCCTGACTACCGGGGTAACGGCGTTGGCGAGCGTCTGTACGACGCCATTTACGATCGGTTGATGACGATGGGCGCGGCGCGGCTTCGTGGGCGGGTGCTCCGGGACAACCACAGTGGCAATGACTTCTACGAGCAGCACGATCTCGTCAAAGCCGGCGATGAGCACGTCGACATCGACGGTACTCAGTACGTCGAAAACATCTACGTTGAAGACGAGCTGACAGATATCGAAACCATCACGTCCGAGAACGGTGGGGTACACATCGACTACGACGACGCAGAACGGGGCAGCGTCGCGCCGTTTTTCGCTGCCTACAACGACACGGAGCGAACCAATCGCTACGGCTATTTCTGCTCGAACTGTGATAGTCTCGACATTGCCATGGACGCAATGGGCCGCGCCGAATGTAACCAGTGTGGAAACCAACGCAAGGCGACTCGATGGGACGCAGCGTATCTGTAGCAAGCGTCTCTGATCCAGTTTTTCCGCGAGTCACTAGCTGATCCGTGAGCAGAACACGACAGAAACGAACAGTCCGATAGTCCCGCCCAGATTCGAACTGGGGTCAATGGCTGTCTTCCGCGATCGGCCGGTGCCGTTTCACGTCCAAAGGCCATTATGATTGGCCGCTACACCACGGGACTGCACACGTGGGTTGTTCCTGGCAGTACAATAGCGTTACCCTTTCTCGATCGGTTCTGTCGAACTGTCTAGTCTGGATAGTGACATAGCGAGCGCACCGACGCTAAGTACCACCACCGCACCGCCGACGGTTTGGAGCAGTTCGCCCCCATGACTGGCGACGCCGATCAACAGGACGCCTAATCCAACCGTGACGCCACCGATCGATCCGAGCGAGACGACCGATTCTGCTGGCATAACGTGTAGTGTGTTGTTCTATCACTATACGATTATCGCCGTTCATCCCGAATAGAAGTATAAAAACACCGTAATGTGTAAGTCATTAGCTAACGTAGTAGGTTTATGAGTACGCTGGTGTGGGGGCTTCTCGTCCTCGCGGTCTTTCCCTTGCTCCAGATCCCAATACTCATCTACGTCGCTCGCCGTCTGGAAGAGGACGATCCCGATGACGATGTCCCAACCCCTGCCACAAACCCCTATTGGATCGATCCGAACGATCCACAGCCGATGCTGTCGTTCGATGGCGGCACCTCGTCCTCGGAGATTGACCCGGCGCTGATCACGTGTCCTCACTGCGGCACGGAAAACGATCCGATCTACACGTACTGTCGGAACTGCGTTCGTCGCCTCCCAGCGATAGGATGGGAGTGATCCCCGGAGCCGTGATTCGGCGGTCTCGCTCTACTGTTTGTCGTGTTCGGCCAGCGCCTGCCACGATAGTCGCGGGGTTCTGGCGGCAGCGGCTTGGTCGATCCGTCGGGCGGCGGTGCGTTGCGGTGCTGTCTCGATCGTGTTTTCGTCTTCGGCGGTGACGGCGTTGAACGCTTCTGCGAGCTGATCGAGTGTTCGTCGGTTTTCGATTTCGGTCGGTTCGGTCATCAGTGCTTGCTCAACGGCTTCGGGCCACTTCGTCGTCGGTGGATGGACACCGTGGTCAAGCATCCGTTTGGCCACGTCGGCGGCGTCGTTCGTCGCACTGGCAACGAATTCGTGGTGGAACGGCCCGAACGGAACCTCGTATTCGATCTGACTGGCGAGGTAGTTCGCGTTCAGCACCGCCTTGGCGCTCGCGTCCCGAAGGCCGGCGTCACCGAGCCGGGCGATGTACGCGTAGGCTTTGAGCAACACGAGCCAGTTGCCCTGATAGCCGTGAACACGTCCGATCGACCGCTCAGGGGTGAACAGTTCGAAGTCGTTACCGTGTTCGTCCGTCTGTCTCACCCGCGGCTCTGGAAGGAACTCCGCGAGCTCCTCAGTAACGCCGACGGGACCAGCTCCAGGTCCACCACCACCGTGGGGCGTCGCAAACGTCTTGTGAACGTTGTAGTGCATCACGTCAAAGCCCATATCACCAGGGCGTGCTCGTCCGAGCAGCGCGTTCAGGTTTGCGCCATCGTAGTACAACAGCCCTCCAGCGTCGTGCACGATATCCGCAATCTCAGTGATATCGCGTTCGAACAGCCCCAGCGTGTTCGGGTTCGTCAACATCAGCGCGGCGGTATCCTCGCTAACGGCCGCCGAGAGTGCGTCGAGATCGACCCGCCCGTCCTCGCCACCGGGGAGACTCACCACGTCGTACCCTGCGAGTGCGGCGCTGGCGAAGTTCGTTCCGTGGGCGCTGTCCGGAATGATCACCTCGGTCCTGTCGTTGCCGTTAGCGTCGTGATAGGCCTTGGCGACGAGGATCCCGGTGAACTCCCCTGCCGCTCCTGCCGGCGGTTGTACGGTAACCGCGTCCATCCCGCCGATCCGGCCGAGATACTCCTGCAATCGATACAGGAGTTCGAGCGTTCCTTGGACGCTTGCTTGGGATCGATCAGGATGAACGCTCGCACTCGGGAGTGCTGCGACATCTTCGGTGAACGAGGGATTGTACTTCATCGTACAGGAACCGAGCGGAAACGGCCCGTTCTCGATCCCGTAGTTCATCGCTGACAGCCGGGTGTAGTGTCGGGTCAGCTCCGGCTCGGAGAGATCGGGCAGCGTGACCGAGTCGCGCGTTAGATCTTCCGGGAGCGCCGACTCCGTTCCGCCGACATCGACCGTTGTCGATCGCTTTTCTGCGAGCAGTGGTTCGTATCGATCCTCGTCTTCGGTCCACCGCGCTTGGTCGTACTTCATACGGCGTCCTCCATGGCTGTGCAGAGACGGCCGCGTTCGTCCGCGTTCGTCTCGGTCGTACACACCTGTAGATGGTGGTCGTCGATGGCGTGAACGGCGAACCCGCGCGTCTCCAGTCGTTTTCGTACATCCGGTGCGTCCGCAACGCGAGCGAGGAACTCTCGGAAGTGGTGTCGGTCGTGTACCGGGGCTGTAACGCCATCGATGGCGTTCAGTCTGTCAGCGAGTTCTCGCGCCCCACTCACGCAGTCGTTTGCGAGTTCGACCAGTCCGTCGGGACCGAGCGACGCGACACACATCGCGGTGCGGAGTGCGACCCACGCCTGATTCGTACAGATGTTGCTCGTCGCGCGTTCTCGTCGGATGTGTTGTTCCCGCGTCTGAAGCGTGAGCGTGTACGCCCGTCTGTCGGTCTCGTCAGTGCTGGCACCGACGAGCCGCCCCGGTACTTGCCGCAGGAACTGCTCCCGACACGCGAACAGCCCAAGACCCATCCCGTAGCTGGTGGACAGTCCGAGTGAACCAGCCTCTCCGACGACCATATCCGCACCGACGCCTGCAGGCTCTTCTACCAGCGCGAGCGCGACAATATCAGTTCCTAAACAGAACAGGGCGTCGGCTGTGTGTGCGAGCCGGCCGAGTTCGGACAGTTGTTCCTCGATGGTGCCTCGAACGGTCGGCGTTTCGGCGTACAACAGCGCAACGTCTTCGTCCATCCGGCGTTCGAGCGCTGTCAGGTCAGCGTTCCCGTCGTTCATCGGGTACGTCTCGACGTTCAACTCGGTTCCAGCCACGTAGTTCTCCAGCACGTCCCGACGGCGCGCATCGAGCAATTCGGGAACGAGCACTGTCTCGCCTGTCGCTGTGCGAACGCGACTTGTGAGGGTTGCGGCCTCCCCGAGTGCGGTGGCGGCGTCGTACATCGAGCAGTTCGCTATGGGCAGTCCCGTTAACTCGACGAGTATCGACTGGTACTCGAACAAGGCTTGCAGGAATCCCTGAGCGATTTCGGGTTGATACTGCGTATAGCTCGTGAGAAACTCTGATCGGTCTGCGATGTGGTCGACCCACGACGGAACGTAGTGGTCGTAATGGCCACGACCCAAAAACTCCGTCAGATCGTCGTTTTCGCCCAGTAGTTCTGTTGTCTCTTCGATCACTGACTGTTCTGACCGACGAGTGATGCCAAACTCGCCGCCGAACAGTACGTTCTCCGGAATGTCAAACAGCTCCTCCTCGCTGTCCACCCCCACGGCAGCGAGCATCGCTGCCGTCTCAGAGGGTGTGTGTGGTGCGAAGGGGCTGCCGGTATCGTGGTTCGTCATTGTGTGCGTCGATCGGTGTCCGTCGACACCCCAGTAGGGGAGAATTTTGCGCCCGGGCATATCAGACCCGCGATTTTGCGGATGTTCCGTGATGGGTGATTTTTACACACGGAGACCATCGTATTAAATAGTGTTACTCTTCGTCGCTCCCGGCGATCAACACAGGCCGGTCGGTGTTGAGCACGACCGCCTTTGAGCCGCTGCGGAGTTGCATTTTACCCGCCGGAGAGCGGTGGCGTCCCCCGATACAGATGAGGTCCGCGTCTTCGTCGTCGGCCACCGAGAGCACGGCGTTCAGGGGCGTTCCGTCCGCAGTACGCAGTGATACGTCGATCTCGTGATCGGTGAGGCGCTCGTGGGCCGCCGCGACCGTCGGAATCGTCAGGAGATCGGTTTCTTCGTCAGTCACGTGGACGATCGTCACCGAAACGGACTCGGAGACAGCGGGCAGCTCAGTGATGGCGTTCACCTTCGAGCAAACCTGTGAATCCTCGGGACCGATCCCTGTAACGATGTGATACATGAACGAACACAATGGTCACTGTCGTTTAACGTCGGGGAAAGAATCACGATCCTCCGTCGGGATCAGCATACCGGTTTGAAACGACGATCATCACGACTAACAACACACCTAGTAGTGTTCCGACTGTGATCCCTCCATACAGGGCCATCCCGATCGCCGTCGGGGGGAGCTGGAGGACTCCAAACAGCTCGGGATCCATTCCCTCGATTCGGAGTGTGCCGATGATGTATCCAGCCAGAGCGGCGATACCGACGATAACGAGATACATGCCAATGACGAATCGCTGGCCGTCGTAGGCAGAACCGTCGTGACTCACGGTAGTGCTACGACCACCGGTACGATTAGCCTTTTGTCCTGCGTCTACAACCCACCGTATGCGCGAAAAGGATCTCCTCATCCTCGTCCTCGCTGTGATCGCTGTGTTGATGTTTATCACCGGCATCGTACTCATCACAAACGCCGCGTATTGAGGTGTGGACCTAACGGCTACCGAAGCTGTTTTTCCATGATGATCTCGTCGTAGGAACGATTGTCGAGCGGATGGTCACCCGTTTTCTCGTATCCGCGATTCCGATAGAAAACGGGGAGATAAGGATGTCTCTCGGGGGTCGTGAGACGGATCGTCGTGTAGCCACGGTCAGCGGCCTGTTCCTCCGCGTGCGCAAGCAACTCACTTCCGATCCCGTCACCCTTGTACTCCTCGTGAACACCGAACCGGCTGAGTTTTGCGCGATGCGTTGTTTCCCGTTCGAGTCGTACACCGCCGACAATCTCGCCGTCAATCGCAGCGACGGAGACCTCATTCTCCCGAATCCAATCCGCGACGGTAACTGGTGATACAGACCCCGCGCTTGCGGGAAATCCGAGTTCACGGTTCTCTTGGTACGCACTCCGGTACACTGCCGCGAGTGCATTAGCGTCTTCGACGGTCGCCTGTCGAATATCCGGCGTTCTCATGCTATCCGCTCGGAGAGACGTGCGTCTCATCCGTTCGAGTTTCGAAAGCTCGCTCTCATTCACGAGGAAAATCAGTCGGTTCTGGAAGCCGGATTACTCTTCGGAAGACTCAGTTCCGCCGTCGGTCCGGAGTTCCTCCTCACCGCCATCAGTGACGGTCGTTTTGATCCGGTTGGCGTGCCATTCGAATTCACGGGCTTCCATGCCGTATTCACGGAGATCCCACGGATCTTCGCCCGCCTTTGGCCCTTCGTACCACGAGACAACGAAGTTCCACAGCCAAATGACCGTTCCGACAGCCATGAGGAATGCGCCAACGGTGGCGATCACGTGGAGGTTCTGGATGATCACCGAGAACGGACCGCCTCCGGAAAGTGTGTACGTCGCGTACCGGCGCGGCATACCCTCATAGCCCAACAGCAACATCGCGAAGAAGGTGATGTTGGAACCGAGCATCCACAGCCAGAAGTGCCATCGAGCGAGCGTCCGCTGGTACATGCGACCCGTGAAGATCGGATACCAGTAGTACATGGCCGCAAAGCCGGAGAAAGCGATCGCGCCCATGACGATGTAGTGGAAGTGACCGACCACGTAGTACGTGTCGTGTAAGATGAGGTCGACCGGAATGGACGCGAGGAACACCCCAGTCACGCCACCGATGATGAAGTTCGAGACGAAGCCGATACAGAACAGCATCGGTGCCGTCAACCGGATATCACCGTTCCACATCGTGGTGATCCAGTTGAACGTCTTGACCGCACTCGGAATGGCGATCGCCATTGACACCGCCATGAAACTCAGCCGGATGCGGGGATCGATCCCGTCGCGAACATGTGGTGTGCCCACACGCCGAAGGAAAGCACACCGATGGCAAGCGTCGAGTAGACGACGAACTTGAAACCGAACAGCTTCCGCCCCGAGAACTTCGGGAGGATGAGGCTCACTACCCCCATCGGCGGCAAGACGAGGATGTACACTTCGGGGTGGCCGAAGAACCAAAACAGGTGTTGCCACAGCAACGGTCCCCCGCCCTCGACGGCGAAGAAGGTCGTCCCGAAGTTGCGGTCCAACAACAACATGATCAGCGCGCTCCCCAACAGCGGGAATGAAAACAGGATCAGTCCCGACTGGGTGAGCATCGTCCACGAGAAGATGTCGAGGTTGGCCCAGTTCACGTCCTCAGCGCGTTCAGTGAAGATGGTTGCGATGAAGTTGACCGCGCCCATCGTGGTCGAAATACCCGAAAGGTGCAGTCCCAACAAGAACAGATCTACACCCGGGTTGGCTTGTGCGGCCGAAAGCGGTGGGTACATCGTCCAGCTCGTCTGGGACGCCTGAATGGCCCCGCCCGTCATCGGATCGAGGAAGAAGCCCGCCCAGATGAGGAGGGCAGACGGCGGCAGCAGCCAAAAGGCGATCGCGTTGATCCGGGGAAACGCCATGTCGTCGGCTCCGATGAGCAACGGAATGAAGTAGTTTCCGAGCGCCGCGATCACCGGCGTCCCGAACAGAAACAGCATGGTGATGCCGTGACTGGTCATCAGCCCGTTGTAGAAGTTCTCACCACCGAGTCCGGCGAGCACATCCATCGCGGGCGTCATAAGCTCCGCTCGCATCAACAGGACGGCGAGGCCACCCCACCCGAAGGAGATGACTGCGAACACACCATACAGTATCCCGATGTCTTTGTGATCGACTGATGTCAACCAACGCGTGAGTCCGGCGGGTTTCTCTTTGGAGACGTATCCCGTCTCCCCGCCTACTGCGGCTCCCCCGCCCGCAAGCGGCGTGTACGACCGCCAGTCCTCTATGCGCGACAGGGCCATCGCTACAGCAGCGAGAAATAACCCCATCAAAACAGTCAGCGCGAGCTGTGCTGATAGGTCCATATACGACCTATCGGCACCGGGTGATTAGAAAGGTTATGGAACTATCACGGGGCGCTTCCTGCCACACTCGTTCGCTACGACCCTCTCACGCTGCCCATTCGATCCAGTTCGTTGTGTCTTGGACACCCGCGACGGTCACTCTTCGAGCTCTCGTTCTGCTTGTGTGATCGCCTTCCCGGAGACGTACGTGAGGGCTGCCAGTCCGATGAACGGGATCACTAACAAACTCATCTGGATTGTTGTTACGAACGGATCGTACCCGAATCCCGGTAGGATGGCGAACACCGCGATGAAAAACAAGAGGATACCTAGCGGGATGATGTTGACCGTGAGATCGAGTAGTGCTTCACGGTCGAAAACGCTCGATGCCATATCGGGCTTCCGGGTGGATGGGTAAATAGAGTGTCGATTTTTCGCTACGGTGTCTCTATATCCGACTGTACGAACGGCGCGATAGCACCCACACCGATTGTAATCACGCCTGCAGCGACGATCGACACTCCTCGGATGATGATTCCGTTCGGCTGCCCACCGAACGCGGCGATCAACTCCGATACGATCGCACTAGGCGCGGATAGCCCAAGTTGCGTCCCGGTGAGTATCGCACCGAGCACGACCAGCACCGCACCGATGCCACCCATGACCCGCCACAGATCGGAGGTGTAGCCGGATTCGGTGAGAATGCCTGCAGTCGATCCCGCGAACAACAGCAATCCCCCAACGGACAGCGGAATGATCCCGAACAGCACCCCGAGTTCCGAAAGGACGAGTCCAAGCGCGACGAAAACCGGCCACGGACTCGACATCCGGTACTGATCGCTCAATCCCGGTTGATCGTCCATACAGCGGCTACGGAACACGCGTTCAAATGAACGTCGATACGACACCTATCACGCGATCGGAATCAAAAACGATCAGGCGAACGTCTGGCTGATCTCGTTACCGCCGTTTTCCTCGTCGTTGATCTTCTCCCACGCGTTCTCGAAATCCGCACGGGAGACCGTTTTCCGGTCGTCGCGGATTGCGAACATCCCTGCTTCGGTACAGATCGCTTTGATGTCCGCACCGCTGGCGTTTCCGGTGTCGTCGGCTAACGCTTCGAAATCCACGTCGTCCGCAACGTTCATCGAACGGGTGTGGATGCGGAAGATCATCTCTCGGCCCTCGTGATCCGGTTTCGGGACTTCGATGAGGCGGTCGAACCGTCCGGGACGGAGGATGGCGCGATCAAGCATGTCAAAGCGGTTGGTGGCGGCGATAATGCTGATTTCACCACGGTCGTCGAAGCCGTCCATCTCCGAGAGCAACTGCATCATGGTGCGCTGGACTTCAGCGTCCCCGGAGGTTTTCGAATCGGTGCGCTTTGCGGCGATCGCGTCGATCTCGTCGATGAACAACACTGCTGGCTCATGCTGGCGAGCGAGTTCGAACAGATCCCGGACGAGCTTCGCGCCCTCACCGATGAACTTGTGGACGAGCTCCGAGCCAGCCATCTTGATGAACGTCGCTTCGGTCTGGTTGGCGACCGCTTTGGCTAGCATCGTCTTACCTGTTCCTGGTGGACCGTGCAACAACACCCCCGACGGCGGCTCGATCCCCACCGCGTCGAACCGGTCCGGACTGGTCAACGGCAACTCGACAGTCTCACGGACTTCCTCGATCTGTTCACCGATACCACCGATATCTTCATACGCCACCTCTGGCTCGTGGTTTACTTGCATTACCCGCGCGCGAACGTCGGTCTCAGCGTCGAGCACACGAACGATCGATAGGGAATTGTTCACCGCGACGCGGTCATCAGGTTCGAGCTGTTCGCGCATCTCCTGCGTAACCTCAGTGAGCGCCTCCTGATTGTTGCCGTGCTGTTTGATCACGACACCGTCCTCGGAGATCTCCTGTACCGTCGCTATGAACAGCGGCGACTGTTTGAGCTTCTTGTTCTCGTGCGTCAGCCGCTCCAGCTTCTGCTGGTATTTGTTTTTCTTAGCGTTTGCGTCGAGGAGTTCGTCCCGCATCTCCTCGTTTTGCCCTTCAAGTATTTCGAGCCGTTCTTGAAGTGACTCGATCTTTTCTTGTTGTGACGCGTCGGGTTCGTAAGGCCACTCGACGTCGTCAACGATGTCGGTCATCTACACAGGAGTAGCGGTCGTTCTCATAAGAGGTTTCGGGTCGTCTACACCGTATTTGGTCAGTATCGAGGAGCACCTGAACACAGTCACGACGGTCTTCCAGAGGTGTCCTTCAGCGCTCTAATATCAGACTGAGAGCATCGAACGACAGTGAGGCGACATCCTCGTTGACTCTCGCTCTTGATAACGAATGTCCATTTCCAGATTACTATTGGTAATTTTGAAATGGAAAATATTACATAGTTGCATTATTAACTGACGGTATGAGCGCCACAGAGGATCGAGACGAAGAGATCGGTGGAGGGACGCTGCAGGACTGTCCACCGAGTGCGAAGTTGGTAGCGAAGGTACTCGAATACGACGGACCGCTCACTCAGCAGGAACTCGCTGAAGAGACGCTGTTGCCGACGCGGACGGTTCGATATGCGGTCTCGCAACTGGATGAGATCGGTCTCGTCCACTCACGGTTTTCCTTTACCGACGCCAGAAAACGTGTATACAGCCTCAGAACGGAGTGAAACGCCTCTTGTTGGCGGATTTCTCCATCAACACGGTGCTGTGGCGGGCGGCCGTCGTATTCAGTCTGCGTGGAATACCGGAATTCTCCTTGGTAAAGTTTAATCCGACGCTGGATCGAGAACGAACATGAAGCATCTCATCATCGATGGGGATCCCGGCATCCGAAAAGACGCAGTCATCGAGTACGACGAGGAGGAGGTCGTCTGTTTTTCGGTGAAACGACAAGGCGACTGGCACGGTCCCGAACGGGTTCAGTTGTGGTGTACGGTTGGAACGGAGGACGAGCGTGAAACCTACGAGCGTCGTGAGTACATTCCAATGTACTTAGAGACTGACCACACTGATTCCGAAACGGTTGTCGTTCACAGCTAATATATAATTTTTGATATTTCTTGGGCGGTATCGTCACGATCATTCACACATCTCTGTATAATATCAGTACTAGATCATATTCGTCGGTGTTTATCGACACCGTAATCGCATTAATAGGTGGTTATCCGTGGTACCTTGGCGTCTGTGGATGTACGCCGATGCGGACATTCTTATCTTAGAAAACTTATACGAGGTGACGAAACGGTCTGCAACGACGCTTCGAGCATGCAACGAACCGGAACGATTTCACTGATTTATTAGGTAAGCGGTTGCTTTCTTTCCTATGGAAGTCAAGACGGTCGAAGAGACGTCGTTATCTCTCAAAAAAATGACGACGTATGCGACGATAACGGGGCTACTCGTTGTCGGCATCTTGCTCCCGATTCCGTACGTTGAGGGATACGGTAGCGTACTCAATACGGTGTTGCTGGTTGGATTGATCGGACTCGTTGGACGAACGCTTCTGTCTGCAGTGCTCGCGTTTTCGAGAGCGGATCCGCCGGAAATCAACGACGACGCAGCGTTACCCACTGTATCAGTGGTGATACCAGCCTACAACGAAGAACCGGTGTTGCCGGGGACGGTTGAGGCGTGCAAGCAGGTGGACTACCCAGAAGAGAAGTTGGAGGTGGTGCTCTGCTATGAAGCGGGCTCGACGGACCGAACCGCCGAAATCGCCCAGCAAGCTGCCGACGACGATCCCCGATTCGTAGCTGTTGAGCGCGATGAGCCGGGTGGTGGAAAGGCTAAGGCAACGAACTACGCTCTGAAACACGCCACTGGAGACATCATTGCCAGTATTGACGCCGACCACCAGTTCAAACCCAACGCAATCCGGCGCGCAGTAGCGTGGTTCCTCGCGGACGACGACACCTGGTGTGTGAAAGGGCGATGTTACGGACACAATCCGACAGACTCGTTGTTGGCGCTCCACGCAACTGTTGAGCGCCACATCGCTGAGAAGGCCGATCTGTTCGCTCGGGAGGTAGTGGACGGATTCACCATCTTCGGTGGGGGACAGGCGTTCTTCCGTGCGGAGGTGTTCGACGAACTCGGTGAGTTCGATGAGGAGATTCTCGTTGAGGACATCGATATGTCTTCGAAGATCCATCAGTTCGGCAAGGAACTGCACGTCGATCCGCAGGTGATCACCTACGAAGAGAACCCTGCGACGCTGTCTGCGTGGTGGAATCAGCGCAAACGGTGGGCGCGGGGCTGGATGCAGGTAGCAGTTCGGTATCTCCCGCTTTTGCCCCAGGAGCGGGCGGTCTCAACCCGGAAGAAGATCGACGCCGTGTACACCTTCGTTTACGCGATTCTTCCTGTGTTGTTCATTCTTGTGTTCCCAATGCCGTTGTTCAATGGACTGTCCGGCGTTTCGACGACGACGCTCATTCCCAATGGCTGGGCTATATGGACGTTCATATCGATCGCTCCCATCATCGTATCGTATATCATCTTCTTACAGGATTGGCGGGATGGAGAGTCGCACCACCTTTCCGAATACATCGCTGCGTTCACTCTTTGGCCGTATCTCGTGTTCCAGTCCGCCGTGTTCGTGGCCGCATTCATTGACGAGTTCATTCTCGACAAAGACAGCATCTACGTGACTACCTCGCGGTCGGACCAAAGTCAGAGTCATCCCCGGTGAGCTCTCCTGCGTTCGTCGCTTGGGAGAGAACGTCACAGCGAATCGAAACGAGAAAGTGACCGTGAACGCAATCGGAAGCGAAGGTCTCATATGAGCGATAGGATGATACTTAGTTCTCGATTCAATGATCGTTTTTGGCTCGCTACTGCGTTGCTCGTCGGCAGCGGCGTGTACGTCGCGTATCTTCTGACCCACACCCATCCGGCGTATGAGGGTGGTCTATACCTACAGTTCGTTGAGGAGATCATCCAGAACGGGTACGCGTTGCCCGAACGGATCCCCTATTACCTCACAGGAGGGATCCCGTTCGCGTATCCACCGCTGGTGTTCTATCTCATTGCTATCGTCACCGATGTCACGGGTGTTGATCCCGTGGCGCTCGAACTGTACGCCCCGGGTGCGATAGCGATCGTGTATCTGATTCCGTTTTACTACCTTGCGAAAGAGCTGGTCGGCTCGCCGCAGACGGCCGGTATTGGGACCATGCTTTTCGCCGTCACGCCGCCAGTGCTCCGGTGGCACATCTCGGCAGGAGGGATCGTCCGAGCCGTTGCCGTGTTGTTCACGTTACTCGGGATGTACGTCGGGGTGAAACTGTTCCAAAGCGGTGACCGACGGTGGGTGCTGTTCGGCACGGTGCTGTTCTCCTTGACGATGCTCACCCATCCTGTGTACACGGTGTTTTTCGGCGGGAGTTATCTTCTATTGTTCGTTTTCTACGATCGAACGTGGCGTGGGCTGCTCGCGGGTGCCGTCGTCGCTATCGGGGGAATCGTGCTCACCGCGCCGTGGTGGGTTCAGGTCGTAACCACCCACGGATTGGACATCTACCTCTCAGCAAGCGGTACACACACTGGACTCTTCGGCGGTCCCGACCGCCTTGCGTCACAGTTCGTCTACCCGATCTGGGATATGGATATCGTCACACCGTTTTACGTCGTCGCGTTCGCGGGCGGGGTGTACGCTCTGTTTCGGAGACGGTACTTCCTTCCGACGTGGATGGTGCTCGCCAGCTACGTCATCGGCAAACAGCGGTTCACTTTCGTGGCTGGCTCCATACTGAGCGCTCTCCTCATCGTCGAGGTCATCGTTCCAGCGATATCAGTTACGGTGAATAATCTGTCAGTTCCGGTTCCGACCGGCTACAAGAAGTTTATCTCGATCGGATTGGCGATCATCTTCGTCATCGGCGCGGTCGGCACTGGTATCGGGTTTGCGGGCAGTGAACTGACGACCGTTCACGACGACAGTCGGACGCAGCCACAGACGGTCGACGACGACGATCTCCGAGCAGTGGAGTGGATCAAAAACGATACAGGACCGAACGAGACGTTCGTGGTTCTCAGTGACGCCGCCGAGTGGGTGCCCTACTACTCCGAACGGACGGTGATCCTCAGCCCGTGGGGCGCAGAATGGACAACCACGTCGGGCTACTACACTGAGTACGAACTGTTTCGTGATATCGCCACCTGCTCAAACGTCAACTGTCTCAACGTGCTGTTCGGCCTTTCAGACCGCCATCCTGACTACGTGTACATCCCCCGTGACGTGTACACTGTCCACGGGGATGAGTACAGCGCGAATCCAAGGCTGTTCCATTCGATGAACGCCTCAGAGAGATATTCGCTTCAGTATAAAAATCCTGGTGTGGCCGTATTCGAACTGACCAACGCCGATACCGACACATCGGTTCCTAACGGCTCGAACACCACTGGCTCGAACACCACTGGCTCGAACACCACATCGAACCGTTCTTTATTATTGAACGATCAACCGATCACCTATCGGGGGAGTGGGTAGGTGTACCAGACGGCGATCGAATCATAACCCTTACTACCGTGTCCGAAGTAACAGACAGTAGCGGGATGGGATAGCCAGGAGATTCCGCCGGGCTCATAACCCGGAGATCGGTAGTTCAAATCTACCTCCCGCTATATTTCTGGTCTCGTTGTTTCTGTCATCACGGTCCCGAACGTCCTGCTGCACTCATTGGCGGAGAGAAATAACGATGCTTTTGAACGAGGACGGAGTGGGGCAGGGTATGCGGGAGGTGTTTGAAGAGTGGCGGCCGGTCGTTGACAGGGAGATCGAGCGTTTGCTACCACGAACCATCGACGAGGAGTATCTCTCGGAGTTCTTCGGTTCAGCACGCTACGAATATGATTCTAACGGCATCCAGCGTGCCCTGTCTGATCCCGTTTGGAACCTCCTTGATCGGGGTGGGAAACGGTGGCGAGCTATCGTATTTTTACTGTTGGTCGAGGGATTCGGTGAGGATCCCAACGAATATCTGCAGTACGCATGTATCCCAGAAATCCTCCACAACGGAACGATCATCGTCGACGATGTGGAAGACGAGGCAGATATGCGGCGCGGCGAGCCCGCTTTGCACCACATTTCGGGGAAGGATGTCGCACTCAACGCGGGAAACGCTATGTACTTTTTCCCGTTGAAGATTCTCACCCACAACCCAGCTGATCTCTCTGCTGAGCGCAGGCTGTCCGCCTACGAGATGTTGATGCACGAACTCAATCGGACGCATCTCGGGCAGGGTATGGATATCTACTGGCACAACAAGCAGACCATTGACATCACGGAAGCGGAGTATCTGGAGATGTGTGCGTGCAAAACCGGCTGTCTCGGGCGCATCGTCGCGCGGCTCGCTGCCATCGTCACGGGGCAGGACGACGCAACCGAGCAAACCGTCGGGGAATTTGCTGAGCTGATGAGCGTCGCGTTCCAGATCGGTGACGACATACTCGACATCGAGACGAGCGACGAAGATGGCGGAGCGTTCGGCAAAGCCGCCGGAAACGACATCCGTGAGGGGAAAAAGACGCTGATGGTCATCCATGCCGCGAACAACGCCTCGCCCCAACAGGTCGCGCGTATGGAGGAGATTCTTTGGGCCGAAGAGAACACCACAGAGGAGATCGAGGCGGTCGTTGATCTCCTCTATGAAACCGGTAGCGTTGACTACGCCCGTGAAAAGGCACGACAGCTATCAAATGATGCGCGTGCGTGCCTACAGCAACTTGATCTCGATCCCGATATCGTTGACCAGCTCGCCGCGTTCACACGCTTCGTGATCGACCGCAACGTGTGAACCGATAGCGTTCTCGTTTCTCAATTGCTCGTAGTGTGATGCATATTCGATACGGGACCCTGATATGAACGCTCATCTAATGGGGGAATATGAGTGCGTTCGAGACGGACTTCGAATTTGATACCGATTTGTTGGTGGAATTGACAGAAGCGAGTGGTGTCCCCGGATACGAGGACCGCATTCGGGAGATCGTTCGTCGGGAGCTGTCGGCTGCGACGGACACGGTTCGCTCCGACGCGATGGGCAATGTGATCGGAACGCTTGACGGCACGAGTGACTACAACGTCGTTGTGGCGACACACATGGACGAGATCGGGTTCATGGTTCGGCACATCAATGATGAGGGATTTCTCACGATGGACGCGCTCGGCGGCTGGGATCCGCGCGTGCTTCGCGCCCAGCGGGTGACTGTCCACACCGACGACGGCGATCTACCGGGCGTCATCGGATCGACGCCGCCACACACGGACGGCGATGATTCAGACGAGCAGTCGATCGAGGACGTGTACGTTGATCTGGGATTGGACGCCGAAACCGTTGAAGAGCGCGTGAACGTCGGTGATCTCATCACGATGGACCAGAGCACGCGGCAGGTCGGTGACCACGTTACGGGCAAGGCGATCGATAATCGCGTCTCAGTCTGTGCGATGGTGGCCGCTGCCCGGCAGCTCACCGCGCCCGACGTGACGATTCACTTTGCTGCCACCGTTCAGGAGGAAGTCGGACTGCGCGGTGCGAGCGCGCTCGGTGTCGATCTCGATCCAGATCTAGCCATCGCGCTCGATACGACCGTCGCAAACGACGTTCCTACTCATCAAGCGAAAGAACACGTCACTGAACTAGGTGAGGGAACGGCGATCAAACTCAAAGATTCGGGCGTCATCACGAACCCGAAGGTCCACCGTCGGCTCCAGTCGGTCGCTGAAGAGACGGAGATCCCACACCAGCTGGAGATTCTCCCGAGTGGACGAACGGACACCGCTGGGTTCCAAACCACGCACGGAGCTAAGCCGGTTGGGGCGATTTCCGTGCCGACGCGGTATCTTCACACCGTTACCGAGAGCGTCCACCACGCCGACCTCACCGCGACAATCGACCTCTTGACGGCCTTTTTGAAGAGCGAAACCGGCGAGCACGACTACCGCCTGTAAGCCGATAGGAGAATCAAAGTATTCACTACGGCCGGTTGCCTAGCCCCCACCATGACTACGGACGAGGGAATGAACCGCCGCGACTTCCTACGGATGACCGGCGTCTCCGCAACCGCTGGCGTCGCTGGTGCGAGCGGCACTGTGGTCGCCCAAGAAGGAGGGAACAACACCACCGGGAACCAGACAGGAAACCAAACCGGAACACCGACCGGTAACGAGACCGGCAACGGAACTGGGACTGGCAATCAGACAGGAAACCAAACCGGGAACCAGACCGGCAACGGAACTGGAACCGGAAATCAGACGGGCAATGGAACCACCGAGTCCGGCGGTGGGTCGGGCGGTGGTGGCTCCGGTCCGATCGACTACGGTGGGTATCTGGAGGACGCGAACGGCTGGCAGGGTGACGGTAGCACAACTGATATGACTGGCAAAAGCGAAGTCACTATCAAGGTCGGTCCGGACAACTCGAACGAGTTCGATCCGGTGGCGGTCCACGTCGATCCCGGCACGAAGATCATCTGGGAGTGGAAGGGCCCCGGCCACAACGTCCAAGCCGAGGATGGCCAATTCAAAAGCGAGACCAAAGGCCAAGGCACCTTCGAGTACACTGCCGATGAAAAGGGCGTGATCCCCTACTTCTGCCAACCGCACAAAGGCCAAGGAATGTTGGGCGCGCTCGCCGTCGGTCAGGTGCCACGGAAAGAGCCTGCCGGTCCCGTCACGCCGGCTGTCAGCCAAGGCACGAAAAACCTCGGGGTTGCGACGTTCGCCACGATGGTCTCGACGTTGGGGCTGGCGTACTTCTTCCTTCGGTACGGCGGCGACTACGAGCAGTAGCGTACGCCGGGCCGGTCACACAGAATCGGGCGCAGCGTGAATATCGACCTCTACGGGTCGCTCCTCGCCTTCGAGATCGGCAACGATCCGCCGAACGATGGTTCTCGCCTCCCCTTCGATTTTCGGCGTCACTTTTTCGATCACCCAATCAAGCGAGACGAGTGCAGGCAGATCGATCGCGTCTTTGTTCGCTGAATGGGGGTTGAACTCCACTCGAAGGCGGACCTCCGAGGCGTCTGGTTCATCGTCCGGTGCTTGCTCCGGTATGTGTTCGACCCTCCAGTAGCCGTGGGCGTCAACGTCTTTGGTCAGTTCCCAATCGATGCGGGTAGGCGAATCGAGTGTAGTGACTTCCGAACGAGCGGTGTACGACAGCTTCCACCACGAAAACACGAGATCGTACGTCGTCCCCGTTTTCCCGTCGCCGTACTGGCGGACTTCAGTGATGTGCTCGGAATAGTTCGCGTACCGTGGAAAATCCACGAGAAACTCGTACACCTCCTCGGGCGGCAGATACACTACGGTGCTGGCTTCAACGGCGTCCACACTTCCTGTCTATCTGCCATCCTCCTAAGTATACTGTTCTCTCGATGTGCGCCTGCTGTCGAGTCGATCCCGCAAGAGGGACCATTTACAACAGTTTAGCACGCATGACTGAACAATGCTCGAAGGAGTGAACGTCGCGCTCTGTGTGACTGGGTCGATCGCGGCGGTTCGAACCGTCGAACTTGCCCACGAACTCCGGCGGTGTGGGGCGACCGTGCGAACGGTGATGACCGAGAGCGCACAAGGCATTATCCATCCATGGGCGCTCGAATTCGCTACGGATCATGCTGTTGTTACCGAGATCACCGGATCAGTCGAACACGTCGAGTTGTGTGGACACGACGGGTGGGCAGATGTGGTACTCATCGCACCCACGACGGCAAACACGATCGGAAAGATCGCGGCCGCTATCGACGACACGCCGGTGACGACGTGTGTGACAACCGCGCTCGGAACCGACATTCCGATCGTCGTCGCCCCAGCGATGCACCAACCCATGTACGATCACCCCGGCGTCCTCGAAGCCATCGAACGGATCGAATCGTGGGGTGTGACGTTCGTTGCTCCCCGCATCGAAGAAGGAAAGGCCAAGATCGCCGCCGACGATTCGATCGTGTTGTCGCTGGCGAAGCAGACGGGAGCTGATCCACTAGCTGGCAAGCACATCGTCGTGACAAGTGGTGCAACGACCGAGCGGATCGATCCGGTCCGGACAATCACGAACCGCGCGTCTGGACGCACTGGGCGAGCTATCGCGCGCGCGTGTTACGTCCGTGGCGGGAACGTCACGTTGGTCCACGATGGAGACGACGTATCGTATGCCGCTGTCGAGCACGTCGAGAGCGCGGACGAAATGATCGACGCTGTCGAACGCCACGTTCCGATGGCTGACGCGCTCGTTTCGGCGGCAGCCATCTCCGATTACACCACAGAAACACGCTCGGAAAAGGTTCGGTCGGGTCAGCAGCTGACAATCGATCTCGAACCGACACCGAAACTCATCGACACCGTCCGTGATGCGCATCCGGAGCTCCCGATTGTCGGATTCAAACTCGAAAGCGGTGGTAACGACGACGATCTGATCGACGCAGCTCGTGGTCCACTCAACCGGGCTGACCTCTCCTTTGTCGTCGCAAACGACACGACTGTTTTGGGTGAACGACAAACTCGTGCGCTGCTCGTCGGGCCAAACGACCATACGGAGTACGTTGGATCAAAAACTGGACTCGGTCTCACCGTCGTTGACCGACTCGTTGCCGAACTGCGCTGATCGGTTGCAACGCTGACGCCAAAAAGACGGCTGTGCTCACTGAACGAGACACAAAGGTTTATATTGAAAAACGGGAGCACTCAGCCTTGCACATGCGACGGATCGATTCATCCTTCGACACGCTCATCGTGTCCCCTTTCGGAACGCGACGGTGCTGTTGCGATCGAGTCGACTCGGGTCGACTCGGTTCTGGAGCGACGTTTTACGGTCCCAGTCGGTCGTTTCAACTCGCAACGGTGAGTGGGTCCTCATCGCATGTGCGATCACCCTTTTGGGTTGAAGAGGCATCGAAACGCAAACGGAGGGGATCGACGCGTTGCGAGGTCGATCCAGCCAGTCCGTGTATCAGATCGTCACGGGCCGACTGGGATCTCTCCTGTGTCGCGCGATTCTCGGCTGTTTGGTGTCTGTCGGGGGGCGGACCATACGTCGAAGCCATCGATACAATGAGAACGAAACAATTGCTGTACGGGGAGGAACGGGGGGTATCGCCAGTTATCGGTGTAATCGTGATGGTCGCCATAACTGTGATACTGGCGGCAGTCATCGGTGCGTTCGTGTTCGGGCTTGGGGGCGAACAGGAACAACCGCCCCAAGCCCGACTCGATCTCGCCGTCAACGGTGAACAGGTGACGCTTCGCCACGATAGCGGGGATGCACTCGCTGTTCGAACCATGGATATCGTTCTCGATGGATCGTCGATCGGGTCGGGAGCACTTGAGCCGGGTGGATCCGACGAGGCATACACGGCGGGTGAAACGATCTACACCGGGAGCGTCGACAGTGGTACTGAAATCCTCGTCGTTTGGCGCAGTCCAACTAGCGATAGAACTACGACACTGTTCCATTCCACGATGCCGTAAGTAAGACCACGAACGAAATGGAAAATATCTAGATGAGATCGCCTAAAAAGAGTTAAATGGACGCTTCCCCGACAATGGCTAACGGTTAGTCCGATGGTGAGAAAGAAGAAACTCAGTCCCAGTGGGACCAAGGATGCAGACGGTCAGTACCACAACGCTCACCTCAATCTACACGAGGACGAGTTAACGGTCGCAGGAATGTCGATCGGCGATGAGGTGTTTGTCCGGGTCCGCGAAGACAAAATCATCATCCAAAAAGCAGACCAAGAGGAGGTCGAACACGATTTGTGACAAGCGACGACAGATCAGTTCAGTCGTTTTTCATCGCCTGTACCGTACTTTCGAACGCGTTGTACGGTTGGGTGCCAGTGATCTTCCGTGTAGTGTCCGTATTATAGTTTACAAAAACGAACGCCGGCGTTCGTTTGATGTGCGCTTGATCGGCGGTATCGATTTCGGCTTGAATCTCTTCTTTGATGCTGTCCTGTCGATTTTGAATACAGTCCCTGAGCGGATCGGTATCGAAACCGGCGCTGTCTGTGATTGTGAGGAGGTTCTCGATGTCGGCCCATCCACTGTTTTCTTCGCCCTGCCGTTCGAAGATGGTACGGTGCCACGTCCAGAACCGATTGGGGTCGTTGTCGACAACCTGGTTCCACACGCATTTCGAGAGAAGGGCAGCCGGCAGGGAATTCGGTCCGATGTTCGGTAGTTGCAAGAAGACGACCCGCAGAGATCCTTCTGCAACGAAGGTACTGGTTATCTCCGGATGGATGTTCAGTGTGAACTTCGAACAGAACGGACAGAGATAATCGCTCCAGTAGTACATATCGATCGGCGCGTCGTTCGATCCCATCACGGGACTGTTATCCAATGCAACGCCGTAGTCGGTCGTCCCACTCGCCGGCTGCATGTAGGGTGCCGCACCGTTCGGTGAGGCTACCGTCGATTCGGTCGCCTCGTTGATCGCCGGCGTCTGCTCAGGGATCGATCCATCCGAATTATCGCCCAGGAGACTCATACAGCCCGCAACGCTGCTAGCAAGCACGAGGCTCATACTACGAAGCACTGTCCGTCTCCGGTTCGATCGAATATCGGACATTGTTGGTTCGGAGCGACGTTGAATCGCCGTTCCTGTATACATCCCAGTGTCAGTGTCCCCCTCTAACTCTTGTGTTACATTCTATCCCTATTTGACGAACACAGAAATTCTGTCACCCGAGTCATACGATTCAGACACAACAAAATCGACCAACGCTCGATATGTGAGAACGGATATCGAACGGAGTTACAACAAGCTGTACTTTTACGTCTTCACCATGTACGGGCAGCATGGAACGGCTCTCTCAGTCGCTTCGGGACGCGCCAATCATCCAAAAGGGGGAGTACGAATACTTCGTCCATCCGATCAGTGACGGGGTTCCGATGTTGGAACCGGAGTTGCTCCGGGAAATCGTCATCGGAATCATCCGAAAGGTGGATCTCGACGGCGTCGACAAGATCGTGACACCAGCTGCAATGGGCATTCACATTTCGACAGCCGTGTCGTTAATGACGGATATCCCGCTCGTCGTCATTCGGAAGCGCCAGTACGGGTTAGAGGGCGAAGTTTCGCTCGCGCAAGTAACGGGCTACTCGGAAAACGAGATGTACCTGAACGACGTTGAACCCGACGATCGGGTGCTGTTGCTCGATGACGTGCTGTCAACGGGGGGAACGCTCCACAGCATCACCAGCGCACTCGAAGAGATCGGCGCAGACATCGCGGACATCGTTGCGGTCATCAAAAAGGTCGGCGGAGAGAATAAGATGGACGACCACAACGTGAAAACGCTGATTAACGTCGATGTCGTCTCCGGTTCGGTTGTGATCGTCGACGAAAACGGCGACGGATAGCTTTTCGCGGTTCGAATGCGGTCACCGCACTGATTATCATCGTGTTTGTCGTGTGTACCGTATGACCGACTGGATCGGTACGACGTTTACGAGCACTGTCGGGTGGGATCATCTTGAACGGCTGGTCGACATCGACAACCGGATGGCTGGCAGCGACGGTGAACGCGAGGCGGCCGTGGCGACCCGCGAGGCGCTCACAGAGGTCGGTGCGCGGGATGTCCGTCTCGATGCGTTCGATATTCACGGATGGGAGCGACAATCAAGCGCCGTCCGCGCGGGCGGTCGTCACCACGAAAGCATCGCGTTACCGCGCAGCCCCGCCGAGAGCGCTACCGGTGAGTTGGTCGATCTGGGGTACGGTCTCCCCACTGATTTCGAGACCGACCTGAGCGGATCGATCGTACTGGTGTCGAGCACTGTCCCGGAGTGGTACGATCGGTTCATTCACCGCCGCGAGAAGTATTACCGCGCGGTTGACGCGGGCGCAGCCGGCTTCGTTTTCAAAAATCACATCGAGGGCTGTCTCGCCCCGACCGGCAGCGTCGGAACGCCTGTTGAACCGATCGGTGCGATCCCTGCCGTCGGCGTGTCCACGGAGGTTGGTGAACGGCTCATCCGACGCTTCGAAGACGAGCAAGTTACGGTAGATGTCACCGCCAACGTCGGTTCCGCGACCAGTCAGAACGTTCACGCCGTAGTCGGACCGGACACAGACGAGGAGATCCTCGTTACGAGCCACCTCGACGCCCATGACATCGCTGAGGGAGCGATGGACAACGGGATGGGGACGGCCATGGTCGTCGAACTCGCCGCCGCGCTCGCTATGCGCGAAGACGAGCTCGAAACGCGGGTGCGGTTCGTTGCGTTCGGTGCAGAGGAAGTCGGACTGTGTGGGTCCGAACACGAAGCCGGCCAGGCTGATCTCGATCGGATCAAAGCCGTCGTGAACAACGACGGCGTCGCACGGAATCGAACGATTTCGGCGTTCACCCATGGGTTTGCCGGACTCGCTGACGCCCTCGATCAGATCGCAGATCGATTCGATCATCCGATCTCAAAAATCCCACACCAAAACCCTCACAGCGATCACTGGCCGTTCGTGCTTGCGGGTGGTGTTCCCGGACTGCATCTCCGGAGCGAAACTAAGAGTCGAGGCCGAGGATGGGGGCACACTCGTGCGGACACACTCGATAAGTTGGAACAACGAACGCTCCGCGAGAGCGCAATCCTCGTCACTGAACTCCTCGTGTTGCTCGCACGCGATGACACAACACTCGATCACCGACCACGATCGGATATCATCGCGGCTTTACGGCGAGAGGATAAAGCAGAGGGGCTGGCGCTCATCGGTGATCTTCCGGAAGATGAGTCCTCGAAAGTCGTTTAGCGAGGCGGACCAACAACGCTACTGATGACCGACCCACGAGTTGGTATCGTCGGCGATGCGGTCGAGCCGATAGTAACCGCGGTCGAATCCAATGGCGGGACTCCGCTCGTCGATCGTCCCACCGGACAGAACGCCGATCCTGCGTTCATTATCGTTGTGGAAGACGCGGCACTCCGGTCGCTCATTCCGGATCCGTCAGTCCCCATCCTGCCGATCGATATCGATACGCCCGGTCTCAGTTCGATCTCCAGAGACCGACTGCAAACGGAACTCCCCTGGCTACTCGACCTGTTTTCGTCCGATCGAAACCGAACCGATGACTACCCAGACACCGATCCCCGGCAGCTCACTGTCACTCACCCGGTGATCGGCATCGACCGACCCGATGGGCGCGTCTACGCGCTCGCGGACGTGACACTGGTCACCGTCGAATCGGCGCGCATTTCGGAGTACACTGTTGTCGCTACTCACGGTGAGCGCCGGCAGCGGATCATGAGCGTTCGAGCCGACGGCGTCGTGATTGCTACTCCCGCCGGAAGCCACGGCTACGCCCATGACGCCGGTGGTCCACGAGTCGCGGCCGAAACCGGCGTCGGTGTGGTCGTTCCCATCGCGCCGTTTTCGATCGACGCCGACCAGTGGGTGGTCTCGCTGTCGGATGTTCGACTCACTGTCGATCGAAACGATACGGCCGTCGAACTCCGCGTTGATGGTCGTCAGGTCGGAACCGTTTCACCCGCAGAGTCCCTCCGTTTGCAGTCGGTGGCGTCGATCGAAACGATCGACATCCAACGAGGATTGGAAAGGCTCTAATGGAAGCACCCCCCCGATGTAGGTATGGTACTAGCGGCTTCGCTGTTCGGTCCGATCGACACGATCATCGGTCCGCAGATCGAACACGTGCTTTTCGTTCTTGCAGTGGTGAACGTCATAGCTCGTGCTGTCGGGCATCGAACGGTCGTTCGTCAGGCCGAATCAGGCGGCGCAGAAGCGATCAAACGCCACCCCGTGCTCCTCGGGACGAACCTACTGCTCATACTCGGTGTGTTCTACTATACGACGCTTGAGTATCACGCCGGTATCGTGATCTCAACGCTCGTACTCGGTATGGCTCTCACTGATTTCTTCGAATTCGAGTCCAGAAAGGTCGAAGCTCGACAGGAACTCCCGATCGAACGCCCGAAAGGCGCGATCGTTGCTTCCCTGTTGGTTGTCTTATACGCTGGATACCTCAGTGTGTTTTTCCTCATCCAACCGTACTGGTCCCAGATCGTGTGACTCGGTGGTGTGCAACGCGATCCGCGCTGTCACCACGGCTGGACATTATTCCTGAATGTTGTGTTTCGACCGCTGTCGACAACCAAGTTTCAAAGACGGAGTCGGTGTGGATCGAGCCGATACAACTGCTCTCACTCGGTAGCCATCGCCTTTCGCAGCTCTCGCCCGGCGGGGATGAGTACCCAGAACGTGAGCGCGCCCAGAAGGGCGAACCACAGCAGCCCGGTTTTGAATGTGAGCGCGAGCTGATCGAGCATCTGTAGATTTTCCGGTGCTGGCCCCGAAAGCTGGGACTCAGTGAAGCTCGGCGTGTTGTACCAGCCAGCGATAACCATCCACCCGAGCATACTAGTTGTGAGGATGGCGAACCCCTTCATGAATTCGTCGGCCATTATCGGCTGTTAGTCACCGTCGTCTTTAGCGTTTCCCATTCCCATCCCAGCGGTCCGGAATCGGGTTGAGAAGACGTACACCGCCGATCCGGTGACGATCGCCGCGATTCCAAGCAGGGCGAGCGGAACGTTGATCTCGTCTGCAGGGGCTTGGGCCTGCTGGGTCGCCGTATCCAACACAGCGAACCCCGCCACGACTGCGGCCCCGGCAATGAGCGTCGAGAAAACGGTAACGATCTTGTACACCGAAAGCGGGACGATCACGTCACCGTCTTCTGTCGACTGCTCGGATCCGTTGGTGTTGGCCATACGAGAACTGACGCGGCCGGGCCACTTGACTTCCCCACTTCGAACCCCCAACTATCTCCGCTGTCGATCGCTACCCCGCATCATCTCCCTCGACGTGAGGCTTCCCTTGTAGGAAGCCCCGTCCTTTAGGACGGGCGAGGATGTCACTCGGCGTCCATTTCGTCTCCTCGGGTCCATACCCGTTCAACCGACTCTCCCGCTGGTGGTGTGTGAGATATGTCCTTTAGCGTTTCATCGCTCATTGTGTCACAAAGTACCACGATGGTTGTATTTAAGCTCTTCCTGTAATGGGTGAATATTCCTTAAAGATATCCGATTGATACGTATTCCATGGCTAGTAATGGAATAGACAGGACTAGAAGCGGATGCACTACTCCAAGAACCGTTCGAGGCGGTTCATCGCGGTTCGAAGCTCCTCCAATCCGGTCGCATACGACACACGGAGGTGCCCCGAGCCGCTGTCCCCGAACGCCGTCCCCGGCACCATGGCGACGTTCTGTTCTTCGAGGAGCGCTTGGGCGAACGCTTCGGCGTCGTCCCACGGACATTCTGGGAAGACATAGAACGCACCGGTCGCTTCGAAGCAGTCGATGCCCATCTCCGAAAAGCGCGAGAGCACGAACTTCCGTCGGTGGTCGTACTGTGATCGCATCGCTTCGACGGACGCATCACACGATTGGAGGGCTTCGATGGCGGCGTACTGCGGGGTCGTTGGTGCTGACAGCATCGTGTACTGGTGAACGCGGTTCATCGCGTTGATTACTTCGCTTGGTCCGAGCGCATACCCCAATCGGAGTCCCGTCATGGCGTACGCCTTCGAAAAGCCGTTGTACACCACTGTGCGCTCTTTCATCCCCTCGAAGCTGGCGATGGAAGTGTGTTCTCCGGCGTACGTGAGATCCGCGTAGATTTCGTCGGAGAGCACTGTGAGATCGTGCTCGCGGGCGAACGCGGCCACCCGAGCGAGTTCCGCTTCCGTCATCGTTGCGCCGGTTGGGTTGTTCGGATAACAGAGTACGAGCAGATCGGCATCCCCAGCATCGGCCTCTTCGAGCACCTCAGGAGTGAGCACAAACTCGTCTTGGGCCTTCGTTTGGACAGGCCGTACTGTTCCGCCCGCAAAAATGGCACTCGGAACGTATGAGACGTACGAGGGCTGTGCGACGGCGACGATGTCGCCTGGATCGACGAGTGCACGAAACGTCAGATCGAGCGCTTCGCTCGCCCCTGCCGTTACGAGGATCTCCTCGGCTGGATCGTATGTGAGATCCCACTTTCCGATGTGATCTGCAATGGTCTCGCGCAGTTCTCGCTTCCCCCGGTTGGCCGTGTACGAGGTGCGTCCCTGCTCGATGGAACTGATAGCTGCTTCTCGCGCCCGCGAGGGAGCCGTGAAGTCCGGTTCACCCACGCCGAGGGAGATCACGTCATCCATCTCCTCGGCCAACTCGAAGAACCGACGGATCCCCGAGGGGGGAACCTGACGAACGCGCTCAGCGATCGACGGTCCCGTCATGGCGTGACTGACAGGCGGTCATCGTCGTGCCCGTCACCGAATTCGATCCCGTTTTCTTTGTAGCTCTCCATCACGTAGTGGGTAACCGTTTGGGTGACTTCCGGCACTGGAGCCACTTGTTCGCTGATGAACCGGGACACCGCACCCATCGAATCAGCTTCGACATCGAGGGCGAAATCGAAATCCCCGCTCACTAGACGGAGCGAACGCACCTCCTCGAACTTCACGATCCGCTGTGCGATGTCGTCGTACCCTGTCTCGCGATCGAGCGCAACGTTGAGTTCGACGGTGGCCCGAACCGGCTCCGAGTCGGCCTGACTCCAGTCCACGACGGCCTGATACCCCTGAAGAACACCGTCCTGTTCTAAGGTGGCTATCGCTTCCTCGATCTCGTTTTCGTCTCGGCCAGTGAGACGCGCGAGATCGCTCACGGAATAGCGGGCGTTCTCGCGCAGTAGACCGAGCAGTTCGGCGCGTGTGTCCATGCCGGAATTGGCGATGACGCTGGCAAAAAGCCTTGCTACACAATGGGATTCCACGGCATATAATGAGATATAATCTCACAGTATACTTATAGGGTATTGGGACACATTACGAAGTATGCGCCAACACGCGGTCGTGGCTGCGATATCATTGTACCAGTCGGGAACGCTGACGCTCGAACAGGCGGCCGGCTACGCCGGTGTGACACCGGAAACGATGCACAAGCGCCTTCGGGGCAAGGGTGTCGACGTTCGGGAGACGACGGCTCCGGCGAGCGACCCCGTGACCGCGAAATAACGCTCCTTTAGTTTTCGCGTGTGGATAGCGGCATTTTTCTGTGAGGAGCGTTCTGCATAGCCTCCCTGAGGATGAGAGCGCATCATGCCACTGTATTTGACAGGGGTCGGGTGTGCCACCACCATCGTGTTTGCGTTGCTATCGAAACCGGACGCCGTTGAGGTACAGTCCGTTGAACAGGATGATCCCGCCGGACGCGCCCCATATGACCTTCGCGATGAAAATGTCGGTACGACTGACCAATAGAAGCATAATAATGCCGAGGCCGGCAATGCTGACTCCAGCTAGCCGGTGTCTGGATGAGATGCTGAGCATGTGCAGTGGGCCGATCGCAAACAACCCTGAACTCTCCTCAGAACTACGCCTTCTTGCTGTGTGTAGGAGCACGAGCCACGCAAGACAGATGAACAAGAGAGTTGCACAAACAATTGTTAATTCCATAAGTGTGAAGAGGTGGGAAAATGGATTGCCAGCGATCGGCGTGAACGGATCCATTGTTGGATGAGTAACACTATCGAGCGTGACGTGAAGCAGCGTGCCGATAAGCCCCGGAACAACGAGACCAGTGAGGCCGCCTGTATCAGATCGCCATCGATCGAACTGCGTTGGGAACTGGTGCGCACCCAGTACCATCCCGACTGTGAGCATACCAGCGACGACAGCACCGCCGAGATACGTGTGTTCAACCCTGTGGTACGGTCCCGGTAACACTCCCAACCCCGCAAGCAACGGCCAGATATCGAGAACCACGCTGGCAGTGCAGAGTGTCAGGAGATCGATCCAGCGGCGAAGCGGAAGGCCGATCAGTAGTGCTGGACCGAGATGGTAGAGCGTAAACGGCATCAGTACACGCTCTGACGTAGAAGTAAAAGAGTGTTTACTATTCTCGTATGGTAGCTAGAGAGGACCCTATGCTGTCTGCTGTCCTAACTATTGTCTCCACCCACAGATATCTCCAGAATACACCACTCACAAACATGTTTGCTAGCAGGCGGAGGCGGTGCGGTCGCGGTGCGGTGGCGGTGCATCGCGGTGCGGTGGCGGAGCGGACAAAACGCAGCACCGCGAGCGGGAGCGAGCAGCTTTTTTCGCCCACGTTTTTTCCGCTCGGGTCCAAGGGTTCTCGTATGGCACTCGAAGAATCAACACAGGAACTCGAACGCGGCGAACAGGCACCGGATTTCGAACTACCGGGAACGGACGATGAACAGTATTCGCTCTCGGATTTCGAGGGGTATGAGGCCCTACTGCTGGTGTTCACGTGCAACCACTGCCCGTACGCGAAGGCCAAAATGGACGCGCTGAACGCGATCGCCGCCGATTACGAGGAGGTAGCGGTCGTCGGCATAAACCCCAACGACGCCGAGGAGTATCCCGGTGACTCCTTCGAACGAATGCGTGAACTCGTTTCGGAGGGAACGATCGCATACGACGCGTATCTCCGTGACGAAAGCCAAACCGTCGCCCGCGCCTACGGGGCGACGTGTACACCCGATCCATTCCTGTTTTCGAACACCGACGCCGGATTCACGCTCGCATACCACGGTCGACTCGACGACGCGATGAGTCCAGACGAGGATCCATCCGGTGAGCCTGGCTTTGAGATGCGCGCCGTCAGTGACGCCGTGCTCGCTGACGAACCGGTCGAAACGGCGTTCCGTCCCTCACGGGGCTGTTCGATCAAATGGAAAGAGTGACCGACGGACCCTCTGGCCATCGTGTATAATAACCAACAATACTTTTTACCCGTCCCCCACCGATTGTTACACAGTATCATGCAAGCTGCGCGCCTCCACGACTACACTGACGACATGAGCACCGCGCTCACCATCGATGAGATCGATCGGCCAGTTGTGACCGATCCCACCGCGCTGCTCATCGAGACCGAGGGGGCGGGGTGGTGTCAAACCGATAACCACGTCATCGAAGGGATGTGGACGGAGTATGTGCCCCAAGAGCTGCCGATGACACTCGGCCACGAGAACGCGGGAACCGTCGTCGAAGTGGGGGGGCAGGAGTGACAACGGTGGTAGAAGGTGATCAGGTCATCTGTCACCCTGTTCGGACGTGTGGCGTGTGTCGGGCGTGTCGATTGGGTGAGGACATGCATTGTGAGAATCTTTCGTTTCCTGGGCTGAGTACCGACGGCGGGTTTGCGGAGTATCTGCTCACCAACGAACGGTCAGTAATCACGCTTCCAGATGGCGTCGATCCGGCAGAGATTGCACCCCACGCCGACGCGGGCATCACCGCCTACCACGCCGTGAAGAAGGCGACCACCGAACTCGTACCCGGATCGACTGCCGTCGTCATCGGCGTCGGTGGACTCGGTCACATTGGAGTCCAATGTCTTTTGGCGATGTCGGCCGCGACGATTGTCGCCGTCGATATCAAACAGGACGCCCTCGATCTGGCCCAGCGCCTCGGCGTCGATCACACCATCAATTCGGGTGAGGAAAATCTCGTCTCAGCCATCGATTCGATAACAGATGGGACGGGAGCCACACAGGTGCTCGATTTCGTCGGCAGCGACGAGACGACTGCGACTGGTCCGGACATCGTCGCACCCGGCGGTGATTTCCACGTCGTCGGATACGGTGGTCACGTCCATCAACCCGCACAGGCACTCGTTGATGGTGAACTCGCCTACCGCGGAGCGCTCGTCGGTCGGTACACCGAGTTACAGGAACTCATGGCGCTCGTTGATCGCGGTGCTGTCGAGCTCCACACCACCCACTATCCGCTCGATGAGATCAATACCGTCGCAGAGAAACTCGAACACGGTGAGATCGAGGGCCGCGCCGTTATCAGACCGAACGGTTAGTGCTTCGAAATCCTTTTAGCTGTTTCGGAGGCAAGTATCGGTAACATGGACATCGAAATCATCAACGAAGAGGATAATCCGATGTTACACCGTTCGGATGTTCGGTTTCGGGTTGTTCACGAGGACGCAACACCATCGCGGCTGTCGGTGCGTGACAGCCTTGCGGCCATGCTGAACAAAGACGCCGATGAGGTTGTTATTCACAAACTCGACACGAAATACGGAATGCGCAAAACCATCGGCTACGCCAAAGTGTATCAGACTGCCGAACACGCCCGAGATGTCGAGCAGTCGTACATGCTCGATCGAAACAAGATCGGCGCTGAAATGGAATCGGACGCTGAGACCGAAGAGGCCTGAGCTGCCGGCTGGAACCTGAAACAGATGCGCGTTCTCGGTATTGAGGGAACAGCGTGGGCCGCGAGTGCCGCGGTGTACGATTCGACGGCCGAAACGGTGTCGATTTTCACCGACGAGTATCAACCGGAGAGCGGCGGTATTCACCCCCGCGAGGCCGCAGAGCACATGCGCGAGGCGATCCCCGAGGTGGTTGGCCGCGCCCGCGATTCGACCGACGAGATCGATGTTGTCGCTTTTTCTCGGGGTCCGGGACTCGGGCCGTGTCTCCGTATTGTCGGGACTGCCGGGCGGGCGCTGGCGGGAACGCTTGACGTTCCGCTTGTCGGCGTCAACCACATGCTCGCTCATCTCGAGATCGGTCGCCACCGGTCGGGGTTCGATGCTCCGGTGTGTTTGAATGCGAGCGGTGCCAACGCCCACATTCTCGGCTATCACAACGGTCGGTATCGCGTGCTCGGTGAGACGATGGACACCGGTGTCGGCAACGCGATCGATAAGTTCACTCGCCACGTCGGCTGGTCACACCCCGGCGGTCCAAAGGTCGAAGCCGCGGCGGCCGACGGCGAATACGCCGATCTGCCCTACGTGGTCAAGGGAATGGATTTCTCTTTCTCGGGGATCATGAGCGCGGCCAAAGAGGCATACGACGACGGCGTGGCGATCGAGGATGTCTGCTTTTCGCTTCAGGAAACGATCTTTGCGATGCTCGCGGAGGTCTCGGAACGAGCGCTGTCGCTGACTGGGGCGGATGAACTCGTTCTCGGCGGTGGCGTCGGACAGAACGGCCGCCTTCGGGACATGCTTGAAACGATGTGCGCTGCCCGAGGCGCGTCCTTTTATGCCCCGGAACCACGCTTTCTCCGGGACAACGCCGGCATGATCGCGGTGCTCGGGGCGAAAATGGCCGCTGCCGGTGATGACATCCCGATCGAGGAGTCGCGAGTGCGCCCGAACTTTCGGCCTGACGAGGTGCCTGTCACGTGGCGGACTGGCTCCGATCGTCGTCCGACAGAAACAACGAGCGCAGTCACTGACGATCCTCAGCGCGGTGCGGAGGCGACCGTCGAGATCGACGACGGAAACGTGATCAAAACACGGGTGCCGAAGGCCTACAGACATCCCCAACTCGACGAGCGGCTTCGTCGGGAGCGTACCCGTGCGGAGGCCCGAGTGACGAGCGATGCGCGGCGGCTCGGGGTGTCAACGCCAGCGCTCCGGGATATCGACGAACGCGAGCCTCGGATCGTCTTTGAACACGTCGGCACCGCAGACCTCCGAGACGACCCGACCGAGGCACAGGTGCGGGATGTGGGTCGTCTCCTCGCCACGCTTCACGCGGCGGACATCGTCCACGGCGATCCCACTACCAGAAACGTCCGCGTCGGCAACCGAACGTGGCTCATCGATTTCGGACTCGCCTACTACTCCGAGGCGATCGAGGATCACGCGATGGATCTCCACGTGTTCTCCCAAAGCATCGCTGGAACCGCGAGTACTCCCGATCCACTACTCGGCGCGTTCGAAGAATCCTACCGTGACGCCGGTGATCCGGCGGTCATTGATCAACTGCGGACGATCGAGGGACGCGGCCGGTATCAGTCCTAACTCGCTCGGCTGACGCATTTTAATAATCAGTGATAGGTTGTGGTAAATGGTTTAACCATGCCGGACATACCACAGATTATGGTCGATAAGCCACAGTCGGGTGAACTGTTCGGTGTGCCATACAATTTCGAGCGTCCGAGTCTCGGTCGGATGCTGTCGGCCTACTGGCGACCCGATGAAGGTATGTTGGTCGAAAAGCCGTTTGGGATCGGATACACGCTGAACCTCTCCAACTGGCGGTCGTGGATCGTCCTCGCCGTAGCGGGCGCTCTGTTCTACCACCAGCAAAGCGGCGAGGAGGATGAGATATCGAGCGACGACGAGCCGGTTGAAGTCATCGTTGACTGAGCCGGGAACCGATGGTCATTTTCTGAGCGGGGTTCGAGCGGTTAGTATGCTCCATTACGTGACGACGAACCCCGGGAAGGTTCGAGAGGCACGCGAGTATCTCGGTGACGACGCAGTGACTGCGTTCGACTACGACTATCCCGAAATCCAGTCCGAAACGCTCGCTCCGATCGCCGCCCACGGCGCGCGCGCGGCGTTTGATCACGTCGGTGAGCCGGTGATCGTTGACGACGCTGGCCTGTTCATCGACGGTCTCGATGGCTTTCCCGGTCCGTACTCCGCGTTCGCAGAAGACACCTTGGGCGTCGAGCGCGTCGGCCGACTCGCCCGCGACGCCGGAGCGAGTCGGGCCACGTTTCGGTGTGTGATCGCCTACTGCGACGGTGAGCCGTTCTCGGCCACGCCCGACTCGGTCGATCAGGGTCGGCGCGGGGATGATCTGGCTGTCGAGGAGCGCGCCACCGCGACGACTGACGATACCGTCGATACGGCGGGCGTACCAGTGAAACTGTTTGAGGGGGTGATTCCCGGCCGGATCGTCGAGCCACGGGGTACTGGCGGCTTCGGCTACGATCCCATTTTCGAACACGATGGCACCACATTCGCGGAGATGTCCACTGATGAGAAAAACGCCGTCTCACACCGTGGGCGGGCGCTCGCCACGTTTTCCGAGTGGTTTGCGGAGCGTTGAGATCGGCAAGCGTGATCGACCCATCAGCGCGAGTCGGAGTCCGGTCCCGGATACGGCTCGTCGAAGGCGGTTTCATAGAAGCGTTCGGGATCGAAGAGGGCGACGAACGCGTCGGGGGATTTGACGCTCGCTTTCATTCGTTTCCTGATCTCGATCCCGGTTTTCGCACTCCTGAGGCGATCATCAAAGGAAAGGACGTGTGCCGCGTTTCCGTGGTACGCTGAGGCGAGTGCTGGGTGGTCTCCGGATGGATTATCAACGGCGATCCGTTCGGCGTCGATCGTCTCGTGCCACACCGTGGCGAGTTCCTCTGAAGCGAGTTCCGCGATGACTGCCTGTGCGTCAGCAAGGAGGGGATCGCTCGCTACCAATTCGAGCCACGAATGCGACCGGACGATGTCAAGCGCCTCGCGGGCACTCCCCCCGATGAGGAGATCCGCTGTGAGCACGTCGCTGTCAGCGACGATTCGCGTTATCTCAGTCATCTCGACGAGCACTGAGCGCAGACTCGATCTCCTCGACAGACACGTCGTACGCCTCGGCACGGTCGAACAGTGCTTCCCAGCCCATACGTTTCCAGTCGTTCTCTACGTCCAAACGTCCATCGGTCACGCAAGCGTGCTCAGCCGCTGAGCAGTCCGCGAACCTCAGAAACGAGATCGGGATCAGCCATGAACGCGATCGTGTCCCCGGACTCAATCGTCGTCTGTGGGAGCGGGATCGTCATTGACTCGTCTTCCCGGCCGTGGGCGTAGATGAGCGACTCTCCGGGCAAATCGACACCTATGACGCGTTCCCCAACGACAGCTGCGTCGTCCCCGACGGTGACGCTGCCGGCAGACAGGTTTTCCGTCAGCGCCCCGAGCACGTCGAAATCACCGCCGTGGAGGGCGGTTTTCGCTCCTGCCGCGCCGAGCCGCTCAGGATAGACGACTTCGTCCACCTCTGCGGCATACTTCTCGTAGATGTCGGCGTGGTAGTCGTCGTCGATTCGAAGCACCGTTCGACAGTCGTATTGGTCCGCGATAACGCACGCACTGAGGTTCACGTTCAGATCGCCGGTCAACCCACCGACCGCGTCGGCCGACTCAACGCCGGCTTCCATCAGCACTGACTCCGCGTCTCCACTCCCTGCGTACACCTCAAACCCTTCTTCTTTGGCGCGCTCGACCTTCTCTGGATCAGTATCGACGATCACTACCTCGTGATCTTCTAACCGAAGGATGTCTGCGGTTCTGATTCCAACCCGTCCGTAGCCCACAATTACGAACCTCATACGGTGGGAAAGAACAACTGATAATAAAAACGTTCGTCCGACCTATTCCGTCATTATCGGAATCGAAGTCGTGGAGCCGAAAAGTCAAACTAACATCGTTTATATGTACTCCTCGTTGAAGCGCCAGTATGTGGCGTGCGACGGGTGAACTGCTGGGGCGGACGAAACGGCAGTTCATCGATGACTTCAGAAGTGATCCGTATTTGCCGTATATTCTTATAGTGGCAACAGTGCTCGCGGGGTTCTGGTTCTGGCACCGAATTCCGAACTTCGCAACACGCGATGAGCGGTGGCGCATCAACAACGTGATGGTTGCGGTCGGGTACTACGTCGAAGAGCCGACGCTTGAATCGTTTCTCGACGGGATTGCGCGGGGACGAGCGTACGGAGCGTCGTTTTATCTCTTCGGTGTCGCCCTGTTGCCGGTGTTCGCCGCAGCTCTCATATTCGGACAGCTTGAGGCGTTCACGACGCTACCCGAGCAACAAGCGGTCGGCCTGTGGGCACACTGGCTCGATACACCGCGCTGGATCTGGACGTGGGGACTGTTGTTCGCGCGTCTCATCAACGTCGTGGTGGTCGTCGCGTGCGTCTACGTCACCTACCGGATCGGGGTTACGATGCGTGACCGGCTGGCTGGACGGCTGTCGGCGCTTCTGTTGACAGTCACGTGGGGGGTCCTCGTCATGGCCCACGAAATCGGAGAGGACGCTCCAGCGCTGCTGTGTTTCTTGCTCGTCGTGTACTGTGGGCTTCGGTACGCCGAGACTGGCGATCGGGCGGTGTTTCTGGCCGGCTGTGTGTTCGGAGCACTGGGCATCGCGTTCAAACTCACCGCCGGCATTGGCGTGATTTTGCTCGGCATCGCGTACGTCCTATACGGATTCGAACCGGAGACGGAGTGGAGTGACGCGCTGATACGGCCGGGCCTACTGAGTCTCGGACTGATCATCGGTGTGACGGTCATCGTCGTCGGCTATCCCAGCGTGTTCGGTGACGGGATCGAACGGATCATTCACCGGATGCAACGCGGTACGTCGAACAAGAGCAACGTTTACGGCTGGCTCGACAGACCAAGCTGGTGGTGGCTTCTTCGTGGTTATCTCAACGGGCTCGGATTGCCATTGTTCAGTGCGGGACTCATCAGCACGGTGATGAACCTTCCCCGACTCCGGAAGCGATCACCCGAAACCAACGGCGTTGTGTTGTCACTAGTCGGTATCACGACGCTTCTTCTGGTGTTCGCTGGCTGGTCTTACATCCGAACCCATCATCTCCTGTTAACGTTCCCGTTGGTCGTGCTCCTCGTCGGGGTGTGGTTGGCACGCCTTCACGATCACAATCGTTCACTTGCGCGCCCGATCATCGCTGTGCTCGTGGTTTCAAGCAGCGTGTACGCCGGTGTCGGCGTGCTCGGCTACGCGAGCCAGCCCCGAGACGAGGCAACCGACTGGCTCCGGACACACGCCGACGAGGACGCGGTGGTCGAAACGTACGTGGCCGATCCCCAAGAGGCTGCCATCCCTCACGGGATGACCGTCAGTCGCCCCTCATATGACCACATGAACGAAAACGGCAATCCTGTGGCACGGGAGGCCTACACCGAATGGATAGAGAAGATGCCAAACCGTTGTCCGGCGTACATCGAACTCACGTATCACAACGGTATTCTCCATCTCGCTCCGGATGACTGGAGCGTCCGGGCTGAACGGCTCTCCTTGTCGGGACAGACCGAGTATTACAGGGCGTTGCTCGCTGAGGACACCCATCCCTACTCCGTCGCGGCAACGTTCGGTTCTCGCCCGGCGTTCCTCGATGAAACGCCCAAGGAAAATGCTTGGCTGGATCTCCTCGGCGTCGGCGTGAATCCCCGGTCGATTCAGTACGGCGATCCGCAGGATTTCGGTCAGAATCAGTACACCGTGATCCTTGAACGCACTGGTGCCTGCTCCCCACCACCGGAGGAACTGTAGTGGCATGGAAAAACATAACGTACAAAGCGGTGTGGCCCAAGATGGAAACATGGCTAGCAACGGGTCTGACAAAACGGTGAAAATAAAACACCGATGCAGTTGTGGAATGACGTTTGAGTCGGCCGAGCAACTCAGAGAGCACGCTCGGGACGAACACGACGCTGTCGTGTGAGGTTGGACTCGGAAGGGACAAGCCGTCGGCGCGATTGGTGAGAGTAACACCATGGATCTTCTTGGGCTTACTCGGGCGGCACTGGACACCGGTCCGCTGTGTGACGCCTGTCTCGGCCGACTCGTCGCTGATCGGGGGTTCGGTCTCACGAACTCCCAGCGTGGCCGCTCGCTTCGGATCACTGTTGCTCTTGTTGACGATCATCCGTACGAGCCACACGCGGATGAGGCGTCGTGTTGGGTGTGTGAAGGCGAGTCCGCCCGTGTGGACTCATTCGCAGAGCGGGCGATTGCGGCGCTCAGGGGGTGGGAGATCGCTACTTACCAGGTCGGAACCCGCGTTCCGCCGCTGCTCGAAGAGAACGATCGGCTGTTGCGCGAGGACGTGGGACTCGACGCGGACGCGGGTGCACCGTTGAAACGGGAACTCAACCGCGAAGTCGGAAAGCGGATCGGGGCAGCGATCGACGCCGATGTCGATCTGGAGCGGCCCGACGCGCTCGTTCTTCTCGATCTGGCGACTGATGAGATCGAACTGCAGGTGAACTCGGCGTTCGTTTACGGGCGGTATCGCAAACTCAAGCGCGATGTGCCCCAAACCAAGTGGCCGTGTTCGGACTGTGGGCAGACAGGCATGCGACGAGGGGAACAGTGTGCAGCGTGTGACGGAACGGGCTATCGGTACGGAACGAGCGTCGAACAGCAGACGGCACCAGTCCTCCGAGAGGCGATGGACGGCAGCGAGGCGGTCTTTCACGGCGCTGGACGCGAGGATGTCGACGCCCGGATGCTCGGGGACGGGCGGCCGTTCGTCATCGAAATCGACGAGCCGCGCACGCGATCTGTGGATCTCGACCGGCTCGAAACGGCGATCAACGAACAAGCCGACGCCGTCGAGGTGTCCGGACTCCGGGCCGCCACACACGAAATGGTCGAACGCGTCAAGCAACTGGACGCCTCGAAGACGTACCGGATGGACGTGAAATTCGACACGCCGATCGACGCGGCGGTGTTCCAGGACGCACTCGACGCGCTCGAAGGCGCGACAATCGAACAGCGCACACCCAACCGCGTCGACCACCGACGGGCCGACATCGATCGAACGCGGACGGTGTACGATATCGACGGAGAACTAACTGATGAGCGCCACGCAACGGTCGAACTCCACGGGGAGGGTGGCCTGTACGTCAAAGAACTCATCAGCAGTGATGCGGGACGAACCGAACCGAGCCTCACGGGACTGCTCGACGTGGACGCCGTCGTGACGGCGCTTGACGTGACCGGCGTCGAAGGCGAAACTGAACCGTTCGAACAGCCTGAATATTTCGTCAGTCAGTGAATTGATCGGTCAGGAGTATTTATCGTCGTACAATAATGTAGTCTGCTGTGTCGTACGGGAATCTTGAGAGCGACAAATCTGAGGACAGTTTTCAGCAGAGCCAAGGATGGGATTTGAACCCATGAATTCTCGATTACAAATCGAGTGCTTGGACCGGACCCAAGCTCCCTTGGCAGCGTGTATCTGTCTATTAGTTACTCGTCCTTTGAGTGTATATCGGTTTCGTGTTTCGCCATCGTGATCCGGTGTGCCGTGTAGCCGTGGTGCTCGTAAAACTGCTGTGCACCCGCATTATTTGTCATCACATCGAGCGTAATCGTCTCGATCCCTTGCTCGTGTAGCGACTCTTCTGCTGCCACGAGCAGCGACGAGCCGATACCGTCTCCGCGATGGTCGGGAACCACATAGAGGTTCTCGATCAGTCCGGCAGCCGTTGTCTCCTCGTACCGTCCCGACTGGGCGCTGAACATCACGAATCCGATGACATCGGTGACCCGATCGAACTCGGTTCGATGGACAGCGTCGTCGGCCCGAGCGACGAGGAGTCCACCAGTGACCAGATGCTGCGTAATCGACTCCCGGATCGGCGTGCGGTTGGATTCTGCAGCGAGGTGTGAGCCGTGTTCCTGTTGCCCGCGAGCGAGCGCCACCCACAGGTCCGCGAGCACGTCCACCTCGTTCCGGTCGGGCGTGTCGATGTCCATCCGTTATCAGGTCTTGGAGTCAAGCGCCGTAACCGCCGGGAGCTGTTCGCCGGTCAACAGCGCGAGCGCCGCACCGCCACCGGTACTGACGTGGTCGAAGCCGGATAATCCGAGTTGACGGAGCGCAGCCGCCGTGTCGCCACCGCCCACGATCGAGAACCCGGCGTCGGTAGCACCACTGTACAGTTCAGTCGTCCCGACGGCGAATCGTTCGTCCTCGAACACCCCGGCCGGCCCGTTGAGAACCACCGTTCCGGCGGCTTCGAACACTTCAGTGTACGCGTCGATCGTTTCCTGTCCCACGTCGAGCGCGGGCTGTTCGACCGGGAGTGATTCGATCGAGTGCTCGACGCGCTCACCATCACGCTCGACAGCGACATCGACAGGGGTCTGAATGCGCTCTGGATACCGTTCGAGTAGGTCCGCGGCCAAGTCGAGTCGATCACGGGCGCGCGAGGTGACGACAGACGCTGTCTCCGCTCCGAGTGATACCCCACTGGCGTGGAGGAACGCGTTCCCGACGACCCCCGTTGTGAGAACCGTATCAGCAATGCCCGACTGGAGAACGGTTTCTGCGATCTCGATCGAGTCGTCGACTTTCGCGCCACCCAGAACGTACACCCGAGGAGACGGGCGCTCTCTGATCTCACCCAGCGCTTCGAGTTCGCGCTCCATCACCCGCCCTCCAAAGCTCGGCAGCCGTTCGGCAAAGCCCACGATCGACGGCTGGGATCGGTGCGCGGCGGCGAACGCGTCGTTGACGAAAACATCGAGCACCATCGATAGGCGGTCAACGAGGTGGGTCTCGGCTGCGCTCGCCGGGTCGAACGACATGTTCTCCTCGCTGTAAAACCGGGTGTTTTCGAGCACGAGCACCGATCCATTCTCCAGCGCCTCGATCCGGTCTCGGGCCGCCTTGCAGAACGTGGCGTCGATGTACTCGACGGGCGCATCGAGCAACTCGTCGAGTCGACGAGCGTGCGCGGAAAGCGGCATGAACTCATCACCCGCGGGCCGGCCCTGGTGAGCGAGCACAGCGACGCGGGCGTTACGCTCCGTGAGTTCCGACAGGGTGTCGACGTGCGCCCGTAGTCGAGCGTCATCCGCCAACTGCCCATCATCCGTGAGTGGGCTGTTGATGTCGACGCGTACCCCTACCGCTGTCCCGCTGGCGTCGAGATCATCGAGCGTCCGTATCATGCCCGAGGTTCCTGTGCGGTCTACGAAAGGTGTTGTGTTTGCTGCCCGATCTCCGCGGAACGTCACACATCTTATTTCGACCACGAGTAAACGATTGACTGTGGATGGATGCGTGTTTATCAGGATATTATCACAAACGCCGATTTTCGGATGGTGCCTCCGAGATCTAGCTCGTCTTTGGACGCTGACAATTGTCACACGTCGAGACAGTCCGAACACAACGATCGTCCGCCAGCAACAGTGAGCGATCGCGTGAACGCACCACAGCCTTCACAGATCCCTTGACTCGCTGCATCGGCGTTGATGTCGGTGTTGTCCGCCGATTCATCGATCGGGAGCGCTTCTTCGTAGGGATCTCCCTGTGGAGCGGTCAGAAGATCTCGCTCGGTCAACAGTCCCATCAGGTTGCCGTTCTCGACAACGAGTAGCGGCTGTGCGGAACCAACGAACCGCTCGGCGGCTGCCTCCACGGACACGTCTGGCGTGATAGTTTCGTAGTCGGTCGTCATGACATCACCGAGCGTTGCGTCGGCTGCGTCGCCGGTGAGAAACCGTCTGAGGAGATCGTGTGTGCTCACTAAACCAACCGGGTCGGTACCCCGAAGCACGACGAGGTGGTCGGTGCGTTCGTTGAGTAACAGTCGGGCGCTCGCTGGGACGGGATCGCTCTCGCTCGCGCCGACGAAGTCGGGCACGAGCACATCTCGAACCGTATCGTGTGTGACCATATCCAGAGGTAGTCGGTAGAGGAAGTAAAATGTGATCCAATAACATTATGAAACAAGAACGCGTAGTTTCCACATTCGCTCAGCGCAGCCGGCGTCACAGATTGAGTCGGTCATCGGCCGGACGGGATCGATCCCATCCGAGAACGTCTCTTGCGGAACGAGTTGTCAGTTTGACACGACATTACTCATTGCATCAGTACCTTTATGTGTGAAGGGGAAGGCAACGATAAACGAGAACGCCAGCACACCGCGGCCGCGCGTTCATGGAAACGCGCCGGGTGTCACTACCACCCGACGCTGGGGTTCTCAGCTCGCAGAACACCCATGATTGGGAACGAAGCAGAGACATGTAACGGTGTCGAATCGTATCAGAAAACTAAACAGCGCCAGCGATGTCCTCGGTGCGGGCGGCCGATTCGATCGCGGTACGCGCATCGGGTGGGATGTCCATTACTGGAGGGCCGGCGATGACCCTCCACCTTTTTTGCGCTCGGGTGGCCGTTGGCCACCACTCCCGCGCGAGACGGTCGCTCACTTCGTTCGCGC
>NZ_RRCH01000059.1 GCF_003862495.1 Halocatena pleomorpha | reverse complement strand
GTGACATCCTCCTCGCCGTAAACGGCGAGGCTTCCCACGCAGTAGGAATACCAGTTAGTTGTCGTCACCAGAACCGCTGGTTCTGGTTGGCTCACGAGACGGAGTTTCGTGAACGCTGGCAGAGGGTTTCGACTCTCGAAATGCCGTGAGCGTCATCTGCGCTGGTACGCTCTTCTCACGGTGTCGTTCGAAAGACGCGGAGCGTCTTTCGTGACCACGAGACGGCTTCGCCGTCTCGGATGGAGTCGTGGCGGTGTCACAACCGCGCCCATCCTGTGGCGAGTCATCGCGTTCCGCCTTGTCAAGCGGGACGCTCTCTCCCCACGGGTCAACCCGTCGTGCGATATTCGCAGAAGCGTTGATGTCGGCCTGAAACGTCGAAACGTGGCAGGCGTCGTTCGGACACCGAAACTCGGCTTGAGAGTCCCGCCGACCGATACGGTGGCACGAGTGGCACGTCTGGCTGGTGTACGCCGGAGTCACGTCCTCAACCGGGATGCCTGCGTCCGTCGCCTTGTCCTCGATGCGCCCTTGGAGTCGGGCGAACGCCCACGAGTGAAGCCGACGATTCATGTACTTCCCGTAGTCGAGCCGTTCACGGATGTACGTCAAGTCCTCCATCACCAACACCGGGGTCTCATACTGTTTGGCGTACTCGACGGCCTCCCGAGACGCCTTCTCAACGATGTCGGTGAGCGCGTTCTGGTAGTGCGAGAAGCGGTCTTCAATTCGCCACTCCGAAGCGTCACGCGCTTGGAGTCGTTTCAGGGTCGTGTGCATCTCTTTGCGGAGATGCTTCGCTCTGCTTCCGCTACACACGAACGGGTCAGTCGGAGAACCGTCCTTGAGGGCACAGCCCGTGATGAGGGCAGTTTCTCCGATGTCTAAGCCGATGTGCGTGGCGTCACCGTCCGTCGCTGGTTCTTCGACCGGGTACTTGACGGTGACGTGCAGTACCCAGTTCTTTCGGTGCTGTTGAAGCCGTATCTCGCCCGCTTTCGCGTCCTCCGATACGAGGTCGTGCCAGAGGTCTTCCTGTTCGGGGTTGATGCGGAGCGGTATCCAGAAGTTCGTCCCCCGACCGGGGCGTGGAACCCACCACGTAAACTCGTAGTCGCGTTCTTCGGAGTGGTCGAACGTCGCAGCCTGATTCGTGAGCCGTATCGGGTGGTCGTCGTCTAACTCTTTGGCGTTGTACGTCCTGCGGAGTTTCGGGACGTAGTTGCAGAGCGCGGCTTTGGCCTGATACGGCAGATCGTAAGGCGTCACGATGTCGCTCACCGCCGACATGGTACTCGCTCGGGCGTCGAACGCCTCTTGCAGCCCGTCACGGTACGTGTCGAGCAGGTCGTTGAGTTTCGACTGCTTGTGCGCAGTGGGTGGCGCAAACGTCGCCTGTAACGTCTTAGTTATCGTTGTCACTGGCGTCCAATCCTTGCTCGATGAGTTCAGCGTAGGCACGAGGATGTCGGATGCCATTGTCGCGGGCGTAGTCTTTCACCCGCTCAGTGG
>NZ_RRCH01000058.1 GCF_003862495.1 Halocatena pleomorpha | reverse complement strand
TCGGTCGTCGGCTTCGCGGTGAACAGAACGTGAACGTGGTCTTGTCCGCCGTTGACGCTCTGTATCGAGACGCCGAAGTCCTCCGAGAGGTCGTTCGCTATCTCACCGATACGTTCGCAAATGTCGTTGGTGAGAACGGTTGCGCGGTACTTCGTGACGGTCACAAAGTGATATTGGAGTGCGTAGACCGTGTGCGACCCGGTTTGGAGGTTGTACTTCATTTGGCCTCATCGTATTCAAGGGGACCAATTGTATTAAACGTTACTCCGTGGGGTATTCAGACGGCTTTCGACGTGGTTTGTGGAATGAAGCTTACGCGATTCACGCCCGCCGTGAACGGCGGGATTCTCTCGCTGTTTAAAGAGACGTTTCTTTCAACCGGGTCGTCTCGAAGGTGTTGTACAGCCCCATGTTCTCGTCGGACCCTACCGCGTAGGCGTTGGTCCCATCGGTCCACGCCCGCTCGGCTCGGACGTGTGAGTAGTTGTCATTAACGCCACAGTAACCGTCGAACCCCTCCTCGATGATTTCGACCGCAACGGTGTCGGTGTCGGTTTTTCCATCATTATCGGTCACTGTCAGCGTTACGGTCTTTTTACCGGTCACGTCGTAGCTGTGTGTAACGGTCTCTCCGGTCGCGGATGTTCCGTCGTCGAAGTCCCACTCGTACGCTTCGATCGAGCCATCGTCGGAAGCGCCGGTGGCGTCGAAGGTGATCGATTCGCCTAGTGCTGCCGGATTCGGCGTGGCCGACCCGTCTGCTACGGGCGCGCCGTCTTCGGGACCGTCGCCGTGATCCGTACTAGTGAAGAATGCCCACATCTCCCGCGAGGCGTCCGGTCCGTCCGGATCGGTGTACGAACCCGAGGGGGTGCCCCCCGACCACGCGTGTCCCATGTTGCTGACCAACCAGTGCTCAATGAGGCTCTGACCGGTTGAATCGTGGTACTCCGAGACGGTGGCGCAGTTCGGAGCAGAGCAGTCCGAGTACGTCTTATCTGCCTCTCCATCGATCGCGTCATCGTCGCTCCCGTTGTGGGCGAGGTCGTTGGTTTGTATCGCTTGCTCGGTCGCCTGCTCGCCGTTACACGGAGCGACCGTAGCGTCGTCCGTGCCATGGAAGACGATCGTCGGCAGCACGGTGGTGATGTCGAACTCCTCCATCCGGTCGTAGGCGCTCGTTCCCGCTTCTTGGGGATCTTTCGGGCTACACTGGGTCATCGCTGTCACCCCACTGATCTGGTCTTCGGCCGCGTCGTACTGTAATCCCGAGTGGATGCCGGCACCCGAGAACACGTCGGCGTACTCGACGGCCAAGTTGGGAACCATCGCGCCGCCCGCTGACAGTCCGGCGACGTACACCGCATCCCCGTCGATGGTGTGGTTCGCTGTTATCTCCCCGACCATCCCCGCGATGATCGCCGCTTCGCCCCGGTCTCGCGTCGTGTTCGCGTCGTTGAACCACTGCCAGCATCGGTTGTAATGGCGGGACGTGGACTGTTCGGGGTAACAAACGATGAAATCGTTCTCGTCGGCCACCTCGTTCATCCCCGTTCCGTCCGCGAAATCGTCGGCGGTTTGTGCACAGCCGTGCAGCATGACCACCAGCGGAACCGCCGTGCTGTCGTCCACGCTGTTGGGGACGTATTTCGTGTATTCGAGTCCGTTGTAGGTGTGGCGCGTGTACGAACCGTCCGCAGCCCGCGCGTTCGGAACGGCGCTCGCGCCTACCAGCCCGGTAGCCACGACGCCGATCGATTTCAAGACTGTGCGTCTGCTCGGTTCTGTACGTGAGGAACGACGACGGCTGGTTGTCATTAGTTATCGCACACCAATATACTGGCTGGTGAGAGTTTTATTGACCTCCTCCCGCGCCTAAAGTCGCGTGAATCCCACCATAGGATTTCGGGCCAGTCGAACCAACCCTAAGGTTTCAAGACGCATACGTTCCAAGCGTCATCTGCTAGGTGGCAGCATCGTCTTGGCTGTCTTGTGGAGCGGTCAAAGGCTCCCCATCCTCAGCCGAGTCATCGCTATTCGTGTCTTCTCTGGAACAGCTCTCTCTGCTGAGGTAGCGGTCTGCAATTGTGAGCGTGGCG
>NZ_RRCH01000057.1 GCF_003862495.1 Halocatena pleomorpha | reverse complement strand
AATTGGTCCCCTTGAATACGATGAGGCCAAATGAAGTACAACCTCCAAACCGGGTCGCACACGGTCTACGCACTCCAATATCACTTTGTGACCGTCACGAAGTACCGCGCAACCGTTCTCACCAACGACATTTGCGAACGTATCGGTGAGATAGCGAACGACCTCTCGGAGGACTTCGGCGTCTCGATACAGAGCGTCAACGGCGGACAAGACCACGTTCACGTTCTGTTCACCGCGAAGCCGACGACCGATATGACGAAGTTCATCAACTCGTTCAAGGGCGTCTCCTCGCGGAAAATACGCAAAGAGTACCCCGAGGTCAAACAGGTCCTCGAAGACTCGTTCTGGCAACCGGGGTACTTTCTCGCTACGACCGGGCAAGTGAGCGTGGACGTGTTGATGGAATACGTGGAGGAACAGTGACGACCGCTACGAAGACCCTTGAAGCGACGTTGGCCCCTCCGACCGCTCACAAGGAGGAGAAGCTACGCGATACACTCGGGACCTACCGCGAAGCCTTAGCCGACGCGTTCGACTCGGGAGCCGATACGATGGGGGGCGTGAGCGACGTAGTGACGCCCTACGACATACCGTATCAGGCGAAGGCGGCTCTCTGTAGCTACGTTCCAAAGCTCCGAAAGACGTACAACGCCCGCGAGTTGGACGACGAGCACCCGCTACGGCTCACGAACCAAGCCGCGAAGTTCGACCACTCGGACGAACGCGAGCATGAGTTCACGTGGTGGGTCCCGCGACCCGGCAGAGGGACGAACTTCTGGATACCACTCCGTATCAACCCCGAGCAACGAGAGTTGTGGTTCGATATCCTCAACGAGGACGCGAAAGCGGGCGAGATACGGCTACAGCAACACCGGAAGAACTGGGTACTTCACGTCTCCGTCGAGTACCCGGTCGAAGAACCGACCGAGGACGGGGACACCACACCAATCGGGCTTGATATCGGTGAGACTGCGCTAATCACGGCCTGTGGCCTTAAGCGCGGTACACCGACAAGACCCGTTCTTTGGAGTGGCAAGCGTGCGAAGCACCTCCGCAAGGAGATGTCAACCACGCTTCAGCGACTACAAAAACGCGATGCTGAATGGCGGGTAGACGAACGGTTCGACTACTACCAAAACGCGCTTACGGATATCATCGAGAAGGCGAGCCGCGAGGTCGTAGACTACGCGGCGACCTTCGACAATCCCCGTATCGTCATGGAGGATTTGACGTATATCCGTGAGCGGTTGGACTACGGGAAGTTCATGAATCGGCGGCTTCATGCATGGGCCTTCGCGCGGCTACAGGGTCGCGTCGAGGACAAAGCGACGGACGCCGGTATCCCGGTCGAATACGTCAATCCCGCCTACACAAGTCAGACGTGCCACGAGTGCGACCACCTCGGGAAGCGGGCTTCGCAAGCGGAGTTCCGTTGTACTAACGAGGAGTGTCACGTTTCGACGTTTCAGGCGGATATCAGTGCCGCAGCAAGCATTGCTAAGCGGGTTAACCCGTGGGGAGAGAGCGTCCCTTGGAAACCGGGACGCAATGACTCGCCTCGGGATGGGAGCGGTAGTGACACCGCCGTAAGACCACCCAAGCCGAGCGCACCTACGCAAATGACGCTTGGGGCGTATGAGTCTTAAAACCTTACCAGCACGTCTGGTATTCCCTCTGGGAGGGAAGCCCCGCCGTTCACGGCGGGGAGGATGTCAC
>NZ_RRCH01000056.1 GCF_003862495.1 Halocatena pleomorpha | reverse complement strand
ATATCGACGAGCTGACCAGGGGTCACATCACCATAGAAGACGGACTGCTGAATGTGTTCGAGACGGGTTCGGAGGAGTTTTCGATAGATCCTGGTTCGGTCGGCTGGAACGTCATACACGATGAGCACGAACATCACCACCAGCGCTTCGTTGGGTGGTAGTCCTCTCCGGTCAGCACATGTTTTTTAAACTGTATACATTCATTTGCACGAGGGTTTTATATCTCACGTGTCGCGAGAGTCGTGGATGTTCGACTGTCTCATCGGGTACCGTCGCTTGACCCTTTTCCATGAGAAGACATCAGTCAAGCCTCCGGCACGGCCATCCATATAACAATCTGTCGAAAATGATATACTGACCACTCCACATCCGCGACGAGTTTGTTTCCATTTTCTCTTTCTAGTAAGATGATCATCTAACCGTTTAGCAAGATCGTCTCGATAGAGAACGTAGTTCCCCCACTCACGTTGTGCATTGCTCACCCCTGCCTGTTCTTCCAGCATGTCTGGACGTGTTCTGACTGCGGGAGTGGAAGGAACATAACAAAATCTACATCCATGCCGACATCAAGTTGCGACATTTATTACATAATCACAAAGATGTTTACTATTTAGCCCAGATTCGCTCAGTACTGTTTTCGTGGGGGTCGTCTCCTGTATTTATGTGATTTTGTGACATAAAATACACCAATGTTGCTTGCTATGAGTATGTCTTTCTAGACCTCAATACTCCATCCAAAAAATCAATGGTTCAAGCTGAAAGTGAATCTATATCTTCCCAATTGATTATTGACTATAATATATTTTATATGTATTATTCAATATTTTGAAGGAAGGAAAAAGCTACTAACCACCGATCGCAGTCGAGTCGGTCGATATGTGCTCGTGAACCGATGTGCTGGCAGGCTATCGAGCCGGGGCGAATCGCACACGAACAGGTAGACGTTCGTGACGGTTCCATCGTCAGCAAGTGAATGGAGCATACTCGGTGTTAGGGATCGAGATGGCGCGTCAGGAACCGTTCAACGGTTCGCCAATGGTTTGTGATCTGTTCGTGCTCGACGAGCGCGTGGCCCTGGTCTCCCTGTTCGTGATATTCGAAATCGTCTCCCTCCTCAAATCCGTGTTCGAGGAGTGCTTCTCGGAAGCAGCGGGCGTGGCTCACGGGCGAAGTCATGTCCTCAGCCCCATGCAGCATGAGTAACGGTCCCTCGAACTGGTCGGCGTGGGTGATAGGGCTGCGCTGACGGAGCAGGGCCGTGTTGTCCGTCGGATCACCCATTTCGTGAAGCCCAGGAAGATCAGGGTTTGAGTCATAGATCGCAACCAGATCCGTCAGTCCACCCACAGCGATTCCGGCGGCCCATACCTTCGGACAGCGGACCATCTGCACGTAGGTGAGATAGCCGCCGTAGGAGGCACCATA
>NZ_RRCH01000055.1 GCF_003862495.1 Halocatena pleomorpha | reverse complement strand
CGATATCGTCCCGTCGTGCCAATCGATCGGCGGCCAGCGGCGTGTCGTACGATCCCGGTACCGGAACGGTCGCAACGATCTTCGCGTCGTGTTCGGCCGCCGCGGTCCGGGCGCGCTCTTCCATCTCGTGGGTGATCTGTCCCTCCTTACTGAACTGGGAAACCACCAACCCAAGTGAAACCATACCCGTCGGGTCGGGAGGCGAACCCAAAGGGATGGCGTTCCACTTTTTTTGCGTTCGGGTGAGCGAAGCTCACCCTCACGCAAAAAACCTGCAACGCGAGAGCAAGCTCTCGCTGGCTCCCCCTCGCTGCGCTCGCGAGAAGACTAAAAAAAGCCGCTCGCTCCGCTCCGCTGCGCTCGCGGTGACACACCTGCGTCTTCCGCCGCCGCGACCGCTTCCGCTCCGCCCCGCACCGCTTCCGCCGCCTTTGTGTTTTTAGTCGTCGGCGTGGACGACTGGCGCTTTGTCCACGACACGAGCCATGTCGGGATACTGCTGTCTCAATCCGTCGAGATCACCGCGCTGGCGATAGTGGCAGTACTCCGCCAGCATCTCTACTAACGCGGCTGGGGCACTCGTTGCGTCGGGCTGTTCGGTTATCGCAGTCGGGTCCTGGTCGTCCTCGGGCGTGTACACTGACTGCACCACGGTCCCGTCGCGCTGTTCGTGGTACCGAACACGCCCGCCATTGTCGAACCACCCGGTGGCGACCATTTCGCCTGTCGCCTCATACCGCGTGATGTTCGCAATCCCGGGCAGGTCGTCGTAGTTCAGCTGTGACTGGCCGAGTCCGGCCGTCGCTAGAATCTCCTCGATCTGGGTGGCGTGGGCGCAGCCCGTACTCCGACACGGTTTACATCACCAGAATCGAAGATTCTGGTTAGCAGCCAGAAGCCTTCGGCTTCTGGCGACACCAGACCCCTGTGCCTACGTCCATCACGTAGTACAACTCCGCTTTCGAAATCCGACCTCGATCGTCGAGGGTCGAGATGTTCACCGACTCGCCCAGTCGGTCCCAGAACTGAAACACCGGCAACGTCATCTCTTGCCCCCCACGAGCGCAGTTCCCACGAGCACAGCGAGCGGCTTTTTTTGGTCTTCTCGCGAGCGCAACGAGTGAGAGCCTGCAAGAGTGCTACAAAAGACGCGGAGCGTCTTTTGGCATGACGAAAGAGCGAAGCTCTTTCGAACCACTTCGCTCTTGCAATGCAGATTTGTTGCGTTCCCGCGAGCGGTAGCGAGTGGGAACCAGCAAGTCGCAGCGCGAACGAAGTGAGCGACCGTCTCGCGCGGTGAGTGGTGGCCTCCGGCCATCCGAACGGAAAAAAGGTGAGTCATCGACGACCCTCCAGCAGTGGACACCCCACCCGATGCGCGTACCGTGACCGAATCGGACGGCCACAGTTCCGGCAACGCTGGCGCTGTTTAGTTTTCTGATACGATTCGACACCGTTACATGTCTCTGCTTCGTTCCCAATCATGGGTTTTCGATTGCTGACTGAGAACCCCAGCGTCGGGTGGTAGTAGCACCCGGCGCGTTTCAACGAACGCACACGCCCCGTGGCGCACACCGGCGTTCTCGTTTATCGTTCCTTACCCCTTCACACATAAAGGTACTGATGCAATGAGTAATATCGTGTCATACTAACAACTGTTCTCCAGTCAAATCTCGGCCGAAATGGGACCGAGCTATCGGATCAGGAAGCGTTCTATCGGATGATATCGTACTGATAGGGCCTAGTGCAATCCGAACCGTGCGGTCGCAGTGCGGTGGCGGAGGCGGAGCGGTCGTGGAGCGGTCGCGGAGCGGGGCGGAAGCGGGAGACGCAAGTGTAGTCACCGCGAGCGTAGCGAAGCGGAGCGAGCGGCCTTTTTTAGTCCAGGTTTTT
>NZ_RRCH01000054.1 GCF_003862495.1 Halocatena pleomorpha | reverse complement strand
GTCTAGGGTCCTGCTGTAACCTTGGCCGATACGGCGGCCATGTAGACTCTAATAGGGAATCTCATACAAATGTTTCCGTCGACCCCCAATGCTGGGACACCCCCGGGGGGTCGATGGAACTCACCCTAATGGAATGTGAACCGTCCAGCGAGACCGTCGTCGTCGGTAACAATGAAGCCTCCAGCCGCCAAGTCGTAAGGACTTCGCTCACTAACCACGGTACACGCGAGAACGTTTATCCCCTCTGCGTCGAATGATTTTCGATCGATTCGATGCACCTGACTCTGAATGGTTTCGATATCACTGACTGGGACCGACACCCGGAGGTCTGCCATCGCCGTAAGCAGGTCATATCGAGAGTGTTTATCCTTGCTGGCGAAGGAATCGACCATAGTGTTCAGCAGCGCGCGTTCAAATGCGGTTTCAGCAACAATGATATCGTATTTCGCGTATTCGTCATCGATAAGACTCGCATATTGAAGCTGTTCGGCATGACACGACTCGATCCGTTCGACCAACGTCCGATCTTCAAGGTCTTGACATTCGATCCAGTCGTAAAACGCAGGAATGGCCGTCCGGGTGAGATCGGATTCGGGGAGCACAGCCGAATCACGCTCACGACAACGATCTCCCAGAATCGCGGCAACTTTCGATAGGAGCTTCTTTGGCTTGTACACACACGTCGCGGGTGGACGACTCGTTCCTTCAGGCCCAGCAAGCGCCCAGACCGTAACCTGCCCAGCGCTATGGCCCCACTCAAACGACCGGTTGCACCGTCCCGCCGCTTGCACAACGCTGTCAAGTGGAGCGAGATCTCGATATACGCGTGCAAAGCTGATATCGACACCAGCCTCAACCGCCTGAGTCGAGACGAAGATGAAGGGAACTCCTGCACGGGCGAGAACGTTGGCAATTGTCACGATTGCGCGCCGATCACGGGACCGAAGCCGCGAGGTGAAGGTCCCGACGTAGAGCGTCGATGGCTCCGTTGTTGCTCGCAGCCGCCATTGTTGTTTCGAGAGTGGCACAGAATCGTCACCATCAAGCGGACGAAAGCCAAGCTCATAGAGCGTCTGCTCTGCGACAGCGTCGGGATCTGGGCGGAGTGAGGGAGACGGATCATCGTCATCGACAGGCGGTGAACAGACCTGCAGTGCTTCCTGATACGCTTCGCCGATACGAGTCACCGTCCACCCAGCAGCTGTAGCACGATCGCTAACAGCTTCGGTTAGCTCCTGGGTGCTTGCGACAGTGTTACACACAGAGAGAACGGACGACCCCTCGTCGTCTTCCGTAACGGAACCGTTCATTGGCGTCGTGGCAGCCCCAAAGAGCCGATCAGCAGCAGCATCAATGCTGAGCAAGTCGTCGCCGCCAGCTTCGAAGCTGTGAACGGACTCATCCACGTTATACTCAACACGTTCTACTGCCTCGAAGCAGGTGTCCACGAGAGGGGGAGTGTCCGAGTCGGATCCGCCGAGTAGAGACATCGTTTCAATTTCTGGTACGTGTGTGAACAGCGACGGTTGTGTTGCCGTCATCGAGATGATGCTCGCGTCGTACCGCTCGACGAGTAATGTTGTCAGACGGCGGATCGCCTCCCACCACGGTTTCGGTAACGTCTGTGGCTCATCCAAGATGATCACGCTGTTTGTCAGCGATGGGAGTTTCAATCCGTTCGCATTTGTCGGAGCTGTAAGGCTTTCGAAGAGTTGGACGAACGTCGTGAGGGTTGTCCCAGACCGCCAGCTCTCGCCGAGCAGTGCTGGATCGAAGAACCCCTCACTGTCGGCTGTTTGATCGCCATCATATTCCCCCTCTATCTTCGGATATGATACTGTGTCACTGAGATAATGATGAACAGTGAACGCGAGTCCGTACGGATCAGCGTTGAGGATGTCTTCTGATTCGAAGATGTCCCGCGTCTGCTCGATAATCGAGGTATACGGAAGCGCATACACGACCCTTGGTCGCGTCTCAGTAGAGAGTTCAGTATGATCAAGAGCATTCCGAATGGTGTATGCGGCTGTGATTCCGGTGAACGTTTTGCCGAGTCCTGTTGGAAGGGTAAGCGTCGCAACGTTCGCTGAGGAGGACACGAACTGTTCGGCATTGTCTTTGACGAGGCGGCGCACGCCCTCTCGGAGCTGATTCAGGGCCGTTTCGTCGGTCAGATCAAGAGGAAGCGACGAGGTCGTCGTATCCGGTGTGAGGGGCGGCGGATCATCGAGATCTTCACGGAGGGTGTGAATATGCTCTTCAAGGTCCGTGAGCTCAAGATGCGACGGCCGAAGATCCCTGTCCTTGATAGCAGCAGCGCTTGTTTTGTCCGCGAGTGTGAGCACACTCCAGTGGTGGAGCACCCGATCATAGAGTTTCGGAGGGAGCTGTTCGGGAGCCGGCTCCTCTGTTCCCTCTCGGTGTCCGCTCTCGCTAGCAAGTTCGATGATCGTGGCAAACAGCGTCCCGTCATTGACGGCCGTTTTGAATGACTCCCACGACGCACTCCCGTTCGATCCCTCTCGGAGCAACTCATCAGCTACCGCCCGATTTTGAGCGCTCTCATTGATGTCATCAACCTGCTGAACGACGTAACCATCGTCATTTCGCTCCGCTTTGACGATCTTGGTGAGCTGTTCAGCCGCATCCGGAAGTCGGCCATGATGTTTCAACACTGCGAGCATCCCGACAAGACAATCGCTTTCGGAGGCTCCCATCCGTCCTAACGCATGGAAGACGGCAAACGCGCCCAGTCGAGCGTGATATGTCAGTTGTTTTTCCTCAACGTAGGCGTCTCGTACGTAGCGTTGGAAGTGCGGCGTTACCTTTCCGAGGTCATGAAGATACCCTTCACACCGCAGTATGACAGTGCTATCGAGTGAACCATCAGATGAATAACTGCTGAGCACCGGCATTCGGCTACCAACGTCATCGCTGTGCGTTCGAAGGAGTTCTTCCGTATTGTTATCGTCTAATCGTGAGATGATGTCGTCATACACGTGAATCACCTAAAGATGACCGTCCGGTCGTTGACGTTGACGGGGTGGATTTCGTCGGGTGCTACCTGGAGTGGCGACCCGTCAGGGACGAACGCATAGTTGATGAATCCCGTTGTGTGGCGGCCACCTGAATCGACGGTCATGAACCCTGGAACACGTTCAACCGAATATGATGTTCCAGCTGTCGGAACGATTGCATCGACGCCATCAGGGAGCACGGAATCGATCGCTACAGTGTCGTTGGTCTCAACTGGATCTGGTTCGTGTTCCCCCACCCACTCGACAGAGGCGAGTAGCTCAGAGAGCCCCAATGTCGGTGAATAGTAGGAACAGCCGTTTCGTAGCCGGTGTCGCAGTGTGCCGTAGAACGCTGGATCTTCGACGGCCACGTCGATCCGATAGACGGGATTGACGAGGTAATGATATCCGTGAAGCTGCCGGTTGTCGGTGCTGTCCGGGAATCTAACTTTTACTGTTCGTTGTCCAGTTCCCCCCGCATCATCGAACGTTTCGCTCGGGTTCGTTCCGAGACCGAGTGACGGCATTGCGACGGTTCGCAGCTCTGAGCACACTTCGATGGCGATCGCAGACGACTCCTCAGCGAACACGTCGTAGTAGCCATCACGACCGACACCGACGATGCCAGCGAGCAATCCAGCAACGGTCGTTCGTGGCGGGACCCGGTACGTCTGTTTTGTGACCGTCCGATCGATACGTCGAAAGTGTCCCCAGTCACCGGCAACGGCCAGCGAGAGACATTTCGACGGAACGCCCTCATCGTTGATTACCGGCGGCCGTGATGCGATGTGGGTTGTTCCCCGAATCGCTACGGATGCATCGGAGTGCGCCATGATTCAGTCGCTCATCGTCGGAAGCGTGTGTTCGAATTCCTCGTACACGTCGACGTGGTGGACCGACAGCCCGTGGTCTTCGAGCAACTGCGGAAGGTCCGCAGCGCTACCCACACGCTCGCCGTTATAACTGATGTCGAGATAATCACTTCCAACCACATGTACCACTTCGATTCGATCAGCAGCGGCTGTGAGCCGATCTACACATTCCGTTACGTTGACACAGATATCGGTAACGTTTCGAATGGCGTCGTCACTCAGTGGTCGACTATCATCACCAGCAGCTTCCCGGTCCAGTGAGATGCCGTTCTGGAGATCGCCGACGTGGAAGCCCGACTGATTGTACTCCACACGCACGTACAGGCGAGGTTCTTGCCCAACCTTGCTCCGTGAGATCGTCTGGTTTTTGATCGCACGCCAGCAGAGCGTATCGAGCCGCTCGACATCCTCTTGTGTCAGGCCCGTATCTTCGGCGCCGTGTTCGTTCACGAGGCCGTGGAACGGGAAAATCCCGTATTTAATGCGATGATCATCAAGATTGAATCCCCCGACATCTTTCTCATCTTGCGTTGAAATCACACTGGTGAGGGAATTTGTCTCCTCGTTCAACTGTACCGAATTGAGCGAGCGCGCCGGGCTGAATTGGACTGGACCGGTGTAATTCCCGCTGTTGAATTGCTCTTTGATAGCTTTATGGAGATCATCCTCGGGATCTTTATTGAAACTCAATGTGGCACCAAAATACCGAACATCGGTTGCCTTCGTGAGGAATGCTTCACTGATATCTTCGATCGCTTCGAGCTCTTCAACGCTGGCAATATCGTTGAGGACATCAAGCGCGAGTGCTGCTCGGCTTCCGCTTGTTCCCTCCTCTGTTTTCCGGACGAAAACACCATGGTTGTCGTCAACGAGCTGGTCACGCAGATATCGTTTGAGTCGGACGTCCGTGACGGCTGCCTGACTCGTGACTGGATCGATTCGTGGTCGGTTTTCCCCTAGCGGGTTTCCGTTGGGATTGCAGTCCTGTGCGTCGATCAGGAAGACGATTTCGGAACGGTTCTGAACGGTGTTAGTTGGTGTCGTCATGAGTGTCAATAGTTTTTACTTTTGTTCGTTTTAAGATCGATTCCTGCGTCGGCAGCAACCACTTCTCGAAGATCGAATGCGCGGCTAGTGGCTCGTTTTCCGTAGAGTTGTCCAAGAGCGTAGTGAAATCGAAGATCCTCGGTCGGAAGTGTCCACCCGCCTTCAGCAGCATCACTAAGCACTTCTGGAAGACGATCCTCAAGTTCAGGGAAGAGCGAAGTGCTACAATGCTGACTATCTATCGCATACACGTTGGTCTTATGTATGAGCTGGGGAACGAACCGTTTGATTCGTTTGCCGGTCATCTGCTCAGCAGGGTACTGTGCAAGAACGGTCCGTTCCATATCCCGCTCATCATCTTGGTGATAGCCGAGCTGTCCAACCAGCACACCGGCGAGAAACGCCGCTCTGCGTTGTGGGCCGCTCAATGCGGGTCGTTCCGCGAGGAATCGATTAAGGCGGTATTCACGGAACGCATCAACAGGGAGTTCCCCATCGTCAGTGAGAAACTCTTCTGCTGGTGGGCGTTCGGAACTATCTATTGGTGTCGAAACGTCGGTTGGTTCTCGTGGTTCCATGGGTTCAGCATAATCATCCGGGACAGCGAGGCGTCCCACAGCGGCGAGTGCTCGTAACTGTGTGTACTGTGCTTTGAGGTGATTTTCGGACAACCGTGCATCCTCGTCATTGCGGCGTTGCTGTGCCAGTCGCTCAACGTACTCACTGAGCAGTCGTCCAATAGGGACGGACTCTCCGATCAGTAGCGCGAACGTCAACCATTCACTGGTGTCATCAGTCGTCGGATCGTCATCGCTTGTTTGGGAGACAGTCCCAGCAGCGTATCGTCCAGTGACAATCGACTCAACGACGTGACGAGGTTTGGTACCGGGACGTATCGGTGACCAGCCGTCTGGTTGCTTAAAGCCAGCGACAGCATCGAACGTGCTTCCGTCGAGGATTCGCTGGTGAACGTTCGCAAGCCTTCTCGTAGGCTGAATGGTCGCATCGGGAAACTCATGCAAGACGTTGATGTCACCGCTGTCGTTCCGAAGCGAGATGAGATAGAACCGGAGTTCATCGGTTGTAGCGTCACCGTCCTCTTCGAGCAACTTTTGTAGGTGAGCGAGGATTGCTTGTGATTCTGCTGGTGTCTCTCGAATGGCGTATTTGATATCCTTTGCACGGGTCGTATTCATCCGCGTAAAGTACGGAATCGTGTAGACGCTCCGTCCCCGTCGTGTCCGCCGACACTGTTCGATCAGTGCCGCACCCGACTGAATGAGCAACGCTGCATCCGAAGAGACGGGATGAGATCGCCACGCGTGCTCGGATTTCAGCTCAGCGAATTTCTCCGTGTGCTGGACTGTAAAGAGCGCGAGCGGATCTTCTGCCGTTCCAAAGACTTCCTCCTCGTCGCCCGTAACGAGACACGTTCCAGTTCCTCGTGAAGGTACATCTGTGTTCTTCTCTGCGAGCTTTTCGTCCTTTCGAGCTGCCATCGCGGCGTTGAACACATCAAGCTGTCCCGGGAAGTAATAGCCGTCCTCCGGTTCTCCGGACGGCGGATGAGCCAGTGCATCCAGTTCGAGACGGACAGCGACAGTGGCAACGACACGCGGTTTCTCCTCGCTGTCCATCTGGGGGCTGATCGCATCCTTGATCTCGTCTTCGATTGTTTGGCTTGTCCCGAGGTCTTGGAGAGCCTTGACAATCCAGCCGTCATCGTGTTCTTCAGCAATCTGACCGACGGCCGGCTCGCGTCCGTCTGCATTCGTCCACCGCTCCAAACAATCGACGCAGTAAGTCACGGCTGTGCTCCGCGAGGACCCACCTTTTGCCCCTCTCCGGGTAATACCGTGATCGATGCCGCGCCCCCACGGATACCGGGAAAAGCCGAGCTTAGATACGATTTCTGGACGAAGAGGGCGAACATCCATCCTATCCAGCTTCGGTGCATCCCCAGTTATATCGACGTACGCAGTGACGAGCTTCTTATCGTCATCGCTTGAGGTGGTAAAGCCGTCTAATTCACTCGGTGTGACGTAGAGCTGGTACTCATCAGCTACAATCGATTCTTCAGCGTCACTCGTGTTTCCTGTGTTCTCGGTAGTGGCTTCCGCAATCGCCCCATACAGCGCCTGAATGCGTCGGAGTGACGTTACGGAATCGAATGAACAGTGTTGCTCGAACACCGACTCGTCGAACGTACTCATTAGGACTGCCCCCCTGTTTTGTTCGTCACAGGTGTTGTGCCCGGTGGCACACGCTCGTCTTCGCGGACATTGACGAACCCGAATCCCAGGCTGTTTCGCTCAGCAAGTCCCGTATCAAGAGCGAGGTTCAGATGGCGACGATGATCGTCATCTCGGACTGTATACCCGAATCGGAACTTACTGAGGATGTACGTCTCCTCGACGCCATCGGTGACAGTCACAGGTAGTGAATATGTCTTGATGAGCTCATACTCATCAAAGAGATCTCCCTCGACATCACTTGGTCCCGGCAAGTGCTCCGGACAGAATAGTCCGTGTTTCCGATCAAGGTTGTTCTCTAACTGTCGCTTTAATGGGCGAAGCGAGTGTTCGGGTTTCCAGAACTCCGGTGCGTCACTGGGTGCATCGATCCCATATTTCTCGAACTGCCACGGGGGAATCCGAACAACGAGTCCGGTTGCACATTCGAGTACGCCCTGTGTCCCCGGCTCGCCAACATCGGTGTGAACGCCAGTGATCTCTTCGACCGTTAGCGGCATCGCTTTGATATTGAACTCCCGATCCTCGATGAGATTCGCACCGATCGAACGAAGGATGTCGTCGTTCGGAGAAGCCACAAGCACGTTTAGCTGGTCTCCCTCTGTGATGGAACCAAAAGGATACGGATTGCTGAATGACAAACCGGATGGCTCCTCCGAATCGTGTAACTCACTAAACTCTGGCTCATCAAGTGCACGCCAGATCCGTCCCGCGAGACCGCGGTGGTAGGCCGTGTTGTAGCGGGCATCCGCGCGAGCTCGGAGACGGATTAGCAAACGCATGTTCTATCACTCGTAAACATATCATTATTGATGCTCATGTTATAGTCAACATTCACCCATATCTTCCCTATGATGGTCATAATTTATAAATATCTTATGGCTATTTAGTAACCTGCTGTAACAGAGGTGTTCCATAATCAGCAAGAACCTAACTTCAACATCACTATGGTCCTCCTGTAATCTTGCTTTAGGAACGTCTCTGTGTATAACTCACTACTACCTATGTGTTTTGAATACAGTCATCCAACGTTCGAACGACTCCGTTATTTCATATACCAGTGGTTTTTCATTTGAACAAATCAGGTACCCGTTTATCTCAAGTGTTCTAATGTGGTAAGAGGTGTCGGATCTAACTGATCAACTGCCTCACGATATTCCTCCACTGTGAATCTAGTTGCTTCTGGCAGAAACTCATCGGCTAGTTGGAGAGCGACCCTTTCAAGAGTCATCTCACTTTTTGATATTCGCTCCATATCTAAGTGGTAGGTACTTTTATACAAAACCATATGTAACCGATCATGATGATGCACCATTGAAGCAATTTGTTATAGAGAAGAATATATGAGACAATAAACCAGTGATGGTAGGCAATAATAATTCAGACACTATGTGTGATCATATACTAAAAGTATAGATGTGCATGTGTTGGATTCGATATGCTGGAGATGAACGAGAATAGCAGCGACCCACTTAAGGAGTATATCACTGCCGAGCGTGATCCACACGCAGAACCAACACAACGGATAACCGGTCTCATGGTACAGTATTACGAAGTTTGTAAACGGGAGCTCTGGTTTATGTCCCGAGGTATTGACATCGATCGTGGAGCCGCAAACATCCGTCGCGGCACGCATGTCGATGAGACAAGCTACCGGGATAAACGGCGATCGTTTCAAGTGAATGGACGTATCGCAATCGACGTTCTTGACTCGGGCGATATTATGGAGGTCAAAGTTTCATCAAAGCTCGAAGAACCGGCGCGACTTCAACTCCTGTATTATCTGTGGTACCTCGATGAAATACTCGACATCGAACGGGAAGGCGTTCTCGCGTATCCCCGTGAACGAAAACGGGAGCGAGTGACGCTCACAGCAGAAAACCGCGAGCGCATCGAATCTGTTCTCCGGGGGGTTATCGGAACCGTTGACCGGAAAATCCCACCTGCTCTTGAAAAGAAGCCTGTTTGTGAAGCGTGTCTCTACCAAGATCTCTGCTGGATGTGATCTTACGTGCCTAACAACCACCACATCTTTGCGGATGGAGACCTCCGTCGCAGCGAAGATACGCTCCGTATCGACAGGCTTGATGGCGAACCGAAGTATCTGGCTATCGAAAATCTTGATTCGCTCTACCTCCACGGACAGGTAACGTTCAATACGCGGGCCTTAGGACTGCTAAACGAGCATGGTGTTCCAGTCCACATCTTCGGCTGGAACGATTACTACCGCGGCTCATACTTACCAAAGCGATCACATGTGTCCGGTACCACAGTCGTTGAACAGGTGCGAACGTATGATGATAAAAATCGACGTCTTGGGATTGCGACGGACATGATCGCAGCAAGTATTCACAATATGCGGGCGAATTTACGGTACTATAACACACGCGGCCACGAGTTTACGGCTGTCCTTGACGAGCTGAGTGCTCTCAAAGACCGAGCCCAAACCGAATCGAGTGTTGAGTCACTCCGCGGCGTCGAGGCCCTCGCACGAAAGGCGTATTACAGATGTTTCGATGTGATTCTCCGCGATCCGTTCGAACTCACTCGAAGAGAATACAATCCACCATCGAACGAGGCCAACGCATTGCTCTCGTTTTTGAATGCGATGACTTACACGACATGTGTCTCTGCGATTCGCAAGACAGCACTCGATCCGACGGTTGGATTCATGCATGAACCTGGAGAGCGACGGTTCACGCTCTCGCTCGATGTTGCAGACATCTTCAAACCGATTCTGGCGGATCGTGTGATGTTCCGGTTAGTTAATCGCCAACAGCTCTCGTTCGACGATTTTGAGTCAGAACTCGACGGATGTCTTCTCACGGAAGCGGGTCGAGCGACGGTCCTCGACGAGTATGAACAAACACTCGATGAGACAGTCGAACATCCACGACTCTCTCGACACGTGAGCTATAAAACCCTCGTGCAAACGGACGTATACAGTTTGAAAAAACATGTGTTGACTGGAGAGGACTACCACCCAACGGAGCGCTGGTGGTGATGTTCGTGCTCATCGTGTATGACGTTCCAGCCGACCGAACCAGGATCTATCGAAAACTCCTCCGAACCCGTCTCGAACACATTCAGCAGTCCGTCTTCTATGGTGATGTGACCCCTGGTCAGCTCGTCGATATCAAACACGACATCGAGGCTCAATTGAGAGACGATGATTCAGTGATTGTCTTCGAGGCAGAAACAGCTGGATTCGTTGACTACACCGCATACGGTCCCGGCGACGAGCCAGGCAGCCGCTTTACATAACTTCCATCGACCCCCCGGGG
>NZ_RRCH01000053.1 GCF_003862495.1 Halocatena pleomorpha | reverse complement strand
AGCCCGTCACGGTACGTGTCGAGCAGGTCGTTGAGTTTCGACTGTTTGTGCGCGGTGGGTGGCGCAAACGTCGCCTGTAACGTCTTAGTTATCGTTGTCACTGGCGTCCAATCCTTGCTCGATGAGTTCAGCGTAGGCACGAGGATGTCGGATGCCATTGTCGCGGGCGTAGTCTTTCACCCGTTCATGGAGATCACTCCCTCGCTCCATATCGATTTCAGTTCGCACAATTCTTTGTGCGTTTCCTTGGCACTAATAGATTCCGTTTGGTATTCGGGCTGCTATAGACTGTGGATTGCGTAGTCGGGTGACGCGATTCACGCCCGCCCTAAAGGGCGGGATTCTCTCGCTGGTTCAAGATAGTCCCGTTCAGTTCACCCGAGGGTGTTCGACCAGGGGAGTTATTACCATCGGCAAAAGACTCAATTCTATGGTGGACAAAAGCCGTGAAAATCAACCACAGGGGTGGGTATTCGGATGGTCGATCCGCCACAGCGGGATCTGATCGGGCAGTTCGTCGGCAGTGACTGTGATCCCGGTCGTGCCACCTGTAGCTTTCACGATGAAACGTGCACACTCAAAGCAGGTGACACGCTCCAACTCGAAGTCGAATACGTCGATACGGACTGGCTCCCGCTCTTTCATCGCTGTACGGCTCACGCAGTTCCATCGTTCCCCGAAGAACACAGCGTCTACGGCGTCTATCAGGCGCTCATGGAAACCACCCTGTCACCGACCGGTGCACACCTTCCACGGACGAACGAGTATGTGCCGGAGGCACTCACGATCACGGACATCACCGTTGTGGATCTTTCACCCGCTACGGAGGGCCGGAAACCGACGGATCAATGTTAACAGACCGACGCAAACACGTCATCGTGCAGCGTCTCCGCGACGTGGTCCATCAATCGCCGCAGGTTCACCGTGTCGTCGCGGTTGTACGAGACGAGCGTGGTCAGCGCGTCGGCGTCCCCCCGTTCGTACTCCCGCCACAGGCGGACCGCGTCACGACCCGTGATGTCCGGCTGATCTCGATCGATGCCGACCGTCTGCTCGATCCGTTTCAAGCCGCCGGTGAGATCGAGCTGCCTGCAAGGATACATGAGGTCGATGTGTGGCCCATCGATTTCGATGTCAAGCGCTGTTTCGAGAAAGGGAACGTCGAAGCGTTTGCCGTTAAACGTTACGAGCAGTGGTGCCTCTCCGATCGTTGCGCGGATTTTCTCGGGTGTGAGCGATTCACCAATCACAGGAGAGGCGTCGTTAACGAACGTTCGGGTGGTGTCGTCCTGGTGGACGCTGACAGTCGTCACTTCGTCAGTTGACTGGCTCAATCCAGTGGTCTCAATGTCGAAAAAACAGGCATCGTTTCGAAAGTTCTCATACAGCCGCCACTGGTGTTTGTTCGGAAACGCGTCATCGAAAAAGCGGGCGTCGTTCGCGTCGAGTCGCGCTCTGGCGGTTTCGATGAACGACTCGATCCGTTCGCCCGTTGTCTCACCCACTGCGTCACGCTCGAACTCCTCCCAGCGAGTGATGCCCTGCTGCCAGAGTTTTCGCTCCGTCGTCTCTCCCACCCCCCTCACCGGAATGAAACTGTTCTCGATGCGCACGACTCAACTGGGACGGTGCGTCTACCTAAGTGCTCCGAGAATCGAACGTCTCCGATCGGAATTCGGCTGCTGTGATCGTTTCGAGATACTCCTCACTAACGTATCGGTACTCGATGCGATCTGAAAATCCGTGTTCTGCGAGGAGCAGCTCGGCGGCTTGCCCGGCTGGCTTATCAGTTGTCAACAGAACTACTTTGTCTGCGTCCCTTGTGTCAAGCAACTGAGCCGCAAGACCTACCAATGCCGTGTCTGTTTTCTCGATGCGATCCTCGTCGCGGCCGGTTTCATTTGCGATGACACGCCGTGTCTCGTCCATCACGGTCGAGACGAGTGGATTTCTGTACTCTAAATCGTCGGCAACGAGGACCCATCCCTCTGTGAGTCCATCAGAAATCGGGGTCGTTCCCGATGGATACACATCGGCAGTCGGATCGCCACCGAGTTCCTCGAAAACGCGCTTTGGGATGTGCAGAGAGACACCACCTCGCCGAACGGCCCGTCGAAGACGCTGGTACTTGTTTCGATCGGGACCACCACACCGGATAAAGACCCCTGTATCGGCAATGTATACGATGGTCATTTAGAATCGGTCAGATACTTCTTAGCGATCGGTTCGAGAGCTTGGAGAATAATCTCGGCTTCGAGCGGAGAGAGATCGAGTTCACGCGCTGCGATGCGATGGTTCACTGTTCCTTCAACGTACTCTTCTGCGTACGTGAGCACATCCGATAGCGCGTCGAGCCCGTGGCGGTCGAAAAAGACATCGATGTCCGCGTTCTCCTCGCGGCGAGCGATAGCCGCAATGAGTGCTGGTGTAATCGTCTGCGGTGATCCGTCTGTCCTGAAGGTGAGCGAAACCGGAACGGCTTCGTATTCGTAGGGGCGCTGTTCATGGACTTTCGTTACTAATCCTGTCTGCTCAAGCGTCCCTATGTAATCGTACGCCGTTCCCTGTGGAATATCGAGATCGGAAACGATTTCGGAGACGGTCGAAGAACCCTTCTCTAAGGTATACATGTAGAGACGAGCGAGCGTCGGTGATTCGAGAAGATCGACAACCGCCTGAAGTTGCTGAAACGGCGGGTGGTCGGAGTGGTGTGATGATTTTGCCATCTCAGTTACGAATTATATACAATTCATAATAAGGGTTGCGGGGAAACTGAGATGTGGTGTGGCAAGTTGTGATTGTTCTTCTGATCGTTTCACCGCGCCGTTCTTCTTGGACGCGAGTAGTCGCACTATTGGCTGTCGTGGCACGTTCTTGACGCACCCTGCTTCTCGTATGAACACCAGCGAATAATTGTTACCATACAATAATATCCTTGGTCTCATCAGTACCTTTATGTGTGAAGAAGTAAGGAACGATAAACGAGGACGCCAGCAGCGCCCCATGGCGTGTGCGTTCGTATTGAACGCGCCGGGTGTCGTGACCACCCGACGCTGGGGTTCTCATGACCGCTAGAACCCATGATTGGGAACGCAACAGAGACATGTAACGGTGTCGAATCGTATCAGAAAACCAAACAGCGCCGACGGTGCCGGAACTGTGGCCGTCCGGTTCGGTCGCGACACGCGCATCGGGTGGGG
>NZ_RRCH01000052.1 GCF_003862495.1 Halocatena pleomorpha | reverse complement strand
CACGGTCGATCGTGAACAGGCCCTGGTCGAAGGCAGCATGATGGGTTTTACTCAGTGCCAATACGTTCGCCAAATCCGCTCTATATTCTGGATAGTCACGCCACGACAGCACATGTGCTACGTCCAACAATCCCGGCTGATCAACCCCGGAGAGCGGGCACGTTTGGTCGTATCGGGCGAGCACTGTCGCTCGGAACTCGGGATCAACCGTACGGGCATGCACTGTCGTTTCGTACGTGCCAGCACTCAGTCCGGTGTTCGCTGGTGGCGATTCGTCTGTGTCTGCCCAGTCCACAACGGCATCCTCGACGAACTGGCGACCCTCATCCGTCAACACGTACTCGTCGGTTCGTTGCTCGACAAGACCCATGCTCCGCAACCAATTCACCCGCTGCTTCGCCATGTCCGTCTGTTCCCGACTCCATCCTACTGCTGGATGAGTGTCTAACTGCTGTGCACTTACCTCACTGAGTGTCATCGGACCAGCAGACAGCGCATACAGAAGACTCCGAAGCCCCACGTTCCGAGTACACATGATCCGGAGCAGTGTCGCCACATCACCTTCAGAGACATACTCACGACCAGAGTAGCCAAGCCCCCAGCGGTCATTTTCCTGATGAAGAAACCCTACCTGTTGCAGATAGCTCACTCGTCGCATGATCGAGTTCCGACTTGAGACGTTCCTGAACGTCTCGCGGTGCCATCCAATGAGTTCGTCTGTCGATGGCTGATGGGCTTCAATGAACGTGAGAATTGCATCTACTGTCTCTACATATCGGGTCCCACCCCCAAACATCGGGACGATACTACGGAGCCGATTCGACGGCATGGACACACAGTGACAGATCTACGGTATAAACGTTGCTCTGTGACAGCAGGTTCACTGGAACACGAACCAGATGAAGCAGAATCGGCCGAGGCTTGGACGGCCTCACTGGATCGATCTGACGGATCATGTCGACAAGCCGCTCAATCGTGGCTTCAGACGCCGAGAGATGGCTCGTGAGCGGCGCCATTGACGACTCCACCGACGCTGTGAGTAGCGATATTGTCCCCGGTATAGGTTATGAGTTTAATAACCCTACCAGCCGATCATACATCCACGGCATACTATCCACCACATTAAATAAATTAAAATATTTAAGCGTTATAATTGTACCAGATATAGATACTATTTATCGACATCTTATATATCAGTACTAGTTTACCCGTCTCATAGTTCCGTGTATATTGTCTGATTTATGATACTAACAATTCAACTCTGTAAACAAAACATCCACCATGTTGTTATTAGCTATGGTCCCAGCTTTTACACAAAACTTATGTGTATTGAATATTAATAATAGTTAGATGGTAGCCACACCCACGCAGTCGGTAACCATCGATCGTATTAGTAACGCCGGTAATGCGATAGCTCAGCAACAGCATGACGGGAAGACCGTTCACGTTCCGGCGGGCGAAGTTGGCCAGACGTACGATGTTCGACTAGTAGATCAAGGTGGGTACTTTGAAGCACGACTCGTTGACAAGACAGAAGAGACTCAGCCACGGCAGCCCAGAATCGGCCCCGACACGAGTGATATTGGGAAGGACCTGCTAAAGTCTTCACGTGATCAATCTCACTCATTCGAAGTGAGACCGTCGATAATTGATGACTCAGGTGACACTCGCGGTCAGAAGAGACGAAGATGGCTATCTCGGCGAAAGATGTAGTATCTCTATTTGACCGACTGGCAGAGTATCGGACTCACCTAGGATTCGCTACTGGAGGTCGCCATGAGCAACTGGAATAGTGGTGGAAATACCATAAAAATCGAAAACAGCACTGGTACTGCCGTGACTAGGAAGCAGTGATCTCTTCCTTCGCTAGTGGAGGATACCGCGAGTATGAACGAGCGAAAACGACCTTATTGGCATCCATTCACTGCTCGTGAAGGATCGCCAGAGACAGCACGTTTCGACAACGTTAGGAGGTAATCTGTGAAGCGGGAGAGGTGAGAGGACATACTACTCGATTTTGGTTTTGCTGTGGGTTGGTTTGCTGAAATAAGACGCTTACCTTGGCGTCTAAATGAGGCCTTGTTGATGCATTTGTCCCTATCGTATGGGTTGGTACATACACCACCGTTTCATTAGCGTCATCAGCACACCACCATTTCATCACTGTCATCAGCTCTGCACTTCCTCTGGGTAATACCCCGCTCAGCCACGCGATCGATGATGATTAGAGTGATCGGGGCGATAAGACCACACTCCCCCCACTATTTCATCACCACTTCCCAGTTAGTGCCTATATCATTTCCAAACTATCTCTAACTAGCCATAGCTTTATGTCCAAGCGTACTGAATTGGTCCGTAGTGTTGGAAATGTATTGTTAATATAATTGATATTATCCACTTTGATCGTAGTTTCAGCAATGTCAGTTCGCTCTGCGTGCTAGGTGATGAAATAGTGGGGGGAGGGTGTATGATTCGGGCAATTCTCACTAGAATCTCCATGAGATGGCTCAAAACGTACGAATCGTCCAATCCGATCAGGAGTGCTAATGAAACGGTGCTCCGCTATTGACGGTAATGAAAGGCTGGGGCAACCTCTGAAACGGGTGAAGCTAATGATAGTGATGAAACGCCGGTTCGAAACTTCTATCATCTCCGCCCGTGTGATGACAGATACCCGCTCAATGCATGTCAAATATCTTTACGAACCGTGGCAACGGGAATATCTTCGCGAACCGCGATGCCCTGAGTGATGAATACGTTCCTACCGAGATCGTTGGCCGGGAGGCTGAGAAGGATGCGTACGCCGACGCTCTGCTTCCCGTCTACCAAGGTGAAACCCCGAACAGTGTGTTTCTCTACGGATTGAACGGCGTCGGAAAAACTGTCGTCACTCACTGGATCCTTGACCAACTCACCTCCGCTGAGGGGCTCACAACGACTGTCACACCCGTTTATATCAACTGTGAGCAGTTGAATACGTCGTACCAGCTCACGATCGCCGTGACAAATTCGCTTGTTGATACACCAAACGAGCGGCTCCCAAAAACAGGACTCCCCGCGAGTGAAGTCTACGAACGACTATTCGAGGAACTCGAACAGCAGGGTGGTACCGTTCTCATCGTTCTCGACGAGATCGATACCATCTCCGAAGTCGACACCTTCCTTTATAGCATGACTCGAGCCCGGAGCAATCGGGATCTCTCAGTGACAAAACTCGGCATTATTGGTATCAGTACAGACACCTCGTTCACAGCCGATTTGCCGGCTGATGTCCGCTCAACACTGCGCGAACAGGTGATCGAGTTCCCACCATATGACAGCGTCCAGCTCTGTGATGTCCTCAAACAACGCGTCGAAACGGCATTTCACCCGAATGTGGTGACCGATGGAGCAATTCGGTTAGCAGCTGCTGTCGGAGCAAACAACAAAGGTGATGCTCGCTTAGCGATCGATCTCCTCCGGGATGCCGGTGATCTGGCGCGAAACAAAGACGCCACGAACGTCACCGATCAACACGTCGAGCAAGCCCGTGAGGAATACCGAACCGATCGACCAGCCTCGATTCTATCCGATTTACCGATAAACATTCAGCTGGTAATGTATGCGATCGTCACACTCACGCTTGATGAGACGGATGAGATCACATCGAACGCCGTCTATGATCGATACACAACCCTTACTGCCAATGCTCACTGTGATCCCGTCTCGGCCCGGCGCGCGCATGATTACTATAGTCAGTTGGACGATCTGAATCTCATCACAGCGACCGAACGGAGTGGCTCTCACGGTCGGTATATGGTCTATTCGCTCGCAATCGACCCCGAAACGACAGTCACCGCTCTTGAGGGGTGTATCGATGCTGTCGGGGTGCATCAGACGATTCGCAGATTTACCGGCAATTGACGACCACCTCTGCCACGCAGAGGAATATGTGCGTCAACACCGCCAGCTACCATCGTCCGTGCTTGACTCCCAGACTGAAGCGGACACCCTCCTTGTCTATCTATACTCATTCACTACGTGATTCGATGTTTAATCTGCTCTGTGAGCGGCATTGATGGCGTCTCTTTCAAGACAAGAGTTTGGTAGAGCTCACTTTAGTGACGATCGACCAGTTGCCGCCGGCGCAGTCTTATGTACGTTGATGGTATGTACAGTGTATGACCAACAGGAATACGAACAGCAACGGTCCCAAGATCGACCGGGTCAATCTTCGAGCCGAGGACTTCCACCTTAACTGCCGCGCGATCCAGAACGACTGACTCTTACTGATTAGCAGCAGTCGAAAACGAAAGCGGTGCATCCACTGCTGACGACTGCCCGAGATAGCCCTGTAAAGTATCTCTATCAGGTTACAAGTTGACTTCTTTCTATCTCGACTATGACGGTATAACAGTGGTCGCAGATCACACGAGTCGAGAATAGGGATATGTTCAGCACAGGTTGCTGTGTGGCTGTAGAAGGAACAGATTGGTCTCACTCATCATATTTGTCTTCAAGCTGAGGAGGGTCGTCGCCCTGCGCTTTGAGGGCTGGCTGGCGTTGCTGGTCGACGAGTCGACTCCAGATACGTTCTCGAAGACCGGGACGATCGGCGGGGAGCAAGCGACCCTCGATATCCTCGAGGAGATAGAGATGGCCATGTTGGCGCCCAGAGGGTGTGTGAACGATGCCGCGACCCGCTTCGAAGTTCTGCAGCGTATCCTCACCGATTGGGTAGTCCTCAAAGATACGCTTGTCGTCCTCATCAACTGCAACGAACCATTCATTCTCCTCATCGGGTCCAACGGTGCGCTCGACGCGCTCGCGGCCGATCCGTTGACGGCAATAGTCGACCGAACCTTGACCGACCCGCAAATGAATCTCTTGAGCGAGGCCACTCAACAGACTCGCTGCCTTGTCCCGCCCATAGGTATCGTGGAGTTGGGGGATCGCTTGGACACCTAAGATCGCATAGCAGTTGTACGCCCGGCCCGCGTTAATCAGCCGCTCAAGCATATCAAGTTCGGGAAGTGCTGCGAACTCATCGAGAATGTAGTAGGATGGGCGCTTGTCTTCCAATCCAAATCGGATCGACCAATCAATTAGGAGGCGAAAAATCGGCTGGACTGACGAGGACTGCTGGATTGGAAAATCTAATACAAGAATCTTCCCATGTGGATTACTCATATATTCACGGACCGAAAAGTCACCTGCATCAGCGAAATCACCACGGAACACCGCCTTGACGCGTTCTTCGAGAATCGAGACGATATTACTACTCGCTTCCACGCCTTCCGGGAGGTGCTTTTTAGCCGAGAGATCCTCGACGATGAATCCCTTGCGCAGGAGATCAACATCAGCACCATCAAGAAACGACACGAGATCCGCATTCGTCAGCGGACGGTTTGGATCAGAGCGCTGTTGAAGAAGGCGAAAGACATCTGCCAGTACCTGCGTGGCGGCGTTAGTGAAGTAATCGGTCTCAGTCTCAGCACCGGCAAAGATCGCCTTGGCGATCTCATCATAATCTTCATCGCGTTCGATTTCACGGAAGACGTTCCACGTTTTTGAGGAATTTTGTGACGAAAGCCGGATGATGTGATCATCAGGGAAAAATGTCTGGTAGTCCTGTTTGTAATCGAAGACGACGAATGCCTCATCAGGGTTGGCCTGCAACTGATGGGCGAGTACTCGGATTGCTTCGGTTTTCCCGCTTCCAGTCTCTCCGAGTACGAGTACGGAGCGATCCATTTCGAGGTGGACCGCTCGCTCTGAGCCGGGAGGATCGCCATGTCGGTCTCCCGTGTCTGTGAGGGGTGCCAGCATGATGTCATCGTAGAGGTGATGGCGGAGTTGGTATTCTGTCCGGCCAATGCGCCAGTACACCAGCAGCACGCTTAATCCGCCGATGAGGAGTACCGGATCGAGAGCCACGCTGATAGCAATAGGCTGTGTGAGCAATTGTGTCCATATGGCCTGTCCGACTTCATACTCACTACTGAGAGAGGGAAGCCCGATCGCGCCGACACAGACGAGGGCGACCCAGTATCGGAGCCGCATTCGAAACTGTAAGAGGAGCCACTGATACCCCCTCTGAAGTGAAGCCCATCCATGGTGCCAGACGTGACGAACGGATGTGAGTAGCCCCATTACTACTATCGTGTAGACAGTTGTGAGAACAACTGCTCGGTTGTGCCGTGGTCACTCAGCAGTGGGAGAACGTGCAGAGAAACAGCATCGCACAGCTCAGGAGAGATGTCAGTATCTACCTGCAGTGAATATCCAAGACCCCACCATGACAGCAACAGCGGAAGATAGTACATACGGTTGATACTCACGTACCATCTACTAAAACACCACGCATATAGACAGTATTAGTATCATATCACGGCTAGCAGTAACAACTGATTGGCTGTTGTGAATCGATATTTATAGAGATTACTTGCTACCGAAGATATAATGGATAGCGTTACAGAGATGATCCCATATCCTCGTCGCGGTGCTTGTCCGAGTTCTTACTTGTGCTCGTGTTGCCACCGTCCTCAACAGACGTAGAACGAAGTTCATCATGAATCCGGACACCTTCAGCACCTGCCTCAACCGTCTCCTCGGCAGTATCGTCTGCGTCAATGATCTCTGATTCATCATCTGAAGCTTGGTCGGCGTCTGTCGCTTCCGAGTCGGCTGATGTAGTCTCCGACGAGGCAGTGTCATCGTGACTTGCGGCCGTGTGCTTTTGCTGCATGGATTGGAGGACGTCCGCAACAGATTTTTCCCGATCGTCAGCATATGCCTGTATCTTTTCGAATAGCTCCTCGTTAGTCTGGGGGATTGTCTCGGTCGGCTCTTCGGTTGTCCGCTCTGCCTCGGTTTGGTCTGTTGCTTCTGCAAGTGTTCGATCCATATTGACAACGCTTGCTTCACATGCCCATTTGGGTGTTTCGTCAGGCAGATCAGCAAACGGGATCTCATCACAGTTGGCCAGCTCGCTGTTTCCGAGATCGTTGCTCCGACCGTAGTATTTTAAGGCAGTCACGTCGGCTGCTGAAAGCACGTCCCTCTCGCTGGCAGTCTTAATTTGAGTTTTCCCCTCCTCAACGATGGTACTTGTCGTCCCGTGGACGGGCGTCCAGTAAATGCCAATATCCTTTTGTTGATCATGAACACGTTTGAGCATCTTATCATGGGGGTGTGTGTTATATTCATTCTTATTAATATTATATTTATTATTTAGACTGCTTGATATAAGCAACGAATCTGGATCAGAACGAACAAGTGAACGAAAATCGGTACCGTTTTCCGAACCGTGATGGGCAACTTTGGTAACATTTGTATGACTAAGAGTTACAGGATACTCCTGACGTAACCGTGTTTCAGCTTCCCCTTCAACATCACTAGCGAGTAAGATTCCTTGATCACCATGAGTCACCTGCATGACAACACTATTCTCGTTGCGATCTGTGTTCTCAACAGCTTGGGATGGGTTGAGAACATTGACCTCGGAACCATCCAAATCAAATGAGTCGCCTTCTTCTATCTTATTTAGTCTAAGATCATTTTCCTCTAATGCATCCTTGAATTGATCCATTGTTTTGGTGTTTGGGGGTTCGACCCCTTCCCGATGAGGAGCGTGCATTGTTCCAATGTGATCAGAACCATATGCCTCAATTATATCGGGGTGACCACCGATATGGTCTGTATCATAGTGAGTCGTAACGAAGTGATCGATGTAATTAATGTTTCGATCATTGAGATGGTCAAGAACGCGGTCACTATTGTATCCCGGCCCGGAGTCAACAAGCATTGTTGTCCCTGCTTCACTCTCAAGAAGGATACTGTCACCTTGACCTACATCAATCATATCAACACGGAATTGTCCATCACTGCTGCTATTAACATAATCTCCCATCGGTGTCCCACCAGATCTAATTAGTGTCCCGTCTCGCTTTCGTTATCTTGAAACAGATCATCGAGTTGTTGTTGTGTCTTCTCGTGGCGCTGTTCAGAGAGTTCGGAGTCGTACGTCATGTCGATAACTTCTCTGTCTTTGACCATCCCATGAAAAATTCGCGTCGTAATTGAATCACCGGAATTGAGGTCAGGAACATTTTCAACGTGGAAGACAGCTTGCCCGATGATGTCATCGATCTCTTGATCAACGATAAGGAACACAGCTTTGTTTGATTCAAAGCGATCAAACTGAATTTCGTATTCACCATCATCTGGTTCGTCGTACCAACGATAGTGAGCTTCATCGAATCTCGTCATGGTTTGTATTATTTACTATTGTCTAGATCAGTTATAAACATTAGCAAAGACGACGCAGTAACAGGTATTGGCAGCCAGAAGAGATATCTTTATACCTAATCACAATGTAACGCACTTTAGGGACCGCTACTGGTGCAAAGCGTAGGATGGGGGCTACGATCCATCGCTATTGGGCCTTATTGTTGTGCTTTCGTATTGTCGTTCCGTTTTCATTCTCGAAATCTAGTGGCTGAAGATCCTCGCGGCTTTCGTCTCCCTGTGCACCCACTTCCGTCGTCGAAGTCAGTTAATAATTCGTATCAAAGGCAATGAGCCCCTGTCTGATGATGGCCAGTTGTCTGTGTTGACTCAGACCCCGATTCATCAGTTGTGGGATCCTCTGCATCAACCTCCCTCTCAGAAATTGGTTCATCCGAGCACGGAGAACGATTGCACTGGCAGTCAATTAGAGTGCCCGTGGATCGTCGTTGACGACGCTGGCAAACGCGACGCTTTCTCGAACCTGATCAATTTCGACAGTGAGCTCATCACTAGGGTGGCCACCGGGGATGATCACGACATATCCACGTTCAACTTTGGCGATGCCGTTGCCTTGGTCCCCAATCGTTTCGATCGTCACGTCTCGAATCTCTCGCCCGCATCGACTGGAGGACTCAATGGGGACTGATCCTGGTACTGTGTATGAGACTCCTGTGGTTCTGTCTGAGTTCGTGAGTCAGTGGAGGATGGCGCGTCAAGAAGTGCGACGCGGTACGTCGTCTCAACAGTGAGCGCCCCCTGTTCGATGTCAGTCGGAGGAACTTCGATGACGTATGTCTCATCGCGCTCTGCAACTGTTGCGCTGAACAAAGAGTGAATCAAGAACTTCGACCATTGAGTAGTACTTCCTCGTGTCCAAGGGTCAAATATCTTCAACTATGACCTTTCTAAGCTTGTGAAACTGCCTTTGCGTTGTGATTGAGCTCAATCGAGGGTGTGAGGAACCTCTTTCCGTGTCTGTAATGATCATCAACTAGTGCCGTGGCGTCCATTTCGACATGGTGTGTCTCGCTCAATCAGGCCATCAAGATCTGGTCGGCTATACGTGGATCTCGTCGTTGCTCTACAACTCCGAGTACAATGGGGGAACAGTGAAATCGACACTCTAAGCGGAAGTATCAATCCCAGGTAGAGGCATCTCTGCCGGCATATCTATCAGAAACGACCTCACAAAGTCAATCCTCCAATGACACATCCATCAGTAGGGCTAACGACGTGTTCGACTCCGATAGTTCTCCGTCTACCGCTGGCGTTCAGACGGACAAGTAGAACATACGATCAGTTCGAAGTGTCTGTTGAGAAGTCCATCCACCAGCACGCACACCAGGTTTCACGAGAACAGACCGTGTAAAGGATCTCTTCGTGTAACAGAGAGGAAACCGGCTGGTGGACTACACTGATGAAACCACGGGACCCTATATTCAGGAGACTATGGTCAACGAGAAGCACGGGGGGTCCTACGTGCAATAGTGGGGGTGCGTCCAGCAAGCGACGAACATGACACATATGTGTGACTCCCACCGGAGACCGCAGCGGCACGACTGGTCGACGCCTCTGTTCGGCTTGATCGACCCGAAGCCAGTGAGTCCGGCGTCGACGATCGACCGGAAGTAGACCAAGCAGCCGACGGAGAGAAGTCAGCACTCTTCACCGATACAGCCGGAGACCCGCAGACGCTCGGTGGGGTGAATGTGGCCAGCCAGTGCCTCTACGCCAAGTGACCGGGGGGCCCCTCTATTTTACTCGGTGGACGGTGGCGCAACCGTGGCGACAACGCGGACCTCGGACACCTCCCACGTGGGTTCATAGAGGGTTCATTCCCCGAAAGTGAGTGGGCGTTCCAGTCGGCGCCCTGCACGTGCTCCTAGAGGATCTCACCAGTCGTCCGTTCGTATCGAAGCGCCTGTCGGAGGATGTCTATCCGTTCTGGGGTTACCGCTATTACTGATTCTCCAATCAGAAGGCTGTCCCCGCCAGAAGTAGTAGTGAAGCTTTGTAACTTTTCCACTTTCCCATCAAGATAATCCAAGTGTGTCCCCCAACTATTACAATATCATCCTCCCGAACTCGGTCTTTGATTTTTTGATAACATTTTCGTCTATCTGTAATGACTCTTCGAGGTGAGAAGATTCTACGTTCTCATCGGGTATATCGCTTGTAATTGAAAAGAGTCGGGCGAGGTTTTAGGTTCGTTCGTGAGCGTTTCACGGCATTAGAGCGTGACGGTAAGCACGACCTCGCCATGTTGATTCACCCAAGCTTGTCCAAACGAGTATACAACGTCAAGACATCGCATGAAAGAAGAGTAGAATAATAACAACAACTCTGTATGAACTATTATATGCAGTACCTATCAGAAGTCAGTAAGGGCTGTGTCGTCGTACTCGTCGGTATCTTCCTCCAGTTCGTGTTCAAGTAATTGTGGGTTCGGAACCTGAAAAGTAATCTCCGGATCCTCCGAAGTGACATCCGATATCAGGGAGTGCAGTTCGTCGAACATTGGCTTTCGGTCTTCAATTTGTCCTGTGATTGTGCACCATGCTCGCGACCGCGTAATTCCAACGAACGCCTCGTTACGTCGCTGAACAGGTCCCTTGTGGCGGTTCTCGTTCTCGACAGCCTCGACACTCATTACGTACACGGAGGCCGCCTCGTTGCCCTTCGCTCGATTGATTCGCGATACCGTGACTTTCCCGGGCTTGGCAAACTCCTTGTGGTCGTCGTTGTTCCAGACACAGTTGATTTCGATGTTGTGTTCGTCAAGCGCCTCGCGAAGACTATAGTGAGCATGCCCCCTCCCATTAGGACCGAGTGGGATGACCAGAATCTGCTCAGGGTTCAGTCCTTCCTCCTGAATATCGGTGCTGATTTGATCGGCAACCCACTCCGCTTCCTTTTGTTTCGAGTTAAATTCTTTACATTTCACAAATCGGTTCGCTTCCTCAGCATCCTGTAGGGGGTGCGGTGACTGTGCTTTTTCACGGGTGAGCGTCGCCTCGCTCCCATACCGACGGAAGTCAGCCTCAATTTCGTACCCAATATTTCGCCAGCCCTCTTGACGTGTGATCATCTGTACCGGCCCATCCTCACGCTTGAGTCCCATCCCGAACGCATGCGCAAGCATCAGCACAGAGCGTGGCGCACGGTATGCCCGTCGCATGATGTGACTCTTCCGGATACCACGCTTGTACTGGCCACTCAGGTCAAGTTCCGGCTCCCCATCATCATTAGTCCCAAAGATGTTGGTCGGGCTTGGTGCTGTCAAAGAGGAGAGATTCTGAGCTTCGTCATACGCCCAGATGAGACGCTCTGGTTGCCGTAGCGCCTCCCGGCATAGGTTAAAGAATGCCGGTCCAAAGTCCTGAGCCTCGTCGATGAGTATCGCGTCGAACTGCTCGTCGATGTCTCCGTAGTCGAGGAGACGCTGACAGCATCCCTCGAATGGCTCAACGTCTTCGTCTTCGAACTCACTCTTAGCCGTACCAAAGCTTCGGAACTTCGTCTTACTCTGTTTTGCAAGACGGTAATAGACACCGTCTCCAGCTTTCCTGCCGCCCCACGCATGGATGACGTGTAGTTTGTCGAAGTCCGGCTTCGAGTCGGTGAAGTGTTCGTAGAACCGCTCAACCAGTTCTGTTAGGTGGTCGTAGAGGCTCTTTGTGTAGAAGGTGAAGACGATGTCCCAATCGGGGTGTTTCTCGTGTATTCGAGCGGCCTTCATTGCGAGCAGTACGGTCTTTCCAGAGCCCGCGATACCGCGGATCTGCTGGGGACCAGGAGGAATTTGTACGCCGATTTCTTGTTGCTGAAGATCAAAGCCGTTCAACCCCTTCACCACCTTTTCGTAGTGGTCAGCCTTCGACTCCTGTTCTCCAACTGGCGGGAGAGACTGACCGCTGATTGGCTGTCCGCAGCTCAGAACATCGAGACCCGCCCGAAGTTCCTCGCGGTCAAGCGGGTCGAACGTTTTCAGACTCTCAAATATACTACGAAGCGCAGTCGGCGTGAGGTCATCAGCCGTAATTACCTGTGGAGCAGCAGGACCATCGAAGCCAGCCTGCTCCCACTCCTCACGAGTTACGTTCGGCAACGCCACTAACTGATTAACCGGGATTTTGCAACCACGGTCACCCATCAATTTGTCCTCACGAACGAAGAACGACCGTAGAAAGTTTGCCTGACTGCGGGCTTGCGCGTGAGGCTGAGCGGTACTTTGAGAGATTCCGTCAAGGTACCACGTGTGCCCCTCGATACGGTCAATATGGTTAATCTGGTAACCCTTCACTTCGATAACAACGAGGCCGTACTCCCGGTGAAGGAGGACGACATCGGGTTCATGGTCAAATCGATTCCCACCCTTGTCAATGATAGGGTACTTGTGATATGCAACGCCATAATCCTCACTTCCAAATGCAGATTTAAGTCGGTCCCAGACGTCTAGCTCTGCTTCCGCACCCGGTTCTGACTCCTCAACCGTCGATGCAATGAAATCCATTACTAATTCGGCGTTTTCAAGTCGAGACTTTACACGTTGTCATTTACTTCGTGGGTCCTCTTGGGTGGAGGATTGTTGATCTATGTATGGCAGTAGCTGGAAGTCACAGCAAGCAAGGGTGGCGCGAACGCCCACCCGACGAACCATGTTTCCATTCAAGACGTTCGTCTCGGAGCGTCGCGCCGCGAATCTGCTGACACAGGTTCGCTGGCGTGACGGCGTCTATTGCCCACCCTGCCGATGGACACCGTGGTTGACGACGCGCACTGCTCGCTGCCATCTCGGATGTCGAGTGCATACAGGTTCTTCGCGCTGACGTAGACGCGCTCCCCGTCGGTCGCGGGAGCTCCGGTATGTCTGTGGCCAACGACGAATCGCTATCGCCGCTTGCCCGTCAGCGCGTTGAGGGCGAGGATCCGGTCGCTCCCGGTCACCAGAAGGTGCCGTCGACGACAGCAGGAGTGTTCGGCGGCTCGTATCCGGTAGGAAAACTATAGCTCCATTTCTCGTTCCCCTCGTGATCGAACACCAGTACGTGGCCGGCTGGATCGTTGTCGGGATTCTCCTGCATCGTCACGTACACGCGCGAGTCGTCGACGGCTGGGGCACTGTTGACCGCGAACGAACGACCGCCGCCTATAAACGTCGAATACATTCATCCTCGCGCGTAGAGACGGCCCACCGAACCAAGAGGGAATGAGACAGACCTCACAAACGGTTCCACCGGGATGTTCTTCATATTGCAAATGGTGTGTTCCGAGCGCAACTGATTGGTTGGCGCACGATCAGGAAACACTGGAAGTGGTGGTGTGTGATCCCCGACTCGTCACGTGATTTTTCACTTGCAATCCGGCGTGTCTGCACCGGTCGATCGGAACACACCGATACCGACACTGCCAGACGGAATACAGACTACTACGGAGCGCTGACTTCGTCGATCAGACCACGATTCAGGCTCGTCGTGGTGGTTGTCTTCACACCCATTCGAGCGCCGCATTGTGCTGTGCCATGTACGCAGGCTTCACGCTCTCGTCAAGCAGTTCGACTCGTTCACCAGCTCGTTCGATAATCGTTCGTTGCAACAGATCGCTCTC
>NZ_RRCH01000051.1 GCF_003862495.1 Halocatena pleomorpha | reverse complement strand
TGAACCAGTTGGCAAGGAGCGATGGAGCGTGTTTCGGTGGGCTACTGACGAACAGGTGAACGTGGTCGGGTTGGATGGTGAGGTCGATAATCTCCAATCCCTTATCGTCGGCTATTTCGTGGAGAATGGTTTCCACATGGCGCGCAACCTCACCGACAAGTACCGATTGGCGGTACTTCGGTATCCACACTATGTGGTAGTTGAGGTTGTAGGTCGCGTGCCGTGTGGTCTTCATCGCACTGCACACTATACCTTGAGCGACTATAAAACCACCGAAAAGCGTAGAGAGATCCAGTTCAGCTATCGAATGAGGTTGTGTACGCTATGGTCCGCTCGACCTGCGCCTGAAGACGCAGGTATGCGCTCGTAACTGTATCAAGTTAGATTTTGTGGAACGAGAAGCGACACCACCGTTTTTGGTGAAGCTTAGTATTCATCTACACCTTACTGGATTCTCGCTTTCGAATACTGTATCTATTCTTGAGACATTTGGTGTCGAACGTGCATGATCTACAGTTTACAATTGGGTTCACAAGGCAGAGCTACAGCCTACAGATGGACACACGCCGGATCACGCTGTGGTTGACGAGACCGTGATCCAACGCAATGATGAACGCTATTGGCTGTATGCAGCGGTCGATCCTGAGACACACGAATTACTCCATACAGCGCTGGAACCGACACGGCCTCCTCGCGACCCGTGCCACCGAGCACGGGGAACGCCGGAAACGACACGTTCCCCCCAGAGCAAGTGAACGATCTTCTCCGGGACGAATTCAGACTCTTCTAGCAGTCTGAAAGTTCGAACACCAAATCGACGGGTAGCACATTCCACAGTAGCGACACAGACACTACCGGCTTCGACAGACGAGTTCTGAGCGACGAGAGAGCGATAAGCTCTGTGTGCCTACGATGCCGCTTCCGTGACAAACTCCTCGACGATCTCGTCCTTCGACTAGCCGCACTTGCGTGGCATGGTATCAAGCACGGGTGATCAGTATCCGCGTGGTGTTCCAGAGCATCCTACGGATGTCCGTGACGGAGAGCTTACCGATCTGGTATCGGTGGGTCGCCCTCGATGGTACTCGCTCGCGTGTTGTATCGAGATGGAACGGGCTGGCCCGCTTTGAGCGTACATGTCTTCACGCATTCCCATGTAGGCATGCTGTTCCCAGAAGGCGTTTTCGTGGATCTGCCAGTTCCGTCTACGCTTGAGCACTCAGGTATTGGCCTCTATTTCACTCAGCATCTTAACAAATTCCGGATCTCGATGGTCAGGGAACAGAGATTCAGCTTCGTTTAGCTCCGAGATCTTGTTCATATCTTCGACACTCAGTTCGAAATCGAAGACATCGAAGTTCTCGACGATCCGCTCCTCGTGGACTGACTTGGGAATCGCAACAATCCCTCGCTGTATCAGCCATCGAAGAACGACTTGTGCAGCTGATTTGCCGTACTGCTCGCCGATCGAAACCAGCACGTCGTTCTCGAAGAGGTTGTTCCGTCCTTCAGCGAACGGCCCCCAAGACTCATGCTGAATCTCATACTCGCTCAGGAACTCAGCGTCTTCGGTTCGCTGGTAGAAGGGGTGTGTCTCGATCTGATTGACTGCGGGGACGACCTCGTTCTGGACGATCAGGTCGATTAAGCGATCCGGGTAGAAGTTGCTAACACCGATAGCCCGGATCTCGTTTTCGCTGTACAGGTCCTCCATTGCCCGCCATGAGCCATGAACGTCACCGAAGGGCTGATGGATCAGATACAGATCCAGATAGTCCAGTCCCAATCGATCGAGTGACCGTTCGAACGCCTGTTTCGTGCTTTCGTAACCAGCATCCTGTATCCAAAGCTTCGTGGTGACGAACACATCCTCCCTCGCCACACTACTCGCCTCAATTGCTCTGCCGATCGCCTCTTCGTTCTCATACCCGGCCGCAGTATCGATAAGACGATACCCGGTATGGAGCGCTTCGGAGACGCTTCGTTCACATACTTCGAGATCTTCGATCTGATACGTACCGAATCCGAGGATCGGCATTTCTACACCGTTGTTTAGCTTGACGGTTTCCATTTCCACATTAGATTGTAGACCGCACGCTATTTGGATGCGATGCTATTTTAAAAACTCATTTAAGTGCTTTCGGCTGGCCCGAACACTCTTCCATGAAACGTACCGCAGAGCAGTATCTGATTAGAGACTCAGTAAGTAGTTCAAGCACGAGACAACCATCAATATACGATCAATATACGATCAATATACGATCAATATACGGATAATCACGGGGAAAACAGCGATGATCAGATAGAAATTGATCTCGGTAGATTTCTGACTTCGTAGCTCGAAAATATGCTATCACGTCGAAAGGTCATTCAGTTGTGGCTGTGTCCCGATCGTCGACGTGAGTAACCGGCGCTCCCCTCGGCGAAGAAGATTCGACATTGAGGGTTGGGAGATACCCATTTCCTTAGCCAACTCGCCGGCTGTAGCCTGGCGGGGATTTTCGTAGTATCCGCGAGAGATAGCGAGCGCCAGTGCCTCGTGTTGCCGGTCTGTTAATCCGTACTGTGCGTGTTCATCTGGGGCAGGAGAGTCCTGTGTAATCGAGATGAGATCGATAGAAATACTGTACTCATCGCAATGATTCCGCATGTTATTGAACGACTCATAGTCTGGAAAAATCTTCTTCTCATACCACCCCTCCGGGGTAATGATTGTCGGTTCTATTTGGGTCTTGGCGAACCGTTCAGGAACAAACGCTTTCGAAACAACATCATCCAGTTGGATGCTAAGCTGATAGACGTCCCTGCCGTTTGCGCGTCCGAGTAGGGTTGTCTCTACTACTTCATCGAGGGTGGAAAGGTCACTTTCGGACACGTTGTCAGCCGGGTCGAGATGGACCACAAACACCCGAGAGTCCCTTCCAAGACATAGGCCATGTACACACTCGATTTGGTTCGATGGTAACGATTCTGCGAAACCGATGAACGGTAGCGAAGGTGAACTGACGAGGAATTCCGCAGTAACTGTCATAGATGTAGTGAAACGCTATCTAGACTTAACTCTCTAGGTCGTTACAGTTGATATCACCTACATCAAGTCGTATCTGTGGCCGCGACGTTTACCGAGTTGGAAGCGGCGATCAAGCGGGCGAACGTCCGTGAAGGGATTGCCGCAGCGCGCGAACAGGGCAAATGGCACGGTCGGCCGCCGTTCGGCTTCGATGAGGGGTCCGACGAGTATCTCACACCGAATGACGACGAGAAAGGGGTCGTGGTGCTCGATGCACTCGATAACGGGGCGAGCAGGCGACAACTCGCTCGGTCACTCGGCATTTCGCGCTCAACAGTGCGGACGATTGCAGAGAACCGTGAGCGATATACAGCCCTGTAGATCATTATTTGAGTACATTACATGATTAAGTAAAAGAATTGCATCTGCACGGACGGAGGGACGGTCGAGACCGTAGCCACTTGTGGGTCCGTTGCTCGTCACTTGCTGAATGCTCAACTGGGGTGCATGTTCACCTACTAGGTTGTACTATCTGAGTGACAGTCCTGATGACGTTCACCAAGCTTCGATCCAACTAGGGTTCCTCTGTAACACAATTCGACCAAGGAGAAGAGTATCTAATGAGCGCTCCAATCGTCTAGGGTCCTGCTGTAACGAAATGCGGCGACGGCAGCCCGGTTGGGACATCTAGCTTCAACCCGTCTAGGGTCCTGCTGTAACACGATCGCGCGCCGGATCACGGTGCTCGGCTGCTCGACGCTTCAACCCGTCTAGGGTCCTGCTGTAACGCTGCCTCGTCCGTCACGGACCGGACAACCTCGATGCTTCAACCCGTCTAGGGTCCTGCTGTAACTCAGCAATAACGACGTGCGTAACTGA
>NZ_RRCH01000050.1 GCF_003862495.1 Halocatena pleomorpha | reverse complement strand
GTGGTAGTTGAGGTTGTAGGTCGCGTGCCGTGTGGTCTTCATCGTACTGCACACTATACCTTGAGCGACTATAAAACCACCGAAAAGCGTAGAGAGATCCAGTTCAGCTATCGAATGAGGTTGTGTACGCTATGGTCCGCTCGACCTGCGCCTGAAGACGCAGGTATGCGCTCGTAACTGTATCACGTCCGCCCGATCGATGTCAGACTGTTCCCGGAGACGTTCTACGACGATGGTAGTGTCTGCAAGTGCTGCTCGCAGTTCCGCTTTGGAGACATCATCGAGCAGTAACGCAAACTGCCGGTCTGGATAATCGGCAAGGAACTGAAAATCAAAAAGCCCCGATCGAACCCGCTTTCGGATGCGTTGCTGGTCTCGGTGTGTCTTCTCTTCATCGAGATCACCAAACTCGTTTCGAATCCGCTGGCGCTGTGTCTTTGTGAGTAGCGATGCCGATTTGCCAACCATACACCGCTATCACCGGTCTAGTGTTATATTTTTTGATGATTATGGTGCGGAGACAGCCATATATCGCGCTATCATGCTGTTGAGCGTCGTATCGAGCAGATATACCGACGAATTCTCAGTGGCTGTATCACCACTGAATATCAGTGTAGCACCATACACTGATGGTATTTGGCACAAACGATCTGCCACGTTTAATAGGGACTGTCGAATAGCCAACACTGCATGACAGTACTCCCACCAGTGAGTCTTCTACTACCGTATGAGGAGATCTTCACAAGCCACCTTGGACATCCAATTCTTAACGAAGTGATGATCTTTGCAGCCGAAAACATCGTCTACTTGGTTCCGTTGGTCCTCCTTTATCTCTGGTTCACTTCAGGATCGGAACGAACTCACAGTTCGCTCAGCCTCGGCTCACGTCCGGGAAAAACGAAATCAGTGTTCGTTTTCGTCACGATCGTCGTGGGTCTCGCACTCTCCTACATCATGGGGCAGCTCTACAGCCACCCTGCGCCGTATATGGCCGGATACGAGACACTAGTTGTAGAAGCCCCTGAAAACTCGTTCCCGAGCCAACACACGACAGTCATGTTCGCATTCGCGTGGCCCCTATTCTATCTTCAAGATCGATGGCAGGGATCCGTTGCGCTAGTGTTCGCTTCACTCGTTGGCGTCAGTCGAGTGTACGTCGGCGTCCACTACCCGATCGACATCATCGGTGCCGTCGGTGTATCACTGTTGGGTTTCACAGTGGTGTACGCCGGCAGAGGTGTTGTCGTCGACTTCGCAAGTCATTGTGTCCAAATCGAGGATCGGCTGAGAACTGCGCTGTCTGGGGCGCTCTGAGTTCTGGCAGACACCTTCGTCGCAAGACGCCGATGCCGCGTCGAATTGATCGGAATATTCCATCGTCGAGTGGCACACGCTATCACAGTCGTGTTCGGCTAACGTTCAGGGAGAGGTGTCCCGCCGATCGCTCGCGTTCGGATCGGAGGCGAAGCGCGATTCGGCAATGGCGAAGGCGAGCGTGCTGAACACACCGAGTAACGTACTCGCTGTGAGAACGATCGCCAGCGTCGAGAGGGTGACGGTTTCGAGCACGAATGCGCTCACGCTGTAGAGGACGGCCGCGATGGCGAGCACGTAAAACGGCGCGTTGAGGTGTCGCCACCGGAACCGTTCCCGGAGATACTCGTCGGTGACGTGACCGAGGCTCGCTGTGATACCGGCAGCAGCGAGCCACTGGACCGAACCGTACACGAACGTTGCTCCTGTCGGAAGAACACCGATCCCGTTGGGCTGTTCTGCCAGTGTTTCTATTCCGCTAACACCACCAATCACGATCAGAGCGGCCGCGACGACGTACGTTACAAGCGTCACCCGACCGGTGTACAGCCCCGTTCGGACGCGCTCGACCGCTGCGTCGAGCGTCTGATCGAGACCGAGTCCGCGAACGAGCAGATAGCCCCCGAACAGCCCACTCAGCACGCCGAACGTCGCGCTCGGGAGCTGAAAGAACTTCACGATCTCCATGAGCGGATAGACGAGCAACAGTATCCCGAGTGGTACCAGAATGGTGCCTCGCGTCTCCGGATCAGCGAGCACCTGTTTGAGGGTGTAGTACATCGATTCGAGGTCCTGTGCCTGTCTGACGACGACACGACGAACGCTGTCGATCGGGACCCGCGAGCGAATGACTGGGATGACGCTCTCGTCCTGTGCGCCGTCGGTCACGACGATCGCGTGAACGTCTTCACCCGTCGACAGGGACGCCAGAACGGTGTCAATCTCTTCTCCAACGGCTCGATTGGCGGCGACGTCACTCCCGTTCGTCCCAGTGACGGCCGCAACCTCGATCGTCTCATCGTCGATATCCTCGGAGAGATGAATACCTTCGAATAACACGTTAACGTCCGAGTCCTCGGGATCGGCGGTGGCGAGCGCGACAGCTGCTTCCTCGACGGATTCGCGTCCAATGACCGGTGTCTGCTGTCCGGTCTTGCGTCCGAGATCGTCGTCAAGGTCGACACAGAGGACCACCAACATCACGTAACGCTACGCATGCCTAGGGTAACTAATTTAACGGCGTCCGCTTTTCCGACGAGTGAAAGCGTCATAAACACATACAACGCTGGCAGCGGGGGGTATATGCGTCTACCGAACAGATACCGACCCATGCGAACGAGGCGTCAGGTGCTCGGCACGGTTGTGACGATGACGGTGCTCGCTGGCTGTTCGAGCGAGACGGAGCAGGACCCGTCTCCGGGGCTGTTTGCTCCTGCGTTCTCGGACGGATCGATTCCAGCGCAGCACACTTGTGATGGCAGCAATAGCTCCCCTGAGATCGAGATTTCGGATGTCGCCCGCGAGACGGAGTCGCTTGCTCTCGTGATGGTTGATGCCGACGTCCCAAGCCCAGAACCGTACGTTCACTGGCTCATCTGGAACATTCCTCCAGACACGGCCGTGCTTCCGAGTGGGATTCCCCAACGGGCGACGGTTTCCCTTTCCGAACGCGGCACTGATCCTGGGTTTCCAGATAGCGGTACGAACGGGCCGATCGTCCAAGGCACCAACAGCGCAAACGAGATCGGATACACCGGTCCCTGCCCTCCAAGGGGAGATGGGCCACACACCTACGCGTTCACGTTGTACTCGCTCACCTCGATGCTTACTGTTAACCCCGGGGCAACGTGGGCCGATCTCAAGACAGCCATGCAAGACCAACGCCTTGGATCGGCCACGCTCACCGCGACGTACGAACGATAATCCCGACCCGCCATTAGACCCCCGCCGACGGTGTCGAAATCGAGCGTCAGATCGCGGTCACTGGAATAATGTACTCGGGCTTATAGGACGGGTCACACGCTCCACCGATCGAAAGAACACACGATTTTTCCCCTTCGATGGAGTACCGGATGTAACGAATGATCTCAAAGGGCTGTGAACAGTGTGCCGAGGGGGGCAAGATGGTGTTGTTCGTTTACGGCTACTGTGATCAGCGCGACTGTTTTTACTGTCCGCTCGGTGAGAATCGCAAGAACGTCACGGATGTGTACGCGAACGAGCGCCTCGTCGAGTCCGACGAGGATGTGATCCGCGAGGCAAAGCGCATGGACGCGCTGGGCACGTCGATCACCGGCGGCGAACCACAGGAGGCCATGGATCGGACCTGTCGGTATCTTTCGCTGTTGAAAGAGGAGTTCGGTGAGGACCACCACACCCATCTGTACACTGGGATCACCGGCGGTCGGGAAAACATGCGCCGACTCGCGGCTGCTGGACTGGATGAGATCCGGTTTCATCCCCCTCTCGAACTGTGGGGCGATCTTCACGGCACTGAATGGGAGGAGATCCTGTACATCGCCCGTGAAGAGGGGCTTACCCCGGCGTTCGAGATCCCAGGGATTCGAGCCGAGCCGGAATTTCTGGAATTCCTCGATGAGGGCGCGGCCGACTTTTGTAACGTAAACGAGTTCGAGATGAGCGACGGCAACGCCCAGCGGATGAAAGAACAGGGCTTTGAACTCCGAGAGGGACACATGAGCGCTGTCGAGGGGAGCCACGACGTGCTTGATGTGATGGGCGACCACGAGCGGGTGTATTTCTGCACCAGCGTGTTCAAAGACGCCGCTCAACACCGCAACCGGTTGAAACGCATGGCGCGCAACGTCCGCCGACCGTTCGATGAGGTGACCGACGACGGCACGCTCGTTTATGGCAAAACGTGGCTGTCCGAATCGGACCTCCGAACGCTCGGCGTGCCAGAGGAGTTCTACACTGTGAAATCTGAGCACGTCGAACTCGCGTGGTGGCTCCTTGAGGAACTGATCGAGGAGGGCGACGCCGGTCGCGGCGAAGTCATCGAGCAGTATCCCACGGTGAACGGCACCGTCGTGGAACGGACGCCGTTGGCGTGAGTGGGTTCTCGATCGAATCCTACTGACCGAGTACCGCTTGCGGGCCGTCCCACTCCGTGGCAAGCAAGCCATACCGTTCGAGGTCGATATATTCGCCATCAACGAATCCCAGCTCTCGGCTCGTGCCCTCATGGACGAAGCCGAGCCGCTCGCACAGTGAAATCGATGCCTCGTTTGGACTGTTTGACACTGCCGAGATCCGGTGCAGCCCCAGCTGTTGGAAGCCATAGTCAATGAGATATGCGCTGGCTTCCGTCGCGTAGCCGTTTCCCCACGTTTGAGGCATGAACCAAACACCGAGATTCGCAAACCCGCGTGCGTGGTTGACGGGATACAGCTGCACCGACCCGATCGGGTCGCCGGCAGACACACCCTCATGGGGAACGACAAGGAGCGTCACACCATCTTCATCGCTGTCGATCGACTCGAACAGCTCTCGGTACTGTTCGCCATTGATCGGCGTTCGAAATGCTTCGATGTGGTGACGAACCTCCGGCTGATTGACGCCTCGTTGCAGGAATTCGATGTCTTCTTCTTCAACTGTTTGTAATTCAACGCGGTCGCATTCGATGAACGTTGGTCCTGACATGGATACAGCGACTGCTATTGCGTATTCGGGTACTCTTCTTCACCGACTCACCCCTGCTACGTAACCAATCAACAATCAGTTAGAAATGTTCACGCAAGGTCATCGGACAACTCTTGTACGATATCACTGTGTGTTCGTTATAACTATTCTGCAACCACAATTTATTGCCGAAAAATGATATAATTCCTCAATGTATCATCAGCGGTCTATCTAAACGCCTCACGTGTGGACATGTACTCTTACGACGACACTCCCGTGATCTCGGGTTGCAAGAGAAGAGATACGAGGAGTCACCCATCCGAATCGAGCAGTTCGATATCGGCCACGATGTCGTCGGGATCGTCGCCCGAGCGGATGCCGTTGAGCATGACGAACGCCTGTTTCGGGTCGAGGAAGTGACGACACACTGCTCGCCCGAGATCCGTCGGGGTCGTGCCGTCGATGAAATCGTACTCGATGAGCTTCCCCAGCGCGTGTTTCGTGGGCACGTTACCGATCATGCGGTCGTTGAGTCGCTTCGCGCTCGAACCGCCGACGACGATGTTGGCGAGCGTCTCTTCGATTGCTGACGATTCATCGTACCCAGTGTAAACGGATTCCATCTCGCCCTTGAGGAGTTTGAACGCCGTTTCGTCCTCGGTCATCTCCATGGAGTTGTGGTAGACGCCGTCGGGTTCGACCAGCAGATAGACGGTGCCCTCGTCGTGGAAATCAGGCCGACCGGCACGCCCGAGCATCTGGCTGAACTCTTGAACCGACAACCACTCGATACCCATGGCGAGCGAGTCAAACAGCACCTGCGAGGCCGGGAAGTCGACACCAGCAGCGAGCGCGGCCGTTGTGACCACGGCCGCAAGCTCCTGCTCACCGAACTTTCGTTCGACCGTCTTCCGGCGTTTGTAATCCAACCCGGCGTGATACGGCGCGCTGGGATACTCCAACGATCGGCTGATCGAGTGACACCGACGCCGCGAGTTGGTGAAGATGATGGTTTGCCCCCGGTACCCCTTCGAGGATTTCGTGTCGAACGCCCGTTTGACGAGTTTGTTCTCGATCCGTGATTTCTCCTGTGCCTCTGCGAAGGTAACGTGGCGCTCGATCGGCACTGGCCGCTCTTCGAACTCGATGAGCGTCGCCTTCAACGAGCCAGCGAGCTGTTTCGGATTGCCAACGGTCGCTGAGAGATACACCCACTGGGTGTCGGTCGCGGCCTGCTCACACCGGTGTTTCAGCCGGGAGATGAGTCCGTCGAGCCGGTGCCCGCGGTCGGTCTCTCCGAGCGTGTGAACCTCGTCGATGACGACAGTCCCGATGTTACCGAGATCTTTGCCCGTCCGGAGCGCGTGGTCAATCCCCTCGTAGGTGCCGACGATCACGTCAGCGTCGGGGTGGAACGTGGCACCGGTGTCTCGGACCCGACTGGCCCCAACGCGGATCGTCACGTCCACGATGTCGCCGTACGCCTCCGTGAACTGCTCGTGTTTCTGGTTGGCCAACGCGACCAGCGGCACGAGAAAGAGCATCTTGCCGTCTCCCGACAGCACCCGATCGATTCCGGCAAGCTCCCCGATCAGCGTCTTCCCGGTCGCCGTCGCGCTCACCACGAGCTGATCGCGTCCTGACAGAACGCCGTTTCTGACCGCGAGACTCTGCACTGGCAGGAGTTGCTCGAACTGTTCGGTGACCAACGCCGAGAGATCGGGATGTAGATCGAGCGATTCGGTCGGAACGGGATCAACCGCCTCAACCGTGGCGCTGATCTCGTCGAACTTGGTGAGATCGGGATCTAACTGTCCTTGCAAGAGGTTCACAATCCGATCGAGATCGCCAGTCTCGACCAACAGCTCTTCGAGGCGCTCGCGCGCTCCCGACTGAAGGCTTCGGTAGTTGAGTTCGCTTTCAAGTTCGCGTTTCGCACAGTCGAGACAGACGTGCTCGCTGTCGGTTTCGATCGCCGTGTCGCTCGTCAACGGCGAGTAGCGACCAGCGTTCGCACACCGGCGACACGTCCGGACGACTTTTCCCGCTAATTGATATCCCCCGAGCATCGACTGAACTCGGTTCCGCCCCTCTCGTGAGGTCTGCTCGGAGATCCGAATACGCGAGGCGCGTCGGGCGATGTCAACGAACTCCTCGGGCCGCCGGAGATCTTCCTCCGAATCCTGTTGGACGCGAAACCGTGCGGGACGCGGACCGGCATCCGTGGCCTTCAGTTCGAGGATTGCTTGGAAAAGCCGCTCTCCGTTGCGGTTGACGACGACAGTGAAGTCGTCGGATCGCTCGTGAAGAAACAGGGTATCGACTGCCGAAGCCTGCTGTGACACGTCCCAACTTATCCGATGGGAGTATTTGACTCTCCCGGAGTCGAGAGCCCGAGATACGATTCGAGCGTTCGCAGTTCGTCGGGCGCGATACCGAACGCCTCGATATCGTTGTCCGCAGCAACGTTGTCCATCTTCAGGGACTCGGCCTGATCGGCACCCATCGGCGCGCCGGGAATCGGATCGATGAGCGAGAGACCTGTCGTGACGAGCGCCATCGGAATCGGCACGATCGTCACCGAGTGACCGTTCGATCGAGCGACGAGCTCCGTCACATCCGCAAGCGACAGCACCTCCGGCCCGCCGAGTTCGTACGTTTCGTCGGCATGGTCATCGTTTTCGATAGCAGCAGCGAGCATCTCTGTGAGATCGTCCACCCAGATCGGCTGAAACCGCGTCGTTCCACCGCCCGGAAGCGCGGTCACGACGGGCGTCGTGAGCATCTCCGTGAACGAGACGAATTCTCCACCCTCCCCGAATACGATCGAGGGACGGATGATGACGTGCTCCATCTCGGCGTTTCGGACAGCGATCTCGGCCTGTCCTTTTGATTTGATGTACGCTGTCTCCCCGTGTGGGTCCGCCCCGAGCGCGCTCATCTGAACGATTCGTTTTACCTCGTGCTCTTCAGCGGCTGCCACGACGTTCTCGGTGCCGCCCAAATGGACTTTAAAGTGCTGTTCGCTGCCACCGCTCGGCTTGAACAACGGCGATAGGGCGACCAGATTCACTACACAGTCCATCCCTTCGAAGGCGGGAGCGATCGAATCGTGCGCCGTCACGTCTCCTACCGCGGTTTCAACGCCGTCCGGCAGCTCCGACTCGCTGGGTGTGCGAGCAAGCACCGTCACGTCGTGGTCTCGATCAATCAGCGTCGCAGCCAAGGTCGTTCCGATGAATCCGCTTCCGCCCACGAGAAGTATGTTCATGGCATTCTGTTCAATGGAAACATCCGTAAATCTACTGCCTGAAGCTACAGATCACGGCAGCTTATTATCTCGCCTGCGAACCCAGCGTATGCTCATCACGATTGAAGGGATCGACGGAAGTGGGAAAACGACGGTGTGGGAAGCGCTACACGACAGCGTTGACGCTGTGTTCACTAAAGAACCGACTGATTCGTGGTACGGCGACTCTGTCCGCCGGTCGCTTTCTGACAACGACGCCGATCCACTCGCAGAATTGTTTCTGTACACGGCCGACCACGCCGACCACCTTGCGCGCGTGATCCGCCCGGCGCTTGACCGTGGCGACATCGTCATCTCCGATCGCTACGCCGATTCTCGGTACGCTTACCAAGGAGCCAGCTTGGCGGGCGTCGTCCCCCGACCAATGGAGTACGTCCGAGGGATTCATCAGCCGTTCACGCGCCCGCCCGACGCGACGATCTATCTCGATCTCTCCCCACAAACGGGTGCCCAACGCGCTGGCGCGAACGACAAGTTCGAACAAGCCGACCACCTTGCCGCCGTTCAAGCGAACTACGAACGGCTCATCGATCACGAACCCGAGCGGTTCGTCCGCATTGACGCTGACCGATCGCCCGAGGCGGTCATCGACAGCGTCGAACGAACAATCGAACAGTTGGTATGATATCGCTGTCAGTCTCGATACGGAAGTGTCGTCACGTCGAAACAGTCACAATGGCGGCCGTACGTGACGATGTAATCGATCTCCCTGTCGGCCATCTGCTGGGCGACGACGAAATCCGTGAGTGATGCGTTCAGATCGGTTCATTCCGCGAACCTGTTCACTGCCTCCTCGAATATCGAAACATATTCGACTCGATAGAGACGGCTCTCACCGGCTTGGATCGGGTTACGTCGGTGGGAATTCGACAACTCCCAGTTGATGTAGTAAACTAAGGCCAATTACCGATAGTAGGGATCATCGACAGCATCGAATAGTATATATGATGTGGAATTTATTATTCATTATTGGTATTTATCTGGGAGGGTCACTTCCTCAGGATCGGGCATCCAGAAGTAATCGAACGTCATTCCGAGCGCGAACGGAACGAGAATCAGGAGAACAACGACGGTGACCGGATCTCCCAGATCGAAGCCGAAGCCGGCAGCACTCATCACCTGTGTGAGGATGACAAGCACGGGCGGGATGAGCGCGAGGGCGAACACCACTGGTCCCCATCTCGTAGTGAGGCGAACGCGGAAAAACCGGGTCATGAGCGCCGTAGCGGTGGCATTGACGAAGAGCATGACGAGCAGTTGGACGCTGTCAGCGACCGAAACCATACGCGTGTTTTGGTGTCAGCCCTCTTTGTCGTGTCGAAGCCCTGTCGGTCGGTCGATCACCGCCGGTCCGCAACGTCTTTCAGAGTTAGCGTTGACTCGTCTGCATGCACCGGGTGATCACTGAGAACGACGTGGCCGATACGTCGTTCGACGCCGAGGAGACACGCGCGATACTCCGAGAGATGGTTCGTGCACGAACGTTCGACGAACGAGCGGTGGCTCTCCAGCGACGAGGTTGGATGAGCGGCTATCCGCCGTTCAACGGGCAGGAGGCTTCACAGGTCGGTGGAGCGTACGCGCTCCGGGACACGGATTGGCTCGTGCCGACGTACCGATCGAACGCGATGCAACTCGCTCGTGGGATCCCACTGAGCGACATCCTCCGGTTCCGGCGGGGCCATCCGGAGTATCATTCGGATCCCGACTGTCCTGTCTTTCCACAGGCGGTTCCGATCGCTACGCAGACGCTCCATGCTGTCGGCATCGGGATGGCCATCGACTACGACGATTCGAGCGAGACGCCACGGGTGCTGTGTTATCTCGGAGATGGAGCGACGAGTGAGGGTGATTTTCACGAGGCGCTCAACTTCGCTGGCGTGTTCGACGCCCCGGTCGTCTTTTTCTGTGAGAACAATCACTGGGCGATCAGCCTGCCTCGGGACCGCCAGACGGCAGCCCCGACTATCGCGGCCAAGGCCGACGCCTACGGGATCGAGGGAATGCGAGTCGACGGCAACGATCCGCTCGCTGTCGCGGAAACGGCTGCGAACGCGCTTGACCACGCCGACAACGGGGAGCCGGTTTTGGTCGAGAGCCTCACGTACCGTCAGGGTCCCCACACCACTAGCGACGATCCCGACCGCTACCGCGACGATGTTGCTCTTCCCGACTGGCGTACTGCCGACCCGATCGAACGGTTCGAGGAGTATCTCCGGGAGCAGGACATCATCACGGATGGATTCGTCGACGACATCGAACAGCAGACCCGCGAACAGATCAGTTCGGCCGTCGAGACGATCGAGGAGACCGAAACGGAGTCACCCGAAGACGTATTCGATCCCGTTTATGCGGATCTCCCGCCGCGTCTCCGGCAGCAAGCCCACTTTTTTTCCGCTCGGGTGAGCGAAGCTCACCCTCCCGCAAAAAACCTGGACTAAAAAAGCCGCGAGCGAAGCTCGCGGTGCTGCACCTTGTCCGCCCCGCCACCGCCTCCGCCCCGCGACCGCGCTGCAACCGCC
>NZ_RRCH01000005.1 GCF_003862495.1 Halocatena pleomorpha | reverse complement strand
CGGGCAGCCAGATTCCGGTGGAATCTGGCGACGGCGGCGAACATCGCCGGTCGTGTCAACCCGTGGGGAGAGAGCGTCCGTTGGGAACCCGGACGCAATGACTCGCCACAGGACGGGAGCGGTAGTGACACCGCCACGGTCCACCGAGAGACGAGTCCGAGAACCGGACAGATGACGCTCTCGGCCTACTCGGACTGAAACCTGCCACCCCGGATTCCCCTCGTAGGGGAAGCCCCGCCGTTTACGGCGGGAAGGATGTCACCCGCGTCTTGTCGAACACGTACGGGACATCGCTGAGACGGAAGGGATCGATGTCCAACTCCAAGCCGCTGGCAGCGCCACCGGAACCGACGCCGACGCCTTCTATGCTGCCCACGGCGGCGTGCCGTCGCTCAACGTCGGTCTCCCGAATCGATACATGCACACGCCGGTCGAACTCATCGATACCGACGATCTCGACGCGATCGCAGCGCTACTCGGCGCTGTGGGTACCCAAACAGACGGCGTGCGAACACTCAACAAATAACACGGCATGGCTGTGGAATCGTATGACATGATTGTGATCCACACTGATCTCGATTGCACTCGGTGGGCTTAAGACAGAGGAGCGAGGCGAAAGGAATATGGCTGGACGACCGCTGGATGTGTTGGAAGAATCACTTGGCACCGCTGTGACGATTTCATTGAAAGACGGAGAGACGTTCACTGGCGAACTGACCGGCTACGATCAACACATGAATCTCGTCGTCGAATCAGATGAAGACACAACCGTTATACGCGGCGATAACGTCGTTTCCATCAACACATGACTGGAGCGGGAACCCCTAGCCAAGGAAAGAAGAACAAAACGACACACGTTCGGTGTCGTCGGTGTGGGGAGAAGTCCTACCACGTGAAAAAGAAGGTGTGCGCCGCGTGTGGGTTCGGGGAGTCAGCGAAGCGACGCGATTACGCGTGGCAATCCAAGGCTGAGGACTAACTACTCTTACGACGCCCACGCGATCCGAACGCACAAGGCGACGGGCATACCACACCATCAATACGACAATGCATGAGAAATGCGGCGTTGTCGGGATGTCGCTTACAGACCGGAGCGCCGCCAATCCGCTTTACTACGCGTTGTACGCATTACAGCACCGGGGACAAGAGTCCGCCGGCATCGTTACCCACGATGGATTCCAACAGTACGATCACGTCGAGATGGGACTCGTCGGTGATGCGTTCACCGAACAAGCACTCGAAGAACTACACGGCACCGTCGGGATTGGCCACGTTCGATATCCGACATCAGGCAGTGTAGACGCCTGCTGTGCACAGCCGTTTTCAGTGTCGTTCAAAAGCGGTTCGTTGGGACTTTCTCACAACGGTAACCTCATCAACGCCGACGCTGTCCGCGATGAGTTAGCCGCACAGGGTCACGCGTTCACCTCCGACGGCGACACGGAAGTGATCGCCCACGATCTTGCCCGGAACCTCCTCGATGGTGGTCTCATTCAGGCTGTCAGGCAGACGATGGGCCGGATTCATGGTTCATACGCCTTAACGATCATCCACGACGACGCCGTCGTCGGCGTCCGCGACCCAGACGGCAACCGTCCGCTCTGTCTAGGAAAGCTTGAGGACGGCTACGTGTTGACGAGCGAGAGCGCCGCCATCGACACGCTCGACGGCGAGCTGATCCGGGACGTTCGTCCTGGTGAGCTAATCCGCCTCGATCCTGATGGCACAGGGTACACCTCCTACCAACTCGACGATCGGACACACAGTGCTCACTGTTTTTTCGAGCACGTGTATTTCGCCCGACCAGACTCGGTTATCGACGACAACTTGGTGTATGAAGTCCGACGCGAGTTGGGTCGCCAGCTCTGGGAGGAGTCGGGCATCGAGTCGGATGTCGTTATGCCGGTTCCGGACTCGGGACGGGCGTTTGCTGGGGGGTATGCCGAGGTTGCCGATGGTGTCGAGTTCGCGGAAGGGCTAATGAAAAACCGGTACGTCGGCCGGACGTTCATCATGCCCACACAGGATGCCCGTGAACGCGCGGTCCGACTGAAACTCAATCCCATTAAAAGCACTGTCGAGGGAAAAACTGTCACGCTCATCGACGACAGCATTGTCCGGGGAACCACGTCCACCCAGCTGGTTGAGGTGCTCCGGGAAGCCGGTGCCGAAGCTGTCCACATGCGCATCGGTGCGCCGCCGATCGTTGCGCCCTGCTATATGGGAATCGACATGGCGAGCCGATCGGAACTCATCGCCGCCGATCGCAGTGTCGAGGAGATCTGCGAGGAGATCGGTGCGGACAGTCTCGCGTATCTCTCGATCGACGCCGTCGCGCGCGCACTGGACACAGCCCGAGAGGATCTCTGTTTGGGGTGTGTGACCGGCGAATACCCATACGACATTCCGGGTGAAACGGCCGATCGGGACGTGAAACGCCCTGATGTTGGCGAAGAGCCTGTCTCACCCGCCGACTGAACGAAAAGGTATCTCTACCGATACGATTTTCTTCATTCACGAACATCGTCGGATATGCCGTTCACACCGTTCCACTTTGGTCCCGCTTTGTTGTTCGGCGTGCCGCTCAGACGCCGGCTCGACTTCGTGACGTTTCTCATTGCGAACGTGATCGTCGACAGCCGAGCGACGCTCGTGTTCTTCGACGTGCTTTCCGGACGGATCCACGGACCGTTACACACGTATCTCGGAGCGACCCTGCTCGCTGGTGTGCTCGCTGGCGGCGTGATCGTCTGTGCCCGATGGCGACCGGCCGTAATGGACCGAATCAGTTCCCGACCCGGTTCCGTCGGTGCCGTCCTGCTGGCAAGCGTGACGGGAACGTGGCTCCACGTCACGCTTGATTCGATCTTGTATACGGACATCCAACCGTTCGCCCCCTTGTCGATCAATCCCCTGTACGGCACAACGTCGATGCTCAGTATCTACGCGGGCTGTGTGTTCGCGCTCGGTCTCGGCGTGGTCGCGTCGCTCCCGACGCTTCACAACTGGCTAAACGAAACTAATTGACGCCCATGTTCATTATTTTCGATACGATAACAAACCAACCCGCTGTATAAAACAACATTTGTGGTCGTGTATACAACTATATCTACAAGACTTATGTCACAGCAGTGTTCAACCGACGGTCATGGTGACCGGTCGGACACAACAGCAGGTGACGGAAGTGTTAAATACGCTTCAGGATGCGTATGATTCGTTTTCCATCCATCAGTCTTCGGTAAGTGTTGACCGGGAGACGTATGAACGCGTCGTACAGCGCAGCGAACACGGAACCGTCGAGGTGGACGTGACGGTGCACCGCGACGACGGGGTGTTGGTGTGTGAAACCGATGATGTCGAGCGGACGCCCCACGGCCTGATCGACGTAGACGACGACGCGATCGAAACCGCTGCGCGTCGCCTTGTCCGAGAGCGGACGGGGATTTCCTGTCACGTGGTGGATCTCGTCAGTGCCAACATCGTCGCCGTACACGACACCACCACACCGGATCGTGATCCTGTCTATCGGCTGTCTGTGTCGTTTGAGGCCGTGTATGAGACGGGTGAACCAGCGGACTGTGCGAGTTGGCACGCGTCAAACACACAGGTGGCGACCACTCATCCCTTGTTAGAGTAGTACGATCAGATTACGCCCGTGACTCGTGCGGCCTCGCGTGCGGCAGCTTCGCTGACGCCGTTTCCGAGAATGGTGTAGCGGTCGCGGATTTCGTGAGCAGTGGTCATCGCTTCGGTGAAGTCCTCAGCGCTGTGACCGAGTTCTGCGACCGTCGTCGGCGCGCCGATGTTCGAAAGCGCGTCGTGAACGTTCTGCCAATTCCCGTCCTGACCGCTGTGAAGATACTCTGTTGTGATACTTGCGACGCCGACCTGATGACCGTGCAGCGCAGTGTCCTCTGCGATCCGATCGAGTTGGTGAGAGATGAGGTGTTCGGCTCCGCTGGCTGGGCGTGAGGAGTCTGCGATGCTCATCGCAACCCCCGAAGAAACAAGCGCCTTCATCACGATCCACGCCGAATCTTCGAGACCTTGGTTGATCGAATCCGCGTTTCCGACGAGCATTTCCGCGGTCATCCGCGAGAGCGCGCCGGCGTATTCGGAGTACTCGGCGTTTTTCAACCGGGCAGCGAGCTGCCAGTCTCGAACAGCGGTGTAGTTGCTGATGATATCCGCACAGCCGGCAGTCGTGTACTTCCAGGGGGCCTCAGCGATGATGGCCGTGTCAGCGATCACACCAAGCGGTGGATCGGCTGCGACGCTGTGGCGGGTCGTTCCCTCCGGAATTGATCCTCGTCCGCTGACGATGCCGTCGTGGCTCGCTGCGGTCGGCACGGAGACGAATCCGACACCCAACTCGTCGGCAGCCATCTTGGCCACATCGATCACCGTGCCGCCGCCGATCCCGAGGAGGTATCCGGCGCTTTCCGCCTGAGCGCGTTCGATGACGTGTTCGACCGAGCTGAACCGCGCCGTTTCGACGAGTTCGACCGGCGGATCGGACGCCAACTGTTCGGTGACTCGATCAGTTGCGATCACTTTCGGCGTCGAACTCGTTACAATGAGCGGCGTTCCCGAGAGGTGAAGCTCTGACAGCATCTGCCCTGTCTCTTCGATCACTCCGTGGCCGATCACCACGTTGCGGGGTAACCGAATCCACGATCGCTTTTCGAACATACAGGGACCAATCCATCAGGCAGTATATACTGTCGGATACGACGTTCTGGTTCCGTTGAATCGGAGCCACTGCTACTCCTCGTGGATGCGGCTCCCACCAGCAGGACAGAACTCCTGAATCAGATCTGGGCTTGCTACCTTCCGGACAAACGCTTCGTCTTCGAATCGATCGCGGAACTCTCGGTAGACGAGCTTTGCGATGTCGTTTTGGGCGTATCGCCCGGGTTCAAGCTCGACGTTCGTCACGGTCTGGGCTTCGATCGGGGCGGATGGACCCCCGACGACACGCGTTTGTGGGTCACAGGTGATCCCGACGGAGACGCCGACGGCGGTATCGCGGTAATACGTCCGTTCACCTCGAATGACGAACGATCCTTTCTCGATGAATTCGCCACTCTCGGGTGTCTTCGTCACCTGATCAGGTGTTGCCATGTACACGTCGCCGCTGTAGTGGCCGTCCTTCCAGATCGAGGAGTACGACACTGCGAACTGGGCGGCTTCCTCGCGGCTTTGCTCGGGGATCTCGACATCCTTGGCCGCCTCGCTCGGTCCGGTCGCTTTCAGAATCGTCGCGGGAGCGCCGTGGGCTTGGGTGTGAAAGAACAGATCACCGCTTTCCATGTACTTTTTCACCAGCTCCTCGTTCTGATCCGCGCTGCGCCCGCCAATAACGAGGAAACCATCACTCGTGTGGAACCACCGGAAGCGTTCGTACCATTTTTCGTCGCGTCGGACCGGAATCGACGGCTCCGAAAGCCACTGTTCGGGCGTCGTCTCCTCGGTCTCTTCCTCGGTGTCGTCGTCGCCTGCTTCCCACGTCTCACGCCGCTGTTGGACAGCTGCGAGCTGCTCGCGTGTCTCCTCGATCGCTTCGAGTGCACCCTCCCGTTTCTCTTCGATCCGCTTTGCGTCCTGATAGAGCTGGTCGGCGTTTTTCTCGACACCGATCGTCGTATCGAGCGTAACGGTCGCCTCCGCTAAATCAAGCGTCACTGTTCCTTGGGACCCATCGACTGACTGTACGGCTTTGGCGGCCGGGATGTCTCGTTCTGTGCCTTCTTCGAACCGCTCTCTGATCGTTTCCCACGGGAGATCGTCAGCGCGGGCGTTCTGAATCGCTGACAACACCTCATCAACCAGCCCGTAACGTTTGTACAACAGCTCTGCCTTGCGTCGCTCTTGATTTGCCTCTGTCTCGAAGTCCTCGATCGCGCCTTGTTGTTGTTCAATGATCCGCTCGAACTTCTCGATCTCAGCCTCAAAGTCGGGGCGTTCGGGTTCGGTACCCGTGGCAGTCTCAGCCTCATCTAGTCCGAGAAAGTACGAATCGAGTGCCGCATTGAAGCTGTCGAACCGCTCGGTTTCGAGCGCCCCGTACTCACGGAGCGCGATCGGCGTCACGTCGACTGGCGCGTCATCCTCGTAGTAGACACGCGGCTCAAACGCTCCATCCGCGAGCGTGCTTCGGAGGTCCGTCAGCACCCGAAAGAGCGCCGCATACTCCGAGTCACTAGCGTCGGCTATCGGTTTCGTTTTCTCGACATCGGCCCGCGAACAGAGTTCTTCGGCCCACAACCCACCGAAGTTGAGCTGGGTTGCGAGCGTGCGGACGATGTCGGTGTCTGACCCTTCCATCTGTCGATAGAACGCGTCCTCGCTCGCGGTCAAGGGATCGAACCGCGATTGGGGATACTCGTACTGGGCACCGGGGACGACCGTCCGCGAAGAGAGCCGAACCGTATCCAGACAGTCGATGATTTCGTAGTCGGCGTTGCACACGATCACGTTCCCATCACCGAACAGCTCAGCGATCACGAGCGTGACGCCGTCTGGTCGTTCGAACCGAAGGGTGACGATGCGGTCGTACTCGTACTGTTCAATACCGGCGAAATCAGCGCCCGAGATCCGGTTTCGGAGCATCATGGCGAAGTTCGGCGGTCGACCCGGTGCGTCTGGAACGGTCTCGGGATCGGCGGCGTGGAGTCGCTTTGGATCACCAACTTCGAGCAACAGCTCGACGCGTCCTCGATCGAAATCGCGCATCCGGAGCCGCACCAGCGAATCGTCGTAGAGATACGCCTTATCGACCTTCGAACCCTCGTAGGCCCGAAGCTCCGTGACGAGCGCCGCGAGATCGATGCTGCTCAACTCGCGTTTCTGGTCCATACCGAGCACAGTCGGAGCACGCGAAAAGGGATGTCGCTCTGTTCACCGCAGGAACCGACGCTACCGACTGATGCGCTGTCCTATCGCCATACCGTTGCCCAGCGCCCGGTGGATGCGTCCCGCACCAGTCACCCAATCACCAGCGAGAAACAGTCCCTCGCGCTCGACGTGCTGGCGCGGTTCCGGCTCGATATCGGGGGCGACGCCTGAATCGGGAAGCGCGTGAGACCACGTGACAGTGTCGGTCCAGTTGGGGGCTCGTAACCGTTCGTCATCGAGCAGTTGTGCCGTTCGATCGGCAACCTCATTGTCGATTGCCGACGCGTCAGGATCGTCGATCCGTTGTGCCGACCAGTCGGGGGCCATCTGAACCACCAGCAGGCATTCACCCGCAGGGACGTGCCCCGGTTTGCACTCTTCCCGAGAGAGCCACCCGATCTCGTGGTTTCGGTCGGTGTTAACCAGTGCGTAGTACGGCACGTCGAGTTCGAACGGATACCCCAACACGACCGTGTGGATCGGACGGTACTCGACCGTCGCAACGGCCGAGCGGAGTGCTCGGTAGCCGTCGTCGTTCCAGTCGACGGTCGCAAGGAGTGACGCTGTTTGCGGTGCTGGCGGCGTGAGCACCACCACATCGAACGTTCCGAGTGATTGTGTGCCAACGAGCGTCCACTCCCCATCGTCGCGGTCGATCTCGGTAACGGCGGTGTTCTGAACGATAGTGGCGTTGCTTGCCTCGAACAGTCGCCGGGAGAGTTCTGCGATGCCGCCCTCGTAGTTCCATTTGTGCGCGTCCCGGTCGCCGGACGTGATCGTCCCATCCTCGGTGAATGTCCACACCGGCTCCGTGATGTCGATCACTCCCTCGGTGTCAAGCGTCTCCGTGATGAGATCTACAACAGCGGGATCGTCGTTTTTGAGGTAGTTCGCCCCGGGATCGTAGGTGTAGCCGTGGGCGGTGTGGGTCGCTGCCCGCCCGCCGATCCGATCGGTGCGTTCGAACACTGTGACTGAAGCAGGCGCGTTCCGTAAGGCGTAGGCGACGCCAGCACCGGCGACACCGGCACCGACGACGGCAACTCGACGGGTGCTCATCGGTTGGTAGATCTTTCGAGGCGATCGATAAAAACGTACGACCTACTTCTATTTCTAATAACCATGCAGTAATCACCTGAATACAAAGGGTAGCTACTGTTTGAGAGATCGCTAATCGATGTTATTGTTGACGGTGGTTGATTCACTGGGGAGGATGTCGCTCCATCGCTTCCTGCTATTCAGAACGGGCGGTCCAAAGCCAGTAGCACACCAGTCCGCCCCAGATACCCACGAACGCGGCGGGGATCGCACAAAAGAGGAAGACAACGTGTGCCCAGCTCGGTTTGACTTCACCGAAAACGAATAGTTGCCAGAGATGAACGATGAAGACTTCCGTGATGAAGGCTACGGTAAGCAGGACGAACGGTCCGTACACCGCCTGTAGCACGACAACCCACCGGTACAATGGATCGTCGTATCTCCTGCTCACGATCGGAACACCCAGCGTAGGATACAGTCCAGCAGTCGTGAGCGACGGACCGAGAATAGCCAACCAGAACGGGAGATTCACACCGCTGTTCGCGAGCGGTGTGGATATCCACTCGAGAAAAGCAACGGTGAGGACGGTACTGAGCGTGAACAGGAGTGCTCCTGCCACAAGCAACACGGTGGGATGTCGATCCATGATCCACTCACGAACGCCTTCTACAGAGACCACGACGACGGACCTACCAGCGCCGGGGAGATAGTCGTATGCGAAATCGACTGATTGAGGGCTGCTTACATCGCTCACTCACACCTCCTCAGCGAGCGTTTGGAGTCGCTCGTAACCCCGATCGGTGATCGGTGTTCCGTGGCCGATACAAGCGACACCGAACGGTGGACACCGGTATGCGAGGTCCCGAACGCTCTCGCGGAGCTGTCGCATGTCGTATGAGTCGCCCCAGAACGGTGTTGTCAGCTCCCCATCGGTTTCCCAGAGGAGATCACCGAGGAAGGCCACGCCGGCGTCGTGGATGTAGACGGTGTGACCCGGATTGTGTCCCGGAGTGTGATACGCGGTAAACCGCCCGATCTGTTGTTCGTCGCTCACGCCGTGGAGGTCGATGTCGGCCGGCAACGAAAACAGTTGCCGAGCAGCCCGGTGGAACAGCCCTTTGTGATGGGTGATCGGCGGATCCCACGTCCCTTCAACCAGCGCAACGTCGCGCTCACCGAGATACACCGGACAGTCGAAGGAAACGCTATCCAATCCCCACGTGTGATCGAGATCGTAGTGGGTGAGCAACACGCGGTCGATGTCGTCAGGAACGTATCCGGCGGCTTCGAGTTCTCCCTCCAACGATCGGCGGTTGTATCGGTAGCCCGTGTCGATCAGCGTCACGTCTCCCCCTGACTGATCACCGGTCTCCGTATCGATCCCGTCGTCGATCAGATACGCGTTCGAACCGAGCGGTGCAGACCAACCGAGTTCGAGCAACCAGAGGTCCTCACGGAGACATCGCATCATGAGAGATATCCACCTGTCACGTTTAATCTTCACGGGCGATCAAACACTAACTATCCGAAACTCGTCTTATTTCACTATGATACATTGTATATGATTCATTTAGGCTGAACGCATCCCCCAAGATTCGCCGCGAGCTTGCTGACATTCCTGTTACCCCGTTCGATGGTGATGCAGCAGAAGAAGCCGCGACAATCCACGCTACACTGGCCGATCGTGGCAACCTCATTAACAAACTAGATATACTCATCGCCGGGACAGCCAGACACCAGGACGCGACTGTCGTCGCGGCAGGCCGCGATTTCGACCGCGTTCCCGAGCTCGACGTTCACAACCCGAAGACGGTCTAAGCGTTGTTTCGACTCTCACAGCCGCGTTGAGACGTACGGTCCGTCTTGGTAGTAGCCCAGTTTCTGCCGGTAGTACTGTCGAACGCCGATGCCGCTGATGACGCTGAGCTTGTCGTAGCCCTCGTTGCGCGCCATGCGTTCTGCGTGTTCAAGCAGTTTCCGGCCGTATCCTTGGTGTTGGTACTCTTCGCTGCCGTCCCGACCGATACCGACCTCGTTACCGTACACGTGCAGTTCCCGGATGAGTGCCGCGTTCTGTAGCTCCTTGCGGGTCGTATCGGCCGGGAACCGGAGCCGGCAGAACCCGATGAGAAGATCATTATCGGGATCCTCGTAGCTGATGAAATGCTCGGTACCCCTGCCGGACTCGTAGGTGAGCACGTCGCGCTCAATCCGGTCGGGTGTCGCGTCGTTCATGCCGACCTCCCGACACCGGATACAATCACACGACCAACCGTGGTCGTCCATCCGCTGGCGGGCGAGCTGTCGGAGGTTCGACTTCCAGACGCCCGCCTCGATGAAGTCGGCAGGAATGTCACGCTGGACGCGCTGAAGCCGGGTGTATTTGGGAATCCGTGATTTGATCTCCGCGACGAGTTGGGCCGCCTCCTCGTTGGTGAGTGGCTCGTACTCTCCCCGTTGCCACATGTCGTAGGTAATCGTGTCCTTAACGATGAGCGTCGGGTAGATCTTCAGGTAGTCGGGCCGCCACGCCGGATCTTCGAACAGTTGCCGGAAGTCCTCCCGGCACATCTCCATCGTCATTCCGGGCTGGCCGGGCATCATGTGAAAGCCGACCTTGAATCCGGAATCGCGCAGGCGGCGGTTAGCGTCGATCGAGGCCTGAATCCCGTGGCCCCGATGCATCTCGCGGTTGATGCGCTCGTAGGTGGTCTGAACGCCGAGTTCGACCTTCGTTCCGCCAAGTGCGAGCATCCGGTCGATCTGCTCGGGATCACACCAGTCGGGCTTGGTTTCGAACGTAGTACCGATGTTTCGCACGTCCGTGGTTTCGTTCTCGGAGATAACGTCTTCGAGATACCGGAACTCGTGCTCCTCTGGATCCTGCGCAAAACTCACGCCCTCAGCTGGCTCTGGTTCCTTTTCCACGTCGTAGTCGTTCATCGCTTCGAGCGCGCGCTTGACGAACCACTCCTGGTAGTCGTGTGACCGGGCGGTCATCGTCCCACCCATCAGAATGAGTTCAACCTTATCCACCGGGTGGCCGATCTTGCGCAACTGTTCGAGCCGAAGCGTGACTTGGCCGTACGGATCGTAGTCGTTTTGGACCCCCCGAGCCGCAGCAGGCTCGTGGCCCGTGTAACTCTGTGCAGAGGAGAACTCAGAGGCCGGACCACCGGGACAGTACAGACACTTGCCGTGGGGACACATATGCGGCGAGGTCATGATCGCAACCGGTGAGACACCCGAAACCGTTCGGACTGGTTTGCGACGAAGAACCGGTTCGAGTTCCTCACGACGGTCTTGACCGGCGAAATCGAGGAGTTCGGAGTTTTTCGGCACTTTCGGCGCGGAGTGTTCCGAACACGCCTCAAGCTTGGCGGCTTCGAGATCCTCGCGTCCGACCTCCCCCGAAAGGATTCGGTCGATCAGCGTCTCACAAACCCGCTCGAACGCGTCGGTTTCGGTCGGGTGCGTACTCATCTACTGGTACGTGGTGATCCACGAATAAGTGCCTGCGGTTCGACGGACACGTTCTGAGCCAAAGATAAGACAACAACCCAGTCAGCAGCCAATTCCCAACAGTTATCTCATTCTGACCTGTTTCGCACAACTGTGAACGCACAACGCCTAACCGCCCTCGCACTCATCGTCGCCGTGTTGATGGCTGGTTGTAGTAGCATAGGATCATTGACAGGAGGTGGCGATCAGTCACCGACCCCAACGGCGGAGCCAGTGGAGACGACCACGACAGAGCCGGTGGAGACAACAGAGCCGGTGGAGACGACGGAGCCGACACAGGTCGTCAAAACGGCTCCGGGAGCCTCGACACCGAGCCAACCGGAGACGTGGACGAAACCAGAGCCACCCCGAGACCCGGAAAACAAACTTGGAGACCGGATCAACGGCGCTGAGTTCATCAACAAGGAGAACGGGTCTGACGGGAACGGCTACACCGACTTCGATGTCCAAGTGAACGCTAACACGTCGATGGAAAACGTCGATCCCACGCCGGACGTGGACGGTGAACCGTACTTCACCGTGGAGATCAACGACAAACTCGTCACTCGACAGGACGCGTACTTCCGCGAGAACGGGACGTTTACGCTCAACGTCCATCCGGACGCGCTCGACCAGTTCGACGCCGGCACGCTGTCGGTTCGCGTGACGCTGTACGACGTGGATCACGAATTCGACGACCGGTACGACGAGTGGACCGGGACGATCGAGTACAGCGGTTGATGAACGAGTAGTTCGAGAACAAGCGGACGGTTCTTTCGTCGCTTAGCTCGTTTGTGGTTGTTGAAGCGTGGCAGCGATCGCGTCGTAGATCGCTTCAACTACGCGATCCCGTTCTCCTGCCACGAATCCGATCCGATTGTGACCGTCGCGCGGCGTAATGCCGGCGCTCGGAACGTCGTCTTGGAGTCGCTTGACAACGTCGGACAGGTCGAACGGCGTGGTGCTCCGGATCGTGATCTTGTCCGTATCGACGCCGAGCGTGACAAACGTGCCGTCACGGTTGCGCCGATGGATCGCATCGAGCAGCAGTTCCGTGGGCGGGAAATCAAAGCGGTGGGTGAACGCGTCGGTATCGAGGACGGCAAACGCGACTCCGTTTTCGCTCCGACGATCGAGGTTCGCTTCTGCGGTTTGGACCTCTTTCGCGAGCTTCTCACGGAACTGTTCACTCACCTGCTCAGTGAGGCCTTTCGACACCGATTCCTCGAACAGGAGATCGGAAATCAGCTCCCGCTTTCCGTCGTAGGACTGGTAGTACGCTTTGAGTGCGATGGCCTCTCGGAGGTTTTCCGTGTCCGATGGGCTATGACTGTGCGTACCCGCACGCGCCAGTTCGGTGTACATCTCCGGGACATCTTCCCAGAAGCTCGCTGCCGGAAGATGAGTGAGTTCCGCACGAACGTCGGGATTGACGTGGACAGCGATCGCCGTGGCGATCGCAGTGGTACTCGTTTGCTCACCGTTCCCGACCAGGGCTGGATTCACCACGGAGTTGACTGTCTCTTGTACGTCCGCGTCGCCGGGCGCGCTGTCCAGAACGACCACATCGGTGTCGTAGATTTGGAGCAATTCGAGTCCGTCGAACGAGTCGTTCGTGCTCCCCGTGGCTGCGAAAACGAACAGCGGTCGTTTCTGCTGATGTCGGTCACGAGAGCCGAGCATAGCGGTGACGTCGTTCGTCGCGTCGTCCATGTCGTAGGCCCCGTCGAGCGGGCGGCGATCGAAGAAGTGGTACACGGCGTCGGCCGCTGTGTGTTCGTCTTCGATGAGGGGAAGGATCGCTCGTTCGAGCGCAGCACCGGCGAGATAGCCGTCGACGCTCGTCTGGTGGCGGACTACGATCGGTCGAGACTCGATAACGGCCCGCCGGATCGCCGTTGCGCTCTCTCGGACGGCGTCGATCACTGATTCCACGGCGTCGTCTGGGGCGGGCAGCTCCGTCGGCTCGACTTCTGCTTCGGCTTGTATGGCGTCGTCCATCCGATTGACGATCGTTTCTGCGTCCTCGCCTGTTACCACGTCGAGTTGCTCGGTTTCGACCTGCAGCTCACTGCGTCGCTCCCGAACCTCCCCGACGAGACGGACGTAATCCCCGGTGTTGACTTCCGGATACGCACGGACACCAGCACCGACGAACGCCGCACAGTCGACGACATCGGTCTCGTCTTGTACCGAGAACACGGTCGGTCCGCTGGTCTGACGGACTTCGGTAACGAGTCCTTCCAGACGGACGATATCACCGATCCCTTCTTTCAGCTGTCCGATCTCAGTTCGATTGAGATCGGACGACACGCTCCCGTTCTCCGGTACCGCTTCCGAGGGAGATCCTCCGCGCTCGAAGTCATTCTCTGGGATCTCCGTGTCCGGGCGGTCGTCGTTGGCGTCCGTCCGTGTCTGCTGGTCTGAATCACTGCCGTTGCTGTCATCGGCTGACTGTTCGAGTTGGCTGTCGACCTCTTCCGGATCAAGCGTGTTTTCGGGATCGTGGACGTACTCGCCTCGGAATTCGCGGGCGGAGTTGCGAAGCGACCACCCGAGATCGACGTTTCCGTTGTCACGAACGTTCGTTACTTGTACGTACACGGTGTCGCCTTCCTCCCAACTGAGACTTTCGAGCCGGCGAGGGAGCTCACTCCGGTGTAGTAGACCTGTAACGTGATCTCCAAGATTCACGAAGATGCCGAAGTCGGCATAGCCATCGACAGTACCGCGATAGTAACAGTCAACGATGAGTTGATCTGGTCGCGTCCCGGCAAAATCGAGAACGACATCCTCCTTGTGGAGATTGCCGATCTGATCCTCCAAGGAGTCACCGGTGACGATCTGCTCGCTCATATGAATACGAACCGTCCCGGCTTGAAACGGTTGTCGGAATCTCTTTCCTGCCAACACCGTGCCGGCACCACAACGCGGTCGGACACGAAGCTCTTAGCCGAACAGTCCGCTGGTGGCACCGAGCAGTTCGAGCGCGTGTATCCCTCGGAAGCCGTAGCCGAAGATGATCCACGACGGAACGGCGGTCACCACAACGGCGCGCGGGATCGAGGTGTCGTGGACGATGGCCGTTCCAATCGCCAACAGCACGACGCCGTAGACGGCGGTGCCCAGCCACAACAGTGCGATCAGGTCGGCTGATACCACACATAGCCCGGCCATTCCGACACACAGCGCGGTCAGTGGCACACCCGACAGGGCACACGGTGCGGCGGCGTAGCCGATCACCTGCACCGTTTGACTCACCCCGGCACGGTCTTTAGCCACGCCAAGAAGGGCGATGGTTTCGAGCGCGGCACAGAGGTGTAACACAATCGGAGTGAGAAACACCACGACTAGCAAGAGCGTGAGCACCCGCATCGAGAGCGACTGCTCGGTCATCGGAAGAATTCGCGGCGCGGCGTGGAGCAGGATTACCGCGATGGCGAACGTAAGTCCTGGTGCCTGATCACCGGTCGAGATAGACGAGCGGAAAAACCGGCGGGGGGCCATGAGTACACCAACCCACGCGCGCACGAGACCGGTCACGCCGCGTTCACGCCCGCCGCTCGCTTCGATCCACGTCGTCACAGCTGTGGAGACGAGTGGCGCAGAAAAGAACGTTCCTGTTCGTCGGTTTTCGGCGTACGGTCGGTGCCGCCGTTGCTGTGGGACACATCACCCGCCTACAGGCGGGTCAGCGATCGGATCGAGACTGGCAGTTGCCCCACCTCTGTCCACTCGCCTTCAGCTCGCCGGAGGACGTATCCGCCGCGTGTACCGGCATACACGGACTCATCGTCGGTGGTCCACGCCAGCACGAACTCGTTCGGCCCGCCGGGGGAGGAAACAGTCTCGAAGGAGTCGCCGTCGTCGCTCGATTCAAACAGCGCGGCGTCTGGTCCGAGTTCGCCACCCCACGTCGGTGGTGGATTACGGGCCGCTGCGGCGTACAGCCGCCCGTCAGCGGTGAACGCCTCTCGAAAGTAGCTGTGGTCCACAGCGTCGTCGATCCGCGTCCACGAGTGGCCCGCGTCCGTCGTGCGATACAGCCCGCTCCCGGTTGAAGCGACGTATCGATCGCTTCCCAGAAGGAGCACGTGGTGAACGTCGTTGCTGTGGCGCGCGTCGAACGCGATGCGACGCTCATCCCACGTTTCGCCACGATCCTCGCTGACGTGGACACCCCCGACCTCGACGCCAGCGATGAGGCGCTCAGGCGTCTCGGGATGGACCCCTAAACTCCGGACGTGCGCCTCGTTACGGTGGCGCGGCGTGTGCCACTCGCTTCGAGAGGGCAACTCCTGAAACCCCGTAAGCTCTTCCCATTCACACGCCCGATCGTCCGACTCCGGAGCGAACGACGTGGAGACGTACATGTGCGCGGGATGCGTCCCGGCGTACAGACGGTTTCCGGACGGACTCACGGCGACGGAGTACACTTCCGCCCTCGGAACGCCCAGCTCAATCCAGTCGGTGCCATCCAGCGAATGATACAATCCGGATTTTGTTGCCGCGAACGCGCCTCCGACTGAATCAAACGTCCGGACGCGCATCGCGCGATCGGTTTCCAGCACGTGCTCGGATTCGAACGTCTCTTTGTCCGAAATCCTGTACACGCCGTCGGTAGTACCTGCGAGTAACATGTAATATTCTATTGAACGGCAGTGTAATTATACGTTCCCGTGAATCATTTTTTGTAAAATTTTCTATGAGAATACTAACACCAATTGTTTCAGCCAAGATCGTCGGTGATGTCTGCAACACAGCCGTCGGCAGAATCCATATACTGGCAATGGTGGTCGATCCGTGCTGTCAGATCGTGGTCGTACCAGTTCCCTGGTTCGCCGCCCGCTCCACCGGTGTACCCACAGGCGTGTCGGCCGAACTCGGCTGCCTGATAGATGTCGCCAAGTGTGTCGTCGTTTTCGCTGTAGTAGTTGTGTGTTTCGTTCGTGCCGTACAGGATGCCGTCGTAAAACCGCTCGCCGGGCTGTTCGTCCCACACGGCAGCCCCGAACAGGTTGACCGAATTGATCGATCGACCGTACGTTGTCTGGAGTTCTCGAACACATTCGAGCGCCAGCTTTCCACCCAGCGAGTGGGCAACCAGGTTCACGGTGACGCCGTGGTCCCCTGTCAGTCCGTTGGCGTCGAGAAGTCCGGCGAGAGCTGCTCCGGCCTCGATCGAGTGGTTTTTCGCTGAATACCACTCGTCCCACGAATCGCCAGCGTCCCAATTACACGTCGTGACGGATCCGCCGTAGCCGTGGGTTGAGAGGTACTGGTGGATCTCGTACGCGTAGCTCCGACCACCGTTCTGGTTCGTAAAGCCGTGGATGAAGATGGTGAGGTTCTCCGCAGCCCACGGCCACTCGTGGAAGGTTCCCGCCTCCGGTCGCACTTCACCGAGCCACGACGGAGCGCTCGGGTAGGAGTACGGACACTCCCCATCACCTGCTGCTGTTACCCCGCTCAGTCCGCTCACACCGACCACCCCGACGATCGCTGTGACACCGGATTTCAATACTCGACGGCGAGTCACCGTCCCGCCGTCCGCACCGTTCGATCCCCCTGTATCGGTGTGGTTCTCGGCACCAGTAGACATAGCTACTAGATAGTATAATTACACAAACTTAAATTTATTTTATCTGTATATTCATATTATTAATTATATATTGATAGATCTCTGGTTCGTCTTCAGTCGTGTCTGAAACACCGCTGTCCGGTAAACACCATCGCCATATCCAGTTCGTCGGCGGTCTCGATCACGTCGTCATCGTTGACCGATCCACCTGGTTGGATGACGGCTTCGACGCCGTGGTCGGCTGCGGCTTCGATCCCATCCGGGAAGGGGAAAAACGCGTCAGAGGCCATTACGGCTCCGTCCGCGGATTTGTTTTCGGCGTGCTCGTCGGCTTTCATGCCCGCGAGTCGGACGGCATCGACGCGGGACACCTGTCCCATTCCGATCCCGACTGTCTCGGTACCATCCGCGAACACGATGGCGTTGGATTTGACGTGTTTGATGACCGACCACGCGAACAGCATCGACTCGATCTGCTCATCAGTCGGTGTTCGCTCAGTGACGACCTCTACATCGTCGCGGGTGAGTCGCTGTCGGTCGCGCTCTTGGACGAGTCGCCCGCCAACGATCGGCTTTTCGGTGAGTGTCTCCGTTCGATTGTATGCAGTCCCCGCGTTGAGCACTCGGAGGTTCTCTTTCGAGCAGAGGACGCTGAGTGCCTCCTCAGTGTAGTCGGGAGCGATGACGACCTCCTTGAATGAATCGATGATCTGCTCTGCGGTAGACGCGTCACACTCCCGATTCAGCGCCACGATCCCACCGAACGCGCTCATCGGATCGGTGGCGAGCGCGTCGGTGTACGCCTCCGCAAGCGTGTCTGCCGTCGCACAGCCAGCCGGATTAGTGTGTTTGATGACGGCCGCTGCTGGTTCCTCGAACTCCTTGATGAGATTTAACGCGCCGTCGGCGTCGTTGTAGTTGTTGTATGAGAGATCCTTCGCGCCCTCGTTCAACTGCTCGGCGTGTGCCACGCTCGCCTCATCACAGGTGGGATCCGCGTACAGAGCGGCGTCTTGATGGGGATTCTCGCCATACCGGAGTGAGGCGACACGATCGCCGGTGTCGAGTCGGCGGCGAGGAAACTGCTGTCGTTCGTCGCCCTCGACGTGGACAGTGCCGTCCTCGACCGTGAGCCGGTCCTCTGCGACCGCCCTAACGGCCCGAGGATAGGCGGCAAACTCGCCCTCATACAGCACGCGGTCTTTCAGCTCTGCGGTCGTATCGTCCTCATACACCGCCACCGGTTCCTGGGTGACGATGGGACCGCCGTCGACTTCCTCGGTGACCACGTGCACCGTACAGCCCGTCATTCGAGCGCCGGCGTCGAGTGCGTCGGTCCACGCATCCATCCCTTTGAACGAGGGGAGCAACGAAGGGTGGACGTTCAACGTCAATGGCGCTTCATCCAGAAACGTTCCTGTTAGTACACGCATATATCCATCCAAACAGACGAGATCCACCTCGTACTCCCTAAGCCGGTTGAGGAGTCGTCGCTCGTGGGAGTCGCGGGACTCGTTCGCTTCCCGTTCGACGACTTCGGTCGGTATCGTTCTGTCCGCAGCGTCCGCGAGCACTGGAGCGTCGGCGTCGTTCGTGAGGATCACCGAAAACGTGGCACCACCAGGTGCACGATCAGCGATGTTCAGGAGATTCCGTCCACGGTTACTGGCCATTCCGGCGATGCGTACCATATCCATCACGCGGAGTCGGGACGGCAAAGAAATATCGATCCATCAGCAGGGTCGTGTATTATCGGCTCGTATGTTCGGCAAAGATATGCACAAGTATGTATATATTCGCGGACGGCAGGGCGTGGGTTCGACACGCTTTTTCGGTGGCTCTTCCCAGATCCGGTATGGAAAGCGCTCTCTCAGCCGTTTCGCCGCTCGATGGCCGGTATGCGTCCACCACGTCGGAACTGTCGCCGTACGCGAGCGAGGCAGGACTCATGCGGGCACGCGTTCGCGTCGAAGTCGAATATCTCATCGCGCTCGCGGATCTCGACGCCACACCGCTATCGATCGACGGCGAGGACCGCACGGCGCTGCGGGAGTTGTACGAATCGTTCGACACCGACAGCGCGGCGCTGATCAAGCAGATCGAGACTGAGGGCTACGGTGAGTTCCCCGCAACGAACCACGACGTAAAGGCGGTCGAGTATTTCATCCGCGAGTCGGTTCCCGAGTACGGGCCGTGGATTCACTTCGGTCTCACAAGCGAGGACGTGAACAACCTCGCCCACCGGTTGCTCGTCGCGGGTGCGCTGTCGGAGGTGCTCCACCCGGATCTCACCACCGTTCGAGACGCGTTGGTCGAACACGCTCACGAGCACGGCGATCTCCCGATGCTCGCTCGAACCCACGGCCAGCCCGCGACGCCGACCACGTTCGGTAAGGAGATGGCGGTGTACGCCGCCCGACTCGGCCGAGCAGTCAGCGCGTTGGACGCCGTCGAACTGTCGGGGAAGCTGGCGGGCGCGAGTGGGACGTACGCCGCCCACCACGTCGCCTACCCCGACGTGGATTGGGAATCGTTCGCTGCGTCGTTCGTCGAGTCGCTCGGACTCGCTCACACCCCGCTTGCGACGCAGGTCAACCCGTGTGACGATCTCGCGGCGCTGTTCGACGCGCTCCAGCGGATCAACGACATTCTGCTCGATCTGAACCGAGACATCTGGCTGTACGTCAGCGATCGCTATCTTGGGCAGAAAGCGACGGCCAGCGAAACCGGCTCCTCGACGATGCCTCATAAGGTGAACCCGATCGATTTCGAAAACAGTGAAGGGAATCTCTCGAAAGCTAACGCCGATCTCTCGTTTCTGTCAGGGTATATCACTTCTTCACGGCTCCAGCGCGATCTCTCGGATTCGACCGTCAAGCGCAACATCGGCACCGCATTCGCACACTGTCACATCGGGTACACGAAGCTCAACACCGGTCTCGAAAAGATCGTTCCGAACGAGCAAGTCATGCGCGAGGAACTGGAATCGACCCCGGAAATCATCGGTGAGGCGGTTCAGACGATCCTCCGTCGGGAGGGACACGAAGACGCGTACGAACTCATCAAAGATCTGACCCGTGGTCAACGCGTCACGATCGAGGATTTCCACGAACTGTTCGACGAACTCGACGTGAGCGAGGATGTTCGGGAGGAACTCCACGCGCTTGCTCCCACAGCGTACACCGGTCAGGCGAGGGATCTCGCCGCGTCGGTGGAAAAGTAGTAACTGTGCGGGGTCGTTGTTTCAAGCGTGGATTTAGACGATACGATGAACGACGGCTGTCCGAAATGTGGTCACCGGGAAACAGCCCGTGAAACCGTTTCGATGACCGAGAGCGGACTGTCAGAACTGTTCGGTGGTCAAACGAACCGTTTTTTGGTCATTTCGTGTGTGGAGTGTGGCTACTCCGAGTTTTACCGGAAGTCCGATTCGGAGACGAGCGCTCTCAGTGAACTCTTTCGCTGATACGTCTTTCACCCACCAGACGCTTATTCATCCACGATCTATTATGTAGAAATGATAGTCAACGCCCTCATTGGTGCCGTCATCACGGCCGTCTCGTGGTTCGTCATCGGTCCGGTGGGTCCGATCCTCGGCGGCGGTGTCGCCGGGTACCTAGAGCAGACGAACGGTCCGACAGTCGGCGCGCTTTCAGGCAGTATCGCGTCGCTTCCGATCGCGGTGTTGCTACCCATCGTTGGAACCGCCCTCGTGTTCGTGCCCGATTCGCTGGTCGGGCTGGGGTTGCTCACTGCGTTCATCGTGTTCATCGGGGGACTGATCGTCAACGCGGCTCTCGGCGCGATCGGTGGGTATCTCGGCGTGTACGTTCACTCACGGGTGGCTGCTGGTCCCGGAGAACGATCAGCTCGGTGATCCGAGCAGCGATCCGAGCGCGTTCTGAACGATGTCGGCGGCCCGTTCGATCGCCGGTTGGCGGACGTACTCCCGGTCGGCGTGAGCGACGGCCCCTTCTTCGTCGGTGAGCACACCGGGACCGAACACGACCGTCGGGGCAGGAGCGAAGTAGGACGCCTCCGTCGCCGCCGTGAACGGTCGCAGCTCCCCGCCACCGGCAGCCGTTACCGCCGCGGTGATATCGCTTTCCTCGGGTGTTGCGAACGCCTCCAGAAACGGCGTCTCGCGGTCGGTGAGCGAAAACTCACAATCGGCGTCGGTCTGTTCCACGAGATGATCGTTCAGAGCCGCCTCGAACCCCGCAGCCGTTTCGGGGGGGACGCTCCGCCGATCAACGGTGATAGTACACCGATCGGGAATCTGGTTCACGGCGTCTCCACCGCGAACGACAGTTGGCGTGAGCGTCGGTCTCCCAAGCATAGCGTGGGTGTCGGGTCCTCGCTGTCGGTCGAACGAGCGGATCGCAGACAGCACATCCTCGACGGCGGCGACCGCATTCACGCCTGCCGCCGGATCGGCTGCGTGGGCGTTCGTTCCGTGAATCGTGATTGTCCCTTCGAATCGGCCTTTCGCGGCGGTACACACGTCGAGACCGGTCGGCTCACCGACGATGTAACCGTCTCCGTCGAGGTCGAGCGCAGCCGCGCCAGCCGACGTGGTCTCTTCGTCGGGCGTGAGAGCAAGCGTGAGCCGTCCGCGGTCGGGATCGGTCGCGAGAAACGCGGCGACCAACGCAGCGAGCGGCCCTTTCGCGTCGCAAGCGCCCCGCCCGTACACGATCGACCCGTCTCGACGAAACGGAACGTGGGGCGGAACCGTATCGAGATGCGTGTTCAACACGAGGTGGGGTCCGGACGCCGCGCCAGACGTTTCCGCCAGCGTGTTGCCCGCGCCGTCAATCGTCGGCTCCGCGCCCTGCTCACGCAGCGTTTCCACCACAAGCTCCCGCATCGCGTCCGACGATTCGTCGGACGGCGTTTTGACCGCTCGCTCGTGAAACGCCAGTGGATCGAACGCCATCAGCTGATTCGGCGGGGTTCGGTGACGGGAAGCTCAGTCGCGAACGACCGGGTAACAGGACCCGATAACGTCGTCTCGTCGGCCGAAACCGTCACTTCGAGCGTGCCGCCGTCGGGACGAACTGTGACCGATTCGTTGCCGTCGATGCGTCCGAGTCGTCGCGCTGCCGCAGCGACTGCGACCGCGCCCGTACCACAGGACGCCGTTTCGTCTTCGACGCCCCGCTCAAACGTGCGCTGTTCGAAAACGGTGTCCGTTCGTTCGGTGTCTCTCGAAGCGATAGTCACGTTCGCACCTTCCGGAAACACCGGCGCGTTGCGAACGGACGGACCGACGCGCTGGAGATCGACAGCCGCTACGTCCTCGACGAACGCCACTGCGTGTGGTACTCCCGTGTTGACGGCCGTTACGGTGAGTTCGTCGACCGACGCCTCGACGAGCGGCGATTCCTCCGTTATGGGGACCGTATCGGGATCAAACGACGGTTGGCCCATTTCGACGCGAACCGTGTCATCCCCGACCGTCGCCCGACGGGTCCCCGCGAGCGTATCGATCATCAGCTCGTCTGACCCTGTTTTTTCGGCGGCCCACGCCGCTGCACACCGCACGCCGTTTCCGCACATCGCCGCAACGCTCCCGTCTGGTTGGACGAGCGTCATCACGACCCGTGGCGGAGAGTACTGTTCTTCTAATGCGAGGAATAAGACACCGTCCGCACCGATCGCCTCCGCGTCAGGCTGACTGATTCCGGTCTCGCGGTCGCAGTATTTGGTGGCGAACGCGCGACGATCAGGGACGGTGAGCGCGGCATCAACAACGATGAAATCGTTTCCAGTTCCATGGTACTTTTCTACGTGAATCATATTCAGTCGAATTAATTGTGGTACTTGTTCTCAATCGTTCAGCTATCGTTCCAATCGGGTGAGATCAGAGATCGTCTCCCGCCGTGCAATGCGATCGCCAGCCAGCGAGACAGTAGCCGGTCGCGGCCGTGAGTTGTACTGGCTGGCCATTTCGTAGCCGTACGCCCCGGCGTTTCCGACTGCCAGCACGTCACTGAGCTGTGGATCGGGCAGTGATCGATCCCGATCGAGCACATCTGCAGTCTCACAGATCGGTCCGGCGACGAGACACGACCGGGATGGCCGAGCATCCCCGTCCGGAGCGAGGCTGTGAATCTCATGGAGGGCTCCGTACAGCGCGGGTCGGAGCAACGTTGTCATTCCAGCGTCGACGCCGACGACGGTCGTCTCTGGCGTCGGCTTCACCGTCGTCACGGTTGTCAGGAGCACCCCACTGTCAGCGACGAGATACCGTCCCGGCTCGATCGCAAGTTGTGCGTCACAGCGCTCGAACGCCTCGCGTGTGGCCGCTGCCACGGCGTCGAGATCGAGCGGCGGCTCATCGGGGTCGTACGGAACGCCAAACCCCCCACCGACAGCAACGAAGTCGAGTCCGCCCACCCGTCTGCCAAGCGCGGCCATCCGTCGAACCAGCTCCCGGTGGGTCGAGAGATCATCCCCCGAGATCCCGCTTCCAGCGTGGGCGTGAATGCCGACGAGTTCGACCGCGGACATCTCCGTTCGGATCGACGCACACACGTCAGGAACTCGGTCGTAGGGGATTCCGAACTGGGGCGCGTCGCCAGTCGTGACCTTCTCGTGATGTCCAGCACCGACACCGGGGTTGACACGGACGCAGATCTGACCGTTGTAGTCTCGGTCGCGGAGTCGCTGTAGCGTGTCGGTTGCCCCGATCGTGATGACGATGTCGTGACTACGGGCGAGTTCCGTGACGCGATCGAGATCGCGTGCCGGCGGATTGACAGCGGTGTATCTGATCCGGTGTCCCGGAACCGCGT
>NZ_RRCH01000049.1 GCF_003862495.1 Halocatena pleomorpha | reverse complement strand
CCAGATTCCACCGGAATCTGGCTGCCCGCCAGAACACCGTTCTGGCGACCGCGTTAATATCTGCTTGGAACTCCGATACGTGGCAGTCGTCGTGCGGACACACAAACTCCGCTTGCTGACTCCGCCGACCGAGACGACCGCAGGCGTGGCACGTCTGCGAGGTGTACGCCGCGTTGACGTACTCAACGCGAATCCCTGCCTCGGTCGCTTTGTCCTCGATTCGGCCCTGTAACCGGGCGAACGCCCATGCGTGAAGGCGGCGGTTCATGAACTTCCCGTAGTCCAACCGCTCGCGGATGTACGACAGGTCTTCGAGAACGATAACGGGGTTCTCGAACTGTTGGGCATACTCGACGGCCTGCCGAGACGCTTTCTCGACAATATCCGTCAGAGCGTTTTGGTAGTGGTCGAATCGGCCGTCCACCCGCCACTCGGCGGCGTCTCTCGACTGTAGCCGCCGAAGTGTGGTGAACATCTCTTTGCGAAGGTGTCGCGCTCGACTGCCGCTGACGAGCATTGGCTTCCGTGGTACGTCGCGTTTGAGGGCACAGCCCGTTATCAACGCGCTCTCGCCTACGTCGAAGCCGATGTACGTCGGGTTGTCCGGTTCGGTCGGTTCTTCGACCGAGTATTCGACGGTGACGTGCAACTCCCACGACGTACGGTGTCGCTGTAGGCGCAACTCGCCTGCCTTTGCGTCCTCGGAGAGCAGGTCGAACCACAGGGATTCCTGCTCGGGGTTGATCCGAAGCGGAATCCAAAAGTTCGTCCCGCGTCCGGGTTGCGGGGCCTGCCACACGAAGGCGTGTTCGCGCCCCTCGGAGTAGTCGAACTTCGCGGCCCGATTGACGAGTCGAAGCGGATGCTCGTCGTCCAACTCTTCGGCGTTGTACGTCGAACGGAGTTTCGGGACGTAGGACTTGAGCGCGTCTTTGGCTTGGTACGGTAGGTCGTAGGGTGTCACAACGTCGTTGACGGCGGACATTGTGTCGGCCCTGTTGTCGAAGGCGTCGTGGAGTGCGGTTCGGTAGGTGTCCAAGAGCCGCTGTAGGCGTTGCTGTTTGCCCGCCGTGGGTGTGGCGAGCGTGGCCTGTAGCGTCTTCGTCACCGTCTCGGACACACCCGTAGATAGAACGTAGACAAAGTTAAGTGTAACGGGGCGCAAGAATGAGATATGCCACACATCAACTTCGAGGTAGAGGAAGAACAGTACGAGTCGCTGAAAGAGACGAAGAAGCGCCACGGTCTAACGTGGAAGGGAATGCTACTTCACGCGCAACGGGAGTTGGATTCCGGCCCGGCCACCGAGTAGTGGTCAGTCAGTATCGTGTCGCATTCCCTCCCGGCCTAAAGGCCGGGATTCCCTGCTTGAATTAAGATGGACCGCAACCGCGTTGCCGTAGGCGTCCATCTGAACCTCGTCCGCGAACGTTTCGGCGTACTCCATCCATACCTGCTGTCCGGAACGCATGAACACCACGATCGCAGGGTTACGCGGTGACGTGCTCTTAGACGGCAGGCAAGCAGTGCCGGACGAATCGACTCGACGTGGTGCAAATCCCTATGGGTTTGCCAGTCGTACTCGTGATATGGACATCACCGTTTTCAAACTGGAGATAGACGAACCGACGGTCAACGCGCCGTTCAGCGGCGATAAGATGGCAGCCGAGGATGAACAGAGCGATTCGTCTGGCAAAAGCATAAAACGCGTCGTTGGTCTCGGAACGCTCCTCCTGGCGGCGATTTTCGGTGGAGCCATCGCGCTCAAACGTCGACTGGGAGGTGACGAGTCCGAATCGGACGACGACCGCTCCCCACCGCCGGACGTAGAAGAAGACGACTCCCGGCACGTAGTTCCGGCGCTTGTCGGCCTCATCTTCCTCATTGTCCTGTCCGTAGTTATGAAAAAGAGGCGAGACTCGAATGAACACGACGAATCTCCGTGATCTGTCTCGTCTCCCCCCGTCTCCGATGGCGATCTGGAACCATCACACGACCGACTCGGTCCCCGGTCGCGTTCACGTAGGCGGAAGGACTTTGCGTCCTGCGTACCTTTGAATTCCATGAACTTTTATCGCGCCGTTCGGGCTGTTGCGGACGCCTCCGGTACCGAACCGATCGACTGGTCGGCGGTCACCGAATCCGCAAAGGCGGGCACGAAGCCGGGTGATCTCGATCTCACACCGAAAGAGATTGAGGCGTACCAGAACGACGTTCGCGTCGCGCGCGATCGCATCCGTTCGATGGGAGGTGTGGCATTCGATTTACCGTCAACGGTGGAGATCCAACACCGCCACCACTGGATCGACGCGAACGCAGCAACGTTCGAACGGGTTCTCGGTGAGATCGATTCGGAACTCAACCACCTACCGGGCGTCGTTCGGGCGATCAATACGGGATCGATGGCAGTCTCGATGGGCTTTCTTGCTAACAACGTTCTCGGACAGTACGATCCGTTGTTGCTCTCAACCGGCGATGACCACGCGTTGTATTTCGTCCATCCGAACATCGAACGTATCGCTCGGGAGCTGTCGGTCGACCGCGATCGGTTCAGGCGCTGGATCGCGTTCCACGAGGTGGCCCATGCAGCCGAATTCGGCGGTGCACCGTGGCTCACCGACCACCTCGAAGGGTTAATCGAAGAAGTCATCGACACGCTCTCGTCCGGTCAGTTCAGCCGGCTCGATCTCGATCGGATCGACATCACCATGACGGCGGTTGAGGGCTACGCCGAGTTGCTGATGGATCGCGCGTTCGACGCCGAGTACGACGATCTCCGTCGGAAGCTGGACGCTCGTCGTCGCAGCGGCGGACTGATCACCCAGCTTATGCGCCGTCTTCTCGGACTCGGCCGCAAGCGCCGCCAGTACGAACGCGGAAAGGAGTTCTTCGATACGGTCGTCGACGAGCGAGACCTCGACACCGCTGGCCTAGTTTGGGAACGGAAGGACAACCTCCCGACGGAGGCAGAACTCGACGACCCGACGCTGTGGCTCGATCGGATGGCGGCATGAATGCGATCCAACCGGACGCTCAATCGTTTTGAAGCCAGCGCCGAACGTAGGCAACCGCCCGATCTCCGATCCAGTCGTTTGTGACCCGGTTCATGCCACGGCGTAGCCGGTCACCAAACCGGGCCGCTAGGACAACGCTGATCACCGCGAGAACCGTGCCGACGACGACATCCGTCAACCAATGGATGCCCAAATACATCGTTGAGATAGCCACTGAGATCGCAAGCATCCACGCAATCGGCACCCACCGGCGGTAGATATCACGAAATCGATAGGAGAGGAGCGCAACGGTAACCGACATCGAGGTGTGAAGCGACGGAAAGACGTTCGTATTGGTGTTCACCTCGCTCGTCAACAGTTGTGAGTGTGGCCAATTAATGTACAGTAGCGGCTTGACCAACTCCGGGATGAGGTTCCGGGGACCGTACGCGACGAAGGCGATGTAACACACCAATCCGACGCTGTAGTTGATGATGTACGCAGCGACGGTTTCATAGAGCGGTTGCGTGTCGTCGTGGAGGAGGTACGCGAACAGTGGGAACACAAGCAAGAACGTGTACCCGAAGACGTAGATGGCGCTGAAATACGACGTCAACGTCGGTGTTGCCATCGATTGGAGATTGGCAACGAACTGCCCTTCGAGCCTGTGGATGAAGCCAGTAATGTTGACACCGACGATCCATGACAGGTTGTTACCGGTGTCACGGGCGATACTGTTGATTCCCAAGACAATCCCGAGTGCCATGAAACCGGGGGCCGCCTCCTTGAGTTTCGGTCTGAGATCAGAGAGCGCCGTCCAGAGCCGACTCGGACCCACGACGAAGAGCAAAGCCATCGGAAGGAGAACGGACACGACGACGACCACCTCCGAAAAGATCTCCATTAAGTTCATCGATTATTTCCTCACGAGCTTTCCATCGTCGAACTGATATCCAGCTGCTTGGAACGCCTCCTGTGCCTTTTGTACGTTTAATTCCCCGTCCGTTCCGAGGAACGGCGTTACAGGATCGGTTCCGTTCCATTTGAGACCGGCGGGAAGCCACTCCGTTCCGGTGAGTGGACTCACAGCCGGCTGTGCGTATCCGTCGAGTACGTCCTCGATGAGGTATCTCTTGTCGATGAGTTGGGCGATCGTGTTGCGAATCCGCGCGTTTGTGAGCGGTGACTGACGCACGTTGTAGCCAACCATATACAACGATGTCGAACGGTCAACGATCAGATCGAGCACGCTTTTGCGGCCGATACGCGGAACTTTACCGGCACCGACGGCTGTCCCTGTCACGTCTGCCTCGCCGCTGGCAACCATTTCCACAGCAGCGACATCAGAGCCCACGGCGCGGACAGCGAGCCGATCGAACGCAGGACCGTTAGCCAGTTCATCCGGTAGCTCGGGTTTATCGGTGTGTGTGAGGAAATGGTCGTCAAACGTGTCGAACGACACACTCCTCTGGGGATCGTTCTTCGCGAACATGAGAGGACCGCTTCCGATCGGAGGGATGTTTTTCGTGACGAGGGCCTCAGTTGCAGTGCCGACCTCGATGCCACCGATCGAGGAGGGGTTCGTCCGGTGGTTCCAGATGTGTTTCGGGAGTATTGGTACCGTGAACGCCCGCTTGGCCGCCTGAGGGTGACACTCCCCGAACCGGAATTCGAGCGTTTGTGGATCGATGACCCGGACGGTTGAGACGCGATCGCTCCGACCGTGGAACCGCGGCACCGGGACGGCAGTCGTGTCGTCGTCAGTGTCGTCTTCAATCCCCGATCCCAGCGTCGTATCTGACAGAAACGCGTAGGTGAACGCGACATCTTCAGCCGTGAGTGGCGTACCGTCGTGCCAGGTCACGTTTGCAGGGATCTCAACCGTCGCAAGCAGTTTCGAGGAGTCTTTGGAGAACTTCCACGAGTTTGCGAGCCACGGAGCGACCGTTTTCGGATCGGGCGAATACCCCAATGAATCGTAGAGCAACTCGGTTAAATCATCGCTACACCGGAACTCGACACTGAGCGGGTTCAAGTTGGTTGTCAATCGCGTGTCGTTCATCACCACACCGAGTTCTTCGGGGGGAGTGGGCGCACTCTCGTCCCGTTCGTCCGCATCGACCCGCTCCACTGCTAAGTAGCTGAGCGATGAATGCAGATCCCGTCGACGCCAGTTCGTGTACCGATCGCTCCGTACGGCTCGGATGTCGTCAGCGAGCGCGATGGGTGTGAACGGCTGATTCGTAGCGACCGTCTGTTGGAGTTGTGAAATCGCTTTCTGACGGCGCTTGCCGCTGACTGTGCGCTGGGTCTTCAGCAACCCGTCCACGTTCAAGTTCGCGTATCCAAACGGGTTCTGCCACCCGGAAGCGGGCGCGAACTTCGAATGCAACAACGAGTAGAGTGCGCCCGGTCGCTTGATCCGCAGCGGAGTGCGAGCGACGAAAAGATCGAATTCGTGCTTTAAAAGCACCTGTCGAAGCAGTTCCTCGTTGGACATCGGCGTCACGTTGGAATCTATCCCAGCGGTTCGAAGCCACTCCGCGACCTGGTTTGCGATACGAAGGGCGTAGGGATCTGAATCGGCCGAAACCGTCTTGATTTCGAGCGATATCTGATCCGAAGGTTGCCAGCCGGTAATCGTTCGCAGGCGACGAATACAGCCGCTGGTAAGGGCGGTCGCGCTGACGGCGAGCAGGGATAAAACGTTCCGTCGACGCAGAGAGGTAGTAGTTGGCGGCCGTGTCATACGTTCTCCGCCTATTGTCATGCCGATCCAATATCTCTTGGGACTTCAATCGAAGACGATCATCTTTTTCCAAACAATGGCAAGAGACACCACTCAACGGTTCGATCGTCCGGGATCTTAGATACAAACGATCCGGCCGAGGGCGTTCTCCAGAGCGGCTCACCGACACGGAGCGTGCCCCCGCTCAGTCCGTCTCGACTTCAAACACCGGCGCTGGATGACCGTCGTCGGCCTCCATGACGCCCGAAAGGACGACAGGATCACCGATCTCCGGGTTGTCTTCGGCAGCTGTCTCGATGCGCGCCGTGACTCGGGCAGCCCCTAACTGGACGATCCCGACGTGGTACGGTCCCTCGAAGCCGGTCGGTGGAACCGCGACTCGCGTGACGGAGTACAGCGTTCCGTCGGTCGGGAGATCGACCAGTTCGAGATCCTGACTCCCACAGTCGTGACAGACCGAAATCGGGGTGCCGTACGTCGCTCCGCAGTCGGAGCAGGACACACCGAGAACACGCTCGGATCGCAGCGCGTCGGCCCAGGCCTCGTATCCAACGCTCACAGTTTCGTCCATGTTCGCGCTCATGCTCGTGCCTCCATGATCGAGATGACCGTCGTTCCGGCGTCGCCACCGAGATTGTGTGCCAGCCCCCGCTGTGGGTCGTCGAGTTGTCGGTCGCCGGCCTCCCCCCGGAGCTGCTCGGTGAGTTCGACAATCTGTGCCACGCCGGTCGCACCGATCGGGTGGCCTTTCGCCTTAAGTCCGCCGCTGGGATTGATCGGCCGGTCGCCGTCGAGGGCCGTGCGACCCGCCTCGGCCGCCGGACCGCCCTGTCCGTCCTCGAAGAAGCCGATCGCTTCGCTCGCCAGCACTTCGGCTCCCGTGAAGCAGTCGTGTACCTCCGCAAAATCGATCTCGTCGGCGGTCACACCGGCCTGCTCGTAGGCCTGAGCCGCAGCGTCGCGTGCGGCTTGGGTCGCGTGAAGCGTCGGCTTCAGCCCGAGCGGGACGAGATCAGTAGCGTGACCGACGCCTGTCACGTCGACCGGATCGTCGAACGACGCTGCGCTGTCGTCGCTGGTGACGACGACTGCGGCCGCACCGTCGGAGAACGGGCAACAGTCCATGAGGTGGAACGGGTCAGCGACGACCGGCGAGTCGAGCACCTCCTCGACGGTCGTCTCGGAGCCGAAATGCGCACGCGGGTTCCGAGTGCCGTTCCCGTGGTTTTTCACAGCCACGTGGGCGAGTTGCTCCTCGGTTGTGCCGTACTCGTGCATGTGGCGTTTGGTCAGCAGGGCGAACACGCCAGGGAACGTCAGTCCAGTGGGCTGTTCGTACTGCCGGTGTGACGCCGAAGCGAAGATGCGAGTCATCTCCCCGGTTCCCTTTCCGGTTTCGGGCGTGCATCGCTCAACGCCGCCGACGAGGACCGTATCGTGGATGCCTGCCTCGACGGCTTGGACCGCGTTTTTGAACGCGTTGGCGGAGGTCGCACAGGCGTCCTCGAACCGCTGTGCTGGAACCCCGGCCAATCCCACTTCGGTGGCGAGCGTCGGTGCCAGATGCGTGTCGTTTTCAGTCTGACCACCCATCGCGTTCCCGAAATAGAACGCGTCGATATCGGCGGGATCGACGCCCGCGTCGTCGTAGGCCGAAAGCGCTGCCGTTGCGAATAGCTCGGGCAGTGACGACTCGTGAACGCCGAAGGTCGTCATTCCGGTCCCAACGACACTTGCTCGTGTCATCACTTCTGGGTTCGACCCCCAATCACAAAGCTACACGGATATCGTGTTACGTTACAAGACCATTCGTTCCGGTGGCGTTTAGTTCGCAGATCATCTACCGCGTGCATGTTCGATATCGAGGGCGAGCAGACGACTGCCCGCGTGTTTCTTTCAGAGGACCAACTCGGGCAGGCCGCCCACGAACAGCTCCGAACGCTGGTGGACCACGCCGCCTTCCGGAATCCCGTGTGTGTGATGAGCGACGCCCACTGGGGAAAAGGGAGCGTCATCGGCTTCACGATGGAGTTGGGCGAGCGGGTGGTGCCGAACACCATCGGCGTCGACATCGGGTGTGGGTTGTACGCCAGTAACGTTGGTCCTGAGCTATCGGTGTCGGGTGAGGAACTGGATCGTGCGGTTCGATCCCGGATTCCGATGGGATCGGCGGTGCGATCAGACACGGCCTACGACATGACGGCGTTTCCGTGGCAGAAAGCGAACGCCGTTCTCGAACGGTTTGAAGAGAGCTACGGGCGTGATCTGGGATTTGACGGCTACGATCGGTCGTATTTCATCTCCTTGTGTCGTCGCGTCGGGATGGACGAGGGACGCGCAGCCGACAGCATCGGGACGCTCGGCGGCGGCAACCATTTCATCGAGTTCGCCCGGAGCGAACGGACAGGCGACGTGTGGGTCGTCGTACACAGCGGGAGCCGGAAACTGGGGTATGAGATCGCAACCTACTGGCAAGAGCGAGCAACAGAACACATGGACACCCGTGGCATTGACGTGGAGGCGAAGATCCAACGCATCCGCGAGGAGTATGAGGGCGAGGAGATCGGCCGCCGCATCGACGCGTTCCAAGATCGGCTGACCGATCGCGACCGGAACGAAACGCTCGATTACCTCGAGGGGGCGGAGGCCGACGGCTACTTCATCGACATGATCTTTGCACAGCAGTACGCCGCCGAAAACCGTCGAGAGATGGTCCGGCAGATCAGTTCGATCCTCGATACGACGATCGACGACGAGATCGAATCGGTCCACAACTACATCGATTTCCGGGATCTCGTGATCAGGAAAGGGGCGACGCGGGCGTACGAGGACGAACGATTTCTCGTTCCCTTTAACATGCGCGACGGCACCCTGATCTGTGAGGGGAAATCGAATCCCGATTGGAACTGGTCCGCTCCACACGGTGCGGGGCGGGTGATGAGCCGGCGACAGGCCACCCGAGAGGTAGATCTCGACGCGTTCCGGGAAACGATGGCCGACGTGTTTTCGACGAGCGTGAACAGCGACACGCTCGACGAAGCTCCACAGGCGTACAAGGACGCAACGCTGATCGAACGCGCGATTGAACCGACGGCACGGATCACAGACCGACTCGACGCATTTCACAACATCAAAGCGTCGTAACCGGTCAGTGGTGGGTCAGGTCTGCTCAGTCAGCGTGATGTCGAATCGTGTTTCGATCGCCGTGATCAGCGAACCGCCCACCTCTGCGCTGGTGGCACGTCCCTCTTCGATGGCGATGATATCGCTCTCGGACACGTCTAACTCCGCAGCGAGATCGGCAGTTCCGAGGTCTGCGGCTGCCCGTGCGTTTGCGAGCCGGTCGGCGTATCCCCGGACGAGATACGGAAGCGGATCGCCCTCATACTCCGCGTCGTCCACCCAGCCGGAGGGATTTTTCGACCGGGCGTCGTCCATTTGGGCGGCGTTGTGCACCGCGCGCTGCCCTCTATCGGGTTCGTCCGGGTCGCGCGTCCCTGTTTCCTGTCCGTGCTCGTCGCGCTTCGATTCCGGTGTGCCGGTTTCGGCGTGGCGCGTTCGACAGTCGGGGCACACAGCGAGTGTCGCGCCAGCCACTCGCTCGGTGTGGAGCGTCGTCCGCTCGGCACCACACAGCTCACAGCTCCCCTCGTCATCGGAGCTGATCCCCCCGGTCGAGTACTTTGCCATGCTCGTGTATTCGGTTGCTGCTATTTAAACAGTTACACGAAGATGCAGTCTCACGCAGGCCGTTCGGTGTCACTTTGGTGCTCGCGCACTCTCAGACAGTATGTCTCGACGCGTACTCGTCGCTGGGGAAACGGTGATCGATCTCATTCCGACTGCTCCCGAGCAAGCGGAATCGGGTGATCGATTCATCCGGCGAGCAGGGGGTGCGCCAGCGAACGTGGCTGTCGGGCTTGCTCGACTCGGCTGTCCGCCGTGGTTATGGACCCGTCTGGGGACCGACCCGATGGGTGAGTATCTTGCCGGCGTGCTGACTGAGAACGACATTCCTGAGCGGTTCGTCGAGCGCGATCCTGACGGAAAAACGACGCTTGCAGTTGTTTCGTACGATGATTCCGGTGATCGATCGTTCACGTTCTATCAGGATACGGCCGCCGACACGCGCTTTGTGACTGGTCGCGTTCCGGATTCGGCGCTCGAACCCGTCGACTGGGTGGTGATTGGCGGCATTGCGCTCACCGCGGAGCCGTCACGGACGGCGATCCTCGACCTCGCACGACGCGCACGGGCCATGGACTGCACGGTGGTGTTCGATCCCAACACCCGGCCTGAACTGTCGGGACCAGCGTTCGAGCGAACCGTCCGCGACACGCTCAAACACACGCACGTGCTCAAAGCGTCGACGGCGGATCTGCGCGCTGTGGGCTTCAGTGGCGCTGATCCCGTCTCGCTCGCGCGTGCTGCGTGCGTCGCGTCGGTTCACACCGTGGTGGTGACGCTCGGAGCCGACGGCGCTGTGTTCGTCTCTCGTCGTGGTGCTCCGTGGGGTGCGACGACGGTCTCCCATCCAGGGTACACCGTCGACGCCGTTGATACGACCGGTGCGGGCGATGGGTTCCTCGCCGGACTGCTCGCGGGGTGTGTCGAGGGTAACCGGTCACCCGAGAAGCTTCTCGACATCGCAACCGCAGCCGGTGGTCACACCGTCACGACGACCGGCGCGATGACGGCATTGCCCACTCGAAACGCGATCGAAAGCCTCCGAAAAACGCACGAATAAGCGACAGCAGTACTCAATCAGCCGTTGGCATCGGTTCGGTGTCGAGCGTTATCGCCCCGTTGCGCTCGCTGGAACGGTACGTTGCGTCCATCACCTGCTGAACGACAATTCCCTGTTCGACGGTGTTTACCGACAGCGGTCTCCCTTCCCTGACCGCCTCGATGAATTGTCGTTGTTCTTGTCGGTGTGGGTTCTCGTCGCGGGTCGTGATCTCCGAGTCGGAGAAGTGTGGAGCGCCGGCTGAGGACGACTCGAAAACGGTGAGTTCGCCGTCGGAGAGATCGAGACGCGCACCGGCGTCGGTTCCTTGGATTACGAACTCAGTACTCGGCGTCCGGTTGGCGGCCCACGCGACATCGAGTGAGATCGTCGAGGCATCCGCACACCGAATGAAGGCGTTGGCGGAATCGTCGACATCGAAGGGACCGTCGCCGTGTTCACCCCACATTTCGAGATGGGTGTAATCCGGTCGATCACCGAACACCGATCGTGTGACGCCCGATACTTCCGTCACGCAGGGGAAATCAAGCAGATACAGCGCGAGATCGATCGCGTGGGCACCGATGTCGATGAGTGCGCCTCCGCCGGCCGACTCTTCTTCGGTAAACCACGTTCCCCGGCCAGGAACGCCGCGACGCCGGATGTACTTCGCCTCGATGTGGTGGATCTCACCGAATCGTCCCTCACGAACGTACTGTTTGAGCACTTGAACCGGGCTTGCAAACCGGTTGTGGAACCCGACCATACAGATCCCAGACGACTGGGTAGCTGTCTCGTGCACCCGCTTTGCGCTGTCGATCGTGTGAGCGACCGGCTTCTCGATGAGCACGTTGTTGTCCGCGTTCAGCGCCCCCACGGCGTACTCCTCGTGGTACTGGTTGGGCGTTGTGATGATGACTGAATCGGTCGTCTCGTACAACGACTCGGGATCATCGTACGCCGGAGCGCCGAACGCCTCCTCGAACCGATCGCGTGCCATCGGAGAGATATCCATCCCGCCTGTGATTTCGACGTCGAGCTGTGCCGTCAACGAGCTGAGCTGCTCGGCGTGATACCGACCGATGTTGCCAAGACCGATAATGCCGATAGAATGGGGGACGTGGCTGCTCATTGCAGGAGTGTATAAGCGGAGGATTGATGTGTATTGCTATATTGAACTGCGCCGCTCACACCCCGCAACGACGGTAGTCCGAAACGCCGTGCGTTCGTCCACCGGTGAGAGTGATCGGTCCAGTCAGGCGTGCGCGAGAGTCACGGCCGGTCGGTGTCTGGAGTGATCTCGGTGTCGAGTCCATGGGTGATCGCTGCACCGCTGGCAGTCTCAAAAAGGTGAACCCGGGAACGATCGAAAACGACCTGAACGGATTCGTCAACCTCGACATCGGTTTCAGGCGGAACGCTCACGAGCAACTGTACAGACTCCGCGTCCGCTGCCGCCTCATCCGAACAAAGGAGGTAGACGAGCATCTCATCACCCATCGGCTCGATCACGTCGACGACGGCGTTGATCGCTGTACTCGGAGCCGACAGCCGTTCGGCACGGTTGGATCCGGCGAGGTACGCGTCTTCGGGGCGAACACCCAGCGTTATCTTGTGAGGAATGTCGGAAGAATGGTCGAACGAGACGCTGACAGCAGCAGAGTTGAAGCCGTCTGCGGTCGCTGTTCCGTCAAATAGGTTCATTCCCGGCGAGCCGATGAATCCCGCGACAAACAGGTTTCGTGGCTCGTTGTAACAGGTAAGCGGTGGTGCGAACTGCTGGATAGTGCCGTCATTGATGACCGCAATGCGGTCGGACATCGTCATCGCCTCGGCCTGATCGTGTGTGACGTACATCACTGTCGTGTCGAGTTGTTTGTGCAATCGCTGGAGTTCGGTACGCATGTGGGTCCGCAGCGTCGCGTCGAGGTTGGCGAGCGGTTCGTCCATCAGAAAGACATCGGGATTGCGGACGATGGCGCGGGCAATGGCGACGCGCTGGCGCTGCCCACCCGACAACTCCTCTGGCTTGCGGTCTCCCATCCCCCCCAACTGGACGATCTCCATCGCCCGATCAACGCGCCGTTCGATCTCTGCGGTCTCGTAGTCGCGCAAACGTAATCCGAAGCTGACGTTTTTGAAGACACTCATGTGCGGAAACAGCGCGATGTTCTGAAACACCATCGCAACTCCCCTGTCTTTCGGTGGGAGTGTCGTCACGTTCCGGTCACCGATGTGCACAGACCCCTCGGTCGCGTCCGTGAGTCCGGCGACGATCTCGATAGTGGTCGATTTTCCACAGCCCGACGGACCGACGAGAGTGATGAATTCCCCGTCGGTGATATCGAGACTCAGATCGTCGACGGCGACGACATCTCCGTAGCGTTTCGTGACGTGATCGAGTGTGAGGCGTGCCATTGTTTCACTCCTTGAGCGCGCCAGCGGTGAGTCCGCTGACAATCTTCTCCTGGGCGAAGGCCACCAGGATCGCGACCGGCAACACACCGATGAGACTGGCGGCACCCATTAAATTGTACAGTTGTGTATACTGTGTCTGGTAGTTTCGTATACCGTACACCAGCGGTGACCAGTCGGTGTACTCGCCGGTGGTCATCAAAAACGAGAAGAAGAACTCGTTGTACACGTAGATAAACGTGAGCACGGCGACGGTCGCCACCCCCGGTGCCGACAGCGGGATGATCACGCGAACGAGCGCGCCGAGTCTGGTCGTCCCTTCGATACGAGCAGCGTCTTCGAGCCCGTCGGGAATCTGGGCGTAGAAGGTGGTGAGAATGAAGATCGCCAGCGGCATGAATAGCGCGGTAAACGGCGGCAGCAACGCGGCTGGCGTGTTGAGCACGTTGGGACTACTGATCCCGAACAACGAGATGTTTCCGGCGAACAGTCGGTACAACGGAACGAAAAACGCCGCCGGGGGGAAATAGGAGATCGCTAACACCACCAACAACAGCGGTCGTCGACCGGGAAATTCTAATCGACCGAACACGTATCCCGCAAGGCTCGCAACCACGAGCACGATCGCGGTCGTTCCGAACGCGAGCATGATGCTGTTTGCCACGTACATGTGAAACGGAACTACCTCGAACACCTCGACGAACGATTGCCAGTGGAACGCTTGTGGCGTGAGTCCGACCGTGCCCAGCAACTCCCGAGGCGTTACCGCGATGACAAACAGCCAGTAGAAGGGGAACAAGGTGCCAAAGAGGAAGCCGAAAACGGCGACGTAGAACAACACTCGATAGAGGCGCTCTGGCCGATAGATCGCACGCGTTACCCACCGTTCGATCCGACCCGAATCCTCCGTGTCTGGTGTTGATGTACTCATTTTCAGACCACCTCCTGAGCGTATCGAACGATGTAGATGGAGACGAACACCCCGATGATCACGGCGGTGATGAACGCGACCGCTGCGGCAGTCGCATACTGGTTCGTCGAAAGCAAGGTTTCGACGACGAGACACGACAGCGTCGGTACGGTCGAACAGCCCGCGTCGGAGGCTACGACCAGTCCGTACACCCGCATCGCGCCGATCGTCCGGAACAGGACGGCAACCAGCACCGCAGGAAGGATGAGCGGGAGTGTCACCTGTCTGAACCGCTGCCAGCGTGAGGCCCCAGCCACCTTCGCTACATCGTACAGATCCCGGTCGACACTCTGTAGCCCGGCGAGGATCAACAGCGCCATGAATGCGGATGTCTTCCAGATGTCCGCTACGATCACGATCAACAACGAGCTGGCGCTGTCGTTTAGCGGCTGGTCAGCCAGTATGCCGAGCTGTTGGAGCGGCTGTGACGCAAAGCCCACACTGGGGTCGAACATGAGATAGAAGATCATCCCCTGAATAACGATGGGAACCGCCCACGGCAGGATGATAGCGACTCGTACGAACCGGCGACCCCGAAAAGATCGGTCCAATACGAGCGCCTGTCCGAAGCCGATGATCGTCTCGAACACCACGGTCACGACGGTGAACAGAAACGTCACGACAATGGCGCTCTGCAACGGATAGTCGAGATCGAACAGGGGCCGGATCAGTACCTTCTCGCCGGTGAGAATCCGTACGTACTGGTCGAGTCCGACGAATTCACCGAGCGGTTCGGTGAGGCTGTTCGCGTGTAAGGACATCTCGAACGTACTCGCCAGCGGCCAGAACGCAACGAAGCTGAGAATGAGAAACACCGGTCCCAATAGCAGGTACGCGAACTGTGGTTCACTCAACCCTTCGATCCACTGCAGCAAGCTTGCGATCGGTCCCGACCGTCGACCCGTTTCGGACGCCGCGTCCGGAGACGTCGGTTCTGTGCTCATCTATGTGACCTCGTTCTCGATCGATCGCAGCTTATCTTTGAGTTCGGTCATCGCGTTCGTAGTGGGTTTGTCGGTAGCGGCAGCGGCGTTGACCTGCTGGTAGATGGTCGTCGCCTGCTGTGGCCAGACCGGCGTTGAAGGGCGGGGCATCGCGTTTGTCCCCGCGATCTGCAGCGTCTCCATATACCGACCGACCGGTTCCTGTTTCGTGGCCGCTCTTGTGTCGTACAACGCCGGTTTTGGTGGCATCCAGCCCGTGATTCCCAGCAAGCCGAGCTGAAAATCATCTTTCATGGCGACCTCAATGAGTTCAAGCGCCATCTCCGTCCGGTTGGTATTGGCGTTGACCGTTATGTGCCACCCGCCCAGCGCAGACGTCGACCCTCCGGTACCGGTTGCCTGAGCGTTCCCTGGGGATACCGCGTACGGCAACGGCATGACGCCGTAGTCAGTGCCGAACGCGTCCTCGGCCGCCAATGAGGCGATCGTGTACGGCCAGTTGCGCATGAACACCGCCGTCCCGCTCTCCATCGCCCTGAGCGTATCCTGTTCCTTCCAAGAGAGAACGCCGCTCGGAGCAATCGATCCTCGATAGCCCGAGAGCGCTTCGTTGTCGGTTCCGCCGTGAATGAACTGTCGCACCATATCCACTGCGGTAACGACCGGCTCGGCGTCAACCGTGATGGGACGGTTGCCGATCGGACCGAACAAGTGTTCGCGTCCCCCGAAGTACGCGCCGCCCCACGAACTCATGAACTCGTTAAACGTACAGCAAGAGAGTCCTTCATAGGTGTCAAACTGAAAGACAAAACCGTGATCCGCGTCGGTTGTATCGCGGACGTCTTGTGCGATCGTCGAGAACCGTTTCCACGTCATCGGGGTCGTCGCCCATCCTTGGCCGTCCGGATCGTAGCCAGCCTCGGTCACGAGATCCTTCCGGTACTGTATCGTCGAGAAATCCGGAAACAGCGGTACGCCGTAGAGATCGCCCGAATCGGGATCTTTCGCCGTCTCGACGCTGGCTGAAAAGTAGTCGTTCTCGATTGTCGAGAGCAGATTATCCGAAAGCTCGGCTGTCAGGTTCAATAGGTTCCCACCGACGATGAACGGGATTGTCCACCCACAGTCCATCAAGAACAGGTCTGGATCGGCTTGATCGGATTGGAGCAACTGCGTGTAGCTCTGGCGGCGCTCGCTGGAGTCTTGGCTCCCTTCGACGAACTCGATCGTGATATCATCCGACAGTCCCTGCTCGTGAAACAGTTGCTTTATCTGATCCCCATTCTGTCTCACTTGAACCGGATCGAAACCGAACGTGATCGTGTTCCCGCCTCCACCCTCATCCCTATAAATGCACCCCGCAAGACACACCGTGACGCTCGAAGCACCGATCGATCCGAGAAGCTGACGGCGCGAGATCCGCTGCCGGGAATCGATCGGTGTGGTATCCGCCGGCATACTCAGTATCTGGCTCATGAATCCTTATATAACCATTGGTTTATAATTATATTTATGAAAATTATATGCTTGTTATGTCACCAGTTTGAAACAAATAGTCTCGGAGATCCCGAGGTGCGAATAGATGACAAGATAGATGAATTATGTTGCCGTCACTTTTATGAGTCATTAGAGAACTGATACTGTATGGCGCTTGAGTCCGTTCTTCTCGCAGTCGGGAAGGGTGACGCCGAGCGAGCCGAGTCGTTAGCCGAGACAGTGGTTGATATCGCCGGTCCGGCCGGCGGAGCGGTCACGCTCACCCACGTATTCACAACCGACGAGTTCGAAACCGTCCGCTCTCAGCTCGGTTACGGGGCAGATTCACCCGTCGATCCGGACGAGGTGGCGCGTCGTCACGCAACAACGCGCTCGATCAAAACGGAGCTGACGGCGGCTGACGTGGAGCACTCCGTGCGTGGATCGGTCGGTCCGCATGGAGCGTCTATTGTCGAGATCGCCACGGAGATCGACGCAGGTCTCATCATTGTCGGTGGTCGAAAGCGCTCGCCGGCCGGCAAGGCCGTATTCGGAAGTACAGCTCAGGAAGTGCTGTTGAACGCACCTTGTCCAGTAACGTTCGTTCGAGAGCAGGACTGACTCAAGTCCGCTCGCCGCCAGAGTGAATCGCTACCGGCACCTCGAACGTTTATACCTGTAGCCATGAAAGCTCCACCATATGAAGAACGTCGATGATCTGATCGAGAGCGCGGCGGATCTCACCCAGCGAGGGTTATCGAAAGGTGAGATCGCGGACGAACTGAACGTTTCGCGGGAGACCGCTAGCTGGCTCATCGAACGCGGCAGCGTTCAAGAGACGACGCCGGGAACGACTGCCCAGGTCGGCGGCCCACACGACATTCACGTCGACTGGAGTGCACTCGGGCGCGACAGCCGACGGCTGTCGTACGCCGGTGCGGCGATGGCCGATCTCCTCACCAAAGAGGGTGAGGAAGTCGATCTCACGATCGGCATTGAGAAGGCGGGAACCCCGCTTGCCACGACGATCGCCCGGGAGCTGAACACCGACCTCAGTGCGTACAATCCGCGCAAACACCAGTGGGAGGAGGGCGACATCGAGGAGCTAGAGGGATCGTTCTCCCGGAACTTCGCCACGATCCGGGATCGGGACTGCTACATCGTTGATGACATCATCACCAGTGGAACGACGATGACCGAAGCGATCGAAGCGGTGCGGGCCGAAGGCGGGACGCCCGTCGCCTGCGTCGTGCTCGCTGATAAGCAAGGCGTCGAGGAACTCGACGGCGTTCCCGTGTTTTCACTGCTCCAAGTCATTCGCGTGGGCAACAATGCGTAATGCGTGTGATGCATTGGGAACGGTGCGCAGTGAACGACGGAAAGGGAAGGGCTTTTATTAGCCTACGAAATACGATTAGATGCACACGCAACAGTGAGCGTGGGTAGCCAAGCCAGGCCAACGGCGCAGCGTTGAGGGCGCTGTCCTGTAGAGGTCCGCCGGTTCAAATCCGGTCCCACGCAGTCTTTTCGAGTGAGCGTGAAACGGTGTGGGGGAGTAGGAACGATTTGAACCCTACAAGCCGCAGTCCGGAACGGTGAGCGGAGCGAACCGCATGCCCGAACCGTCTTGGTCCGGTTCAAATCCGGTCCCACGCAGTGATTGAGTTTTCGAGTGAGTGAGGGAGCGACAAGCGCAAGGCAGTGCCGTGTCTGTTCTGAGATATGCACCCACAGATCAAACAGAACGTTCCAGCAGTGACAGGGGTGTTGACCATCCTCTCGCTCGCGTTCGTGTTTGGGGCAGCCCTCCGGATCATTCCGTCGACCGTGTTGCCCTACAATTCCGGACTCATCGCGGTGATTCCTCACCTCAACGCGGTCATCAGTCTCACCGCCATCGTGTTGATCAGCGCGGGCTGGTATTTCATCAGGAACAATGCGGTCGAGAAACACCGGTATGCGATGGTGACGAGCTTCGGGCTGTTCGTTGCCTTTCTCGGATTGTACCTGTATCGCGTGACACTTGAAGGGCCATCGCCGTTTCTCGGACCGGACGCGATCAAAACGTACGTGTATCTACCGCTGCTGGCCGTCCACATTCTTCTCGCAATCGTCTGTATCCCGCTGTTGTACTACGTGCTGTTGCTCGCGGTGACGCGACCCGTTTCTGAGGTGTACGCGACGAATCACCGACGCGTCGCCCGGATCGCCGCGCCGCTGTGGCTCGTCTCGTTTGCTCTTGGCGTCGTCGTATACGTAATGTTACACGTGGTGTACTAAGCTGATCAAAACAGGTGTGGAACAACGGCTGATTCGGCTTTCCGGAGGTGTTCATCGACGGTGCTCGGGGCACAGTCGAGTTTCCCCGCGATATCCTGGTGGGTTACCCGACGGGGCACGTCGTAATAGCCCGCTTCAACGGCGGTTTCGAACACTTCCCGCTGGCGATCAGTGAGTGATGTCAGGAGATCGTTGGTACCGGGATCGTACCGCCCGGCGTGCTGGACCGATACGGTGAGTTCCTCAGGAACGGACTGGAGCACCGTTCCCAGCCGGGTCGTATTTCCCACCAATGTGACGTTCATGCCGTCGGCGTCGAACGTGATCGGTGTGTCGATGATGAGTCCGTGATCGTAGGCGAGTTCGACGAGGTGTCCCTCGGTGTTCGCTGCGTCGAGATGAACGTACGCGTACACGTCGTTGCCGTCAACGGAGACGATTTCGTGATTGAGCACGTTTTCGTTGGTCGTTATCGCCGTCTCGATGGCTGACCGAGAACCTGTGAGATGGTACAACAGGAGATACGTCTCGTTAAACCGGATGTCGAGATGAAGCAACGTCTCGCGTGTGATGTGCTCTTGCGTCGTGAGATACTGATCGATCGGATGGAACGCGCGGTCCGTCGGTTTCAGTGAGAGCGTGAGATATTTCATGATCTGTGGGCTGTTTGTACGTCCACGTGGTGGGGAATCTGTACTGACTATTGTGACAAACCCATCCAAGTCAACTGTCGCGGAGGGCAAGACTCGGGGAATCCGCCTTGATTTTTCCGTGAACCAGATCTGGGTTCGCGTCTTGATCCCGGATGGATAATAATGGCCTGAGTCGGGCGTTTCCGTGCGCGGTTCAAACGTTGGAAGGGAACGTTTAACCTCACACTGTCCTCAACCACGAGTATGGACTGGCCTCACGATCCGGATGCCGAGGCGGGAAGCGAAGGGATGCGCAAGTACGGACAGGCGATCCTCGCCAAGAAAGTCGATGAGGAGGAGGATTTTCCCCTATCAAAAGCCGAATTTCAGGAGCGCGTCGGTGATCATCCAGTTCGCATCGATTACGAAACCGTTGTCAGCGTCGCTGATGTGCTCGCGGCTGTCGAGACCGAGGAATTTGAAGACATACAGTCGTTCAACCAGGCGATGGGCCGGGCACTGCGCACGCAAGGCAACTGGCCGTACGAAACCGGGAGTGCCTGACGGCCGGCCCGCTTTGTCCACGAGTAGCTCGCTCTGTGTGAACGCACGCCACACTTATTCAATCGGCACTGCGTACATATTGATATGGCAGTTGATTCAACGAGTACGACCGACACCGGGCGCGGACTCCCTGAACCGGTGGTCGAGGAGTTGCTTGCCGAACCGTACCGGCGCGTTGTGCTGCGGTCCCTCCACGCCACGGACGGAGCGATCACCGTTAGACAGCTCGCCACCCGTGTCGTCGCGAGCGAGCGATCAATCCGCCCCGAGGCAGTTTCTCCACGCGAGCGCGAGCGCGCTCAGGAATGTCTCTACGAACACCATCTCCCAAAGCTCACTGCAACCGGTGTCGTCCGGTACAACTCCCGTAATGCGAGCGTCGAACTGGACGACGCTGCCGGTCAACTCCTCGATCGAATCTAAAAACCCCACTTTTTTTACGGGAGGGTAGCGAAGCTACCCTCCCGTAAAAAACCTGGACTAAAAAAGCCGCTCGCTCCGCTCGCGGTGCTGCGTCTTACCCGCAACCGCCTCCGCACCGCAACCGCCTCCACCACCTTTTTTCCGTTCGGGTGGCTGCGCCACCACTCACCGCGCGAGACGGTCGCTCACTTCGTTCGCGCT
>NZ_RRCH01000048.1 GCF_003862495.1 Halocatena pleomorpha | reverse complement strand
AGCGTGTCCGTTCGTCGACACCTGCCAACCGAAGGAGGACACACCGCGATGGGCTCCGATAGCCCCGAGAACCGCTCCGAGACGCTGATCTAACACCACCGCCGTACGGGACGCTAAAACCATGTCCACCAACATATTTCAACAAAGTGGTGATAGATACTTAATGGTTCCGTGGCTGTGGTTCACACAGATAGGTCACTGTGTATGGCTGTACTCCTCAATCCACTCTTGGAGCGTGATCCCCATTGTTGCTTGTGTGATGGCGTTCGATGAGGCTGCGTTCGCGCTTTTGACGAGTTCGGCTTCGAGCGTTCGCGCGGGAATCTCGCCGTGGTAATGTGGGATCGCTCGCTGCACCGCAATCGGACAGCCAACTTCGTGGGCGAGTGCGTACCCCGAAATGGAGTGTGGAATCACACTGTCGGCGTACCGGTGGCGATCGGGCGCATCAAGAAGTGATGGATCCACGTGCGCAGTGTATTCATAACACTTTCCGACATCGTGTAAGAGACAGGTCCCAATCACCACGTCCGAATCCGGGGTGGCACCGTGACGAGAGCGTTGGACTGCCATCGATTCGAGTGCGATTTCAGTCACACCGCGAACGTGTTCAACGGTGTTTACCTCGTGAATGTTCCATGCGTAGGGAATGTCCGCGATGTCGCGCCACCCCCCGCGCTCCAATCCGAGCACCCACGCCTTGGAGACCTGTTCTCGGAGGTGGTCGTCCTCGATCTGTTCGAGTTCGGGAAAGGCGTTTCGGACCTGCGTCTCGTGCGGTGAATTGTCGGGTTCAGACATCGCTATTCGGTTTCGTCTTTGATGAGTCGTTCCTGACCGACAAAGCGAGGACGATCCTCAATCGAAAGGAAATTGTCTACGTCGTCGCGGGGAGCGGCCGCTTTCGGGTGGTCCGGGTCGTAGTCGCGGGAGGATTCGTGTCCCAATCCAGCCCGGAGTGCGTCCAATTCTTCGAAATACAGCTCTGCGATCCCATCGAACTCCGCGTGTTCGGGATCGGTCGGAGTAACACGGGCGTACCGGACGACACCCGGAATCTCCCGCGCAAGCGGAACGTGTTCGTTCACCCAGTGATCGAGAAACGCGTCGTGACTCAACCCGTCCTTGCGGACGAGAAACGCCGAGTGTTTGTACAGTCCTTCGGTGTCGCCATCGACCGTGTCCAACTCGACGGTTTCCTCACCGATCAACCGGGGACGCCGTTCCACGTCGAGAAAATTATCTACATCCGTTCGGGCTTGTGCCGCCACGCGGCGTGACGGGTCGTAATCCCGTGATCCCTCGCTTCCAAGCGCGTCGTACAACGCGTCTACCTCTTCGAAGTACAGCTCTGCGATCCCATCGAACTCGGTTGCCGTCCGGTCGACCGGCAGAACCTGGTGATAGCGCACGACACCCTCGATGTCGCGGGCGATCGGCGTATGGGTCTCGCGCCAGTGGTCAAGAAACGCGTCGTGACTCAGCCCCGCCTTTCGGACGAGAAGGGCTACGTGTTTGTACATCCCAGCAACCATTGGTATACTATCCTGATAAAACATAGGGCCGAACACCACTAGTGGAGCTAGCCACTCCCTGATCAACGTTTGAGTGCTGTTTCATACCGTATACGAACTAATAGTAACTAGATAATCACGGATGTAACTCTATATGCAATATTAGATCAAGAATTTAATATGAATTATCATAAGGAAAAGTTTTATATTATAGTGAACTAACCATTGTGCTGGGTATGCGAGAAGATCACTCTGTAAACAGGCGACGATTCTTACAACTGTTAGGACTGTCCGGTCTCGCAAGCGCCGCGGGGATATCAGTAGCAACACCGAGCCGAGAGCCGGGACCAAAAGCCGATGAGCTACTAGTCGGTGTGAGTGCGACGGCGAGTAGTCCACGTGCGTCAGTTGAGTCGCACCTTCCAAGCGAAGCGAGCGTCGTTCACGAAAACGATACCTTGGGATACGTCGCTGTGGAACTTCCCGATCACGCCAGCGACCAGGCCCACGACGCCCTGAAACAAGCCGTTGAGAGCCGGGGGGTGGTGAAGTACGTCGAACCGAATGCGACCCACCGGGCGTTTTACACGCCGAACGATCCACAATACGGTGATCAGTACGCCGATCAGATGGTGAACGCCCCTACTGCGTGGGACGACACGCTGGGTGACTCGGGCGTGACGATCGCTGTTGTCGATCAGGGGGTGAAATACGACCATCCAGACTTATCGGGAAACATGGCTAGTGATCCGGGAGAGGACTTCGTTGACGGCGACGGAGATCCGTATCCAGACAACCTATCCGAAGAGATCCACGGAACACACGTTGCCGGGATCGCAGCCGCTAGCGTTGACAACGGCACAGGGGTGTCAGGGATCGGGAATTCAACAATCATCTCCGGGCGTGCACTAAGTGAAAGCGGGTCTGGTTCGACCAGTGACATCGCGGACGCCGTCGAATGGGCAGCCGACCAGGGGGCAGACGTGATCAACCTCTCACTCGGCGGCGGCGGCTACAACCAGACGATGAAAAACGCCGTCTCGTATGCCACTGACAACGGGGCACTCATCGTCGCAGCCGCAGGGAATTCCGGGAGCCGTGGTGTCTCCTACCCGGCGGCGTACAGCGAATGCGTGGCGATCTCGGCGCTCGATTCCGACGGCTCACTCGCGTCGTATTCCCAATACGGAACGGACATCGAACTCGCTGCGCCGGGGACAGACGTTCTCTCGACGTGGACCGACGACGGCTACAACAGGATTTCCGGTACGTCGATGGCGACCCCAGTAGTCGCGGGCATCGCAGGACTCACCCTCGCCAAATGGGGACTCACCAACAGTGAACTCCGGAGCCACCTCAAGAACACCGCTGTCGACATCAACCTTTCCAGCGACAAACAGGGGAGTGGCCGCGCCGACGCCGGCAACGCGGTCACTACTGAGCCTGGAGATGGAGGGGGCGGTGGCGGCGGCGATTCGACAACGGACAGCGTTACGAGTTCACTATCTGGATACTGGGACAGCAGCTGTCACTCTTGGAACTGGGAGTTCAGCGATCCGACCCAAATCGTCGTTGAACTCGACGGACCGTCGAATGCTGACTTCGACCTCTTTGTCAACGAAGGGACGGGGAGCTGTCCATCCAGATCGAACTACACGCACAACTCCTGGTCGAACAACAGTCAGGAATCTATCACGATAGACAATCCAGACACAGCAGCCGCTCTGTACGTGCTTGTCGACTCCTACAGCGGGAGCGGAGAGTACACACTCACTATCACCGAATACGCGTAGGAACGCCCAACAATCATTTTCGAGACGAACACCCACTCGGCGGATCCACAGCGATACCGGCAGGCGATCGTGGGGGCTACCCGTCCGAAGAGTAGCGAAGATGGATGTGTATCTCGTCGATGGTGGCGAGCAGCTGATCCGGGAGCCGGGTCCGAAGGAGATCACCTTTAACCCGATTCGCAGGGCCTGAGATACTGATACTCCCGATCGGATCGCCGTTCCGATCACAGATCGCTGCGCCCACCGCGTTCAGTCCCTTGATCGATTCACCGATATTGAAGGCATAGCCTCGTTCCTCAATCGTCGCCAGCTCACTAAGCAGTGTATCCGGATCGGTGATCGTGTTCGATGTCTGTTCAGGAAGCCCCCTGCGTTCGATGATCGCCTCACGTTCCTCGGCGGGGAGTGCCGCGAGAATCGCTTTACCGGCCGCAAGTTGATGGAGAGAGCGGCGTTGTCCGATCCGTGCTGACGTTTTGAGCGGATTGTCACCGAACGCTTTGTACAGATGCACACTGAAATCCCCCTCCTTTGCGACCAACCAGACTTTCTCGCCAGTGTCCGCTGCCAATCGATCGACAGGCTCGCGGGCGACATCGAAAAACGGAACGCTGTCCCGAGCACTGATGCCGAACTGGAGAAATCGAAGGCCGATGTGGAACGTCCCGTTATCTCGGACGACGAAATCGTTGGATTCGAGCGTGAGAAGGTGCCGGTGGATCGTGCTCCGGGCACTGGCTAACTCCTCCGCCAACTCCCCGAGTGTAAGCCCATCGCTCTGTTCGAGTTGTTCGAGAATCCGAAACGATGTCTCGGTCGTCGTAACCGCGCGGTTCGGGCCGTTTGTGTTCGTCATAGTTCGTGTTAGACGATGAATGGTATAATTCTTATCCGGTACGTAAACTTACGTCCGAGAAACTTGGATCACGGAAACGACATCGTTACGAGTGTACTGATGTAACCACCTCCCGAAACGTGACGGCGTTGTGCCACATTAGACAGCAACAGTGAATGATAGTATTATGGTGAGACCTGAAATACACCAATACAGTATCATAGTGTGCAGTCACAACCATTCTCGATTTTGTTGTGCCACTAAACATTGTTAAAGAGAGGCGCAAGACACGAATCATAGAAATACAGTAGTAGAGGCCCCCTGCAAAGCAATTGGATGTTTTCATCCGGACCGTGCAACAGTAGGTCACTGCCGCCCCATCATTAGTAATATCCAAATTATATCACATCTATCATAGTTAGAATTAGTATATTTTCAGTTGTGGTTTATTCTGTGCTCAGCTGCTTAGCGAGACAAACTGGTGTGGACACTCATCTCCTCGCTGTGATCATCATAAACAATCTACAGAAATTGTCCGTAAACGAGAAAGTTTAATAGATCGGTCACAGATTGGTGGTATGGCATTGCACAGCAGAGATGTCCGTCAAGACGTTCGTGAGCTTGGGGCATTGCTTGGAGAGGTGTTAGAAAGCCAAGCGTCGGAAGGAGCGTTCGACGCAGTCGAATCGCTGCGGACGACAGCAATCGACTACCGTCGTGGCGAGCGGGAGTCACGAGCAGCGTTGCACGAGGATCTCATGGCGCTGGCACCCGAGCGCAGGCGGAGTGTTGCTCGGGCGTTCACAACGTATTTCGAGTTAATCAACCTCGCAGAAGAACGGGAGCGAATCCGTTCGATCCGATCTGCGTCCCAGAACCAGGAACTTGCGGGCAGTTTTTCGGACGTAGCCACTGCGCTGAACGACGTTGACGAGTCGACAGTACAGCAGATCGTAGACGACGTGTTGATCGAGCCGACGTTCACCGCTCACCCAACAGAGGCACGACGAAAGACGATCAAAGCCAAGCTTCGCTCGATCGAATCGATACTCGAAACGCTCGATGAGCGGACACTGACAGATATCGAACGAGAGCATCTCGAACGGGAGCTACACACCGAGGTGACGAGCCTCTGGCAGACGGCGCAGGTCCGCAGCCGTCGGCCGACGCCAGACGACGAAGCCCACAACGTGCAGTGGTATCTCGAACACGTGCTGTTCGACGTGGTTGGTGACGTGTACACGGAGTTCGAATCAGTGTGTGAATCGGATATGGCTGCGTCGATTGACGTGCCAAAGCTGTTCGAGTTCCGGTCATGGGCAGGGAGTGATCGGGACGGAAACCCTCACGTGACCCCGGAAGTAACGTCGAGAACCCTGGCTCGCCAACGCGAAATCATACTTGAGCGGTACCAAGACGCACTCGATTCGTTGCGACTGGTGTTGAGCCACGACCGCACGCGGTTATCGTTGGGTCCGGAGTTCCGCCACTCTCTTGAGAAGGACCGGGAGGAACTGCCCCAGGTAGCCGACACGGCCGCAGAGGCGTACTCAGACGAGCCATACAGACAGAAAATCCGATTGATGAGTGAGCGCCTCGACCGGATCGGTGATGTTCGTCCCGGCGGCTACCCAGACGCCGCGGCTTTCGCTGAGGACCTGACGGTGCTAACCGAGAGCGTCCGGAATAACGGTGGTGAGGCGATCGTCGAGTCTCACCTTGCGCCACTCCAACGGCAGGTCGACACGTTCGATTTCACGCTTGCGAGTTTAGACCTTCGAGATCACCGCGAGAACCACACCGCGACTGTGGGCGAACTACTCCAACGCGAGGGGGTCGAGTACGAGAATCGCAGCGAGTCCGAGCGCGTCGAACTACTCACTGACTCGATCATCCAAGCAGAGTCGGTAATTGATCTCACCGACACTGCGGAACTGTCAGAAACGGCAGCGCGCGTCTGCGAACGGTTCGTTCGGCTCGCTGACTGGCAAGCCGAGTACGGAAGCAACGCGATCGACACGTACTGTATCAGCATGACCGAACAGCCTAGCCACGTCCTCGAAGTGCTGTTTTTAGCGGATCAGGCCGATGTCGTTTCGCTACCGGATTACGCCGGAATCGACGTGGTGCCGCTGCTGGAGACCAAACACGCGCTTTCGAACGCTCGGGAGATCATGGGTACTCTCTTCGAAAACGAGGCGTACGCGCAGGCGCTCTCACTCCGGGGAGACACCCAAGAGATCATGCTCGGCTACTCCGATTCCAACAAGGAAAACGGCTTTCTCGCCGCGAACTGGGCGCTGTACCGCAATCAGCGCCGCCTCGGAAACATCACCGAGGAGTTCGATATAGACCTGCGTTTGTTCCACGGTCGAGGCGGCTCGATCTCGCGGGGCGGCGGGCCGATGAACGAAGCCTTACTCGCGCTCCCGCCTGAAACGGTGACCGGCGAGGTCAAATTCACCGAACAGGGCGAAGCGATCGCAGAGAAATACGCCAACCCCCGGATCGCGGAGCGTAACTTAGAACAGATGCTCACAGCTCAGCTTCGCGCCCGATTGGAGACAATGCAGGAATCCAAAGCGCCGATCCAATCACAGTGGGTCGACGCGATGGAAACGATGGCAGACACCGCGCGCGAAGCCTATCAGGATCTCCTCACGACCGACGGATTCGTCTCGTATTTCGAGCAGGCAACGCCGATCCCGGTGATCGAAACGCTCAATCTCGGTTCACGACCGGCGTCGCGCTCGGATGAGCGATCAGTCGAAGACCTGCGGGCGATTCCGTGGGTGTTCTCTTGGACTCAGTCGCGGTGTATACTGCCGGGCTGGTACGGTCTTGCGACAGGCATTGAGAGCTATCTCGAGAACGGCAACGTCGAAACGCTCCAGGAGATGTACGAACAGTGGCCGTTCTTCCGAACGACACTCGATAACGCCGCGCTTGCGATCGCGCGTACCGATCTGGAGATCGCCGCCGAGTACGCCGACCTCGCTGACGACGAACTCCGCGATCGGATCTTCCCGCTGCTGTCCGACGAACACGAACGCGCTCGAGAACTCGTCTTAACGATCACAAATCGTGATCACCTCATCGACCGCGAGTGGCTGCGAAAGAGCCTCAAACGACGTAATCCATACGTCGATCCACTCAACCTCCTGCAAGTCCAACTCCTCGGAACGGACCCAGATGACCGCTCGCCCGAAGAAGAACGTGCGCTCCGACTCACGGTGAACGGGATCGCTGCTGGAATGCAAAATACCGGCTAACGAACCAAAGCCGGTCGAGTAAATCCTAACTGTGTACGGTACTCGATTCGGCTCAGCGAACTCTGTTGTGCTACTGATCACTGTGTATTACAATGGTAACAATGTAATAGCTACTGCTGAAAGGGGAAAACGAGCGGACACTTGTCTGCCTCCAGAACGTGAACAGCGACCAGCACCCTGGACGCCACACGCTAACTGTACATAATTTATTGTATTCTTCTTCTACTGTGTCTCGGGCGGATGCGTTCGGGATCACATCAGGGATTGTACGGAACCCACCCGAGACAAAGAAGCATGTATAACAGCTATTGTCTATCGTAAATTCAATACAATTATCTTGGAAATACACCTATGTTATCGTGGTTTTCGTCGACGTTCGTTATACACAACTATTTTATATTTATCGGATTGCGTGTCAATCAGCTCACTATCAAAACGGTAGCTGAGTAATTATTCTATCGATCAGTTCTGCTGGCGTGAAATACAACTGTTTTATTATTTCACGACGAGTTAATCGTGAACGAGTACATCGAGTACGTCGGGTCCAGAATTAGAGAGCGCCGTCTCAAGGGCGGGACGGATCTCCGCAGGTGTCTCGACGCGGTGCCCGCGCGCCCCGTGACTTTCCGCGTTTGTGACGATATCAACGGGCGGGTCGAAATCCATACCGACGAACGTGTGATCCTCATCAGTGCCGCCGAAGATGGCGTTGGTGTTGTCTTTGAGAATACGGTAATTCCGGTTGTCAGGGATCACGACCGTGAGGTCGAGATCGTATCGGGCGGCGGTGTACAACGCGTGTGGATAGTACAGGTACGATCCGTCGCCTACATAGCCGATCACGTCACGTGGATTCGCCTGCTCGCCCTCAGCAAACGCCGCTCCGAGCGAGGCCGGAAGACCGTAGCCTAATCCGCCGCCCTTGTTCGAGAGGAACTGTCGTCGTTGGAGCGGCCACCGGGTTAACAAGGGGTATTTGGCGGTAACCCCCTCGTCGACGAGAAAGCAGTCCGGAGCGACCGCGGACAGCGCGTCGACGAGGTCGGCTTTGGACGCTCGGGTTTCCTCGGGCGGCGTTTCGTCTTCACCCATCGACTCGATCATTCCCGATAGCGACTGTTTCAGTGCCCGTACAGATTCGAGGCGTTGATCGTGCGTCTCCGCTGAAAGCCGCTCTTGAACGCGCGTCGTGAGATCATCCATGACGAGACCGGGATCCCCGATGACGGCGACATCAGCGGGCTGGCGCTTGCCGATCTCCAGAGGGGCGTCGGTGATATGAACACAGGTGGTCGTGTCTTCAACGAGATCGGTCTCGTGACGCAACAGGGTGGTGTTGGTCGAACAGCCCACGAAGACGATGGTATCTGTGTCCATGAGCATCGACGCAACGCCTTCGTTCGGTGGGATATGAGAGATCCACTGGTCGTGATCACCGGGGAAGTTCACCTCACACGCGAGGATTTCCCCGTGAACTCGCGCGCCGCTCGCTTCGGCCAGCGCCACAGCTGCATCGACAGCACCAGCGCGGGCGACGTGGTCACCGACAACCAACACCGGGTCGTCGGCCTCGGTGAGCGCGTCGGCTGCCGCTGCGATCTGTGCTGGATCACCCCGTCCGGCGTTCGGGATCGCGCCGAGTCGTTGTGGGGCGTCATCGGTCTCAGTGAGCATCACATCCATCGGTAATCCGAGAAAAACAGGTCCCGTCGGCGGCGTGAGCGCGGTCCGAAACGCCCGCCTAAGCAACAGTGGAAGGGCACTCACGTCGGTTACTTCCGCGCTAAACTTCGTGAACTGTTCGACCATCGCCTTGAGATCGCCTGACAACAGGGGTTCTTCGTGGCGGAAATCCAATTCGTGATTTCCGGCGGTGAGAACCACGGGCGCACCTGCCCACTGGGCCGCATACAGGTTCCCCAGACCGTGAGCGACGCCGGGGGTGATGTGCAGATTGACGACGCCGACCGGTGGCTGGCTGCTGGCGTCATCACTGTAGTGATGGTAGCGGCGCGTGCTCGCGTAGCCGGCAGCCATTCCGACGGCGATATCCTCGTGGAGACCGAGAACGTATTCGAGATCGCTCTCAGCGATGGCGTTCAAAACGGGCAGTTCGGTAGTGCCCGGATTGCCAAAGACGCGCGAAACGCCGTACTCCGCGAGCGTGTCCACGAACAGTTCTGCGCCGGTGTACGAATCACTCATACGCGATTCCTCCGATCGTTCGGGAACGGGTGTGTGGTCATCGTTGTCGTTGGACTAATCAGAAACTTACGGAGCGAGCGCAGCTAAGGTACTGTCGATGTCGCTCGGTTCGGCTGCCCGAGGGAACGAAACGGAGATTGCGTCGACGCCGTCGATCGCTGTGAACCGTTCGAGTTGGTCGCGGGCCTGCTCAGGCGTGCCTGCGACAGCGAGTTGTTCGAGCAGCGCGTCAGGAATCGCGTCCATTGCCCCCTCACGATCGCCATTGTTCCACCGCTCATGAATCTCGTTGGCAGCCGTCTCGTATCCCTGCCGAGCGATCGTGTCACGGTAGAACGTCCCCATACCACCGACATAAAACGCGAGGTGTTGTTTGACGAGCGAGAGCGATCGGTGTGCGTCCTCGGTGGCGCAGCAGGTGAGCGAGAGCGTCGTTCGTAGCTCAGCGGGATCACGATCAGCGAGTTCTGCGCCACGCCGGAGATCGTCCAGTCGGCTTTCTACGCCCTGAGGCGTTAGCATGATCGCGTGCCAGCCATCAGCGAATCGACCGGCGAGTTCCACCGCCTTGGGACCCATCCCGGCTGCGTCGATCGACGGTTGTGGATCGGGCGACGCACACCGGAGACGGAACCCGGACAGTTCGAACTGTTCGCCGTCGTACGTCACTGTTTCATCCGACAGCACGCGTTTGACGATCTCGATCGTCTCTCTTGTCCGACGGAGAGGATAATCGAAGGAGACACCATGCCAGTTCTCAATGACGATCGGCCCGCTGGGTCCGAGACCGAGACGAAACCGCCCGTCGGACACCTCCTGTAGCGTGGCCGCTGTCTGGCCGATGAGTGCGGGCGAACGGGAGTACACCGGCATGATCGACGCACCGATGCCGACGGTATCAGTCCGCTCGGCAAGAGTGGTGAGTAGCGTTACCACATCTCTCCCCCACGTTTCTGGCATCCAGACGCGATCGTATCCCAGCGACTCGGCACGCGTCGCCTGTTCGCTGAGGGTGTCGACGCTGGGTTGTGAAGCGACGGGAAGCGAGACGTCAATACGTGTCATACGTCGGGCGATTCCATGATATCGGGTACGCCCCGAGCCGTGATGGTTTCGCCGGTGATGTAGGAGGACGCCGGAGACGCAAGGAACTGGACGGTGTCAGCGATCTCCTCGCTCAACCCGATCCGTCGGTCGACAGTCTCTCTGTCGATTTCGTCGGCAGTCACTCCCATCTGCGATTCGACGCCCGGTGTCGCAACGAATCCCGGTGCGACGCAGTTCACGCGAACGTCGTCGCTTGCCCATTCGAACGCCAGCGTCCGAGTGAGATTGACGACCGCAGCCTTCGCTGCTGCGTAGTGGCTCATGTACGGCGCGCCCTCGGTCCCAGCAACGCTAGCGAAGTTGATGATGTTGCCGTGGCCCTGTTCGCGCATCTGCTCGCCGGCAACCTGCGTGCAGTGGTAGGTGCCATGGAGATTGATGTCGACGATCGTTTTCCAGCCGTTCTCGGAGATGCCTTCAAAGTTCGCCATGAAGCTCGCTCCGGCGTTGTTCACGAGCACGTCAACACCACCGAACTCCTCGACGGTCGCCGCTATCAACGCCTCGACAGCATCGCGCTCTCGGACATCACACGCCACGGCGATCGCCTCACCCGGACCGTCGATCTCCGCAACGACATCGTCAATCTTCTCTTGGGACCGCGAGGAGACGACCACGTTCGCACCGTCGGCCACAAGACGTTCTGCAGTAACCTTCCCGATTCCTTGTGAGGAGCCGGTGATAACGACAGTTTTTCCCTCGACACTGAACTGATTGGTTTTCATGTTCCTGTCACCATATTCATCGTTGTTCTCCATTGTTCGTTAAGAAAGACAGTATATAAACAACAGTGATTCCGGTACCGACCGCCGGTTTCGTCACTCCACTTTTTTTGCGTGAGCGGTGAGCAAAACTCACCGCTCACGCAAAAAAA
>NZ_RRCH01000047.1 GCF_003862495.1 Halocatena pleomorpha | reverse complement strand
ACGTCGCCGTCGAGCAAGTCCGCCCAGAGCGATTCCTGGGCGGGGTTGATCCGGAGCGGAATCCAGAAGGCGTTCCCACGTCCGGCTTGGGGAACGCGCCAACAGAACTCATGTGTTCTATCTTCGGAGTGGTCGAGACGCCACCCCTGATTCGTGAATCGGACGGGGTGGCCGTCGTCCAACTCCTCGGCGTTGTACGTTTTCCGGAGCTTCGGGACGTAACTCTTGAGTGCGTTTTTGGCGTGTCCTGTCAGGTTGTAGGGCGTGACAATATCGTTGACCGCTGACTGCGTATCCGCACCGGAATCGAACGCTTCCGACAGTGCGCGTCGGTACGTCGCCACGGTACGCTGAAGGCGGTGCTCTTTGTGCGCCGTTGGTGGCGCGAGCGTGGCTTGGAGCGTTTTCGTGGCGGGCGCGGTCACACCAGTACCAAGAAATCCATGCAAGTTAAGACTATTAAATCGCTATTGAATAGCGATGCGAAACCTAAACATCGAAGTGAGCGACGAAGAGTACGACCGACTAAGCGAAGTGAAAGAAGCACACGGCCTGACGTGGCGCGGACTCGTCATTCAGGGAGCAAAAGCGTTGGACACCGAGGGACCGCTGTAGAGGGACAGACAGCTAAGTGTTGCATTCAACCCCGCCGTGAACGACGGGGGTTTCTGCTTGATCCAAGATACGGGTATATTAGCTGGCTGTAGCGTCTCGGTGGCTGGCCGTGTCGGTTTTTATAGCGTTCGAAATCGACTGACCGTACATGTGTTGGACGGAAACACGCAGGTAAAACCGCAGAAAAAACCCGATGAGCAACGCCTGCAACGCGATCGTGACGGGAAGCAGTAGCAGTCGGAACAGGTTGGCAATCATCCAGCCGGCGGCGTAATCTTCTGTAGCGACACAGGCACGGAGTGCAGAGCGATCGAACGCGGCACGGATCGACCGTCGGGTGGCGAACAAAGCTGTGGCTGCGGGTATGAGATACGCGGCGACGATAAGCGCGAACAGTCCGAACAGAAGCGATAACGCGCCCACGGTGTTGAGTACCCCGTGTAGTCCCTGCCCAGTTGGTCGTCGAAGAACCAAGCCGATAGTTCCCAACGCGAGTGATGGAACGAAATAACACAAGAGGATCACAGTCGCGCTGATGCCATCGCGCACGACACCGAAGCGAAACGGTGGTGCAGTGGGTTCGCCGCTCCCGACGACGGCACGCAGTACGGCGACATCGTAGCCTCGCATAATGAGGAATACGAGCGAATAGGTGGCAACAACGGCCCCGAGGATGAGATGCGGCCGACGCTCCGCGCTTTCGCCGTCGAGAAAACGCGGTCCGAAATCGAGAAACTGCGTTTCGAACAGTACTGTCGTCACGACTCCCACGACTCCAATCACGCCGAACAACACGCCCCCGATCACGACCGCTGTTGAGCCGTTGTTCCCTGACGGTGGAAAGTTCAACGCAGCACGAATCACTGCCAAGACAGTAGGCCGTGACGACTATAACAGGCTCGAAATGAAAACCGCCGAACAGTTCGTGGTCGGCGGTCCTTCTGTGAACGACCGCAACCACATTGTTAATGGAGGGTGACACCATCATCGCTTGAATCGCTACGAGATCTTGCCACACGCAAAAACCGGCCCGAAAGCGCGGAATGACGACGGCTCGTTCATATCGTTTCCTGTCATATCTTTAATTTATATATTTTCGGGCGTGTGCAGACCATCCGGTGTGCCTTTCCGGATCGACCGCCTCATTCCCGCTATGACCGAGGCGTCGTTTGCAGTATACACACAGAACGGAACTAGACAACACGTGGAAAGACCATGAGCCACCGAGACGAATATTACAACAAGGCCAAACAGGAGGGCTACCGTTCGCGCGCAGCGTACAAACTCAAACAGCTCGATGCGGACGCGTCGTTGCTCAACGAGGGCGCAACGGTCGTCGACCTCGGGGCGGCCCCCGGTGGGTGGCTTCAGGTCGCCGCCGAACGCGCCGGCGAGGAGGGGACAGTAGTGGGCGTCGACCGCCAGCGCATCGATCCGATCGACGGCGTGGAAACGATCCGCGGCGATATGACCGACGCCGACACCCGCGAGCAGATCGCAGCCCGGATCGAAGGAGCAACGGGGGACGGCGCAGCTGACATCGTCCTCTCGGACATGGCACCGAACATGACCGGTGAGTACTCACTCGACCACGCGCGTTCGATTCATCTCGCCCGCCAAGCGTTCGACACGGCGATGACAGTGTTAGCGCCCGGCGGCGATTTCGTCGTGAAGGTGTTCGATGGCTCCGATCTGGCGGCATTCCGGTCGGAAGTCGAATCGGAGTTCAAATACGTCCGTGCTATCCATCCTGCTGCCTCCCGTGATGAGTCTTCGGAGCTGTATCTGGTCGGTAAAGGACACATTACCGTCCCGCTTGAAGCCGGTGAGGAGACCACTGTCGAGATCGTCGACACCGGTCACGAAGGCGACGGCATCGCTAAGGTTGATGGATACACACTGTTCGTTCCCGACGCCGACGCAGGGGAAACGGTTCGGGTCGTCGTCGAGGAGATAAAGCCGAATTTCGGCTTCGCTGAGCGGATCGAGTGACCTTCTCAGGCCGTCACCGCGGTCTTCGATCGATTCGATCGGACGTACCCCACCACCGCGTACACGAACGGCGTATCTAGCAGCGCGATGAGAAGTTTCAGCAGGTACTGACCCACCACGAGAGAGGCAACGGCACTCCCCGAGAGCGGAGCGCCGGTGTCCAACAGGACGGGCGCGACCACGAACCCAATCCCAACGAAGACGACCGTATCAATCAGTTGGCTCGTCGCGGTCGAACCGATGTTGCGAAGCCAAAGCTGTGCCCCGCCGGTCGCTTCTCGCAGCCAGTGGAACACGAACACATCCCAGTTTTGGCTGAGAAGGTACGCCGTGAGACTTCCGAGCACAATGTTCGTGCTCGCACCAAGCACCGTCTGGAAGGTCTCGGGATCGACAGCGTTGGACTGGGCCGCAGGCGCCCAGATCGTGCTCCAGACGAGCGCCAGCAACACGATGTTCATGAAAAAGCCGACATTCACCACCATCTGGGCCGATCGTTTGCCGTACAGTTCGGTGATACAGTCCGAGGCGAAAAACGTGAGCGTGTAAGCCAGCGCCGCTCCTGGCATGGCGAGCGAGCTGCCAGCGACTGGTATCGCTACTGGAAGCGTGAACTCGATCACCTTCGCAGCCGTCAACTGGGCTGTCACGAGCGCCGTGATAAACAGCGACACCAACACGAGCGCGGAAACGGATAGCACGAGCGAATCGGCGTCTCGGGTGGTGTCCCGCGAGCGGTTCTCACTCATCTGTTTCCAGTCGGCCGTGTCGTTCGTCGATCTCATCGAGCAGATCGAGCGTCTTCCGGATTGACGCCCGAATGGCGTCGCTCCGATTGACGAACTTCCCATCTTCCCCGACGTGGTCGTCGAGATCCTCAAGCAGTTCCTCCGGTATTTCTACGCTTATCTTGCCCATACTCTAGGGTATAGAATTTCACGGCTAATACCCACGGTTTCGACGGCGGAGTGGCGATCGGAGCGACGAACCTACTGTTCGGACGCAGAAAGGACGGCTCGTAACTGCTCGCGTGAGAACAACGTCGATGGCCGGTCCATGTGAACGCCGATCTCGCCGGACAGAGCGTCTAACCCTGCAGACTGGACAGCGGACGGGAGCGAATACGCACGCCGAATCCAGTGCCCGAGACGGATCTCGGTGCTGAGGTCGTCTCGCCACGCGCGTTCGTACTCCCCGAGTGTTCCGGGACGGGTCGGTTCGATCTCGCGGGCAGCATGATCGGCTGCACGCATTCCATATAGGATTCCGCCCCCGGTGAATGGTTTGGTCTGCCCAGCAGCATCACCAATGAGGAAGCTGCGTCGGCCGATCACTCGGCGCGGCGGACCGATGGGGATTGCCCCCGAACACCGGTGTGAGACATCGACGCCGTAGGCGTCACAGAACGAGGAAAAGCGTCCCGAAACGTCGCTATCCGGAGCGGCCGCAAGTCCGTATTCGACACCAGCGTCGCCCCGCGGGATGCGCCACGCGAAAAACGCCGGCATGGTGAGATGTACGTCGACGAATGCATCGTGGTCGGGCGTGGAATCGAACGCTAACACCCCATGGAGGAATTCCTCGGGTTGGGGGAGCTCACACTCCCGACGCACCCGCGATCGGGGACCGTCACAGCCTGCCACCATTCGCGCGTCGTGGTGCTCGGTTCCGTCGGGACCGTTCACTGTCACCGTCACATGGTCGCGGTGTTCTTCGAGCGCCGTCACGGTGTGCTGGTCACGCACGTCCGCACCGGCTCGGTCGGCCATCTCAGCGAGCGTTTTGTCGAGTCCGACCCGGTCGATGGCGTTCGAGACCGGTTCGTCCTTATAGAACGGTTCGCTGTCTGTTTCAGGCCCGCCGGTGTGAAACCGCGCACCCCGGATCTCGTTTTGAAAGAGTTCATCGCGGGCGTCTTCGGGAACGTACTCCCAGATGTCCGTGCTGACGTGCCCGGAGCAGGCGAGTGGGCGGCCGATCTCGCCGTGTTCGAACATGAGCACGTCATGGTTTCGCTTGGCCGCGCTGTGGGCGAACCGTGAACCAGCAGGTCCCGCACCAACAACGATGAAATCGTGCATTACCGGGCGAAAACACGCCTGTGAAGATATACCTTCGCTCTCCCACCGAATCGTACAGATACGATCGCACCCGGAGGCGACGGAACCTCACGATAACCCAATACTGCGAGACGGTCTTGGATCAGGAATCGTCCGTCTCTTTGGCTTCGAATTCGACATCTTTCCGCTCGCCTGCCAGCGCGATGTGACCGTAATTGATCAAGCCCACAAAGACGGTCCCACCGATGACGTTTCCAATCGTCGTACACAGCAAGAAGAGACCGAACGCTTCGAGCGTGACGCCCGTACCGAGCGCCACTGCTGAGAGCACCTCTGTCGTGCCGAGAATAGCGTGGTGAAACGGCCCGAAGCCGATGGCTGCAGTGGTGAGTAACACGAAGACGATGCGGCCGATCGTGTCGCGGCTGGCAGCTGAGAGCCACGTCGCTAATCCCATCAACCACCCTGCAACGATCCCCGAGAGCACGATGACCCACCACGGAAGCCCCACTAACGATCCCGCAAGCGAGCTGAATGCCGCCGGCTCTGCGATACCCATCCGACCACCGATAGCGACAATCAAGACGACGAATGTACCACAACCGACCAGATTTGAGACGTACGTCACGCTCCAAATGCGTCCCAGATCGGAGAGCGACGCGCGCCCATCGAGAACAGGGAGGACTGCCATCGTCGAATGGGCAGTGAACAGTTCGGTTTGTCCGACGACCACGAACAGAAACGGGATCGACGAGACACCAGCGAGGACGAACTGTTTCGTGAGTTCCGAGCCGAACCCACCGGAAAAGGTTAGCACCATCGCCATGAACAACGCGCCGAAGCTCAGGTTGAGTCCCGCAGAGACGCCAGAGATGAACGTCCCTAACACTGGCCGATCCATCTCTTTGAGCGCGTTCTCCATCTCTCGTTCGAGGATGTTGCGATAGGAGAGCGTTGCACCAGTCGGACCGTCAGGATCATCACTCATGTGCGTTCTCCCTGATGCTCGCCCTATAAAATGGTTCGTCCGTGAACGGGTGCGTCTGTCGCTACTAGCGTAGTCACTCCGGTTCCGGGCTGTACTCCGGTCCCACGACAATCTCCAACTCCCGTGGGCGAATATGCAGCGACAGCTCCTGATGGGCGCGTATCTCTCCATCGAGACTGAACTCGACATCGGTGTCTCGTTGGTTCGTTATCTCTAGATGATCGGACGTAAACCGTAGCATGTGTTCGGTCTCCGTTCCAAACCACCGTTGTATCGCGGCTTCGGTGAGGAGGTCGTTCGTCGGCATCTCTTCGACGATCAGCACCTCGAACAGACCATCTTCTGCGTTCGCTTGCCCGCCGTTGCCTGCGAACCGCCGCGCGTTCCCGATCAGGATACAGAGCGCCTCTCCCTGCCACGTCGACCCTGAAACGGCAGTTCCGGTATCGATCTCTACGTGAAGCGGATCGAACTCGGCCGCTTGTCGTATTCCTGTGAGCACGTACGCGAGCGTCCCAAATCGCTCTTTTAGGTCTGAGTCGGTCTCCGAACTCGTTTTCGCTGTGATGCCCGCAATGCAGGAGTTCGTGAACAGTTCGTCATCGGCCACCCCAACGTCGATCTGCCGCCGTTCACCCGTTTCGAGCAGTTCGAACGCGCGTTCGATACGTTCTATCCCGAGATTCTGAGCGAAATTGTTCCCTGTTCCAGCGGGAATCACGCCGAACGTTACATCAGAAAGGGAACCAGCCTCATCATATCCTTCAACGACCTGGTGTATCGTCCCGTCGCCACCACACGCAGCGAGTCGGGAAACACCTTTCTGGGCGGCGTCTTTTCCCAGTTCGATCGCGTCGCCCGCCTGCTCCGTCTCGGTAACCGCGTAGCCACGGTCGTTGGCGTATGACCGTACTTTTTCGACGTGATCTTCTGTCCCGCTCGTCGGATTCAGTATGATCTGCCACCGATCACTGTCTGGAGAAACGGCCATTGACGGACTGTCGCCCGAATCGATGTTCTCATCGTTCATAACGTCTTGTTGATGTATCAGTGTTCATCGAGTGCCGTCTGTCAATCCCTGACCGTACGTCCGCTTCGGTGCCGGTGTCAGTACGCCTACGCACGATGATTATAGACTGTTTGTGTTCCAGCCACAAATAGGCGTTAGATTCGTTTAATGAGAGAGGAAACCCTTTGGGTGAGAAGCACCCACAGTTACGACACACTGTGGAATGCACTGTCGGCTTTATCGAGCGCACGCCCAGATTCCACATACATCGGGGAAGTACGTTCGAGCGGTACGGTCGGTGAGACGCGGAGTACACACCAATGGTTACAGTAGATCTGCACACCCACACCCGGTTTTTTCACGCGTTCAGTGGCCCGACTAGCTACGATCCGATCGGCGCGCGCCTGTTAGTAGCGTTCGCACAGTGGCGTGGACTCGACGCCGTCGCAGTGACCAACCACGATTACTACAGTCGTCTCGACATCGATACGGGATCACTAACCCTCATTCCGGGGATAGAGGTGTCGACAACCGCTGGTCACGTGCTAGTGGTCGGACCGGAACCGCCGATGCGAACGACGCCGGGAGCACTCACACCAGAGGAAATCATCGATATCGCGCACGAGCGTGACTGTGCGGCGATCGTTGCCCATCCGTTCCGGAACAGCGTGGTTCGTGATCTCGATTTGCCGTTCGATGCCTACGAAGTCAACGGCAAGCGCTCCGTGCCGATCGATCAGATCCAACAGTTGGCTGAAACAGACGAAACGTCCCTTGTCGGGGGGAGTGACGCCCATTTCCCCTTCGAAGTCGGGCGGGCGTACACAGAAGTCGACACCGAGGAGTCCACACCAAAAGCAGTCGTCAGGGCGATCCGAGACGGACGGGCCGACTATCGTCTCAACGAATCGATACCACTTGAGCTGATACGGCAGTTCTACAAGCGAGTGCATCGGCTCAAAGGTCACGTCGATCATTGAGCCGTGATCGATCTGTGATCGTTTATCCGTGGTGCCTTTGAAGAAGTGGTGTATGCTTGGGGAGACACCGCCTGTCGGGAGAGAGCAGAACGGTCCGGTGCCGATCGGAATCAAGATCGGGAGTACTCGGACCGTCGTCGCTCGACCACACGAGCGGGGGATCGAGACCCACGCAACACTCACCTGTTTGGCTCAGTACGAAGACGTTTTGTCGGGGACGACGCAGGTCATCTACGGTGAGAAAGCGGCGTACGAATATCCCGAGCGAGTGGAGTTTATGCTGCGGACGGGACTTCCCGAGGATGATGCGCGGGCAGCGGCCACAGCGACGTTTTTCGAGTGGATTGTTGAGGAGTACGATCTCCCGAAAAACAGCGTCGTGGTGTACGCCATTCCGGCGGTCGACAACGAAACTGGATTACAGAACCTGATCGACGTGATCGAACGAACCGATATCGGTGAGCAGCTCACCAGGGGGTATCCGGAGTCGTTGTGTGGGTCGCTTCCTGCGTTCGGGCCGAATTTAACAGCCATCGGGCACGTTTTCATTTCGATCAATATGGGATCGACGAACATCGGCGCGTGCGCATACCGTCATGGAAAACAGCTATCACGGTTTACGACGGGATCGATCGCCGGTAACGAAGTTGATCGGTGGATTGCCAACAACGTCGAGGAAGAAACCCAAGGCCGGGTCCATATCGATGGGACGACAGCACGAGAGTACAAAGAGGAACACGGTGATTTCAACAACTTCCGGCCGTTTACCGACGTTATCCAACAACCCGGTGGTGGCACCCACGAGTTCACGATCGAGCGCAGCGTAATGGACGCGCTCGATCGGTACGTCGACGAAGCCGTCGACGTGATTGCGAACGAATTCCTCCCGCAGCTAGCCACCGACCACACGAAAGTGTACAAGCACGTCCTTGACGAACCGATCACGCTCACTGGTGGAATGGCTGCCGTTCCGGGCCTGCCCGAAACGTTTGAACACCGACTCGGTGAGGAACTCCAGCACAGCGTCACCGTGATCTCGCCTAAGACCCCCGAAACAGCCGCTGCTCGGGGGGCATTCAGCCTTGCACAACAGTTCATCGAGAAGGAGTGGTATTAACCACTGCAAAGGGTGGTCACATGTGATCGAGTGCAATCGCGTCGTGGTACGATTCGATAACACCGTCAAACAGACGGCTTGCGCCGACCGTGGAACGCTTTGAGGGAACCCATACTTCGGTGCGAACGCGTCGTTTATGGGTGGATGGCCCGGAGAAAACACATGAGCACCGAAGAGTTGGACCGTACCGATCGGGCCATCATCAACGGATTTCAAGGCGGCTTTCCGGTCACAGCGCGGCCGTTCGAAGCGGCGGCCGACGCGCTCAGTGACCGGTCGATCGACGTGACGGCCGAGGAACTCATCACGCGAATTCGGACGCTGTCCGAGGAAGGCGTTCTTACGCGGTTCGGACCACTCATCAACGCCGAAGCGATCGGCGGCACGGCCACACTGGTGGCTATGCACGCGCCCGAAGACCAGTTCGAGGCGATCACAGAACAAGTAAACGACCATCGAGAAGTCGCACACAACTACGAGCGCGAGCACCCCCATCTCAACATGTGGTTCGTCGTGTCGGTGGCCGACGCCGACCGTGTGGAGCAGGTGTTAGACACTATCGAATCCGAAACTGGACAGCCGACGTACAACATGCCAAAACAGCGGGAGTTCCGCGTCGAGGCGAAGTTTCCGATCGATGGACCACTGCGCGAGACCGGACTCGACCTTTCCGGCCTGGGACCGTCGCCCGATCTTTCTACTGAGCAAACGGGACTCACGACTGACGAACGCGCGTTGCTCCGAGAGATTCAGGACGGGTTACCGCTGACGCAGACGCCCTACGCTGACGTTGGGAGTGCCATCGACCAGCCGCTTGAGTGGGTGCTCGAAACGATCGCTGGGTTCAACGAGCAGGGGCAGATCCGGCGCATCGGCGTGATTCCAAACCACTACGCACTCGGCTACACGGAGAACGGAATGACGGTGTGGAACGTTCCGGATGATCTCATCGAAACGGTTGGACCGGCGATCGCGTCGTTGGAGTACGTCACCCACTGTTATGAGCGGCCACGCCACGAGGACGTGTGGCCGTACAATTTCTTTGCGATGACTCACGGACGGACTGAAGCTGAAAGCGACCGACGGATCCGGGCGGTTCGAGATCGGATGGCTGAATTCTGGGCTGTCGATGCTGACCAGTGGGACACGTTGTTCTCGACAACGGTGTTGAAAAAAACGGGCATTAGACTCGATGACAGGCTGTCGAACACGGAGTCAACGTGATTCCTATATTACATGATTTCACCGGCACCCGAGTGCTCGTCTTCGGTGGTGGGCGGGTCGGTGCGCGTCGCGCCCGCACGTTCGCCCGTGAAGCCGACGTGGTGGTCGTCAGTCCCACGTTCGTTGCGGCGTCATTCGGCTCGGCGGCTCGCGTCCGCGCCGCTCCCGAACCGGCTGCTGTCGCGGGCTGGATCGATCGCGTCGATCCTGCGTTGGTCGTCGCAGCCACCGACCGAACGGCACTGAACGAGGCGATCGCCACCGCCGGCCACGAGCGTGGTATTCTCGTCAACCGGGCCGATCAGGCGGCTGGAGCCGACAGAACGGTCGCTGATGTTGCCGTTCCCGCCACCGTCTGGTCAGACCCTGTCGTCGTCGGCGTCTCGACAGGGGGCCACAGCCCGGCGTTGACCCGCGTGCTCCGAGAGCGGATCGAACCTCACATCGAGGACGCGGGTGAGATGGCACGGGTGACGGGCGATCTTCGAGCGACACTGGACGACGTGCCACCGACGCAACGGCGATCGGCTCTCCGTGCGGTTGTGCGGTCCGATCGTGTTTGGAAGGCTTTAGGTGATAGCCAGACGAAAACAGAGCAAGCAGTGAGCGAAGTCATCGCTTCGGAACTGGGTGAAACGGAATGACTGCCGGCACTGGCGTCCTCACGGGGTGGAGCATCAGCCACAGCAACGCCGACATCGACACGATCGAAGTCGCGTGTTCGAGATCTGACGCAGAGATCATCGAATCGGTGCTCGATCAGTCTGCTGTCACTGAGGCTCTCTGCCTCCAGACGTGCAACCGGATCGAGACTTACGTCGTCACTGACTCGCCTGCTACCGGTCGGGCGGCGCTCGAAACGGTCCGGCCTGATGTTCCCGATTCGGCCGTCCGCGAGTTGGATCACGAGGGATCGCTACGGCACCTGATGCGCGTCGCCTGCGGCTTGGAGTCGCTCGTCCTCGGTGAGGACCAGATCCTCGGTCAGTTGCGGGACGCGTACCTGACCGCACGGTCGATGGACGCCGTCGGTCCAGTGCTCGAAACGGGGTTGACAAAAGCGATCCACGTCGGTGAGCGCGCACGAACCGAGACGACGATCAACGAGGGCGTCGTTTCGTTGGGGAGTGCTGCTGTGAAGCTCGCTGACCGAGAGACAGAACTCGCTACTGCGACGGCGATGGTTGTCGGTGCGGGTGAGATGGGTACGATCGCTGCCAGTGCACTGGCTCCTGATGTGGACCGGCTCATCGTCGCTAATCGAACCACCGAGCACGCTGAACACGTCGTGGACGCCCTTGATGGTGCCTGTGCCGTCGGTCTCGATTCGCTTTCTGGCACGATCGCGGACTGTGATATCGTCGTCAGCGCTACAGGCAGCGATCACTCGATCATTGACCGCTCGACGGTGAACGCGAGCGATGGACCGACGTTGCTCGTCGATATCGCTCAGCCCCGTGACATCGATCCGGCCGTCGGTTCGCTTTCGGATGTAGAGCTGTACGATCTCGACGCACTCGAATCGATCACAGCCGAAACCACGGCAACCCGCCGCGTTGCCGCCCAACAGGTCGAGGAGATAATTGACGAGGCGATCGACCGGCTTCTCACTCAGTACAAACGAAAACAGGCCGATGAGGTCATCGCCGCCATGTATGAGGGGGCAGAACGCATAAAACAGCAGGAGCTACAGACCGCGCTCTCGCGACTCGACGCGAAAGACGAACTCACCGCCGAACAGCGCGAGACTGTCGAATCGCTCGCTGACGCACTCGTCGGACAGCTGCTGGCTGTACCGACGAAAAGCCTCCGTGACGCCGCAGAGCGCGACGACTGGTCAACGATCAACACCGCGCTTCAACTGTTCGATCCTGATTTCGAAGACCAGCCGACCCTGTCCGATCAATCACCGCAGTATCCATCTCCGAACACGAAATCGACGGCGGAAAACACCGAAATCACGGGATCGGACACAGCGGACGACGACTGACTGCGCGCAGCACTGGAACTGGCTCACTCGATCTGTTGTTCGTACTCCTCGGCAGTGAGCAGTGCGTCGGTTTCGGACGTGTCGATCCCATCGAGTTCGAGCAGCCAGCCGTCGCCGTACGGATCGTCGTTGAGGCGTTCGGGTTCGTCGAACACTGCTTCGTTCACCGTAGCAACGGTCCCGGACAGCGGCGAATACAGATCCGAGACGGCTTTGATCGATTCCACCACACCGAGTTCGCCGTCTTGATCGATCTCTTCGCCCGGTTCTGGTAACTCAACAAATACGATATCACCGAGTTCGTCCTGTGCGAACTCCGAGATTCCGACGCGCGCGGTTCCTGATTCCTCATTGATACGCGCCCATTCGTGCGTTTCTAGGTAGTAGCAGTCTTCAGGTATCTCGAAACTCATTGTTCAGTGGTTGCGTGCTCAAAGGGCGGGTTTGTGATGAGTCCTGCCTTTCGATCACCGCGAATGACAACTCGGATCTCCGTTCCCGGCTCGGCGTGAGCCGTGGAGACGTACCCGAGTCCGATCGAAACACCGAGTGTCGGGCTGAGCGTTCCACTGGTCACGGTTCCGATCTCGGTGCCATCCACGCTCTCGATCGCGTAGCCGTTGCGTGGCACGCCGCGCTCAGTGAGTTCGATGCCGACGAACTGCTCGTTCGGCGTGGCTTCAGCGAGCGCCTCCCGTCCCAGAAACCGGCTGTCAGTATCCACAACGAAGCCGATCCCTGCTTCGTACGGCGTCCGCGGATTTGATTCCGGATCGAAATCCTGCCCTGAGAGCAAAAACCCCTGTTCGATCCGGAGCGTATCCCGTGCTCCGAGTCCGCAGGGCTGACAGTTTATGGCGTCCCATACCGTCTGTGCGTCGTCCCACGGACAGAGCAGTTCGAACCCATCCTCACCAGTGTATCCTGTCCGCGAACAGAGACAGTTCACGCCCGCGACGGACGCTGACGCGATTTCGAACCGTCCGAGGTCTTGGACCGTCTCCGTCACCTCACTGAGGTGTGCCTCGCTTTCTGGTCCCTGAACGGCGATCATCGCGTACTGTTCAGTGACGTTCTCGACCGTACAGTCGAGATTCCACTTCTTGCGGGAGGCACACCAGTGGTCGTACAACTCCTCGTCGTGACCGGCGTTCGGAACGAACAGATACCCTCCCTCATCCGGTCGGTCGTAGACGACTGTATCATCCAGCATGACGCCACGCTCGTCTGTGACCGCCGAGTACTGTCCCTTTCCCGGTTTGAGAGCAGTCACGTCGTTTGTGGTGAGCCGCTGTGTGAGTTCGGTCGCGTCCGGCCCATGAACTTCGATTTCGCC
>NZ_RRCH01000046.1 GCF_003862495.1 Halocatena pleomorpha | reverse complement strand
CAGCGAAGCGCGCGGCGGTGAGCGAACGTCGAGGCACGTCAGTCGCAGCGCCGAGCGCAGCGAGGCGACCGTCTGACGGTGGTTCAAATCCGCCCGAACCCATACCGTTCGTTTTTTGTTTTATATTTTGAGTAGTGGCCGGCGGTGAGACGTGCAGCGAAGCGCGGAACAGTTGCTGTCCGGAGTGGGTTCCGTCGAACGTTCAGACGCTTAATCCGTGATGACTTCTCGGAGGAGCGACGTGGGTGTGGCGTCGTAGGCAGGATTGTCGATGATGAAGCCCTCAGCGGGTTCGAGCATCACCTCGCTCGTCGAGCGGTGTTCGTTTTCGAAGACGAAGCCATCCTCGATGATCTTCGCGCCAGAGCCAACGACCCAGATCGGCACGTCGAGTTGGGCGGCCGTTGCGGAGATGGGGAACGTTCCGACGCGGTTGTACAAGGTGTCGTCGACGATGCAGTCCATGCCGAAGACGACGCGGTCGACATCGGGCAGGACGGTACCACACGCGCTATCGACGATCAAGTGGGGTTCAACGCGGTCGATCGCAGCGAGCACGCGGGCGGTTTTCCGCCCGAGATAGCGCGGACGCGCCTCAGTGACGTACACTTCGAGATGGGTGCCCTCACTGGCCGCGCGTTCGATCGCTTCGAGCACCGTCGAAGAGTAGTCGTGTGTGAGGATCGTCATGCCATCTTGCAGTCGCTCTGCACCGTTCTCTGCGGCTCCTCGCTTTGCGGTTTCGATCCGATCGATCACCGATCGTACCGCGTCAGCCGTGTGGCGCTTTGCCGCCTCGACGGTGTCGGGTTCGTTCTCGACAACGGTGTTGACGATGGTGCGCTGAGTAGTGTGCAACGTCGCGTGCGACGGGTTCGCGCGCCTGAGAGTGTTGCTGTTGCGTTCGAGATCGCGGATGAACTCCTCGACTGTCGCCACGTCGCGCTCGGTGAGCGTTTCGAGCGCCCGTGCGGCCTTGATGGCGACGACAGACGAACTGTGCGTTTGCATCTCGCGTATTTCGTCGACCGTCTCGTCTATCATACTGCATAGCTTCGTAGTTCGTGACAAAGAACTTCTGGCTCCTTGCTGGCAATTGTTGCCAGTTGCTTGGCGGGATAGCCCGGTGGAGTTATATTCGTTCCAGCGGTAGCGAGAGGCAGTGAGCGTTAACGTCGAGCGTTGCACCGTCCGCCCTGGTCAGGACAGATACGGAGAGGCTGCGTGGGAGCTTAAAGAACAGATTCGTCGAACGGAGGGGGTGCTCAAGCAGCGCCACGGGTTTTTCACCGATGCGTACCGTCGGTCGACCGTCTACTGTTACGTTACGGAGGGAGAATCGGAGACGCTCATCGGGTTTGCGGCCGTCCGGCGCGATGGGTACGTCCTCTTTCTGGCCGTCGCACCCGAATTCCGTGGCGACGGCTTTGGGCGGCAGTTGATCAGTACGGTCGCGGACAACTACAGTGGCGTGAGCTGTCACGCCCGGACAACCAACGAGAGCGCCCTCAAGTTCTATGAACATCTCGGCTTCGAGATCGAACGACGCGTAAGCAGTTATTATGAGGACGGTGGCGACGCCTACTACCTCCGGCTCGGAGAGGACGGACTGGCGGATAAGATCTCTCGGTTCGTCGGGTTGTAGCGACAGTTCTCATCCAGCGGAAACGGAATGCGTGAGTTTCATGCCGGGTGCCCGTCGATATTCGGGGGCATGAACGAGCGCACGCGTGAGTATCTTCGTGGGCGATTCGGGGATCACTACCGGCGGTCGGATATCGCGCTACCGCCCGCGGCGAGCGCACGCGAGTGGGGGTTCATCCCGTTCACGGCCGGTCCGGGAACCACGATGATCCGGCACAAGTCGCTGCTCGATCTCGGTGATCTGTCCGCGTTTCTCGTCGATACGTGCCCCCGCCACGTCTACTTCTCTGCGGGACAGTACGACGATCCGGGTACGCGCCCGATGGAGGATAAGGAATGGCGCGGTTCGGATCTCGTGTTTGATCTCGACGGCGATCACCTCCCGAACGTCGATCCCGAGGCGGACACGTACGCCGAGATGCTCAGTGCGTGCAAAGACGCCTTGTTGCGACTGCTCGGATTTCTCCACGACGATTTCGGCTTCGATTCCGAACAGCTGTCGGTCGTGTTCTCCGGTGGGCGGGGATACCACGTCCACGTCCGGACGGAGAGCGTTCGGACACTCGGCCGGGACGCGCGCCGAGAGATCGTGGAGTACGTTCTGGGTGCGGGGATCGACGACATCGACCGGCTTACACGCACCGAGACGGTGGCGGGGATGGGACGGAGCACACCCGCTGAAAAAAAGACGCTCAAAACCGATGGCGGCTGGGGTCGACGAGTCCACGATCGGCTCGTTGCACTGACAGAATCGGTACAAACCGCCGAAAAGGCCGGTGCTATCGAGCAGTTGCGAGCGTTTGATGGCATCGGTGAGAAGGGAGCCGCGAAGCTGTACGAAACAATGACCGAGCGGCCCGCGGAGATTATCGCCGGCAATCTTGACGCGGCGGGCCGGTACACCCCTAAGCTCGCCCAACAGCTGTTTGAGCAAGCGGTTGCAGAGGACTCCGTGCCGATCGACGAGCCGGTGACGACCGACGTCAATCGGCTGATCCGGCTTCCTGGAAGTCTCCACGGCGGGAGTGGGCTTCTCGTTACTCCACTGGACCACGAGGAGATCGAAGCGTTCGACCCGTTCGAGGACGCGGTTCCGAGCACGTTCGAGGACGCCGAGATCAGGATCGAGACTGAGCAGGCGGTGGAGCTTGGACGGATCGGGGAGGAAAGAGATAAGATCCCGGCAGGCAATCATACTGTGCAGGAGTCAGTTGGCGTGTTCCTCATGGCCCGAGGACGCGCTGAGAAGGCACCAGAATGAACCTCGATGAGTTACAATCCGTGCAGAGCCGTGAGCGACAGATAGATAGCCTCCAGCAGCTTCACGACACGTTTTATGAGGACGCTGGGCGGTTCATTCGACAGCTACGCGAAGAACGCGAGCAGGTCGCTGCGGCGGCCGACGATCCGTTTGATTCGACCGATGTTCAGCGGCTTACAGACGAGATCGACACCGCAGAACGGACCGTTGAGGCGATTTACGAGCGCCGCATCGGGAAACTCGTCAAACAAGCCAGCCTCGAAGCCGCTGGCATGGCTGCCGACGTGGAGGGTCTCACCCGCGAGGAACGTTCTGCCTTCGACAGCCTCGTTTCCACCATCGAATCGAACCGAACGCGGGTACTTGATGAGGTACTGGCAAACGCCCCCGCCGAGCGTGATTCCGACACCGCCTCGACCGATCCCGAATCCAACCCTGAACTCAAATCCGAAACGACACCGTCCGGCGGTTCCTCCAGCGACGAGGTGTCTCCACCACCAGACCGCGAACTAGCGGCAGAAGCTCCGGACAGAGACGCTGCTGTTGCTGACACCTCTGTCGACGCGTCGAGTGGTGGCAGCACCCCTGAAACGACGGCCGACGCCGACAACTCAGTCGCTATCGCGTCGGATCCCCGCCCTCCGCCCGAGACGACGAGCGAGGATACCGGGGACGTGCCCGTCCACACGCAACCGGCTGCTGATTCTCCTGATGCGTCGGTGAACGCGAGTCCATCGAAGCATCCGGACGTGGATCGAGTGACGGTTCGAATCACGAACGACGTGGGCGAGATCCTCTGTGTCGACGACCGGGCGTACGAGCTGTCTACGGACGACATCGTCACGCTTCCGAAACCGAACGCCCAACCGCTCATCGATCACGACGCGGCAACCAGACTCGAAGAACGGTAGCGGGTGGCGGTGTCAGTCTAGTTGTGGCTGTGCGATGACGGTCGTCCAGCAGACTGGGCAGTCGTACATTCGTCGCCGTCCGTCTTCGTCCGTGATTTCGACGACATGCCAATCACCTGTTAGAGGACTTTCGTGCCCACAGGTCGGACAGATGAGCACCGATTTGTGGCCTGTGGGCTGCTGTGTTCCTTCCGGCTGTGATCGGTGTTGAGACGTGGTGGTCATCAGCGGTCGCTACGCCAAGCGGGATCATAGGTCTGGTGGCACCGCAGAAAGACAGCTGACCGATGAGTTAGCAATGGGAGTTATGCCTGTGGGTGGGCAGTCACTGGTATGCCCGACTACCGACCGATCGCAGAAGCGGAATACGAGGAGTACACCCGGCTTCTTCACTACGCGTTTTCGCCGGCAGAGACGTACGAACCGACCGAATCGAGGGACGACGCGCCCGACTGGTCGACGATCGCAGAGGAACGTGGGTTGTACGCGGACGGGGAGCTGGTGAGCACCGTCGCACACTACTGGCACGCGCTTTGGATCCGGGGGGCGTACCGCGATGTTGCCGGCGTTGCTGAGGTTTCGACACCCCCGAACCACCGCCGGAACGGATACAGCCGACAGCTGCTGTCCGAATCGCTCCGGGAGTACCACGAGCGGGAGGTGAACTTCGCCGCGCTGTGGCCGTTCAGCCACTCTTTTTACAGACAACTCGGCTGGGGTCGCTGTTCGGATCGGCTCTCGATCGCGTGCACGCCCGACACGCTCGGGTTTGTGAATCGTAGCGATCCCCCTGCGTCCAGTGATTTCGTCGATCTCGACGCCGACCGCTGGGCGGAACTGGATCGGGTGTATGAGAATGGCAACGATCACGAGTTAGCCATGGACCGTACTGAGCAATGGTGGCGAAAGCGGGTGTTCGAGTGGCGAACCGATCCCTACGTCGCCGGCTGGGAGCGCGACGGTGAGCTTCGGGGCTATCTGGTGTACACCATTGAGGACGACGAACAGCGAACAATGGCGGTTGAGGAACTCGGCGCGATCGACACCGAGGCGTACACCGAACTGCTACGTTTCTGTCGGTACCACGACTCACAGGTCGACCGGATCACAATCAACGCGAAGGACATGCTGGTGTCCGACTTCGTTGACGATCCGTACGCCGTCGACATCGAGGTTCAGCCCGGCGCGATGATTCGAGTTGTTGATGTCGAGCGCGCGTTATCGTCGCTGTCGTATCCCACCGACGGAGCGGTCGTGTTGGAAGTGATCGATGGGATCGCGGAGTGGAACGATCGGCGGTTTCGACTCGTCGTCGAGGACGGCGTTCCGACGTGTACGGTGACAGGTGACAGCCCAGACGCGACGGTCGATGTGGCCACGCTCTCCCAGATCGTCGTGGGCTACCGGGGCGTCGAACGCGCTGCACAGACCGGTGGACTCCGGGCGTCGCAGGCGACCCTCGAAACCCTGACAGCGTTGTTCCCCCGAACGGAGCCGTACCTCCGGGAGTGGTTCTGATCGTCACGTCGGTGATTGGCTGTAGATGAGATTGCGCTGAACCTCGTTTGCGCCCTCGTAGATAACCGGCACACGAACGTCACGGTAGACGCGCGCGATCCGCCGATCGGTAAGGATCGATCGGCCGCCGTGAAGCTGCATCCCTTGCTCAGCGCACATCGTGGCCGTTTCAGTGGATTTGGTTTTGGCCATTGCGGCCCAAAAGCCCGACTGCTCCCGGTTTTCGACCTTCCGGGCGGCACGCCAGTTGAGTGCTCGTGCGGCCTCGAATTCCGTTCGCATTTCCGCGAGCGTGTGCTGGACGGACTGGAATTCGCTGATGTCCCGTCCGAACGCTTCACGGTCGTGGACGAACGACCACGCCGCTTCGATCGCTGCCGCTGCCAGCCCGAGTCCGTGCCCGCCGACCGCGATGCGGCCGTGGTTGAAAAACTCCGCCAGAATGTAAAAGCCGCTGCCCTCCGCGCCGATGCGGTTCTCAACCGGGATCCGACAGTCATCGAACGTGATGTGGGCCTGTTTCGACGCCCGCATCGCCATCTTCTCGGGGATGTGTTCGGCCTCATAGCCCGCCGTGTCGGTTGGGACGATGAACAGCGAGTAGTTGCCGTATCTGTTCTGCTCGTTGTCGCCCGTCTTGGCGTACAACGTTACCCAGTCGGCTTCGACGCCGTTACCGATCCAGTATTTCTCCCCGTTCAGGACGTACTCGTCACCCTCCTTGGTGGCGGTCGTCCGCATTCCAGCCAGATCGCTCCCGCTTTCGGGCTCGGACACCGCAAGCCCAGTGATTTGGTCGTTCTCCGCAACCGGTCTGAGGAACTCCTCTTTTTGCTGTTCGGTCCCGTGGTCTTCGAGGATCTCGGCCCCGAACGATGCGAGCATCAGCGTCAGACCGATCCCGGCGTCAGCGCGGTACAACTCTTCGGCAATCGCAAGGAGCTGTTGGAGATCGAACCCCCGTCCTCCGTACTCCTCACCGATGTCCTGGGCGACCAGTCCGGCGTCCATTCCCGCTTCCAGTACGTCCCATGGATACTCACCGCTACGGAAATACTCCTCCGCAACCGGCTCGATCTCCTCGGTTGCGAACTCACGCGCTTGCTGTTTGACTGGCTGTGCATGCTCAGGCACCACACTGTCGTCTAACAACTCCATCGCCATGCGGTATCTTCACGTTCGACGGTGAAGTAGATCGTGGAACGCACGACCGAAGAAAACGCGTTAAACGTCCGGTGCGATCGATCCCGTTTCCCAGCTATCGTTTATCGTTTGTGACTCACTGCGACCCCTTCTCCGAGGGGAAGCAGCGCCGTCTCGAACGCGGGATCGTCGTTGACCGTCCGCAGGTAGTCCGCCATCCCGCGCGTACTCTCGGTTGTCTCGGTGTCCGCTCCGTCGACCAACTCCGCGAGCGCATCGAACTCGATCGCGCCGGATGTCATGGCGTTGTCCGCGACGATCAGTCCACCCGATGAAACTTTCTCACGGACCGCTTCGAACGCCTCGCGGTAGCGGTGTTTCTCGTTGTCGATGAGGACAATATCGAACGGTCCATCGTACTGCTTCACGGTGTCGATCGCGTCGCCGGCTTCGATGGTCGCCTGGTCGAGATACCCCCCGCGATCGAGATACTCGCGGGCCTGTTCGAGGTTGTCCGGATCGAGATCGGTGAGTACGATCTCTCCGTCACTCGGCAACTCCCGCGCGAACCAGTACGCCGAGTAGCCAAATCCCGATCCGAACTCGAACACCGACTTCGCGCCGGTCGTTCGCACCAGCAGCGACAGCCACCCGCCGACAGCAGGACCGACGTGGGGAAAGTTCTGCTCCTCAGCGTGGGCGTCCATCTCGCTGATCACCTCGTCTGGCTGGGGACCGATGGCGGTTGCGAATCGAGCCACTCGATCGGAAACGGTCGGATCCATGATCTGTTATCGGACGGTGGGTATAAAAACACACGGCTGACTCACTTGCGGGAGGGTAGCGTCTAAAAGCGATTTCACCGATCGGTTCCGCCTCGGATCGTTCCGCGCGGTTCGGGCGGAGCGATTTTTAGTGGGCTACTCTTCGGACGACTCGGTCGATGCGATCGATCGGATGACCGGGATCGGCCCGGAGTCTTCGGCTGTGGACTGTGCCCAGTGTTCCGATCCCGGATCGTCGGTTTGTTCGATGTCACGTTCGTCTTCCGATTCGTCCGTCTGTTCGTCATCGCTTTCGGTTGCCTCATCCGTCTCGTCGGCTTTCACTTCCTGTTCGTCCGTTTCGACATCGTCGCCATCATTATCGTCGTCATCGTCGCGGCGAGATTCGGATCGGGATGTCTCCGTTCCGTCCGATTCACTCCCGTTATCCCTGAACGCGGACGAGACCGTTCTGGACACGCGCGTCGATTCGGTTGTCGATTCGAAGTCGGTTTGCCGATCGTCTGTCGTTCCGTTCGCCCGCGCCTGTTCGGACGCCACGAAGACGTTTTCCTCGTCGAGGATCTCCGTAAGGGCGTCTCGTGCAGCCGCTTCACGGCTTTTGATGACAATACTGAACTGCGTTCCGAGGGCAAAAAACATCGCACCGACGCCGGCAGCGGCCAGCGCCATCGACCGAGCGGTTCCGACGACGACCGAAGACACCGTTGCACCGAGGAGTGCTCCGAGGAGCGCGAGCCACACCATTCCGCGAACTCGGTTCCGGTCGCCAGCAGTGAATCGACGATGGATGAGTACGATGAGTCCGATCATCCCGACTACCACGAGCGCCACGAGCGGCACCACGTTCACGCCGTACCGCACCGTCGGCTCGAACACGGCACCAGCAAACGCGGCGATCAAGGCTGCGAGCAACAGTAGTTCGAGATGAATCCGGTCGAGTTCTATCCGTATCATGTGTTGTCGACTCCGCGATCGCGTGCACCCTATATCCACGTGATCGGACCGCGCCGAACGACCGCTGTCGGTGCGGTCCGTTCCAACCTCGGTGGCTGGGTGGGTGCCCACGATCGCTAGTGACGAGTTGCATAACGGTAGGGGGGTACTTTATCTGTTTGATAGTGAACGACGCTGGACAACTCTGTTCGGCTGTGTGACACACACTGCCGGTCTCACTGTCGCTCCGTCGTTACTCGCGTTCAGCGCCTTCGAGCAACCCCAATACGGCTTCGTGGTCGCCGTCCATTCGTGTGAGTAGCTCGCAGACGGTGGACCGTGTTTGTTCCTCGACGGTCACCAGAACCATTCCTGCGTCAGGCTGGCCGTACACGACGCTGGCGCCGAGCGGCGCGGCGATGATCGCTGGCAGCGCGGCGAGATCTTCTTCTCCATCGACGACGATCGCGGTTGTTTCCCCGTCGTCAATCGCTTGCGAGAGTGTTTCTAACATCTCCCGTGACAGCGTAGCGGCAGGGTTCTCGACTGCGTGCTTGCGATCGAACGGCGTGAGATCCACCGGCGTATCGAGCGGCGTTCGTTTCGTCTGCCCGTCGACGAGCGCTACGGAAGGAGTGGTTACCGACAGCAGATGCTCGGTGACGACATCACCGACGGCGACGATCGGCGTACCGGCGGTCTCGAATAGCGCCTCTGGGTCGGTGTACACCGGCCCGAGCGGATCTTTCAGCTCCGCCCGGAGCGATCGAGGAAGGGTGAGCACGTTATCTGACCTTCAGGGCGTAAGCGCCCGGACGGGTAACGTTCATCTCTTCGGCAACCTCGCTTCGTTCGGGATGGGCGATCACAACGTATCCGGCCCAGTCCTCGGTGAGGCTGCTTGATCCACAGGCAGTACACGTCTGTGCGTCCGGATCGTTCACGAAATGGCATTCACGACACGCCAATCGTTTGTTCGCCACGGTTATTCACCCGCTGCCGTCGGCTCGTTTTCTCTCTGCTCCCGGAGCCATCCGATCTTGCCTAGCCCCGGCTGTTTGGCTGTCAAGCCGATCTTGCTGTCCCGAGGGTTGCGCTCGTCGATGCTCTTGGTTACGATGCGCGTCCGAACCGAGTCACCCACACCGAGCGTGCTGTTCGATTCCCGAGAGGCGAGTTGCTGGTTCTCCTCGTCGAACGAGAGGTACTCATCTGAGATCTGCGAGACGTGTAACAGCCCGTCGACCGGTCCGATCCCGATGAACGTTCCGAAGTTGACGACTTCCACGACTTCCCCGTCGACCACTTCCTGCATCTGCGGATCGAACGTGACAGCGTCGAACTCCGCCTCATAATAGACGCCCGGCTGGTTCGGAAGCACGGTTCCTTCACCGACTTCCACGACATCGACGATGCTGACGACGCTCCCAACGTCTTCGTCCATTCGTCCTTCGAGCTTGTCCTGTAACAACCGCTTGACCAACGTCTCCGACACGTCCGCGAGGTGTTTCGGTGGCACCTCGACTGTATCGCGTAGTCTAACCCGTTTATACATGTTTACTGAATATCAAGTTTGTTCTGGCCTCTCAAACAGATTGCTTCGACGGAGAGCCGGTCACGGAGAGGCCCGTCGTTCGTGACCACGTACTCACACCCCCCGCGATCGGCAAGTTCCACGAGTGCGTCGTCGGCGTACGACGCCTCGGTGTTGACGACGGCACAGCGCTCAGCGAGATCTCGCCCGACGGTGGCCGCCGTCGCTTCCGTTCCGTGGCCCGACGCGAGCGAGTCGAGTTCCTCGATGACTGCCTGTGGCGTGATGAGTTCGTACTCTCCGAGCAATCGGTCGAGCTGCTCGAACACGCGAACGTCGCATTCGACTGGCATCATCAATGCGTTGGTGTCCATCGCAACTCGATCCATTGTTTACCTGTGCGTTGTCGTTCGTTCCCCTGTCCGTGTTAGTCGACGAGCGTTCCGATCCCGATGAGCCGCCAGCGGGTTCCCACTCGTCTGTTGATGGCGATTTTCGCACCTGACTGGGCACACACGGGTCGTTTGAGGTTCACTTCGCATTCGTTTTCCCGTGCACTCGTCACTGCGCCGACCGTCGTTGCCGTTCCGACGGTGAGCATCAGCGGTTCGCCGGTGTTGATCGGTTCGATCTCATCTCCCCCAACGAGCCGTTCGAGCAACTCGACTTCGATCGTGAAGGAGTCCCACGTCGGGGGCAGTGTGCCGGGCGGTCCGGCGACCTGTCCGGCGAGCGCGTCACCCTTGGTGAGCGACGGATCGAGACCGGTTCCGACGCCGAGGAGTCCACCGGGACCAACCTCTTCGAGCAGATCGTCGCCTGCCTGTAGCGACCGGATCGTCGTCGTGATCGGTCGGTATTCGGACTGTCCCTCCTCTTCGAATTCCCGGCCGGGGCGGAGTTCGATCTCGTCACCGGTGTGCAGTCGCCCGCGAACGAGACTCCCGCCCAGAACCCCACCCATCAACTCGTCGAACGTCGTTCCCGGTCGGTTGATATCGAAACTCCGGGCCACCTGTAGCTGTGGATCAGTGTCCGGTGCGGTGTCGGGGGTCGGTATCTCCTCTTCGATCGCCTGCATCAGCAGATCCATGTTGACGCCCCGCTGGGCGGAGATCGGCACGACCGGCGCGTCTTCTGCGACGGTGCCCGCAACGAAATCAGTGATCTGCTGGTAGTTCTCGCGGGCGATTTCGTTGTCCACGAGGTCGATCTTGTTTTGAGCGATCACGATGTTCTCGATCCCGATGATATCGAGGGCCATCAGGTGCTCTGCCGTCTGGGCTTGGGGTACCGGTTCGTTCGCCCCGATGACGAGCACCGCCCCGTCCATCATCGCCGCCCCCGAGAGCATCGTCGCCATCAGCGTCTCGTGACCGGGCGCGTCAACGAACGAGACCGTCCGAACTACCTCGCTTTCGGACCCGTCCGGACACGTCTCCTCGACAGTGTAACACTCCGGCGCGTCCATGTCGGGGCACCGACGGAACGTGGCGTCGGCGTAGCCGAGCCGGATCGATATCCCGCGTTTCATCTCCTCGGAATGCTGGTCGGTCCACTCGCCACTGAGCGCCTGCACCAGCGTCGTTTTGCCGTGGTCGACGTGGCCGACGAGACCGATGTTCACCTCCGGTTGTCGGTGTTCCCGTGTCATCTCGATAGTAATACGGTTATATCTCTCCGTCGTGAGCATAAACCTGCTGTTCTTCGAACCGCCTTCTGTCGCTGCGGTGTACTCTCCCGAACGAGAGACATACCACAGAGGGAACGGTGTGCCCCTACTCGATGTCGATCTCCCCCGCGACGCGCTGGAGCACACGATTGCAGGGTACGCAATCGTTCATTTCCACACGGCGGTCGTCGGTCCGTTTCCGTTCCGATCCGCATTCAGTGTTTGGGTCTCACAAACACGCAGTTCTGGGTGTCGTGGCGACCAAGCCGTTTGTCGTGATTCTATCATCGACTCTGTGGTCCATCAAGCGCGATAGTACCTGTAGATACCAACCGAAAATCATAATCGCAGCCGTGGAGATCGCAGTGACATGGGAACGACAGCTCACATAGTTGAATATTCGATTGCTCTCTGGCTTGCGATGAACAACGTGATCGAAATCTTTCTCCAGCGGCTAGTGGGAATGGCAGCGTGGGCGTCACTCCCAGACTGGTTGGGACCGACGGCATTCAATCTGTACGTCCCTGTGATCGTTGCGAACCTCATCGTTCTCCGGTATCCATCGGTCTCTCGCCGTCGTTTCTGGGTGTTCTGTCTCACGACGAAGGTTGTTTCTCTCTTCCTATTCGCGCCAATCCTCCTCTCGTTTGCACCCACGAGCATTTCCCCGAGCCAGCACCTCCCGAAAGCGCTCGCGTTTCTGGGAGCGTGGTTTGTCGCAGCGGCGTTTTCGCACGCGTTCGTGACTAACGACGGCTATCGACGAGCGTACCGGCGGTTCGAAGCGCAGTCCCGGGTGTGATCGCCGTTACGATACCCGGTACTATTCAGGAAGGAATTTATTATCTATGACATCATCGCAGTCAACGGGGATCGCCTCCCACGCGGCCTGAACGGCCTTGTAGCCAGTCCATCCCTCGCCTCTCAAAAGTTCTGCACAAGCTTTACAGAAGGCCTCCTGACTGCTTGCGTCTGCTTGCATCGTGAGATACAACAGAAAAGGGGGCGCGACAGCTTGCCCTGTTGCTTCCTGAGCTGCAAACGTCCGTCGGAGCATTTCCCGACCAGCGTGATCCATCAGGATTGCGAATCGATACGCGCCCGGATTGGCTTCGATCTCTCGTCGAATCGACTCCTCGCCAGCATCTTCACCGTGAGGGCGAGGCACACACGTGACAACCGAAAATGCCTCTATTGTATCGTCTTCGAACGGTTCTATTGCAGTGTTACTCCCGTTGTAGAGCCAGTGGTCCCGCGATCCTTCAACTGCGTAGGTGGGCGTCTCACGCCGATGGCGTTTCAACTCTTGGATGCACACGTTCGTGGTCGTGATCGTCAGTGTATCTCGGACGATTGGCCACAACGACGATCAACGCGTCCGTATCGGCAATGATCGGATGACGAGTCTTGTCTGCCATCTACGATCAGTCTTGAACCACGTCGTCAGTGTCTAGCTCCATCGCCGCTTCGAACGCTGCCTGCTCGCGGTCGATTTCCTCTATCGCGTCACCGAGCAGCACACGAGCCACGTCCTCGTCGATCTCATCGGCCGCGTAGCGACGGTGGATCCGGATCTTGTCTTCCTCCGAGAGCGTTCGACGGAGCATCTCTCGCAGTCCCTGGCGCGCGAGCTCACTCACATTGATTCCACCGAGGCGCATCTCGTCCAGCGTCTCTGCAGCCGCTTTCTCGGCTCCTGCTCGGAACTGCACCTTCTCGTTGTACCCTGCTCCACTCATGTCGGAGATTACTAGACCCGATACGATAAGCGTTGTGACGCGTCTGGCGTGTCATGACAGATTCTCCGTGGTGGCCTTGTTATCATTCCATGCGTTGTCGGATCGCTGTAGCGCCGTCATCAACTCCTCGGGGCGTTGTGTTCCGACGGACACGTCTCGATCGGCCCGCCGAGAGCTGGACCCGCTCAACCGATTCGATCTCCGAAAACGGAACCCGTCGCGCCCGGAGATGCAACGGGAACAACTGGACCGAAAGACCGCTCTCAGTCACTTCAGTTGTGAGCCGTGCGGGAACGAACAACGCGAGCGGAGCCAAAGCGACTCCGGTTCCGAGTAATACACCCCCCCGAACACCCATTTCGACGCCCAACACGACCGGTACTGGCACTCCGGTTGCGACGATCAGCGCGGGGATCCACGACTCGAACCGTTGTTCTTCGCTGAATACAGGGACTTCTGGGACAGCCACGGCTCGAAATTACCACTCTGATGATTACGTATTTTGTCACGACGTGCGGCTTTTGCTTGTCCCACTCCAAAGCCTACTGTGCGCGAATTTGGGTTCGAGATGGTTCTCTGTGGCGTCCTCGAAGGCAGTGATCCACCGTCGATCGTGAGCCGACAGCTCGGGGCGAGCACGCGCGGTCGCCGCGTTGTCGACATTCTCACCGTCACGCCCGGCCCGGCGTTCGACGCCCGCACGACGATCACCGCCGAATCCATTCCCGAGGCGGCCATCACCGCTGACGTGGGCGTCGGTCGCTTTCGATACTGGAAAGACTGTTTCGACTGTCACCCCGATCGCGCCCGTCGGGCTACGGAGCGCGCTATCGAGATCGGCTTTTTCGAGCGAGAACGCCGGAACGGGCGGACGTGCGTCCGCCAAACCGCGCGCTATCCCGACTGGTTCAGAACACTACGAGCCATCGAGAACAAACCCGATCTCGATCGGCCGGGCGAGTTGGCTCGACAGCTCCGGACCGACGTTAGCCTCGCGGTTTGCGACGAAGTGATTCTCGCAACCCAATCCCACGTCACCGGCGCGCATCTGAACCGTATCCCTGCGGAAGTGGGCGTCTGGCAGTTCGATCCCGACACCGGCGAACGCGACGTGATCCGTGCACCCGAACGGCTGCCCACCGACGCGGGCGTCGAACCCCTCGACCGCCACCCTACCCGCACGGATATCGCCGTGGTGAGTGGCGACGAACTCAATCGCCTCAGACGACAACTTGCCGAACGCGCCTACGGCAAAGGGTGGCGAGTGCCGTTCCCTTCGTGTCCCCACGTGGAGAACCGGACGGTGCCCCCCGCGAGCACCGAGACTACAAGTACCGATGGCGTCCCCTACTGCACCCAGCAACAACGGATCGTCCGGCCGTCCGACGCCTGTAATTCCTCTGTGTCCGCCGACTCCGATGTCGATATCGCAGCAATCCGTGATCGACACTCGCCGTGGGTTCGGTCTCCGACGGGAACTGCCACTACCCAGTCCTCGCTCGCTCGCTTTGGAACGAACTGACCATGAACGCAGGCGTTTGTTTGGTATGTTTTCGTATACGTTCCGAAAGCTCTTTGAGGTAGTTTAGGTTATCCAAAAACAGAGACCGAATGGTGATCGAAACGGCTGTGTCGCCCAGACACATGGCACGGTGCGATGGGCAGGCCCTCGACGGCGTCGGACACGCGGCTCACGAACCACGGGATCCGGGACGCCGATGCACGAAACGGATCGCACGACGGTGATATGATGTCTGATACAGAACACGTAGGAGGGATCACGGCATCAAATGAGAACAATGAGGACGTGTCCCATACCAGTGCGAACGGAACCGATAGCGCGCTTCACGGCGAAAATCTCTCCATCTCGTATCCGGCGAGCGACGGTCCTGTGGTGGAGTGTGACCGCATCGACGTTCCCGAGGGATCGATCACGGCGTTGGTCGGTCCCAACGGGAGCGGCAAAAGTACGCTGTTGAAAACGTTGTCCGATCATCTCGCGCCAGACAGTGGCTCGGTCGTGTTGAACGGGCGTGAGATCCAGCAGTACGGAAGCAAGGAACTCGCACGCGCGCTCGGCCATCTCTCCCAAGAGAACGAGTCGCCCGAGAGTTTGACGGTGGGTGATCTCGTTGCTCATGGACGGTATCCCCACCGGGGCTTTTTCGATGCTGTGAGTGACAGCGACCGCGAGGCGATTGATCGGGCGCTCGACTTAGCCGGTGTCGACCATCTCCGTGAGACGGAGATCGGAAACCTCAGTGGGGGGCAGAAACAGCTCGCGTGGATCGCCATGGTGCTCGCGCAGGAAACAGACACGCTGTTGCTCGACGAACCAACCACGTTCCTCGATCTCCACCACCAGCTCCGCGTGATGGAGACGATCAGTCGACTCAACGAGACTGAAGGGGTGACCGTGGCAATTGTGCTCCATGACATCGCGCAGGCGGCTCGGTTTGCGGATTATCTCATTGCGCTCAATGACGGCGCTGTCTACGATTGGGGACCGCCACGAGAGGTAGTCACCGAGGAACTGCTGGCGGACGTGTTCAAGATTGACGCCGCTGTCACCTACGGACCCGATCCTCAGATCCTCCCGAAACGATCCATCACCGAGTAGCATGTATCGATCATCACACTGCGTTGTCGGCTTCGCATCGCCGCTCAGTAGATTCCTGTCACGATGAGCACGAAATCCACCGGTCAGAAATCAGACGAACCAAGCACAGACGAGTACGACGTGGCGATCGTCGGCGGCGGTGCCTCCGGGTTGGCTGCGGCCGTGTTCACCGCTCGATATGGGTTCGATACAGTCGTGTTCGACCGCGGACCGTCCGCGATCCACCGTTGTTACAGCATCGGGAACTATCTCGGCTTTCTCGGGATCGATCCGGCGGCGTTCCTCGAACTCGGGCGCGCCCACGCCCAGTACGAGGGCAGTGAGATCGTCGATGATTTCGTCGTCTCGGTCGAACGAGACGCTGACGCGGACGGCTTTCGGCTACACACTCAAGACGGCTGTGATCTCACTGCCGCCTCGGTGATCGCCGCCTCGGCGTACAACGCGGACTATTTGAGTGACCTCGATGGTGGCACGTTCCACGAGTCGGGCACTCACCCTGTCGACTGTGAGGAAGCGACCGGTCGGACGGCGATCGATGGGCTGTACGTCGCTGGCTGGCTGTCGGGCAGCCCCCATCAGGTGCTCATCAGCGCGGGCCACGGTGCTCGGGTTGCCAAATCGCTCATTGAGGATCGTCGCTTGGCGAACGGCTTTTGGGAGGAAGTCGCCCAGTACTGGGACTGGCAGGTCGAAGGCGGCACGTACGGGGACGAGTCGTGGCAACAGCACATCGACGACTGGGTTGAAGAGACGATCCCCGAGGATGAAGCCATCTCCGAGGAGCGACGCGAGCGCGTCACCGAAGCGATCACTGAGGAGCGGCTGGATTTCCAGCTCTCGGACGCCGAACGCGAACAACGACTGGCCGATGGCGCTGCGCTGCTCCGTGAACACGTGCTCGAAGCGGAGCCACTACAGGACGCAAAACAGGATCCACAACACGAACAGGATCCACAACACGAACAGGATCCACAACAACAGGATCACGAACAACTCGAAGCCTAAAGCACCCACCTTTTTTCCGTTCGGGTGGCGCAGCCACCCTCACCGCGCGAGACGGTCGCTCACTCCGTTCGCGCTGCGACTCGCTGTCGCCAGAAGCCTTCTGCTTCTG
>NZ_RRCH01000045.1 GCF_003862495.1 Halocatena pleomorpha | reverse complement strand
AAACTGTGGCCGTCCGATTCGGTCGCGGCACGCGCATCGGGTGGGGGTGTCCATTGCTGGAAGGGTCGTCGATGACCCACCTTTTTTCCGCTCGGGTAGCTTCGCTACCGCTCGCACAAAAAATCTGGACCAAAAAAAGCCGCTCGCTGCGCTCGCGGGATAGCCAAACAAGCCGCTCGTTTGACGAGCCGGTCGCTCACTTCGTTCGCGCTGCGACTCGTTGGCTCCCGCTCGCGGGAACTTCGCTCGCGGGGGGAAGAAGATGACGTTGCCAGTGTTTCAGTTCTGGGACCGGCTGGGCGAATCGGTGAACATCTCGACTCTTGATGATCGAAGCCGGATCTCGAAAGCGGAGTTGTACTACGTCGTGGACGTGGGGACAGGAACGTGGTGTAAGCCCTGTCGGAGTACCGGCTGCGCCCACGCCACGCAGATCGAGGAGATTCTAGCGACGGCCGGGCTTGGCCGGTCACAGGTGAACGACGACGATCTCCCCGGGATTGCGAACATCACGCGGTATGAGGCGACAGGCGAAATGGTCGCCACCGGCTGGTTCGAGAATGGCGGCCGGGTGCGGTATCACGAACAGCGTGATGGGACCGTCGCCCAGTCGGTGTACACGCCCGAGGACGAGCAAGAGCCGACCGAGATAACTGAACAGCCCGCGGCGACGAGTGCCCCAGCCAGGTTAGTAGAGATGCTGGCGGAGTACTGCCACTATCGCCAGCGCGGTGATCTCGACGGATTGAGACAGCAGTATCCAGAGGTGGCGCGTGTCGTGAGCGAGGCTCCCGTCGTCCACGCCGACGACTGAGAACAGCAGAGTCGGCGGTCGCGGCGGCGGAGACGGTTGCGGTGCGGAAGCGGGGCGGAAGCGGGGCGGAAGCGGTCGCGGTGCGGAAGCGGGGCGGAAGCGGTCGCGGTGCGGAAGCGGGAGATGCAAGTGTAGTCACCGCGAGCGTAGCAAAGCGGAGCGAGCGGCTTTTTTTTGGTCCAGATTTTTTGCGTGAGGGTGGCGTAGCCACCCGAGCGGAAAAAAGGTGGGACTGGCCGACTGATTGAAGCCGTCCACGAAACGGAATACGCTGCTCACGTCGGCCACATTCGCGCGCACACAGACGAATCCTGACGCTGCAGCAAGCGATCCAGTGACTCGGACGACCGGACTGCAAGCCAGTTAAGTCCGGACGCTGTGAGATGCGAGTATGAGTGACGCGCCACCGGAGGGTCGGGAGGTGTGGATCGAGAAGTACCGCCCCGAATCGCTGTCTGCGGTCGCTGGACACGAGACCATCGTCCAACGACTCGAAAATTACATCGAACAGAACGATCTACCTCACTTGCTGTTTGCAGGCCCAGCAGGTGTTGGCAAAACTACATGCTCGGTGGCGATCGCCAAGGAGATCTACGGCGAGCAATGGCGGGAAAACTTCTTGGAGTTGAACGCCTCCGACGAGCGGGGGATCGACGTGGTGCGTGATCGTATCAAGAGCTTTGCACGATCGAGTTTCGGCGGGTACGACTACAGGATCATATTTCTCGATGAGGCGGATGCGTTGACATCTGACGCTCAAAGCGCGCTCCGGCGGACGATGGAGCAGTTTTCGCACAATACACGGTTCATCCTCTCGTGTAACTATTCGAGCAAGATCATCGATCCGATCCAGTCACGGTGTACGGTGTTCCGGTTTTCGCCGTTGGCAGACGACGCGATCGCCGGCCAACTCCGCCAGATTGCCGGCGCGGAGGGGATTGAAATCACCGACGCAGGGATTGACGCGCTCGTGTACGCTGCTGGGGGTGACATGCGCAAAGCCATCAACGACTTACAGGCGGCGGGCGTCGTGGGTGAGACGGTCGACGAAGAAACGGTGTACAGTATCGCCAGCACCGCCCGCCCAGAGGAAATCAAAGAGATGGTTCAACTCGCGCTTGCGGGCGATTTCATGGCAGCGCGTTCGACCCTTGAAACGTTGCTCACCGAGGAAGGGATCGCAGGCGACGACATCATCGACCAACTCCACCGGTCTGTGTGGGAGTACGACCTCGGAGAACGCGAGGCGGTTCAGCTGATGGATCGGATCGGGGAAACTGACTACCGTCTTACGATCGGTGCCAACGAACGCGTGCAACTGGAAGCGTTGTTAGCGGGACTCGCGCTGGACGAGTGACGGTTCCGATCTGCTTCTCCGCTTGTGAGATGTGATTGAGCCACCAATCACTAAATATAATCTTTTTCATATATTTTGACAACAGGAGAACAAATAAAATATAAACAAGCGTCTAAGACGGGTGTTCGGAAGGGTTTTACCCGGTGGTCGGCCAAATGAAACGCGATGAGTGAACTCGACGAGGAGTATCAGCTCGACTATTTCGAGCAGGAGGGGTTTACCCGAAAGGAGTGTGTCTCCTGTGGCGCGCATTTCTGGACCCGTGACGAAGCACGCAAAACGTGTGGTGAACCGCCGTGTGAACAGTACAGTTTCATCGGCAACCCCGGATTCGACGCGTCGTACACGCTCGAAGAGATGCGTGAGGAGTTCCTTTCATTTTTCGAGGATAACGACCACGAGCGCATCGATCCCTATCCCGTCGCAGCCAATCGCTGGCGGGATGATGTCTTGTTAACGCAGGCGTCTATCTACGATTTCCAGCCGCTCATCACGAGTGGGCAGGCCCCTCCCCCCGCGAACCCGTTGTGTATCAGCCAACCCTCCATCCGGATGGACGACATCCAAAACGTCGGCAAAACGGGGCGTCACACGATGGCGTTCGAAATGATGGCTCACCACGCCTTCAACACCCGTGAAGACGCAGAGGGTTACGCCTACCAGGGGGAAACGTACTGGAAGGACCGAACAGTCCAGTACTGCGATGAGTTTTTCGAATCGATGGGCGTGGATCTGACTGAACTCATCTATATCGAGTATCCATGGGTTGGCGGTGGCAACGCCGGGCCGGCGCTTGAAGTCATCTATCGGGGCGTCGAACTGGCGACACTCGTGTTCCTCTCGATGGAAGAGGATCCTGAGGGCGAGTACGAAATGCCCGACGGCAACCGGTATTCGAAGATGGACACGTACATCGTCGACACCGGGTACGGTCTGGAGCGCTGGACGTGGGTGAGTCAGGGGACGCCGACGGTGTATGAGGCCGTCTATCCCGAGATGATCTCGTTCCTGCGGGAGAACGCGGGTATCGACTTGACCGACGAGGAGGACGCGCTCGTCCACCGTGCGGCGACGCTGGCTGGCAACCTCGACATCGACGAGGCCGAGGACATGGAGAGTGCTCGCGCGGATATCGCGGAAGAACTCGGTGTCGATGTCGATCGGCTTCGGGAGCTGATGGAGCCGCTCGAAACGATTTACGCCATCGCGGATCACTCCCGAACGCTGGCGTACATGCTTGGCGATGGTATCGTACCGAGCAACGTTGAGTCCGGCTATCTCGTTCGCATGGTGCTCCGACGAACCAAGCGGCTCACCAACACGGTGGGCGTCAGCGCACCGCTCGACGAACTCGTTGACATGCAGGCTGAACGCCTCGGATACACGAATCGTGACACCATCCGTGATATCGTCCGGACGGAACTGGAAAAATACCGCGAAACCCTTGACCGTGGTGGTCGCCGGGTCAGACAGCTCGCTGAGGAGTATGCGAACACGGACGAACCCATTTCGACGACGGAACTCATCGAGCTGTACGACTCGCACGGAATGCAGCCTGACATGGTCGCTGAGATTGCTGAAGAACACGGCGCATCAGTCGAGATTCCGGACGATTTCTTCTCACTGGTCGCCGCTCGCCACACCGAGCCGTCCAGTGCCGTAGCGGACGAAAAGCAGACGGACACGACAGCGACACAGGAGGAGACGGACCACGACGATCTCAAAGCGCACGTCAGCGAGTTGCCGCCGACGGAACAGCTGTACTACGACGATCAAGACCGCATGGAGTTCGAGGCGATCGTCCTCGACGTGATCGAGCGCGAAGAGGGATTCGCCGTGGTGCTCGATCAGACGATGTTCTACCCAGAGGGAGGTGGACAGCCTGCTGACACTGGAGCGCTCAGCACGGATGATACGTCAGCCAATGTCCACGATGTCCAACAGCGGGACGGCGTCATCCTTCATTGGACCGACGACGACCCCGGAAAAGGCGAGTTCGTCCGGGGACAGATCGACGCGACGCGTCGAAAGCGGCTGATGGCCCATCACACCGCGACGCACATCATCGGTCACTCAGCCCGAGAAGTGCTCGGTGACCACGTCCGTCAGGCTGGTGCTCAGAAGGGCATCGACAGCTCGCGGCTGGACGTCACCCACTACGAGCGGATTTCCAGGGCACAACGACAGGAGATCGAACGGATCGCAAACCGGATCGTGCGGGACAACACGCCCGTCGTGCAGGAGTGGCCAGACAGACACGTGGCCGAAGAACAGTACGGCTTTGATATCTATCAGGGTGGCATCCCGCCGGGGACGAACATCCGGCTGATCCACGTTGATGACGACGTGCAGGCGTGTGCCGGGACGCACGTCGGACGAACCGGTGATATCGGCTGTATCAAGATTCGTTCGACCGAACGCGTCCAAGACGGTGTCGAGCGAATCGTCTTTTCGGCTGGTGATGCGGCTATCGACGCCACTCAGCGCGTCGAAACTGCCTTGTCTGAGACCGCAGAAACGCTGGACGTTTCGCCGCTCGAAGTGCCCGACACGGCGGAGCGGTTCTTCGAGGAGTGGAAAGACCGCGGCAAACGGATCGACGCGCTGAAAGAGGAACTAGCCGAGATTCGCGCACACGGCGGTGCGACCGAGGAGGTTGCCATCAACGGTAATGGGACCACCGCGGTGGTCGAACGGTTTGACGCCGATGTCGAGGAGCTTCGTGCGACCGCGACCGCGATCGCAGAAGAGGAGTCGGTCGCCGTGCTAGGAAGCGGCCAAGAGAGCGCCCAGTTCGTGGTCGCTGTTCCAGAAAAAGTAGATGTCAACGCCGGCGAAGTGGTGCGTGAACTCGCAGACCGCGTCGGTGGTGGTGGTGGCGGACCACCGGACTTCGCGCAGGGCGGCGGACCAGATGTCGACGCGCTCGATGCGGCATTGGCGGACGCCCCGACGATCCTCCAACAGAAACTTGAAACTCGGTAACAGCGATTCGACGAAAGCGTTGTCACTCGGTGGCTCTAACGGTGGCTATGCCGGTCGTGTCCACTGAGGAATGTTCGTTGCACTACGAGGCGCGCGGTTCCGGTCCGACGGTGGTGTTTCTCAACGATGTTGGCTACGGTGCGTGGCTGTGGGGCTGGCAACACCCCGCCCTCTGTGGACCGTTCGAGACGCTCGTGTTCGATCCGCGGGGCACCGGGCAGTCCGTTGCCGACGAGATTGCGAGTACCGTCGACGTGTTCGCTGGGGATGTCGAACGCGTGTTGTCGGCCCATTCCGTGCGCCGGACGCACCTCGTCGGCGCGGGATTCGGTGGAGCGGTCGCGCTCGCATACGCTCGTCAGTACGATCGTGCTCGAAGTCTCACGCTCATGGGGACCACCCTGAACGGGGACCAAGTGTCGACTGACGCGCTCGATCTGCTGGGCGAGACCGGACGACACGCCCTCGAACCGTGTTTCAGCAGGGCGTTTCTGGAACAACAGGAGATCGTCGAGCAGATCCAGACATGGCGAGGCGAGGAGGACGCTGGAACGGCAGCGTGGACGACACAAGCTGAGGCGTGGTGTGGGTTTTCCTGTAACGCGCCGTACGAGATCACGCTCCCCGCGCTCGTGTTGCACGGAACGGACGACCCGGTGGTCCCCCCAGCCGCAGGACAGGAACTTGCGACTGCGTTGCCAAACGGGCGGTTCGAGGCGTTGGACGGCAAACATCTGGCGTTCATCGAATCTTCGAAGCCGACGAACGACGAAATCGTCGGGTTTCTTGAAACAGTTGAGAGGCGGTGATCAACACCATGATGGATATATAAAATTAATTAAAACTAAGGTGTTGTGTACAAGGTGTCAACAGGTACCTTCCGGCGTCAATGCACCCGACACTGCGTCTCGGTAACGGCGTTGAGTAGTTCTCACGAATTTTTGTCGAGAATCGTCACAGTTCTGTCGTCGTGAATTTCGAACGCGACTGTCGTTTCTTCGACTGACGCGTACTCACACTGTAACCACGAATTCTACGTAAGAAGTCTTCCGCACTCCGTCGTGAAGTAAGATGTCACGAAGGGTCCGCCTCATGCACTTCGGTTTCCCGTCGAACCAGTTTCGGCGCTCACGCGACGAGTTCTTTTTCGCCGCGTTCGACGACGACGCGGCACGGGGGCGACAGCTTGTTGTACGCGCGACGGAGCGCCTCCTTGGCGACATCGGCCTGTTCGGGATCACACCAGAGGGTGAACAGACGTTCGCCCTTCTGGACGCGCGCAGCGGTTCCGACGATCTGGCCAAACGCTTGGCGCATGCCATCGGAAACACGGTCCGCACCGGCACCGGTCGCCTGCTTGTTCTCCCGAAGCACTTGGTGGGGGAACTTCCGGAGGATCATCTTGTAGTTGCCTTCGCCTAGCTCTTTGATCAGGTGACGGTTGGCGGACAGACGGGACGCCTCCATCGAACCGTGACGGAGTTGTACTGACTCTTCGACCTCAAGGCTGATTTGGATGGGATAGGAATCGGGATCGGCGTCGATGTCACCCATCTTGTACTGTGCGATCTTCGAACCGGGGATACCGGTGATATACTCCCGTCGCGTGTACGACGGCTTATCGATATCCCGGTACATGCTGGCGGGCTTATCGGCCATAGTACGTAAGATCAAGCCCAGATTGGGAATAAACCCTTCGAAGCGCTGTCCGATAGCCGATTTCACTCTACTGCGCGGAGCCGACCCGGTGTTCTGCCGATAGCTGTAGCTGTACGGTCATCCCCCACCGATGGAGGGCTTTATCCCACGAATACACCTGTCGAGCGATTCGAAATTCCACAAGGTTCAAGGTGTCGCTTCCATTCTCACACAATCGTTGTTTACGAATGAGTGAAGAATCGACTGACACAGAAATCGATGCGGAATTAGCTCAGGCAGCGGCAGCGCAGGACCAGCCAGAGATCGAGTTCTACGGCGGGAAGTGGATGAGCACGCTGCCGATCGTCTTGTTCATCGTGTGGGCGATTGTCCAGAGCGGCGTCCTTCGCATCAGTGACACAACGGGGCTGGTTGCGGGGATGCTCATCGCCCTGATCGTCGGCATGTTGTTCGTCAAAGGTGATTGGACGACGTACGCCAACACGATTTTTGACGGGATGACCCAGCGCGTTGCGGCCACCGCCATCGTCGCGTGGCTGTGGGCCGGAATGTTCGCGGAGACGATCCAAACGGGCGGGTTCGTCTCTGGACTAGTGTGGGCCGCCGACGTTTTCAACGTCGGCCCAGCGCTGTTTCCGGCAGTGGTGTTCATTTTGGCAGGACTGCTTGCGACCGGGATCGGAACGGGCTACGGGACGACTGTCGCGTTCACGACGCTTGTTTTTCCGGCGGGCGTCGTGCTCGGTGCCAGCCCAGAGCTGTTGTTCGGGGCGATTCTCTCGGGGGCTGCGTTCGGTGACAACCTCGCACCAGTCAGTGACACGACGATCGTCAGCGCGGTCACTCAGGAGTCGGACATCGGCGGGGTGGTCGCCTCGCGATTCAAGTACGCGATCATTGCTGCTGTACTGGCGTTCATCGGCTACCTGATTGCCGGCTCTATGATGTCAGGTGAGTCGGTCTCTCAGAGCGCCCAAAGCCTATTCGTGGCAAACAGCAATCCGCTCGGGTTAGTGCATCTCGTTTCGATGTTCGTCGTTATCATCACCGCCGTCTTGGGGCGGCACATCATCGAAGCGATTTCGTGGGGGCTGATTGTCGCGGTCGTGCTCAACCTGCTGTTGGGACTTGCTTCCCTGAGCGACATGCTCGTGTTTCAGGTCTCAGAACAGTTCGGACTCGCACAGTCGCTTTCGGGGCTTCCGTTCATCGAATTGGTGGCACCCGCTGAGACAGGCGTCAGTGGCAGCATCTACTCCGGTGCAGCGGGCTTTTTCCCGCTCGCCATCCTGGTACTGCTGATCGTCGCTGGCTCGCGGATCATGATCCGTGGCGGTGGGTTCGACGCGATACAAGATTGGCTGCTCAACACCGTCGCTACGTCGGTTCGGCGGGCGGAAACGGTGATGGTCCTCGTCACCGCCACCGCGAACGCGATGATCACGATCAACACCGCTGCGGAGATCGCTGTCGCGCCGTACATCGCCCGCCTCGGAGAGAAGTTCAACATCAACGGCTACCGTCGGGCCAATATCCTTGACGCGAACACCACGGCGCTGGGGTACATCTTCCCGTGGGCCGGTGGCGTGCTCGTTGGCTACGCCCAGATCCAGAATTTGCCGGGGCAGTTCGACTGGTTCACGCGGTCGATGGTTGTCGAGCCGATCGATGTCTGGCCGCTCGTCTTTCACGGCTGGCTGTTGTTCGGCGTGTTCATCGTTGCCGCGTTGACTGGCTTCGGACTCGAATACGTTTCTGATCGGGAATCGACGGAGGTGACTCGTGTATGAGCCTGTTCGATAAGTATCTGAAAGGTTGGCGGTTCCGGACGAATCGCCCCTCGTTCGAATCCGGTGAGGAACTGCAGTTGTTCGTTACTGACATCGAAGACGACACCCTCATCGCCCGCGTCGGAGACAGTTTCATCCACATCTCAGACGGTGTTCCCGCGCTCGTTGGCACACGAGTTCGGGTCCGCGTGGACAGCTTTGACGCCGATTCGCACGTCGGCAACGCGACGCTACTCGAACCGATCGACAGCGAGTGACCACCGATTCAGGGTGGGTCGTATTTTGCCACCTGAACCCGTGTGTTATTGCGTTCTGCGTACAGTTTCCGTTCCGTCCGATTTAGTGTTAGTCCACCGATGGAATCAGTTTCGTTGCGGGCTGGCATCGGTGTATCCCCGAGGACAGAGCCGTTGTGGGTGACACGAACGCGAAACTGCTCGCCGGGGACAATCGTGATCCGACGACCGTCGATCACCGGTTTTGCCTGTGACGGTTGTGAGGTGTACACGGTCGATCGGTCGTCGTCGTGGACGAGTTGGACGGTGTACACCGAGTGATTGCCGGCGGGATTCCACGCGAGACGGCGTGCCCGGACCGTTTCGCGCACGCCGATGCCGCCGACGCGGACGCCGGCCTCCTCGACGAACGTGAGGCGTCGTTTCGAGATCTCCGGCCACCAGATCTCCCGTCGGTCGTTAATCACGATGACGCCGCTCGTGGTCACGTTCGTCGGTTCACCGAACGCATCGATCTGGACGGCTGAGATGTACTGATGCGGAATCTCTTCGGCGTACGCGACGATGTACTCCCCAACCTCGATGCTGTTTTCAGCGGTGATTCCAGCAGTCGATTCGGACACCGTGTAGACGTTGTACGGGACGGACACAATGGCGAGCACGAGTACGAACGCGACCGTGATCCGCCGTGCCAGTGTCCCATACCGAACGTCGATTCCGCCCACAAGACGGCTGGTGTCACGTCTGGGTATATTCATGAACACGGCCGCAAACAGGAAGACCAACCCCACGCCAATCGCTCGAAAGAGCATGAATCGACCACCGCTCACGGGGAGATACACCGCCCAGACGCCTTCGAGGACGGCAAAGAGGATGACTGCCGTCCACAGTCGGAGTCGGTCTACGCCGACTGATCGGCGTTCGACCAACACGACCCCGAGTACGATCCCGATGAGAAGTCCGAACGCGTGGCCCTGTAAGGATATTCCTGCCCACCACGGCGTATTGAACTGAGTGCCACCGCCTTGGATGATTGTCGGATTCGTGAGCGACCGATAGACGAGAAACAGTACGCGACTCCACAGCAGCGCGAGCAGCGTTCCCCACGGGTATCGCATGAGTGCGAGTCCGACATAGGCGAACACCACGCCTGAAAACCCGATCGTGGGACCGAGTGAGAACACTCCTGACACCAGTCCGACGACGACTGACCCACTAACGAAGGCCAGTGTACGCGCGTACGGATTGGTCCATATCGACGATGAGAACACACCCACGCCTCGCCCACGGGGGTAATGGCTCCACGCGTACTCCGCCAGCACTCCCACCGTGAGCGTCCCAATGAGATTTCCGAGCAGATGGCTGTAGCTCGAGTGGGTGAACGACGACAGCACGATCCCCGTCGGAGCGAAGTACGACCACGACCGAAACGGGATCACCAGCGGGGCGTGTGGTTCTGACCAGCCGCCCTGCACGAACCAGTACACGCCGAGCAGTCCCGCCGCAACCGACAGCGAACCCCACGGCACGCCAAACAACAAGCGGGTTCGGACAGTCCGATAGCGTTCCCGACCGCCCAGCTGCCACGCCACGCCACAGGAGAACACGATGGCGCTCACGAGAAACAGCACGGGTACCGGACCCAGCGAACCGAGCAAAAGTGCAGGCCCTGGCAACGGCTGCATACCACTGGTGTGGTCGGGAACCGTGTTATAGTCCGGGGTCTTTACAACGGCTCGTTGCCGTCGATGATCCGCTTGGCGCGCTCAGCGAGCTGTGGGACGCCCTCGCGCATGCGCGGATACATCGGATCGTCGGAGTTGCCGTCGAGATATCGTCTGAAGAACATTTCTCCGAGGGCGGCGAGCTTGTACACGGCGAGCGCGCGGTAGAATCGGTCGTTTTCGAACGTAAAGCCCGTCGCCGCCTCGTAGCGATCGATCAGTTCTTGGCGCGTGTGGTACGCCTCTGTTTGCATGAACGTCGCTGACAGCGTTTGCGTCGCTTCGGGTGGAGCGGGATCACCGGTGTCCCACCAGTACGACAGCAGCCACCCCAGATCCGTGAACGGATCGCCAAGCGTGCTCATCTCCCAATCGAACACGCCAACGATTTCGGGGTCCTCACCGGCGTACATCACGTTATCGAGCTTGTAATCTCCGTGAACGAGCGTCGATGGCGTCGAGTCCGGGACGTTCGATTGCAACCACTCCATCACGTCGTACAACGCTGTCACCTCCCGTTCTTCGGCCGTCACTTCAAAGGCCCACATCAGCTGTTCGGACCACCGCCGCACCTGCCGTTCGGTGAATCCGGACGGGTGGCCGAGATCACCGAGACCGACCGCCTCGTAATCGACGGTGTGAATGGCCGCGAGCGTATCGATGAGTTCAGTCCCGATCGCCTGCCGCGCGGCAGGTTGCTGATACCCCTCGGGTTCATCAGAGCGGATGACGTTGCCTCTGAGTCGCTCCATCACGTAGAAATCGCTGCCCAACACGTCGTGGTCCTCACACGCCAGTACGGTCGTCGGCACCGGGACGGCCGTTTCTTGCAGGGAATCGAGCACATGGTACTCCCGAAGCACGTCGTGGGCCGTCTCGGCCACATCACCCGGTGGCGGCCGACGGACGACGAGATCACGCGTTCCCCACGTGACGAAGATGGTTTCGTTAGAATGGCCCTCCTGATGGTGGTCGAGTTGGTACTCCTCGACCGGTCCAAGTTCGGATTCGAGATACGTTGCGAGCCGATCCGGGTCCACGAGACGCTGGAAATACTCTTCACTCACCGGTAATCACGTCCATTATCCTGTTAGTCCGGACTACTGAATATCCTTCGTGTGTCGTATCACCACCCCACCTCTCAGATAGATCAACAGTCACAGCTCCCGACAAACGTATCTTTACGAGGTTGTTGACACGTATCGTGACTCACGACTGTTCGTTTCTCGACGATCTCGGGGTGGCTGTCTCCTACACCGACGCCGACCGGCAGAGCCACGCAGCCGACTTCGGTGCTGAAGCGTTCGATCTCGCTGTCACGCCCGACGCGGTTGTCCGTCCCGACTCGACCGCGGAGGTGTCGGCCGTGCTGTCGGCGGCGACCGATCACGGCGTTCCGGTCACGCCGTACGCCGGAGGAACGAGTCTCGAAGGCAATCCCGTTCCGGCCCATCAGGGGATCAGCATGGATATGATGGAGATGGACGCGGTACTTGACGTTCGGCCCGACGATTTCCAGATCGACGTAGAGCCGGGCGTGATCGGCTCTACGATCAACGAGACGGTCGAGGAGCACAGCCTGTTTTTCCCACCGATGCCAGCCGCCAACGACATCGCAACGATCGGTGGCATGATCGTCAACGACGCCAGCGGCATGACGACCGTCAAATACGGTGAAGTCGGTGACTGGGTGCTTGAACTGGAGGTGGTGCTCGCTGATGGGTCGGTGATCACCACCGGTAGCACGGCGATCAAAACCTCAAGCGGCTACAATCTCTTGGATCTGTTCGTGGGGAGCGAGGGAACGCTCGGGGTGGTTACGCGCGCAACCCTCGAACTCGAACGGCTGCCGGAGCAGACGCGCGGTGGGCGGGCGATCTTTCCGACGCTGGATGCGGCGACCGAAGCCGTCTTTGACGCGGTTCGGTCGGGCGTCGATGTCGCCACCATCGAACTCATCGACGATCTGAGTGCTCGTATGGCGAACGCACACCTCGACACGGACCTCCCGGACGCTCCGATGGTGTTTCTGGAGTTCCACAGCCCCGGCGTCGAGACCGCGGTCTCGCGCTGTCGTTCCGTATTCGAGCGACACGACGTTGAGAGGTTCGAGATCGCCGCAGACGACGATCGAATGGATGACCTGTGGACGGCCCGCCGAGAACTTGCCATCGCGCTCCAGACGTACGATCCCGATCGCAGGCCGCTCCATCCCGGCGACGTGACCGTGCCGATCAGCGAGTATCCGGCGATCATCCGGTATGCGAAATCGCTTTCTGCGGAGCACGACCTGCTCGTTCCCTGCTTTGGCCACGCGGGCGACGGCAACGTCCATTACTCGGTGTTCGTCGATCACGACGATCCGGAGATGGTGGCCCGCGGCGAGGACGTGTACCGTCAGATCGTCGAGAAAGCGATCGACTGTGGCGGCACCGCGACTGGCGAGCACGGCGTTGGATTGGGCAAACGGGAGTATCTGACGGCCGAACACGGTGAATCGGGTGTCGAGGCGATGCGGCGAATCAAACACGCACTCGATCCACACGACACGCTCAACCCTGGAAAGATCTTTCCGGAAACCGCCGAGGGTGAGCGGGTTCGGATGGATTCGGGGTGATTGTGACACACGTCACATCGCAGCTCTCTCAACTACAATCGTCAGATAATATTGAAATCAAACTCACTGACTGGCACCACATCACTCCCCGAACTCCTCTTGGGCCTCCGCGAGGTAGTCGGTTCCACAGTCACCAACCAGTTCCGCAGGCACACCGACGACGGTGCAGTTGGGCGGAACGGATTCGAGCACGACCGAGCCGGAACCGACGTTGGAGTCGTGACCGACCGTGATCGGGCCGAGCAGCGTCGCGTTCGCGCCGACGGTTACTTCGTTTTCGAGCGTTGGGTGGCGCTTCTCGGGTTCTAACGAATCACCCCCTAACGTCACTCCGTGGTACAACATCACGTCATCACCGATTTCCGTGGTCTCTCCGATTACGACGCCTGCCCCGTGGTCGATGAAGAACCGCCGACCGATCTCGGCTCCGGGGTGGATCTCGACGCCAGTCAGAAAGCGCGCCAGATGAGACAAAAACCGACCGGTGAGGAGAAAGCCACGCTCCCAGAGCGCGTGTGCGAGACGGTAGATCCAGATCGCATGGAGTCCTGGATAAAACAGCAGGACTTCGGGAACGCTTTTGGCTGCCGGATCCCGTGTAAATACCGTCTGTACGTCCTCCCGAATCCGATCGAACATGCTACCCACAGTAGGAGGTGCGGAGGGATATAGGCTGGTGGTTCGACAGATTCGGCCGTGAGCGGCCGTCTCCTTACTGGTTGTTGTGTTCGTCTGGGGTGTACGTTTTCAGTTCGAGCGCGTGGATGTCCCGTGTCATGTGTTCACCGAGGGCGTCGTACACGCGCTGATGTTGATCGACCAGCGTTTCGCCGTCGAATGCCGGTGATACGACCACGGCAGCGAGGTGATCCTCGTCGTGATCGCCTCGCGGGCGGGTGACGGTTGCGCTGGCGTCTTCGATCTCCGCCTCGATGAGACGTTCGACATCGTCTGGAGTCATATCCGACGCAACGGTCTCCCAGGAAATAACAGCAGTGGCTGGGTTGCTAGCGTTCACTCCATTAACTGCGATCGCAGCGCGCGCTGGAGGCGCTCACCTAACAGGGCGTACAGCCGGTCGGCCGTATCGCTGTCGATGTCGTAGGCCGCCGGCGAACCGCCCCTCAACGAGGTCGAACTGGCGATATCGGCCGTCAACGTAGCGAGACCGAGCCGGCGCTGGAAGATCGTTCGGCTCGTGAAGACAGTTTGGAGCCGGTAGTAGGGGACGACTCGCGTCGTTCGCCGCCAGTAGCCGGTTCGGAACGCTACGTGCTTCGTGCCAACGTGATACCCCCGATGTTTCCACTTGTAGTGGGCCGCGATCGGTGTTATCGGGAGGACCACCGCCGGCAGATACCAGAGCGTGAACCCGCCGAGGAACTGTGAGAGGAGATATCCCACGGCGATCAGTCCACCGACGATGAGGAGATACCGAGCGAAATACCGCCGCCGCGCGCGTTTTGGCAGCCGAGTGAATGTCGGTTCCTCGAACGGTTCGATGTCGCGGGCGAGTTCGAACACCCGAGAGCGATTTGACAGCGGAATCGCTGATTGTGATTTCCGTTCGTCAGCTTGGCCCGGAGCGTATCCGGCCGTCTCGACCGACAGCCCGGCGTACCCCAGCGGTCGGGCGAGCACCGGCTCAGTGATAGTGAGCGATTGGACTTTCTCGACGGGTATGGTGCCGCTGTAGCGCTGCAACAGCCCTCGCTGGTAGACGAGATCCTCACCTGCCCGTCCGAGCTGAAATCCGAAATACTCGACGACAGTAACGAGGGCGCTCACGATCCACGCACTGACGAGCAACAGCGGACCACCCACCAACGCGAGGACGAGTGCCGAATCGGGCGACAATGCGGACACGGAGAGCTGTTCTGGTCCTCCAAACGGCCGCGCGATCGACAGGAGGAGCGACTGTCCGAGATCAGCCACGAACGGGATCCCAAACAGCGCGATGAAAAGCGCCCCCGGTCGGAGAAACGCGACCGCCAAAACGGCAAGCTCCGTCGAACGCAGCGCGAACAGCTGCGTCGGTGATCGACCTGCGTCGCCCGTCGCTGTTGTCTCATCACCTCCTGTCGCTCGTTTTCGATCTCGAATGGTTGATTGGAGCCACGCCGCTTTCTCCTCGGAAACGAAATGCAGGGTTATCTCCGTCGATCCTCCGCCTGCCGTTTCTGCCGTGAGGACAGCGACCCCGAACAGCCGCTTTCCGAGCGACTGTGTGACATCGATGTTCTGGATGCGGTGGAACGGAATCTCGCGGTGTTGACGGTTGATCACGCCCGAAGTCACGTCGAACGTGTCGGCCGTGAGTTCGTAGTCGAACAGCAGGTAGAACGCCGCTCCGTATCCGACGCCCATGACGAACCCCACGACGGTCAGCACGAACACGATCGAAATCGGTCCGTCAGTCACTGTGATCCCCATCATTCCGAGGAAAAACCCGACCGCCCCTCCGTTCATTCCACGGCTAAGCGCGTTCCAGACGCCGCTTAAGGGATGGAGCTTCACACCGCATCCTCCTCACTCTCGATCGTCAACTCCCGAAGCCGATCGTGGAGCGCGTTCGCGCGTTCGGATCGGAGACCGGGAACAGTCACGTCTGCACCCCGCGAACCGGCCGTATAGACGACGACGCTCGACAGTCCGAGCAGGCGCGCCACCGGCCCGCGTCGTGTATCGACGTGCTGGACGCGGACGAACGGCACCGCGGTTTCGACGCGGGTGAACACGCCCCGTTCGAGATGAAGCGCGTCGTCTCGGATCTCAAACCGCCACACGCGGTACCGGAGCAGGGTGTAGGGAACGACACACGAGAAGACGATGAGGAACGCGAGGAGGGCCAGCCACTGTCCGACCGAGAACAGAAACGCATCGACAATTACCACGCCGAGACCCGCCACGACCGCACTGAGGAGACCGGCGAGACCCCAGATAATACGAACGCGGGGATGGAGGGATTCCATACGGAACGATATATGTAGCGTCAGTAAAAATCCCGTGGGCGCAGATCAACCGACGCAGTCTGTGCCCTGTCGACGCTATTCGACGCGTCGCTCCTCACTGTACTCCTGAATGGTTCCTTTGTAGACAACGCCACGTTCGCCATCGAGTGTGACCGTTGGTGAGCCGGTGAGAGCGTTGACAGCCACACCGCTCACCATCGGCACGTCCAACTCGCGGGCGACGATCGCGGGATACCCCGTCATACCGCGTCGTTCAGCGACGATCCCACCGATCCGCGAGAGATCACCGGTGAACTCCGCGTCGAACGAGTCGGGCACCGCAACGATCGCACCCGTCGGTATGTCGGTCAGATCGCCATCCGCTGTCCGCACGACAGGACCAACGACGCGACCGGCGACGACACACTGGCCGGTAGTGAGCACTTCGCTCGCAACGTGGAGCTTGAGCAGATTCGTCGCGTCCGTGCCGGGCAGATCGGTCATCATTCCCGAGAGCACGACCACCGTGTCGCCGCTCTCGACGACCGGCGTTTCGAGCGCGGTCTCGACCGCACCCTCGATGATCGCTTGTGCACCTCCGGTGGTGTACTCGGTCGCACGCGGGAGGATTCCGTGGGATAACAGCAGCTGGCGGCGAACGCGTTCGTCCGGCGCAGACGCCACGATGGGTACTTCCGGGCGGTATTTCGCTGTTTTTCTCGCCGTGTACCCCGACTCGCTCACAACGACGATCGCGCTTGCACCCGCATCGCGGGCGAGATACCGGGCTGAGCGAGCCAACGCGTCGGTGCTGGCCCCGTTGGCTGCTGGCACCCGTTGTTCGCGCCGGTCTCCGGCCTCGCCGCTCGCCTCGGCAGTGGTGACGATCTGATCCATCGTCTCGACGACCGCCACCGGCTGTTCGCCAACAGCGGTTTCTCCAGAGAGCATGACGGCGTCCGCGCCGTCGAGAACGGCGTTTGCCACGTCCGACGCCTCCGCCCGTGTGGGTCTGCTTGCGGAAATCATCGAGTCGAGCATCTCGGTGGCGATGATCACCGGAACGCCAGCGCCCTGACACCGACGGACCAGCCGCTTTTGGATCATCGGCACGTCCTCGATCGGACACTCGACCCCGAGATCACCCCGTGCGACCATCACGCCGTAGGAGACATCGATGATGTCGTGGATCGAATCGACGGCCTCGCCGCGTTCTATCTTCGAAATGATCGGGATATCAGCACCTCGTGACTCGATCGCTTCCGCGACGGCCATCACGTCGGTCGCGTTGCGCACGAAGCTCGCCGCGACGAAATCGACGCCGTGCTCGATCCCGACTTCGATCGCCGCACGGTCGGTGTCGGTCACCACGTCCACATCGAACGCGATATCCGGCGCGACGACGCTCTTGCGACCGCCCAGATCGCCACCGCTCGTGATCCGTGCCGTGACTCCTTCCGTCTCAACGCGCTCGATGACTGCTACGATGCGACCGTCATCGAGGTAGATCTCCGCGCCAACGTCCGCGTCAGCAATCGGACTCGATATACCGATCTCCTGGGGAGTTGCGATGTCGCCGGCCCGGAACTGAACCATCGATCCCTCCATAAGCGTGATCGGTTCATCAAGCGGCGCGGTCCGAATTTCCGGCCCTTGAAGGTCGAGCACCACCGCAAGCGGTCGGTCGAGCGTCGCTTCGACGGAGCGAACCCGCTGGATGAGCGACGCGTACTGTTCAGGAGTGCCGTGGCTGGTGTTGATCCGGGCGATCTCCATCCCAGCCGCTGCGAGATCGCGGATCGTCGATTCGTCGTTCGAAGCGGGACCGAGCGTACAGATCAGGGTCGTATCGCGCATCAGTTACTGTCTCGGTTCAGAGGATGACACTCTTTTCTCTGAGCATTGCGTGGATCGAGGCGTCGATCCCTTCTCGGCCGATTCCCGACTGTTTGATCCCACCGAACGGGATATCACCGAGACCGTGGCTCGGTGCGCCGTTGATACGAACCGATCCTGCTTGGAGTCGGTCAGCGATCGACAGCCCACGGTCGTAATCCTGCGTGAACACGCACGCGTCCAGTCCGAGATCGCTCCCGTTTGCGATTGCGAGCGCCTCTTCAGTGTCAGAAACCGGCGTGACCGTCGCAACCGGTCCGAACTGCTCTTCGTGGACGAGTCGGGCGTCGTCTGGAACGTCAGCCAGCAGCGTCGGCTCGTAATACCGACCGTCGTACTCCCCGCCGCGGACCAGCCGCGCCCCGCGATCAACCGCGTCAGTGACTAGCTCATCAACCCACTCGGCTTGGGCTTCTGAGATGAGCGGTCCGAAATCCGTCTCTTCGTCGAACAGATCGCCCTCGATCCATGTCTCCATCTCCGCGTCGAGCCGTTCGATTAACTCGTCGTGGACGGATTCGTGGGCGAGGATCCGGCTGACGGCTGAGCAGCGCTGGCCTGCGTACTTCAATGATCCCTTGGTGCAGGCGGGGACGACATCGTTGAGATCCGCGTCGGCACAGATGACAGCGGGTGCGTTTCCGCCCAGTTCCATATGCAGCGTCACCATTCCGCTCACACGGGAGACGTGTTCGCCAGCCGACGAGGATCCCGTCATTGCGATGGTGTTGATCCGGTCATCGCCCGCCAACACGTCACCGATCTCGCTTCCGTGCCCCGGCACGAAGTTGAACGCACCCGGTGGCAGAGACACGTCACTGATAACCTCCGCGAGCAAGGCCGCGCTGATCGGCGTCTTACTGGACGGCGTGAGCACGACGCTGTTACCCGCCGCGAGCGCCGGCGCGACTTGTAGCGCGGTCGTTCCAAGTGGGTAGTTGTACGGCGTGATACACAACACCGTCCCAACCGGCTCGTGTTTCACGATCGCCTCCCAGCCCTCGTGACCATCGGTCGTTCCCTCGCGGAACTCACCTTTCAGGTGGCGGATCTCCTGGGCCGCCCGGTCGAATCGTTCGGCAGCGCTTTCGACTTCACCGCGGGCGCTTGAAATGGGCTTGCCGGCTTCCCGGACGATAATCGTGGCGAGTTCGTCCGATCGCGCGCGCAACCCGGCCGCAATCTCCTCACACCACCCCGCACGCTCGGGAACCGTGGTCTGGCGCAGTGGCTCTTGTGCGCGGTCGGCCGCGCGCAACGCGGCCCGAGCGTCGTCCTCGTCTGCGGCCGCGATCTGTGCGAACGTTCCACCTTCCGCGCGGTCTGGGACCTCGATCCGGTCTGGGGTGGTCTCCCAGTCCCCATCGACGTAGAGGTGCTGATCGTACCGTGCTGAGTGAGTGGCCATAGTTGTCACTCGCCGTCCAACCCACAAAAGATTTACTCACATTGTACTAAACGCATTCGAGACTCTGTACCGTACATCCCACTGACAACCGAACAGTACTCGTGTACGGATATGATGAAGTATAAAGTTGATTTATTTTCATTATTGTGGAAATGATAAGGGACGATCACTGGAGCGGCGATCACTCGTTTCCCGACAACGGTCGTCCAATTCCGGATAATACAACGCTTAATGTAGAATGAGGAAGATTTAGTACATTCCTCCGAATACGTGTCATCAATGGTGACTGTCGTGTGGGTAACCTTGCCGGCGTCGGATTTCGCACTCAGCGAAACCCTCTCCGTTGCGCCGGACGCGACGTTTGAGTGTGAGCAGATAATCGAGACCGGAGCCGGGACCGTGCTGCCGTTGCTCTGGGTGCGGGGTGTCGATCGTGAGACGGTTGAGCGGGGGTTCGAACGGGACCACAGTGTCGACGCGTTCGAGTGTCTGGCGTCGCTCGGGAACGAGGGGCTGTATCGGATGGAGTGGATCAGGCAGGTGCGGCTCGTTCTCCAGATACTCACAAGCACGAACGCGACGGTGTTAGACGCTGCCGGCAACAGCGAGCAGTGGACGCTCCGGATCATGTATCCACACCGCAGCGAGCTGGCGGAAACAAACGAGTTCTGTGAGCGCCACCGGATTTCGTTCAGCGTTGAGCGCATCCGTGAGCTGTCTGAGGAAGTCATCGGGCAGTACGGTCTCACGGAGGAACAGTTCGACGCGTTGACGATCGCGTGCGAGTCGGGTTATTTCGACGTTCCTCGGGAGGTGGATCTCGAGGAACTCGCCACGGAACTGGGCATCTCACACCAGGCGCTGTCCGAACGGCTCCGACGTGGTCATGAGATGCTCATCAAAGAGACGCTGCTCATCAACGGTTCGCCCCAGTTCAGTATCCGATCCAACTGATCGCTGTGGTCGCAGGGCTACTGTCTCGCTTCACGATCGAACGCCGTCCTCGTTGTCAACCAACTGCTCGTCGAGATCCCACTCCTTGGCGCGCTGTCTCGCCTCGTCTCGCGCCTGTTCCCGGAGCGTTTCGATCCGGTCGGCGTCCGCAAGGAACGCCGTTACGGCGTCGTGGTCAGCTGGTGGCGTGGTGTCGTCTCCAGTCGAATCAGTATCGATGTCGGTGTCACTCCGTCGCGCCGCTCGCTTGCGCGTCCGAACGGTGAGCGTTCGATCGCCAGTGAGATACGTCGCTGGCAACGCCGGTGGGACGGACAGGGTCGAGCCGTCGTGGATGGATCGGAGTCGCTCCCGTGACAGCGCGTACAGATCGATCCGGCACGGTCCAACGTCCTTGAAGGCGGCGAGTGCGCGTTCACCACCGGTGTCAGTACCGGCGTGATAGACGAGCACCGGAACCCCTTGATCGAATGTGAACGCCCCGTTTCCGGCCGCGTTGGTCCGACTGGGCACGACGACAGCGTAGCCAGTCAGGGACCGATCGAGCGCCGCGAGTAACACGGTGTGAACGTCGGACACCACACGCGACCGGAGGAGTCTCCCTTGAGGGAGAACCAACTCCGTCATGGCCGATCAGGGATGACCGCGCTCCGAAACCGATCGGCGACGGTCTCCGAGTCGCCGGTTTGTACGTCGAGCGCCAGCGCGGCCTCCCGATAGGCGTGTGCAGCAACCGAGTCAGGGGCGTGGGCCAACAGCGGTTCGCTGGCCCGTCGCGCCGACCGGGGCGATGGGCTTTCAGGGACCGAGCCGAGCACCGGTCCGGTGAAATACCGGGTCACTTTCTCTTCGATGGCGTCGATGGCGTCGTCGTCTCGAACGCGGTTGAACAGGACGCCCGCAACGCCCGTTCCGTACGAGGTGGCGTACTCCTGTACCTTCAGCGCGTCCGATACCGATGGAATCGTCGGCTCGACCACCACGATTACGCGGTCTGCGAGCACGACGGGCAACACCGCGCCTTTGCTCCCTAAGGCGGCAGCCGAATCGAGCAACAGTACGTCCGTGTCGCGTGCGAGTGCAGCGACTGCGTTGCGCAACCGAGTAGGATCGGCGTCCCGAAACCCCGCTAAGCTCGTTCCGCACGGTACGACGCGCAGCCCAAACCGGTTGTACGCCGCCTCGAACACTGTGGCATCGTCTCGAAGCACGTCGTGTAACGTCGTATCCGCGTCGGCCAAGCCGGTGTGAAACAGGATGTTCGCCATCCCCGTGTCGGCGTCGACGACTGTAACGTCGTACTCTTTGGCCAGCGCCATTCCGAGCGCGAGCGTGCTCGTCGTCTTGCCAACGCCACCTTTCCCGCTTGCGACGGCGAACGCTTCGACCATTGGCACAGTTTCGCCGGCGCTTCACATATAAGTCCTCGTGCGGCTCATCCTGTTTCTTACTCGACACCGCTCTGGTGTACGCCCGCTGGCGTTAGGCGGTGGCGTCGTCGTCGGGGAGTTCTGATGGAAGCGACCGGAACGCATCAATGATCAACCGTTTGGCGATCGCACCCCGAGTCGTCCAGTGATGGGCGTAATCGAGCATGTCGTCGTAGATGTCGGGTTTACAGCCCGCGGCTTTCGGATGGCCGCCCCCCCCGACCGCTTTTGCGACCTCGTGACACCGGGCGAACGTCTCCGTCCCTCGGATACTCACTGGGCCGCTGGGCTTGACGACGACCGCCGCGTCCGCGCCCTGTTCCCGGAGCGCTTCTGCGACCTCGTTTTGTGAACAGCGACCGTACGTCAGACCGACTGTGAGCGTGGTGTCCTCGGTCTCATCGTCTTCCGTTTCAGCCGGATCAGTTTTGTCTGGTGATCCGCCACTAGCGACCGGAACGGTCAGCTCGCGCAGCTCGGCGCGTTCGACGGCCTTCTCGATGAGTCGTTCTTTTTCCACCCGACGGCGAGTGATGTACGCGTCGACGGCGTCGGGGAAGTCGACGCCGTGGTGGCGAACGGTCGCGACGTAGATCTCCGGAGCGATCCACTGGGCAAAATCCGCGAGGTCGTCGCTCCGTGGATCCTCGCGCAGCCACAGATCGTGATCGCGCGTGACTGCTGCCAGCGTTTGGAACTGCGGCGAAAACGTCTCATCGAGACTGTTGAGCGCAACGTCGGTCGAGCACTCCGTTTCTGAGTCACCGACAACGAGATCGACGCCTGCCGCCTGAACGCGGCGCTCGTACTCCGTGGTCCACTGATGGTGATCGAACCAGTGCACGCTGTCGGCGTGGTCGACCAGTTCCGACAGCGGTTCGATGTCGCTGTCGCGGTCCGGACAGAGATCACAGACGTAGACCGTCACACCCTCTGACGCGTATTCGATGACTTGCTCTTGGGCGTCGGTGAGGCTGTGGGGCGCGGCGGGGATGATCGCAACGTCGTGGTCGGGCAGTTCGTGCGCCGCCATCGTCGGATCGACATCGGCTGTGAGCGCGTCGTCATGGTGGGCTCGAATGAGCGACGCACACCCGAGTCCGTCAGCGTCGCTGTCGGCAATAACGACCGCTTCGGCTCGTGTGAGCGCCTCGATCCGCTCGGAACTCGGTTCATCCTCATCCGAATCGGAGACGAAGAACCCGGTTCCGGGGAGGAGGGACTTCCGTGCGAGCGGAAGCTGATCGGCGTCGATAAGCGACTCGTTCATACAACGCAGAGGTGATAGGAGCCAATGAACCCCGTGGTTTCGACCTGCTTACTCCGTTTCCGTTCCTGTTTCCGTTTCTTCGTCGACTCCACCATCGAGGTGATGGACCGTCAGCACGGGCACCGGACACTCATACACGACCGTTTCGGCCACGCTTCCGAGGTGGTAGCGGTATGGACCGTCTCGTCCTCGAATCCCCATAATGACTACGTCGGCGTCAATCCGCGTCGCGTAGGAACTGATGGCGGTGGCTGGTGCACCGTCTTCAATGACGGTAGTAACCGTTCTGTCGGCTCGGTCAGCGAGATCGCGGAGTAGCTCTTGTGCCCTGTTGTGGGCCGCCGCGCTGTTCGATTCAACGACAGTGAGCGCGTGCAGCTCCGCGTCGAACCGGTCTGACAGATCGAACGACGCCTCGACCGCTCGCTCAGTGGACTCACTCCCGTCCGTTGCGACGACCACCGTCTCGAACATGTCATCGACTACTGTCCGCCCAATCAAGTACTCCGTGGGTTTTTCTGCCCGCTGTGTGAGATTCTACGTATGGAGATCGACACCGTGCTGGTTCCGATCGCTGAAACCGATACCGTGCCACAGGTGATTGCGCCCGCGGTTGCGATCGCAGAACAGTACGACGCAGGAATTCACATGCTGTACGTTCTCGACCACGACGCGACCGACATCGACGCCGACGCCCTGAGTCAACAGCTCATGGAGGCGACCCAGACAGTCATCGGTGAGGTTGCTATTTCGCTCTCACACTCGATCATTTACGGCTTCTCGACCGAGCATCTCACACACCATCCTGGCAGCGTCGTTTTGGACGCGAGCAACGACATCGGAGCCGACTTCATCGTCCTTCCGCGCGACCGTGCACCGAACGCACTCGGTCAAGCCGCTGACTACGTCGTCCAGTACGCTACTGCTCCCGTCCTCTCAGTGTGATCTCTTTGAGTCTCGGTGTCTGTACGATCTACCCACACAGCCGGTACTCCAACACGACCGACGCCATCAAACACTACATCTGTCATCACGCTCGATTTGACGTATGTGGAAATAGATAGATAGTACTCAACGACCGGCGTACTGATGGAGTGAACCGGTGGCTGCCGCCTGTTCGATCGGATAGAACGCTCACTAACTAGCTGACAGTGATGACGTGATCGTATCTTATCATGATATGTTATATCAATCCGAGAAGAAACAGACAGGCCGACATTCTCTTAACTCCGGATAGAGTATCAGTATGCATGATTGAGGCCACGAGCGCCGGAGCAATCTTGTTCCGTGATACACGTGGCCGTCGAGAGTATCTGCTTCTCAAAAGCCGCACCGGCGATTGGGAGTTCCCAAAGGGCGGCGTTGAGGGAACAGAGGAGTTACAGCAGACGGCCATTCGTGAAATTGAGGAAGAAGCTGGTATCGACGACATCAGACTCGTTGATGGCTTCCGCGAGGACTACGACTACGTTTTCCAGGCGGGGAGTTCGACGATCCACAAAACGGTTCACCTGTTCATTGCGAAGTCGTTTCAGGCGACTGCAGAACTCTCCTCGGAACACAACGATCTGCAGTGGCGCGATTACGAACAAGCGGTTAACACCCTGACTCAGAAAGGGCCGCGATCAGTCCTCAAACACGCCCACTCGTTTCTCGACAACGGGGGGCTGTACGGACATTTCTGAAACGTCTCGTCCGACACCCCTCCATCACGGGCGGTGATGTCGGACCGAAACACGGATTCCTGATCGAGCCGGAGTGTGCCCGACCGTGACCGAGTTCACGTTCGAGCTTCGTGTTTGTCAGTGGGCCGAGCGCCACTGGCCGCCCACCGGCGACAGTAGCGACAAGTGTGTGCTCATCGCCCGACAGCTCGGCACGAACCACCGTCGATGGGACACGATCGTCATCGAAACCGATCGCCGCCGGCTCGCTGAACGGGCGCGATTCGGAGCTGACCGTCTTGACGGTGATCTGTTGCGTGTGGTTCGGAACGCGCCGACGGAATGGGCATACTACCGGGATGTGCTTCCTGAGCCTAGCTATCCGTGGCGATACGTTCGGGACGCGATCCACACCGCCACGGACCGCGGCATTCTCGAAACGAGACGACGGGGAAACCGCGTCGAGATCCGGCGCAAGTGGGAGTATCCCGACTGGGTCGACCGGATCGTAGCGATCGAGAACAAGCCCGATCTCGACGCGAGTGCCGCCCGAACGCTCACCGAACAGCTCCAACACGACGTTGCGCTCGCACTCGCTGACGCGGTGTGGGTCGCAACCCGAGCAACCGGGGAGACGGTCGAACCGGCGTTGCTCGAACAGCTCCCTGTTGAGACCGGCATTCTCACTGTGGCAACCGACGATGACCGAGCATCGACGGACAGGGGGACCGACGCGAGCGTGGTGTGGCACCCTCGGTCGCTCGACCGAACGGCTGTCGGAACCCGCATTCTCGACCGATCCGCGGACAACGAGTCAGATCTATCGGTGGCGCGGTTCGAGTACGCCGATCCGGAGTGGAAAGCCACCAAACGACTCGAAATCGCTGAACGAGCCTACGAACGCGGATGGCGTTCGTACGTCGATTCGATGCGTCCGGATTGCCGGTGGTTTTCGCTCCGGTCGATCGACGGCGATGTCCTCCCGTGGTGTGGTGCCAACGCGTGTTCACAATCGTCTGCGGAGTGCTCCGGCCGTTGTCCATCCTTCGAACCGGAACCACCCAATTGGCGGACTCGCGGCTGGCCGCTTGCGGGTGGTCCGGGTGCCGCCATCAAACGACTCCTCGACGAGCAGCGACGCCGCCACCGCATTGGTCTCGGAGAGTGATCGCCCCTGTCGCTGTCGAGGCGTCACTCGATCACGTCGACGGAGATCTCCTCGTGCTCGACGGCGAGTCGGAACGTCGGAACGGTCGTCTGTACCACCTCGACGACGCCCCGATCCTGAAGCTTCCGAAGACTCGAACGGACCTCATCCGCCGTCGGATCAGCTTCCGTCTCTTGCACCGCGTGGAGCACCGAAACGACGCTTTCCGGCTCCTCGTCAGGACCCGCAATGATGTCGATGATCTGCGCTTGTAGTGGTGGGACGCTGAGCGTCGTCTCATCGGTGTCGATCCCGACCAGCTCGGCTGCCTCCGGTGTCGCACGAATTAAGCTGCTCTCATCCCGGTAGTAGTACTCTTTGAGCTCCGATTCGAGATACTGATGGATCTCGCTCCCGCTGTCGATCCCCCAGCGTTCCTGCAGTTCCTTGTTTTTCGTTGGTTGCAGTTCCACGACATCCGTGAGCCGCTCTTTCGCTTTCTCAGAGAGTGTCACTACCCACAGCTACGCGCGTGAGATACATCCAGATTGCGACACCGAACAATGATGCCGGGGAGAACGATCAACTAGCGAGGAATTGAGCGCGGGTCTTAGTCGCTCGGCGGCTCGAAGCCCGACTCTCCCGACGTATCCGACCCCTCGTCTTCGAACGACATGGACTGACGAGCGTTCCGCATCCAATCAGCGATGTTGTCCGCGATGTAATCCTTCGATCCGAGCGCGCCACCGACGCCGGCAGCGATGATGAACGCGATCGCAAGCGACCCGAACAACGCAGCCATCGCAATAACGAACAGCGTGTTCAGGATCGACGCGTTGAATCCCGCTGTCTGTAACGCCATCGTGATCACGAGGTAGTACACGATCACCTTCACCCCGATACCGACGTAGTCAGTCAGCTTGCTGTGGTCCGTCTCTGCGACTTGTGTTCCGAGCCAGTCACCGATCCAGATCCCGACCAACAACACCGCCGCTCCGCCGATGAGCTGTGGAATGTACACCGTGATGGTGTTCAACAGGTTCGAGAGGACCGAGATGTTGAGGGTGTCTGCGGCTGCCACCAACGCGATGAAGTACACGTACAGCGCCACGAGCTGTCCGATAAGGCCACCGATGCCACGCCGTTCGGTGAGCCGTTCGAGTGGCGTTCCCGTAAGGTGCATATCGAATCCCAGCCCACCGATGAGATCCGCAATGATATCCTCAAGAACACGCCCGATAATGAACCCGACAAGAAGAATCACCACTGCGGCCAGAATGACCGGAAGGTACGCACCGACATCCGAGAGCAACTCCGTGAGCATCGGGATGGCGAGGATCTCCGCGGCGGCCAACACGGCAATGAAGTACACGTAGTATTTCACCAGTTTGCCGAGACCACGCGCGAGTCCCACACCGCCACCGTCGGTCCCGTCCCGGCCGTCTCCGTCTCCTCCCGGAACGAATCGCTCAACGTCTGCCTTTTTAAGCACCGTGGTCACGATCCGCCCCAATAGACGGCCGACGATCCATCCCACGAGTAATACAATGAGTGCTGCAATCAGCTGTGGAATATATGATATTATCTGTGATAGTATGTCTCCTAACACGTTTCTATCTCTCAATTGGAACATTTCTCTCGTTATGTATTGTGTGTTTGGTGTCATTGTCGAGGATTATCCGCTGAAATACGACGTTTGACGCGCTTTCCGACGGAATACATCACAGATGGTGTTTGATGTTCTCAGTAATGAAAGGTGGTGTTCGTTCGTGTTAGATACGATGGTAGATAGATGCTTCTCTACATTTCGTCAACTATATTAGCACAATTATTATGGGGTGAGAGTACTGTCGGTGGCGGTCGTGAGGGCGATTCGCGCAGAAGGGAGTACAGTCAGAAACCGTCCGTTCACAGGTTGACGACCGAGCCGGCGTAGATAACGATAACAAGGAAGATCCAGACGGCGTCGACGAAGTGCCAGTACATCGAGACAGTGCTGACTGAGATGTGGCGTTCCGCGGAGTACTGGCCGTACAGCGCCCGAACGAAGATGATTCCCAACAGGACGCCACCAAGTGAGACGTGGAGTCCGTGCAGTCCCGTGAGACCGAAGAAGGCGCTCGCGAAGACGCCTTCGGTGAGCGTGAATCCTTCGTGGACGATGAACTCGTAGTACTCATACACCTGTCCGCCGATGAAGATGATCCCTAATGCCAGCGTCAGTCCGAGTAGCTGGAGGAACCGAGATCGATTGCCGCGCAACAGCGAGAGGTGCGCGAAATGGAGCGTGATACTGCTCACGACTAGGATTGCCGTATTGCCGAGTACGAGTGCGCCGAGTAATCCCTCCGGTACGTGTGCGCCCGCCCAACTACCGCCCGCACGGACGAAGAAGTAATAGACGAAGCCAGCGCCGAACGTTGCGATCTCACTGCCGAGGAACAGTAACATCCCCATCCGGAGTCCGCGAACGCTCGATTCGGCTACCTCCCCGCTCCAAAAGTCGGTGACGAACGCGTGGTACAACCATCCATAGAGACCGGCGAGGAAGAGGAACGTGCTTGCGATGAATACGGCCGGACCGGCGAGCGGACCGACGAGTGGTTCATCACCGTTGCTGAGGAGGAACAGTCCAGCCCCTATGTAGAGACCGGCTCCACCGAGTGCGGCGATGAACGGCCACCAGCTTGCTTCCCCAAAGCCACGAGGCCAGTCCTCCGTCGCTGGCAGGTGGTGGTGCTGGTCACCGTGATCATCCGTTGTCTCCATTGCCATATCCCCGCTTGCAACCGCGACGGCAAAAAGCCTCCCAAACGCTGGCTACCCGGAGCCCGGCGTCCGAACTGTGAATCAAGAAGCGTCGAGAGCCGTCGCTTTCAAACTCCACCAAAATGAATAATAGGTAATAGGTAAGAATCCAGTAAACCAATAGCCCAGAGAGGGGCACCAACCTCCTGAACCACTGACCATGAACCGCTGAATGCACGAAGTAGACAACGCGGGGCAAGGTCCGTTCCGACCTTTCTACCCCACTAGCGTGTGTCATTGTGATCTGATCTGGCTGATCTGACCTGGAATGTTCCTCCCGGAGCGCTCACGCGCTTCATCACATATTCATCACCTCCACGGGTAAAAATATTGCTATTATTGATAATATAAAGATAAATGATTGTGATACGTAGATGGTAAGCAATCAGCATTCAGATGGTGCTGAGCGTAGCTGTGGCTGGATTCTGGTCCGTCGTGGAGACGCGTTAGTCGGCCCCGCCCCAGAGAGCGGTCGAATCACTGACAGCATATGAGGGGCTTTCGGGGAGGTCGTGTCTCACGTCCTCGCTTTCCCGTTCAGTGATGATGTCGGCGTACGCGTCGGGCATCACCTTCACGAAGTGGGTCAGTTCCTCGTCCCAGTGATCAAGGATGTACCGGCCACGATCGCTGTCGGTGTAGGTGACGTGGTTTTCGATCAGCCGGCGCACCATTTTCTCGTCTTCGGGATCGAGATCGCGCGTCGTCGAGATCATACCGTGGTTGGCGCGATCCTCGAAGTCGCCGTCGCGGTCGAGGACGTACGCGATTCCGCCGGACATTCCGGCGGCGAAGTTCCGGCCGGTTTCTCCGAGGACGGCAACGACGCCACCGGTCATGTACTCACAGCCGTGGTCACCGACGCTTTCGACGACGGCTTTCACGCCGGAGTTGCGCACGGCAAACCGTTCACCAGCCATGCCGTTAACGTACAGTTCACCGTCGGTCGCGCCGTACAACGCGACGTTGCCGATGAGGGTGTTATCTTCGGGTTCGTAGGGGGCTTCCTCGGGCGTCCGAACGAGGAGCTTCCCACCGGAGAGTCCCTTCCCAACGTAGTCGTTTGCTGTTCCGGTGAGCGCCATCGTCACGCCCGACGTGAGAAACGCGCCGAAGCTCTGGCCCGCAACGCCGTCGAAATCGATCGCAATGGTGTCGTCGGGTAATCCATCGCCGCCGTACTCCTTCGAGATGCGATTGGAGAGCATCGCCCCTACCGCGCGGTGGGTGTTGTTGATGTCGGCGTCGATGGCTACCGGCTCCGCCCGGTCCAACGCGGGGGCTGCCTCAGCAATGAGTTCGTGATCGAGTGCCGTATCGAGATCATGCGACTGCTCGACCGATTTCGTTCGGGCACCCGGTGTGGGTGCGAGCACTGCCGAGAGATCGAGCTGTTGGGCCTTCTCGTGGGTGACATCCTCGCATTGGGTGAGACACTCCACGCGGCCGATCATCTCCGCAAGAGAACGAAAGCCGAGTTCAGCCATGATCTCGCGCAGTTCCTCAGCGATGAACGTCATGTAGTTGATGACATGCTGGGGTTGTCCTGGGAACCGTTTCCGTAGATCCTCATCTTGGGTGGCGACGCCGACCGGACAGGTGTTTTCGTGACACTGACGCGCCATCACACAGCCAGACGTGACGAGACTCGCTGTTCCGAACACGTACTCTTCGCCCCCAAGCAGCGCGGCAATCGCGACATCGCGGCCGGTTTTCATCCCACCGTCCACAGTGACCCTGATGCGCGAACGGAGATCTGTGTGCCGGAGCATCTGGTTCGCTTCCGCGAGCCCCAGCTCCCACGGCAGGCCAGCGTTTTTGATCGACGTTTTTGGCGACGCACCGGTCCCGCCCGAATGCCCGGAGATATGGACCACGTCGGCGTTAGCCTTGGCTACCCCGGCGGCAATGGTCCCGATCCCTGCTTCCGAGACGAGTTTCACGTTGATGTCCGCCTCGGGGCTAGCCGTTTTGAGGTCGTGAATCAGCTGTTTGAGATCTTCGATGGAGTAGATATCGTGGAGCGGCGGCGGGGAAATGAGACCGACGCCTGGCGTCGAACACCGGACGTTAGCGATCATCTCGTTGACCTTTCTGCCGGGGAGATGGCCGCCCTCTCCGGGTTTCGATCCCTGTGCCATTTTGATCTGGAGTTCCTCAGCCGCGGCGAGGTACTGACTCGTCACACCGAACCGACCGGACGCCACCTGTTTGACGTTGCACTCCCGTTCGGTGTCGAACCGTTCGGGTGGCTCTCCGCCTTCACCGGTGTTGGATTTCCCGCCCAACCGATTCATCGCAATGGCGTTGTTCTCGTGAGCTTCCGGCGAGAGCGATCCGAGGCTCATCGCCGCCGTCGAAAACCGAGTGACGATCTCCGAAACCGGTTCGACCTCCTCGATCGGAACGGGATCGCGGTCGGAGTCGAACGCCAACAGCCCACGGAGCGTTTGGAGGCGTTCGTTCTGGTCGTTGATCGTGCTCGCGAACTCCTGATACTGGTCGTAGTCGCCCTGCCTGACAGCCTTCTGGAGCGTCCCGACAGTTTGGGGATTCCACTGGTGGTACACGCCGTCAGACCGGTTCTCGAAGATGCCTTGTCGTTCGAGATCAGCGTCCGTGTCGGTAGCATCGGGGAACGCGCTCGCGTGTCGCTGTCGAAGGTCGGCTTCGAGCTCTGCAAGACCGATGCCGCCTGTTCTGGCCGTCGTGCCCTCGAAATACTCCGCGACAAATGAGGAATCTAATCCGACCGCTTCGAAGATCTGCGCCCCGCGGTAGCTCTCGACGGTCGAGATGCCCATTTTCGCCATCGTCTTCAGCAAGCCATCTTCGAGCGCGCCGAGATACGCGTCGATGGCTGTCTCAGTGTCGGCTCCGTCCGGTCCGGCGACGATCTCCTCAATCGTCTGGAACGCGAGGTACGGATTGACGGCTCCTGCTCCGTAGCCGATGAGCGTTGCCATCTGATGGACTGTGCGCGGATCACCGGATTCGACGACCAGCCCGACACGGTTGCGCTGGCCCGTCCGGACCAGATGATGGTGGACGCCAGCCGTGGCGAGCAGGCTCGGAATCGGCAGTCGCTCCGGACCGGCGTCTCGGTCGGACAACACGAGCACATCGTGGTCGTCCGCGAGCTCTGCGGCCCGCGATCGCGCGTTCTCCATCGCCGTTTCGAGATCACCGGTGGCTGGATACGTGATATCGACGACAGCACTGGAGAGTTGCCCGTCGAGTTCGGTGATCGTTGCCAGCTCCCTGTCGGTGAGAAGTGGTGACTCCAGCACGAGCTGGCGGGCGTGGGCCGGGGATTCATCGAGTAGATTGCGCTGATTGCCGAGTCGACACTCCATTGACGTGACAAGTTCCTCGCGGATGTAATCCAGCGGCGGATTCGTCACCTGTGCGAACAACTGCTTGAAATACGACGCCAGCGGTCGATTGTACTCGCTGAGCACCGGCAGCGGAGTGTCGTCGCCCATCGATCCGACTGGGTCCTTCCCGTCGCGGGCCATCGGCTCGATCAGATGGTCGAGTTCGTCGTGCGTGTAGCCGTACAGCGCCTGCTTGGAGCGAAGTTCCCCGACCGGTTCGCGGACATCTGTCTGGTCGTCTGCGAGCGCGTCGAGTTGCTGCTGTTCGTTTTCAACCCACCGGCCATACTTCTCATCGAGGAGGTCCTCGAACACCGCGTTATCGGGGACGACGCGGCCCTCCTCGGGATCAGCGAGAAACAGCTGTCCCGGTTGGAGGCGGCCCCGCTTGCGGATGTTGCTCGCGTCGTGTTGGGCCGCAAGCGCCCCGACTTCGCTGGCCATGAGGAGCGTGTTGTCTTCGAGTACGTCGTACCGACACGGCCTGAGACCGTTGCGATCCAGCACCGCCCCGACGCGCTCGCCGTCGGTCGCAGCAACCAACGCGGGACCGTCCCACGGCTCGATGAGTGAGGCGTGAAAGTCATACCAGTCCTTGCGGTGCTGTTCGACCCCCGTTGCGTCGCCGCGCCACGCTTCCGGGATCAACATCCGGAGCGCGTGTGGGAGATCCCGGCCGGTTTTCATGAGGAGTTCGAGCGCGTTGTCGACGCTTGCGGTGTCGGACTGCTCGGCGTCGTTGATGACCGGTTTCAGCGCGTCGAGCTTCGTTTGCGGCTCGTCGCTGTCACCGCTTACAGTGTCTGCGGAACGGCGTTCCTCACTGAACGCCTCGTGTGCGAGATCGTTCTCTCGCGCACGCATCCAGTTGATGTTACCCTGTATGGTGTTGAACTCGCCGTTGTGGATCACTGTCCGGTAGGGGTGTGCGAGGTGCCACGCACCGAGTGTATTCGTCGAAAACCGTGCGTGCACCATTGCAAACGTCGATTTCAGCCGTTCGTCGCGGAGGTCCGGATAGTAGTCAGCGAGCTGTTCGGCCGTGAGTAGCCCCTTGTACACCAGCGTCTTCCGGTCGAGCGAGCAGATATAAAACTGACCGGTGTCGTCCAGTTGCGCGCTCTCGATCTCGGTTTCGACCGCGCGACGCCCGACGTACAGCCGGCGATCGAACGTTTCCGCGTCACAACCGTCGGACGGCGCGACCACGACCTGCTGGACATCAGGCTCTCCTTCGAGTGCAGTTCGTCCGAGACC
>NZ_RRCH01000044.1 GCF_003862495.1 Halocatena pleomorpha | reverse complement strand
TGCGTGAGGGTGAGCTTCGCTCACCCGAACGCAAAAAAAGTGGATCATAAGAATTCTAACTAAAGGTGCCTAGGAGCCAGCCAATGGAACGCCCCGCTCTCAGTAGTCGGGACTGGAGTCCCAGCCATACGGCGACAGTGACGGCGATGGTCCTCACGATCACCATCCTCGCGTTACTCGCTCGATTCGCCTTCCTCGGTGATCGCATCGCCCACTGGGACGAAGCCCGCGTCGCCTTCTGGATACTCGATTACATGCAGACGGGAAACTACAGTTACAGTCCCGTCATTCATGGCCCGTTCTACCACCACGTCAACCCGCTGATCTTCGAGTGGTTCGGAGAGACAGACACCGCGATGCGCATCGCTCCGGCGTTCATAACGGGACTGCTCCCGCTCACGGCACTGCTGTTCCGCAGCCGGTTAGATCGGATCGAAACCGTCGCACTAGCAGCGTTTTTGGCGTTCGATCCAATCGTGTTGTACTACTCGCGGTTCATGCGTGGCGACCCACTCGTCGGTGCGTTCATGTTCGCCGGCTTTGCGTTTCTCATCCGGGCGATCGACACCGATCAGACGGACCACCTTCTCGCCGCGTCGGGGCTGATCGCACTCGGCTTTACAACCAAAGAGAACGCGTTCGTGTACGTCCTCTGTTGGCTCGGGGCGCTCGCAGTAGTCCTCGACCACCGATCCGTGATTCGCTCGCGTGAGCGACCGTACCGGACCGTCGTTCGGGACACACTCACACGAGGCTGGAACTGGCTGGGTCGCCACGGTCTCGGAGTGATCGCGGCCATCATCGAGTTCTTCGTCGTCATCATCGCCTTCTACGCTCCTCGATCGAACGGACGACTCCACGTCCCCGGACCGGACGGTGGGCAGTACGTCGGTTGGAACGTGCTCACCGATCCGTCGCTGTTAGGGGCGTTCATCTGGGAAGGAACAGCCGGAGCGTTCCAATCGTTCTATTCGTATTGGGGGAACGGAAGCAAATCGGAACACCCGTATCTCCCGTATCTCGTCGACCTGCTCGAAACGATCGGCTACGGGTCGCTCATGCTCGTCGTGCTCGCGTGTCTCGGGTTCGCCGTCGATCGATACGGTAGCGACACCCCGCGTGAGCTGCTCACAGTCGCGTTCGCGTGGGGCATAGTGTCGATGTTCGGCTACCCAGTCATTACAGACATCAAAGCGCCGTGGGCAGCGGTTCACGTTGTGCTTCCGTTGATGATTCCCGCAGCTGTTGGCGTTGGGGCGCTCCTCCGACCCGTCCGTGCTGGCGTCGTGACGAACACCCGGTGGGCGCGCGTAGGGGTGGCTGCGGTCGTTCTACTGTTGGTCTCTGCGCCCGTTGCTGCCATCGGGATTCACAGCGTCTATCAAGCGCCACAGTCATCCGACAACGAACTCGTCCAGTACGCCCAACCGGCTGACGATTTCCACCCAACGATAGACGAGGTCGAACGGATCGCAGCAAACAATCAGCAGGGCACTGATGTCGTGCTCTACGGACAGCAGTTCGTCAACGGCGATCCGATCTATCAGAAACCATCGTGTGCCGGTAACAACGGGTGGTTCGACACGCTCCCACTGCCGTGGTATCTGGTTCGCAGCGACGCGTCGGTCACGTGCGCCCAATCACCAGCCGATCTCGATCAGCTCAACGAAAAACCACCGGTCGTCATCGCTACCGCGAACCACGTCATGAAAAACGAGAGTAATGAGACCGTTAGGGTTCCGGTCGTCCCGGAGGAACTCAACGAGCGATACGAAGGGTACGACGCGACGATCAAACAGATGCGGACCACCGACACCGATGTGGTGTTTCTTATCGACAGCGAGCGAGTGAACACGACTCAATCGTCATCCGGACGGTAGGCTCTAGAGCGTTTTTCGATCTCGTATACGGCGAGTCTGTTCGTAGTCGATTCGACAACCGAGCCGGAACACACCGATACGAAGCTTGGCGTGTGGAACACCAGCTAGTGGCTCGACGTATTCGTCCGGATCACGCCATTCGCCGGTAGCGATCTCATCGAGCTTCGACGTGATGCGATCCTATTCGTAGTTCTCAAGCTTCTCAAACGACGCCTGGGCACGAGGGGCAAACCCCCACGATCATCCTTCTTATTCGGCATCGTCGCTGCCCCCGGAATCCGATGTCAGCCCGGCACGGACCTCGTCGCTAGAAACGAACCCCGTTTCATCCATCCGCAGTTCGTGCTCGGTCGCGGCGATCGACTTCCACGTTTCACGCGACACCCCGGGGTGTCGCACGGCATCGCGCAAAACATACCGCATGAACTCGCTCCGACTGCTGAACCTCTCCTTTCTACGCTGCGTCGCTGTCGTCGAGAAACACCGCCGATAATCGCAGGTTGATGCTCGTCATCGTCGGCTCGCCGCCGTTGTGCGCATCCGTGTTAGACATACAAAGTATATACGTGCGTTATGCTGTAGACATATCGACGAGCTGTGCCCGAAGGGGAGCTACTGTTCTTTCTCCCAATCAGAACATCGTCCATAAACCATTATTACTGTACAGATATATACAATGATGTATATAGTTGGTGTCAACGGATGACAGATACAACAGAACGATTGGAGGTCGATGGGTTCGCGCTCATCGGGCGGACGTTCGAGGAGTACGTCCATATGTTCGACCTTGATCCGGCAGCACTGGCTGGTCAGACGGTGCTCGATTGTCCGTCGGGCGTTGGCTCGTTCGTTCGGACGGCCAACGAGCGCGGGATCGACGCGATGGGTGTTGATATCGCCTACGGGATGTCCCCGACTCGACTCTCACAACTGGCGAACGCGGACTACGAGCACGTGGTGGCCCAGCTTCGAGAGATGTCGTCGTTGTTCGAATGGGGGTTCTACGGGGATATCGACGGGCGGAGTCGATATTTAAAGCGTGCACACGAGGAGTTTTCCGATGATTTCGAGCGCAACAGGGGTCGATACGTGCACGCGGCACTGCCGAGCCTTCCGTTCAACTCGGATTCGTTTTCGGTCGTGCTCTCCGCACATTGTCTGTTTTTATACGGAGATCGACTGGATCGAGAATTTTATCTCGCGTCGCTGCGCGAACTTGCCCGTGTAGCGACCGAGGAAGTCCGGGTGTTCCCGCTCTCCGAACTCGACACGAACCGGTATCACGCACTCGATTGGATCGTCAAAACACTCGAAAGCGAGGGATACACCCCAGAGCAGGTGAGCGTCCCGTTCGAGTTTCAGCGCGGTGTCGCGGAGATGCTCCGGATCACAGACGTTTGAGATGGTTCGACACACCCACCAGCTATCGACAACGGTTATGGTGACTGACTCAAACGCTCACTCATGAACGTTCGACTTACGTCGCCGGGACCGACACTGGGCGTCGTCGGCGGCGGACAGCTCGGGCGGATGCTTGGCGAGGCAGCCGGACCGCTCGGAATCGAAATCGTCGTGCTCGATCCGACACCAGACTGTCCAGCGTCGCCCGTCGTCAACGACCAGATCGTTGGCGAGTTCGACGATCCTGATGGACTCCGCGAACTCGCGGAGCGTGCGGACGTGTTGACGTTCGAGATCGAACTGGCCGATCCGGAACTGCTAGAAACCGTTCACGAAGAGACCGGCGTTCCGGTCGAACCCTCGCCATCGACGCTTCGAACTATTCAGGATAAGCTGGTCCAGAAGCGATCGTTGGCCGAGGCAGAGATTCCAGTTCCGGAATTCCGGCGTGTTGACAGCGTGGAGGATCTCCGAGAGGCAGGCGAAGAGTTGGGCTGGCCGCTCATGCTGAAAGCTCGGCGTGGTGGCTACGACGGCCGGGGGAACGTCGCCGTCGATGGTCCTGAGGAGGCCGACGACGCGATGGCAGAGATCGGTGGTGACGCGATGGTCGAGGCGTTCGTCCCCTTCGACCGGGAGCTGTCGGTCATCGGTGTGAAGGGTGAGGACACGACCGACGCGTTCCCTGTTACTGAGACCATCCACAAACAGGAAATCCTCCGAGAAACAGTAACGCCGCCACAGGTCGGCAACGAGGCCGATCAATCGGAGATCGAGCGTCGCGCCTACGACGTTGCCAGCGACGTGCTCGACCAGATGGAGGGTCGAGGCGTATACGGAATTGAGCTGTTCGAAGTCAACGGACGGATCCTCGTCAACGAGATCGCACCCCGGCCACACAACTCCGGCCACTGGACCATCGAAGGTGCGATCACCTCTCAGTTTGAACAACACGTCAGGGCTGTGATGGGGTGGCCGCTTGGGACCACAGACCGACGGTGTCCGACTGTGACGACCAACATCCTTGGTGGGGTCGCAGAGCCACGGCCTGCCGAACTGACCGGCGTCGAAACCGTCTTAGCAGGAACGAACGCAAACCTCCACTGGTACGGAAAACAGGAGGTGCGGCCGCTCCGAAAGATGGGTCATATCACGACGACCGGGACCGATCCCAACGCGCTCTTGAAACGCACGCGCGATCTTCGTGATGCGGTGTCGTTCGAAACCCCTGAGTAACCGAACCATGACTGTCTCCGAACTACGATCACTCATCGACGAACTGGAAACGCAAGCAGAAACCGACCGTCCGTCCGAGACCACACCCGAAATCGGCATCGTCATGGGATCGGATTCGGATCTCGACACGATGCATGGGGCGTATGAGGCGTTGACGGAACTCGGGTTCGAGGAGTGTACCGACTACGACGATCCGCCCGAAGCACGATTCACATTCGAAACGTACGTGGTGTCGGCCCATCGGACCCCACAGCTCATGTACGCCTACGGAGAGACTGCCCGCGATCGTGGGATCGACGTGATCATCGCTGGTGCGGGCGGGAAGTCAGCCGACCTCCCGAACATGACGGCCTCGATTGCCTATCCCCTTCCCGTTATCGGGGTCCCAATTCAAGAGAAGTCAGTCGATTCGGTGCTCGGGATGCCCACTGGTGCACCGATTACTGCCGTTGACGCCGGCAAATCGTTCAACGCCGCGTTGTCAGCGGTCCAGCTCCTCGCTCGGGAACACGAACAACTCGAACAGCGCCTCATCGAGTATCACACCGAACTGCAACGCGATGTAGGGACCGTCTCTCGGGAACTACATGAGCGTGGGACGACAGCGTTTCGAGACGAACGGGAGTGAACCGCCTCGGAGTCAAGTCCCGAGGCACTCGCCTTGCTTATCTGTAAATGAAATCGTACCGTCCGCGTTGTATCAGAAAACCCGCCGAATAGGACCGAAAACGGGCGGATCACCGGAAATGAATCCTTATATGGGTGGCATTCTAAGCGGCCATACGATACAAGCACGATGAGTAATCCATGGATAGCGATCGGCGCGCTGGGGTTGGTTGCGGTCGCAATACCGTTCAGCATGATGGCCGTTTCGAGCTTGTTGCGCCCCAGGGTGCCCGAACAAGGAAAAACCACGACTTACGAGAGCGGCGAGGTGCCGACTGGCACCACGCGCATCCGATTTAATATCCAGTACTACATGGTTGCGCTGTTGTTCCTCGTCTTCGACATCGAGACGGTGCTCATTTTCCCGTGGACAGTCATTTACCGAGACGCCGTCTCTCAACCCAACATTGGCATCGTTCCGGTGTTGGTTCCGATGCTGGTGTTCATCGGAGTCCTTTCCGTCGGTCTCGTATGGGCGTGGCGCAACGGTGCGGTCCGCTGGATTCAATCACCCGGACAGGGCCTGACCGGAGCACGAGAGTCATGACACCAGACAGATCCCAGGAGCCATGAGTAGCCACAATCAAGACACGACAGGCGCACAGACTACACAGGAGGCCCGTATGGGCGAGGGGGTCGATAACCGATTCAACTCGAAGCTCCGCGAAGCGTTCGGTTCGTCGCCCTTCATCCTCACGAAGTTCGACAGCTTCATGAACTGGGTTCGGGGCTCCTCGATGTTCATGCTACAGTTCGGTATCGCGTGTTGCAGCATCGAGATGATGCACACCTACGCTGTCAAGCACGATCTCGATCGGTTCGGATCCGGCGTCCCTCGTGCATCACCCCGACAGGCGGACGTGATCATCGTTCCAGGAACCATCGTCTCGAAGTTCGCCCCGCGGATGAAACGAGTGTACGATCAGATGCCCGAGCCGAAGTTCGTCGTTAGCATGGGATCGTGCACGTGTTCTGGTGGCCCGTTCCAGGAGGGGTACAACGTTATCAAGGGTGCCGAAGAGGTCATCCCGTGTGACATTCACGTTCCTGGCTGTCCACCGCGACCCGAGGCACTGATCTACGGCATCGTCAAGTTGCAAGAGCGGATCGCAAACGGTGAGACAGCCCCAGTGACGGTTAAACCGTACGAACTCGAACAGTTCGGTGATCTCGAAGAGGATGAACTCGTACAGCATCTGGCCGATCAGATCGACGAGGAAGACCTCGTCATGCGGTATAACTGGGCTGAGTCACCATGAGTTTGGAAGCACCAGAACCGAGCACTCACACCGATGTCGGTGTCACCGAGACCGGTCTCGATTACGACGTACTCGAATCGTTGTTGGGTGAACTGGTCATCGACCGCGAGACGCACCACAATGCGGAAGCCTTCGTCGTCCGGCCAGACCGAGTCGCTGACGCGCTCTCGGTGTTACGAGAAGAAGCGGGGTTCGATCACTGCTCGTGTGTCACAGCACAGCAGTATGAGGACCGCTATGAGAGCATTTACCATCTGAAGAAGTACGACGATCCGACCCAGGAAGTCGGTGTCGTGGTACCAACGAGCATCCACGAGCCAAAAAGTCAGAGCGGATCGGGCGTTTACCGGACGGCTGACTGGCACGAGCGGGAGGCGTACGATCTGGTCGGCATCGAGTACGACGACCATCCAGATCTGCGTCGGATCCTGCTGCCCGAAACGTGGCAGGGGCATCCTCTGAGCCAGAACTACGACCAGGAACGACAGCAGGTCGTACCGTTGACCGAGCACGCCAACCCGTTAGAAGAGGACCATCGCGGTGGGACGGACACGATGTTCATCAACATCGGCCCGCACCACCCGGCGACCCACGGCGTGCTCCACCTCAAAACGACGCTCAACGGGGAGCAGGTCGCTGACGTGGAGTCCGACATCGGCTATCTCCACCGGTGTGAAGAGCAGATATGCCAACAGGGGACCTATCGGCACCAAATCATGCCCTACCCCGACCGGTGGGATTACATCTCGGCCGGGCTGCTCAACGAGTGGGCGTATGCCCGTGCCGCCGAGGATCTCGCAGACATCGACGTACCCGAGTACGCCCAGATCATCCGCACGATGAGCGCGGAGCTGTGTCGGATCGCGTCGCATCTGCTCGCGCTCGGTACGTTCGCTATCGACGTGTACGGGGATTTCTCGGCCATCTTCATGTACGCGTTCCGCGATCGGGAAGTCGTACAGAACATCCTTGAGGATCTCACCGGCCAGCGGATGATGTTCAACTACTTCCGGCTCGGCGGTGTCGCGTGGGACTTGCCCGAACCCCGTGAGAAGTTCTTCGAGAAAACACGGGACTTCCTCGACGAGTTGCCTACCAGACTCGAAGAGTACCACAACCTCGTTTCCGGGAACGAAGTGTTACAGCTTCGGTGTGTTGACACCGGTATCCTCGAACCGGAGGTGGCCAAACAGTACGGCTGTACGGGACCGGTCGCTCGCGGATCTGGCGTGGATTACGATCTCCGGCGAGACGATCCGTACGGCTACTACGACCGCCTCGATTGGGATGTCGTCACTGAAGACGGCTGTGATAACTACTCGCGCGTGTTGGTTCGTCTCCGAGAAGTCGAAGAGAGCGCGAAGATCATCGATCAGTGTGTCAATCTTCTTGAGGAGTGGCCCGAAGACGATCGGACGATCCAGAGCAACGTCCCACGGACACTCAAGCCGGATCCCGACACCGAGATCTACCGTGCCGTCGAAGGCGCGAAAGGGGAACTCGGGATCTACATCCGCAGCGACGGCACCGACACCCCCGCGCGGTTCAAAATCCGCAGTCCGTGCTTTTCGAACCTGCAGGCACTCCCCGAAATGGCCGAAGGCGAATACGTCCCTGATCTGGTCGCCGCGCTCGGAAGCTTGGACATCGTGCTCGGTGAGGTGGATCGATGAGCATCGCAGACACCCTCGGGAGCGCGCTTGGACTCGGTTCACTCGGCCCGCTTGAGGATTTTCTGCTCTCGCTCGTCGGCGCAGCGTTCGTCGGGACGTTCGTTCTGCTCAACACGGCGGTCGCCGGACCATGGGCCAAGCGGAAGATCACCGCCGCGTTCACCGATCGGGTGGCTGTCAACCGTGTTGGACCGTTCGGGCTGTTGATCATCATCGCTGACGCCGTCCGGATGCTCTCAAAAGAGTTGATCATCCCAGATGGGGCCGACCGACCAGCGTTCGATCTCGCACCGCTCGTATTGGTCGCCTCGGCGCTACTTGGGTTTGCAGTCGTGCCGATGGGTAACGGCATTCAACTCGCAGATCCGGAAGTCGGACTCGCCTTTCTGTTTGCTGTCGCGTCGATCGCCAGCATCGCGCTTGTGATGGCCGGCTACGCGTCGAACAACAAGTATTCGATGCTCGGCGGGCTGCGGGCGGTCGCCCAGAACGTCGCTTACGAAATTCCGCTTGTTGTCACGGCGATGTCCGTCGTGCTGTTCACCGGCACGCTCCAGACCAGCCAGATCGTCGGCGCACAGGCCGAAACGTTGATCACGATCGCCGGAGTCTCGATTCCCTCGTGGTACGCGTTCGTGAACCCCTTCGCGTTCGTGTTGTTCATCGTCGCAAACATGGCGGAAGTCGGCCGGAATCCGTTCGACGTGCCGGAAGCGCCCACCGAAATCGTCGCCGGCTACCAAACGGAGTATTCGAGCGTCTACTTCGTGTTGATGTATCTCGGTGAGTTCATCCACATCTTCCTCGGTGGTGCGATCCTTGCGACGGTGTTCCTCGGTGGACCCGCTGGGCCGGTGTTGCCGGGCTTCGTCTGGTTCACGATCAAGATTTGGGCGTTCTTCCTGTTCACCCAGTGGGCGCGTTCGGCGTTGCCCCGCGTTCGGATCGATCAGCTCATCGAAATCGGCTGGAAAGGACTGCTCGAACTGAGTTTCGTCAATCTCCTACTCACCGCCATTATCGTCGGGGTGATCGTGTAACCCGACGGGACGGTGGACTCAAACGCTTCCCGCTCTAACACACCATAAAACTATGATTGGACTACTCAAGGGCATGGCGACGACCATGAAACACGCGCTCGACGGCTCAACGTTCACTGTCGAGTATCCGGACGACCCGCCCGAGGTCAGCCCTCGGTTTCGCGGCGTCCACAAGTTCAGCCAGGAGCGCTGTATCTGGTGTCGCCAGTGTGAAAACGTCTGCCCAAACGATACGATACAGATCGTTATGGACGAACAGCGCAACGGCGAACAGTACAACCTCCACATCGGACAGTGCATCTACTGTCGGCTCTGTGAAGAGGTGTGTCCCGTTGATGCCATCCTGCTCACCCAGAACTTCGAGTTTACGGCGGACACCAAAGACGAGTTCGCCTACAACAAAGAGCAACTGAAAAACGTCCCGTGGTACAAGGACATCGATCCGCTTGCCTCCCGCGAACCGGACCGCGGAGCGTGGATCGGTGACGGCGAAGGCGAAGTGGATTATCAGTAAGCGAAATTTCGAGCTTGTTTTCGATTGCGATCGAGATCACGTATCACTCGTAGCCAACCGTGCGAGAAACAGCGTGAACGTTGCTTCATCATCTGTTAAGCCGCTTTTGACGGCGCACTTGTCCAGCAGGGAAAAGCCCGCAGCTCGTAGCTGCCGTTCAGTTACGGTTGGTCCCGCGATCTCCCACTGCATTTCGACACCGCTGTCGAGCCAGTTCGGGTTCTCACCCTGCCATGCCTCTGTGCCTTCAGTGAAGAGTAGGTGACCGTCCGGGCGGAGAACGCGAGCGAACTCATCGAGCACGCGCTGGTGGTGATTGAGGGGCACGTGGATCAGCGAATGGAACGCCGTCACTGCGTCGACCGTTCCATCACGAACCGGCAGCGAAGTCATATCACCCTGTAGAAGGGACGCTGTGGGCGCGTTCTCCGTTGCCACTTCCACCTGTCCACGGGAGAACTCCACGCCGATCGCCTCGGTCTCGCAGGCGAGTCGGTCAAGAATCGGTGTTCCGTGACCACAGCCGGCGTCGAGAACGCGGGCAGTTTCGGGGAGCCGATCGAGAAACCCCTCCAATCGCTCCCGTGCGTGCCCATCAGCAGTTCGGTGCTCGGCGTAGCTCTCCGTGATCTCGTCGTACGCACGCCGGACATGGTTTCGATCGTCCATCGAGATCGAGTACCGACGGTACCCACAAATGCATACCGATAGTATGTGAGTTAGCCACACCCATTCATCCGAACGACACTCGAATCGCAGTACCGAAAGGCGTTTATGTCGGTCCCGGCTACCAAGAGAATGGACTAGGCCGGGCAGTTAGGCCCTGCTCGAAACTCACGAAATGGTCTTTAGTGAGGGCCGAATCCGGGTGCGTCCGATCAACCGGCGCGGGCCCTGCAAACCAACTGAGAAGCCTCGTCCGTCGGGGGCAGCGGTCCACGACCAGACGCCTGCAGGGGCGTTTTGGCGTGGTTGATCGTGGTCATTCCGTCAGGCGCGGAAGCGAGCAGCGGAACCACGGACACCTGTCGCTCGACGGGTCGCGGGGTGGAGAAGGGGAGCAGCATTCCCCGTGCCGGAACATCGGGCAATCCCGTTGTCCGTCTTACTCATTCGTATTCATACGCCAGAGACAGTGGATCACTCGCTATCGATACTGGTGACATCCTCCCCACCGTAAACGGCGGGGCTTCCCTTTCAAGGGGATTCCGGCCGACCGTGGCCGTAGGTTTCAGCCCGAATACACCGAAAGCGTCATCTGTGCGGGTTTCGCACTCGTCTTCCGGTGGACTGTGGCGGTGTCACTACCGCTCCCGTCCTGTGGTGAGTCATCGCGTTCCGGTTTCCAAGGAACGCTCTCTCCCCACGGGTCTACGCGACGTGCAATGTTCGCCGCCGCGTTAATATCAGCTTGAAACTCCGTGATGTGGCAGTCGTCG
>NZ_RRCH01000043.1 GCF_003862495.1 Halocatena pleomorpha | reverse complement strand
CCAATCCTTGACGAATGTCCGGCTCTCCTCACTACCGATCGCCAGGGTCCGAGCGTCTGTTCCATCAGCGCGGGCGATGTACACCCGGCTCCGTTCTAGGAGGCTGCCATCACCTTTCGTGGCCGCCGCGTAGGTGAACCACTCACCATCGGAGCTGTATCTGTTGCCCCGGGCCATCACGAACTGATCATCGGGTGTGAGCTGGTGATGGGTGTCGGTGTCCCGATCGTAGCAATACAAGGTGCGGGGACTCTCCCAGAGATCGGCGTCTGGACGACGGTGGGAGTACAAAAGCGATCGATCATCGGGACTGACGTCCCACAGCCAACAGCGCCCTTCCCGAGTGATTAGAGGCCGAGCAGTCCCATCAAGCCCAAGCGTGTAGATATCGGTTCGTTCCGCGCCGGTGTCACTGTGATGGACATACAACTGCTCTCCCGTTCGATCCCAGACGATCCGGTGGTTCGGTTTGAGTGAGAGATCGCTCGGAATCGATGACGTTGTGCCTGTTTCGAGATCTATCACCAACAACGTACACTGCTCGTCCTGCTCTCGATACACTGCCAGCGACGCCCCCGACGGCGACACCGCTGGCCAGGTAAACGAAGGAACACTCCCAAGCTCATCAATAGACAACGATCCATCCATAATATCCATTCTAATATCACCTCAATAAATGCTTTCGGCGCGTCTTTGCTCTCCCTGATAATTGATTCTCGACCCACGCGTGTGCAGCTATCACTCGCCAGATACCGACGTCACCATCTTTGAACTTCTGTATTGCTGTTGCCGTATCTGGAACGGACCACTGTTCGCGGACGATCCCGATGTCTTTTAGCGGGGAAATGTCCAGAAGTGGCGTGAGATAGTCCGCCTCTCGCTGCAATCCTTTCGCTTCTTCACCTTCTACGGTGTCATCTTTCTGTCGTGAGAGAATCGCAGCCGGTAAGACGTCGCTCAAGCCCTCCCGAAAGACGGCCTTGTCGTAGCCGTGCTGTAAGTTAGTCGTACCAGGAAGGTCAAACACGAACTGCATGAGGCGAGCATCCTGATACGGATCGGTCAAGCGAATCCCGTGTTGTTTCGCTATCTTTACACAGCGAGAGAATCCCGCCCTTTAGGGCGGGCGTGAATCACGTAAGTCCCTCTACGCAACCGCCGTTAATCGGCTGAACTGGATTCCATACGTTCGTCAATGCACTCTCTAACGAGGCTTGAGAGGTTGATATGGTTCTCTCGAATCCATTCGTCCTGTTCTTCTCGGATTGTGACGTTTCGTCGGTTCACAGTTCCACTACGGTATAGGTACAGTTAAGTGTGTATAGTGTGTAACGTGTGGCATGGCAGAGACGGTGACGAAGACACTCGAAGCTACCCTCGCCCCACCGACGCAGGGCAAAGGGGTACGTCTTCGCCGCCTTCTTTCCACCTACCGCGAGGCGTTAGACGATGCGTTCGATTCGGGAGCGGATACAATGGGTGGCGTCAGCGACGTAGTGACGCCGTTCGACCTCCCGTATCAGGCGAAGGCTGCCCTCTGTAGCTACGTTCCGAAACTACGGAAGACGTACAACGCCCGCGAGTTAGACGATGAACACCCGCTCCGGCTCACGAATCAAGCCGCGACGTTCGACCGGGACGAATCTCGACACTACGAGATTTGTTGGAACGTCCCTCTGCCGGGCTACGGAACGAACTTCTGGATTCCGCTTCGGTTGAACCCGGAGCAAGAACCGTTGTGGCACGATCTCCTCGACGGAGACGCCAAAGCCGGCGAGATACGGCTACAGCAGAACAGGAGCTGTTGGGTGCTGCACGCCACCGTTCAGTACGAGGTATCCGACCCCGAGACGGACGG
>NZ_RRCH01000042.1 GCF_003862495.1 Halocatena pleomorpha | reverse complement strand
CGATCGGTCCCTCGATCGGTTGGCTCGCGGAAGGCGAGTTCGCGATCGAAGAAGAGTTTGACGCCGTTCAGACCGTGTTCAACCTTTTTGAACAGGTTCCGGGACAGCATTTCATCGATACGATCCGTGACCAGAACGCGGAGACGAGTCTCATCCCTCGTGTTCCCCACTCCTCCGGTCTGCTCAACGAGCAGGTCACTCCTGACACTGAGCTTGGCGACGACGACCACCGCGCGTACCGTCCTGACGAATGGTACGAAACCGGCTGGGAGAAAGTCGATTCACTCCGGTTCCTCGAACGCGATGGGGAGCGAACGATGGGTCAAGCCGCCATCCAGTGGCTGCTCAGCCATGACGAGGTCGCCACGGTCACGCCCACCTTCCGAACCACTGCCGACATTGACGAGTGGGCTGCTGCGTCTGAAACGCCGCCGCTCTCGCCCGAGGAAACCGAGCGCGTCAGTGGACTCGCAGAAACCAACTTTAACGTTTCCCGTGACGACGGTATGGACAGCCTCCGCTCATCCGTCGATGGCGAGGATCTCGAAGACATCGAGAAAGGGTACGCTGGCAGCTAACGCGCCGTTTTGATCTTCGAAAGAGTCTTCATTTCAATTCGGAAAGGTCGGCGTCGTCCATGTGGCGAAGACGACCGCAACCGATGAGGACGTGACCCGGACCCAACTGTTCGTCACCGTTATTGATGATTGGGAGGAGATCGGCCGAGCACACTGGGAGGTGTTCGGAGAGATCCAACCGGCTGCTACGATGGTCCACGTCCAACGGCTCATCGATCCGTGCCTGGGCGTCGAGATCGAAGCGGACGCAGTCATTCCCGAGTCGTCAGGTTCGCAGTAGTGGGTCAGGATTTCGTCAGCGCGGCCTGATAATGCGGGTCGTCCAAATCCGACGATCCTCCGAGTTCGGTGACACGCCACCCGGTGCCGACGACAGCTTCTCGGAGTCGGTCGGGGCTGAACAGACGGAACAGCAGCGGCTCACCCCTCTGTCCCTCGTATTCGAACTGCAACACGCGGTAAGCGAGGCCGGGCGTCGGATCCGACCGGAAGCCCGGCAGTTCCGATGGCTCCCCCCGGTCGGGATCGATGCCGTGGAGTACGACGGTCCCCTCGTGGTCTGTGACGTACGCGAGAGCACCAAGAAATTGTCGAAGGCCCTGCATCGATCGCGTTAATCCGATCTGTGTGCCGTAGACGAGCACCGACCCGAATCGATCCCTGTCGAACGCCTCCTCCAACGCGAACATGTCGACCGTTCGGGCGTCGGCTACGCCGCGCTCGCGCATCGTCTCTGTGAGGTGATCACTCACCTCAATCGCAACCGTCTCGAACTGCTGTTGGAAATACAGGCTGTCGCGTCCCACACCGGCTCCGATATCGAGAAGCGGTCCCGAAAGCCACGCATCCAGAAACGCACCCCGATCGCTGTCCGGATCGTACCGCTCGAAGTAGAACGACTCGATCGGATGCGCTCGTGTTTCGTTCCCACCATGTTGGAGCAACGGTTCCCCCCGATCTCCACGATGGTGATCGTAGATCGCACGACCGAACGGATCTAAATCATCACACATGATCTCGTATCGTCAATGAAAACATAAATATTTCATCTATGTATGGTGTTAACGCTGAGTAATCGATTGATCGTCCGGTTCGAATGAACAGCTATGTCGGAAATGACAGCCCATATTTTTCGGATCGTGACTGTTTTGGGATGAGACACGACAATGACACAACCCTGAATTTTCATCGTACTTTGAACTCGTAGTGAGTTGACAAGCGATGAGCGGCGTGTAATCGATGAATACAAACGCTAAGCCGATTGTTCCTCATCGTTCATTCAGGTTGGTGGGGTGATAACGGCAGAATTTTTAGCCTGACGACGGAAGTTTTGGTATGGCTTCCGTTTACGATAGCGTTGAAGTGCCAGAGGATGGTGCGGCTATCGAGGTGGTAGACGCCGAATCAGACGACCTCAATGTTCCTGACAACCCGATTATTCCGATCATCTACGGAGATGGAATCGGAACGGACGTCGGCCCGGCTGCTCAGACTGTGCTCCAGGCCGCTGCGGAGGCGACGGGACGAGAGATCAATTGGATGCGCGTGTTCGCTGGCGAGTCCGCCCGCGAAAAATACGACGAGAACCTGCCGGACGACACGATCAACGCGATGAAGGAGTTCAAGGTCTCGATCAAGGGACCGCTGACGACGCCCGTCGGCGCAGGCTTTCGGAGTCTGAACGTCGCGTTGCGCAAGCGCCTTGATCTGTACACGAACATGCGGCCCACGTTCCATCTCGACGGTGTTCCCTCTCCCGTCTCTCGACCGGATCAGATGGATATGGTGACGTTCCGGGAGAACACCGAGGACGTGTACGCTGGCATCGAGTGGGAGGCAGGGACCGAGGAAGTCGAACAGGTTCGTGAGTTCGTCGAACAGGAGATGGGATACGACGACACCATTCATGATGGCCCAGTCGGAATCGGGATCAAACCGATCTCGGAGTTCGGCACTAAGCGGCTGGTCCGCAAGGCGATCGACTACGCCCTTGAACACGATCGGGATTCGGTGACGTTGGTTCACAAGGGTAACATCATGAAGTTCACCGAAGGGGCGTTCCGCGACTGGGGCTATGAAGTCGCAGAGGAGTACGGCGACGCGGTCATCACTGAGGATACGCTCTGGGAGGAACGCGACGGCGAGCCACCAGAGGACGCGGTCGTTGTCAACGACCGCATCGCGGACAACATGCTTCAGCAGATTCTCACCCGTACCCCACAGTACGACGTGCTCGCCCTGCCGAACCTCAACGGGGATTACCTCTCGGACGCGTGTGGCGCACAGATCGGCGGTCTCGGCATCGCACCTGGTGCAAACATCGGTGACGGCTTGTTCCTCGCTGAGCCCGTTCACGGGTCGGCACCCAAATACGCTGGACAGGACAAGGTCAACCCCACGGCCATGATCCTCTCTGGGCGCATCATGCTCGATTACATGGGGTGGGACGACGCCGCCGACCTCATCCGTGACGCACTCGAAGAAACGATCACCTCGAAACAGGTCACCTACGACATCGAACGCCAGATCAGCGGCGGCACCAAACTCTCTACCAGCGATTTCGCCGGCAAAGTCGCGGACACGATCCACGACCTCGCCTAACGCTACTCGCGATTCGATTGAAAAATACCATACAACCCATCCGTTTCGGAATCGTTTGTTGGCGGCTTTCCTGTTCTACCACTGCTTTCGCACTTATGCCGCGATCTCGAAGAAAGTCGTGTCGTTCGACCCGGATTGTGATTTGGCCGTTTCGATCCAGTCAGGCTTGTTGACGGCTGTTGACCCGATATCAGTGATACGAATTTCAGATGACATCTTCTGCGTTTTTCCGAAGGAGGTGGCTGTTATATCGAACGTTAACGATCGGAGGATACCTTCCTTATCGACTAGGATTGTGGCGTTGAACGTTTCGACGGAGTCGATCGTTGCACTCTGTGTAAGGTCAGTGTACGTTTCTGGATTGTCCACGTCCGTCGCGTTGTACCGGTAGAGCGTTTCACCGTTGCGGGTGACCGTTCCCGCCCCTTCGAAACTGGCGTTAGCGAACCACCCGTTCATATCAGTCGTGTTCGTCTGATTCTCCTGGAACGAGGAGAACGACTCCTCACTCGTGTTGTAGATGGTGCCGAGCAGGGGCATCTGTGTCTTCTCGTATGTTGTATTGTTTTCTTGATACATTTCCATACGAATCACTTCCTGTTCTTTCCTGTTGGCCGTGATGTCAGCAATAGACTGTTTGTTGGCTTCGTCAATTCGAATGGTGAAGTTCATCTCCACATCCTTCGAACTCGATACATTCATTTTGTATGTATAGGAGTCGTACTCGGACAACGCCTTACTGTGCTGGTTGGCCGCTGTCTCGGGATCAGTAATCCCGGATTCGTTGTATCCGTCCGGGTAGGCAGTGCCTGAACCGAACGGGGACAGTCCTGAACACCCCGTCAATCCGACTACGAGAACGACAGCAAGGACCAACCGTGAACGTGTGTTCATACACTCAAGGATTATAGAGTGGTAGTATTATTCTTGTGATTATCGATGCACAACAAACAGAACTGCTCTACTTCTCTTAGGCGGTTACTCGGCCGTTTCGATCCAGTCAGGCTTGTTGACGGCTGTTGACCCAATATCGGTAAACAGAACGCTGATCGTTGCGGTTTCGGTTTTGCCCTCATCTACGTACGTCGTTGTGGTCTTAAACTGCCGGATGATCCCTTCCTCATCAACGAGTACCGTCCCGTTGAACGACTCAACGGCGTCGATATCAACCGGTTGAACTGTTGAAACGAACGGTTCTGCTTTGCTCACGTTGGTCGCGTTGTACCGGAAAAGCGTTTCACCGTCATGAGTAACGGTCCCAGCGTTTCTGACGCTGACGTTTTCCAACATATTTTCCAGACCGGAGACGTTCGAGTTATTCGCCTTGAACGATGAAAACGGTTCCTTGGTCGTGTTGTACCGATCAGCACCGAGAATACTCGAACTGTCGTAAGTGGTGCCTTCTTCGTGATATGTTGTCTCATTAAATAGGCTGTTTCCAGCCCGAACGGTCGAGATCTTCATAGCGCCACGTTTTTCAGCGACATCGATCTGAGACGTGATATATATCTTCGATTTGGATGCACCGTCCATGATCGTCAGGTTCCGGGTGTGGTTGTCGTACTCGGACAACGCCGCCTGGTGCTGGTCGGCCGCCGTTTCGGGATCAGCGATCCCCGATTCAGCATAGCCAGCGGGGAACGAAATATCGGCTTCGTCAGTCGTGGTAACTGTCGCCTCAGTCTGGTTCGGTGGCGTGCTGGTATCAGACGCGTTACTCCCAAACGGAGAGACGCCTGCACAACCGGCCAGCATGATCGCAACGACAAGACACAACGTCGACACGTACCGCGCTTTCATGCGTAAAACGCATCAGATCTAAATATAATAGTTACGTTTTCATACCAAACTGAGTTCATCACTTGCGTGATTTAAACAGTTTATATAGATAGTAGTTACCTGAATGACGCTACGAACGGTGACAGGTAGACGGAGTAGTTCACTGCTTTTTCACGACCGGTTCGGAGCCGTTCGGTTCGGCGTAGGCCTTGGCCGCTCCGAGCCAGTCGGGTTTCTCGACGGCCGTGGCGTCGATGTCGGTAACGCGGTAGCTGATCGTTCCCTCCTCGGTCTCGCCATCCGAACTGTGCGTTACCGTGACTTCGAACACGCGGATGAGTCCTTTCTCGTCAACGAGGAGCGTGCTGTCGACCGACTCGATGGCGTCGATCGTGACGAATTCGGTGGTGTAGAAGAACGCTTCAGGGTCGTCCACCCCGGTCGAGTTGTACCGGTAGAGCGTTGCACCGTCACGGGTCACCGTTCCCGCTGCCTCGAAACTGATGTTTGCGAGCCAATTATCGATTTGGGAGGTGTTCACCAGGCTGTCCTGGAACGATGACAGTGATTCGTTCCCCGTTGCATACGTGTCACCGTACACGTCTATCTGAGTGTTCGTGTATCGCTTCGTGCCGTCGTGGTACATTTTCGAGTCCATGAACGTCTCTCCGGAGTTGTTGATCTCCAACGCCGCTGCTGATCGGTTCTCAACGGTGTCGGTTCGGATCGTCGTTGTGACGAACCCATCGAGTGTCGGACTCGTGATTCTCATCCGTTCGGTGTAATTGTCGTGTTCGGACAACGCGGTCGCGTGCTGGTCAGCAGCCAGCTCAGGATCGACGATTCCGGACTCGTTGTATCCCGTCGGGTAGGAGGTAGATTCGGATGGAGACAGTCCCGAACAGCCTGCAAGCCCGACCACGAGGATGAGAAGCACTGCACACTGGAATGATTTCATTTCCATGCTCTTTGTAACCATTGTGGTTGCATGGATTTTTTGGTATCTGATATTTGAAACAAAATATCTGGGATGTATGTTGATTAGATCGATCAACAATCGTATGCAGTGTTGTTTGGGCCTGAACGGATTCAATTCGCTTGTTTCCGTGCGGTTTCGACCCAGTCAGGTTTCTCGACAGTGGTTGAATCGATATCGGTGGTGCGGTAGCTGATCGTTACCGTCGGTATCTTGCTGTTCGAGAAGTGCGTTATCGTGACGGTAAACTGTCTGATAATTCCCTCTTCGTCAATGAGAAGCGTGCTGTTGACCGGCTCGTTGGTGTTCATCGTTGGGTTAGCTCCGCCGGTCGAATTGTACCGGAGCAACGTTTCACCGTCACGAGTGACCGTCCCCGCCGCCTCGTATTCATCACCGTTCGGGTTTGTGCGTCTTGTCACCTGTTCTGTGTCGTTTCGACTTTGGGCGGTCGTCTGCGAGCGACCGGTCCCGTGGTTTAACTACGATCCCACCGAATGCGCTCGTATGTACAGTGTGGTCGGCTGTCCGGAGTGTTCGGCGCTGAAGATCGTGGAAGACCGTCCGGAGACGACGCAGTGTCCCCGGTGTCGTCGTCGAACCGCATTCGAGAAGTTGCGGACGATCTACCAGAGCGACGATCTCGACGCCGCTCGGGAAATCCGTGCTCGACTACTCGCTGAGCGCAGCGGCCACAGCGACGCGTACGCTGCGGTGGACAGCTTCGCTGAACTCGACGCGCGAGCTGATGACGCGGGCATGAGCCACGAGGAATACCTCGAACGCGAAGGGATCGACACGGACGCCACTGCTGCCGCCGCAGAGCGCGCCACGACTGCCACCGGGTCGACACGTGGCGGCAGTCGAAAAGAAATCGTGCTCGATGTGCTCTCCGATCTCGATCGGCCGACACGCCAGGCGGTCGTGGATCAAGCTGGTGCTGCAGGCGTTCCTGAGAAGTACGTCCACGAGGCACTCGACAAACTCGCCAGAAACGGTGTCGTAACCGAAACCGACGGTCGGTATCGACTGCTGTGATGTCGTTCATTCTACGTTAGTCCTGAAATCACTCGCATACTCCTGTCGGTTGTTGGAAATCGACCTTCGAGTGAACACAACAGACGACGCGCGATACGACTACCATTGCTAGTTATTCACACTCCCTTTAATTCATCCCCACCATTTACACCTTGTAAACCGATTAAAGAATATTATCATTATCAATCATAACAGTTTTCACTGCAGCAATGGCATCGTCAAACGCACAGAAGCAACACAGCGCTCCCCCGTTGGCACAGTCTCAGCGGTTCGGCGGGGACTACAGACAACACTAACCATGACAAACGACACAGACGAGGACAAGGTCAAACAGCTCGTTGATAACAGAGAGGCAAGCATTCGTGACGTGGACAACAGCGCCGGGCGGGAGTTCCGCGAGCTACTCGATTCGCAGGATTTCGTGTTCGCACCGGGAATGTACCACGCGCTCGACGCCCGACTCGCGGAGATGGCGGGGTTGGACGCAGCGTACATGAGCGGTTACTCGACCGTGCTGGGTCAGTTCGGATTCCCGGATCTGGAGATGGTGACGATGACCGAGATGGTCGAGAACGCAAAGCGCATGGTGGAGGCGACGAACCTGCCGGTCATCGCGGACTGTGACACGGGGTACGGTGGCGTCCACAACGTTCGCCGGGCAGTGCGGGAGTACGAGAAGGCCGGCGTCGCGGCGGTTCACATCGAGGACCAGACCACACCCAAGCGGTGTGGTCACATCGCTGGCAAGCAGATCGTTTCGCGCGAACAGGCCGAGTCCCGGTTTTCCGCAGCTGTCGACGCAAAGCAATCGGAGGATACGGTCATCATCGCGCGGACGGACGCCTACGGGTCGGCAAACGGCGATTGGGACGAACATCTCGCTCGCGGCCGACTGTACGCTGATGCTGGCGTGGATCTCGTCTGGCCGGAGATGCCCGATCCATCGCGAGAGGACGCCGTCAATTACGCCGAAACCATCCACGAGACCCACCCCGACCTGAAGCTCGCGTTCAACTACTCGTCGAGCTTCGCGTGGTCCGAAGAGGAGGACCCGCTCACGTTCGAGGAACTGGGTGAGCTGGGGTACAAATACATCTTCATCACGCTGTACGGACTGCACTCGGGTGCCCATTCCGCCTACGAAGACTACGCGAACATCGCTGAAAACGACGAAAAGGCTCAATTCGACCTCGAAGACCGGTATCTCGGGCACGAGACCGAGAGTCACCACGAACTCTCGTTCGTCAGCCGCTATCAGGATATCGAAGCCGAATTCGATCCAGAAGCGAAGGCCCGCATGGAAGCCTCCGAAGGGTTCAGTGACGAACAGTCCGATCCCATCTCGTCCGACGACGACTAATCGAGTCGGATTGTACTCCGACGATGACTAATCGAGTCGGATTGTACTCCGACGATGACTAATCGAGTCGGATTGTACTCCGACGACGACTCGATCTCACAACTGGGCCGAGAGGAGCAGACCGTACTGCTTCACTCCACGGTGCTCTGAGCAGTCCAGCCGCCGCCGCGATCACAGCCGTCTCGTTCAGTGTATTCAATATCGGTTTCGCGGCTCACAGGACCGTCGCCGTCGACGCATTCGACGACGAACTCAATGTAGTGAGTGTTTCCACAACAGCCCGTATCCACGAACTCCTCGAAGCGTTCGCCCTCGCTGAAGGAATCGTGCGATCGGACAAGCCACGCCCGGAAATGGGTCTGATCGATCTGGAGCCGTCCCCACTCACTCAGTTCTGATGGGTGGGATAACACGGCACGGGAGATCATGCCACGGGTACGCCGAGAATGGCGGTGTATCTTTCGGCGTCGGAGTTCTTAACTCGTCTCCGAGTCGGTGTCGTCGTCCTCGTCGACGATTTCGAGTCCGCGGTTGTTGACGGCGTAGGGATCAAGCCCGACCTCTTCGAGGAACTGTTTGTACTCCCGCTCACAGTGTTCCGCGTCGGTCTGTTTATCGGAAGCCCGGTCACAGAGCTGGATAAGATCGACGGGCACGTCGTTGGTGTAGACGATCCAGTGGTTGATGAGATCTGACAGCCGACGAATCGGGCTGGTGAAATGGCCGTAGATTTCGAAGTTCAGCGCGTGGTGACCGCCAAAGGGATCGTTCATGTATTTCGCGCGGGGCATCACCCGCATCACGGCGCGTTGGATCTTGTCGAGTTGGCGGTCGGGTGCCTGTTCGAGGGTGGCGTTGACCGCCTTGCGAGGATCGTCCCAACTCCCTGCAGGGATCGAAACACCATTGAGCTCTTGGATCTCTTGTAGGGCTTCGTCCCACTCCTCGGGTGCGGGCTGGGGGTGGACGCGGTACATCGCCTCAACGCCTCGGTCCCACATGAGTTCGTGGGTGACAGCCTTGTTCGCTTTCAACATGCACTCTTCGATGATGGTGTGTGCACGGTCACGACTCGGATTCAACACGAGCGATCCGTCTGCCTTGCGCTGCTCGTGCATCTGCTCAGCCAACTCGTACACCAGGGCACACTCCTCGTGAAGCGGTGCGTCGGGATCGTCGAGACGACGCTCACACTGGGTGTACGTCAGCCGTTCGTCGGAGGTGATGACGGATTTGTAGATGTCGATCGACTCATAGGTGAGCGTTTCGGGATCCAGATGCATTTCGACGGTGTGGGCGAGTCGATCCTCGTTCGGAACGAGCGAACAGACCGTTTCAGCGAGCACCGGTGGGAGCATATGGATCGTGTAGGCAGGCAGATAGACGGTGTTGCTGCGCTCGATCGCTTCGGTCCACATGGCGCTGTCGGGGTGGACGTAGTGGGTCACGTCTGCGATATGCACCCACAGAATGTACTCCTCGTCGGTGCGTTCGATGCTGATGGCGTCGTCGAAGTCTTGAGCGTCGATCGGATCGGTCGTCCACGTCGTTCGGTCACGGAGATCGACCCGATTATCGATCTCGTTTTCGATCTCCGCTTGGACGTTCGCCGTCCGTTCTTCGGCTTCCTCGATCACTTCGGGAGGGAACTCGTCCCGGATCTCGAACTTCTCGAACAGCTCTTGGCGCTTGTTATCGAGGTGACGCGCCAGTTCTTGATCGATCGTAACTGGCCCTTGTCCCTCGGCAGTTCCTGCCTCCGCTTGGTCCTGAGAATCGCTCATAGAAGAGCTACTAGGGTGGGACAGTTAGCCGTATCGGGTATCGGTGTGCGTTCGCACGCCACAGAGCCTCCAATCAGGGTGGGATGGACTGGATCGAACTGTCTCGACTATTCCGAGCGCCCATAGCGTTCCTCGACCAGACGGTGGTAGTGGTGAATGAATTCCACCTGCGTCATGTGCTGTGGTTGCTCGATGTCGATTAGGAGACGTTCGAGTTCACCACGCGGATGGTGATCGATGTCATTGTGGCACGGTTTACAGAGGTGTTCGAATTCCTTGCCACTTCGTTCCCATCGATCTCCCTCTTTGTCGTATTCCCGAGCGTCCGATCGAGCGACTCGCGTTCCGCAGGCGATACATGTGACGCGCGCCTCGCGCCCGAGTCGCATCCCCCACATGAGTTGTATATACCTCACAGTGGTACTTAGCTCTGTGCCATGCACACCCACGGTGGTGCCCGCGGATCAATCCAGTCGGTCTAGATCGTCGAGGAACGACCGAAGCATCTCCCGCGTGACGTGGGGCATCATTACAACGCGGAGTTCGCCAGCACCGGTTTTCGAGACGCGCCATTCACGATCGCGTAGTTTCTTGATCGTGGATTGTGGGATGTCGGTTGCAACGAGTGGGAGTTCGGGGGGTACAACATCGTATCCTCGTTCCGTGAGGGCGGTCGCGAACCATTCGGCGTTCTCCTGTGCGGTTCGTGCGGCCGTCCGATAGCCGTCGGGCCACAGTGCTTCCATTGCGGCAACGGCGCTTGCGACCCCAGCCCCGCTTCGCGTACCAGTGAGCGTCACTTGCCCCGTTGATTCGAGATACGGTGTATCGATAGCCAGCGGATCGAGCAGTTCCGAAGACCGTGCGAGCAGTCCACCGGCGGGGACGACCGCTTGGCCCATCTTGTGCGGATCAATCGTCATCGTGTCAATCGACGCGTGTTCGAAGTTCCAGTCGTGGTCCGTGAACGGAAGCACGAACCCCCCCCATGCGGCGTCGACGTGACAGAGTGCGTCGTGTGCCTCCGCGAGCGCGGCGATCTCGGGGATGGGATCAACCCGGCCGTACTCGGTCGTTCCGGCCACGCCGACCACTAACACTGTCTGATCGTCGATGAACTCGGCCATTGCGTCGGCGTCGGCTCGATAGTCCCTGAGCGGCGCGCGTCGGAGTTCGATGCCGAGCACATCGGCGGCCTTCGTGAAACTGAAGTGAGCGCTTTCGGGGGCGACGACGTTCGGATCGGTGACGCCGTCGCGGTCCCGTGCACGGTTTCGCGCAATTCGAACGGCCTGAATGTTCGCTTCTGTCCCTCCAGACGCGACGTATCCGGCCGCGTCGGAGAGTCCAGCAATCCGTCCGAGCGTCTCGATCGCCTCCGCTTCGAGCGCCGCAACCGTCTCGTACGTTCCTGGATCACCGGGATTGGTCGCCAGAAACCGCTGTGCTGCGGCGCGGGCCTCCGGATGAGGGATCGTACACATCGATGAGAGAACGCGAGCGAAATCCTGCGGGTCGGCCCGCTGCATAGCTACCCTATCGAACTCTCGGGTTTAGCCATTGCGTTCTCGCTTCCCGATTCCCTCCGGCGACTCGGTCCCCATCCGTTCGATGGTGTACGTGATCGTGAGAAACGGCCGTCCGAAGATCCACAGCCCGTGTTCGGCCGTGAGATCGGTCCCAGAACCGTTGTCGGGCCACACGCGAAAGTCCTCGTGCATCGGGAGCCGTACCGTACCAACGGGCGTCAAGAGGTAGATCCCTTCGTCACCCGGTTCGTCCCGCTGCCGCGAGGAGAGCCTGATTCCGTGTCCGCCGTCAGCATCGATATCTGCGGTGTCGATCCACAGAACGGCCGATAGATTGCTCCACGGCAGCGGCAACCCGATGTTCATGTACGTTTCGTCCTCGTGTTCGTGGGTCGCGTAGGCAGCGACGAACACCGCATTTCCCGTTTCGGTGTCCGTCCGGATCCACGCCCGTGTTCCTGTTCGCCCGTCTGCGGCGTCATCGATATCGACGATCCGGCTGTCGGTCCGTCTTGTCGACGCGTCAGGTGCCGGGAGGTTGAGCTGTTCGATCCGTGATGTCACTCGCCTTCCAAACCGTCCGCCAAGCCGGAACCCGGCGTGATACTGCACGTCGTACTGCAACTCGTAGGCGGCGGTTTCCTCTTGACATCCTCCCCGCGCTAAAGCGCGAGGATTCCCGACCGCGTTGGGATATTAAGGTTCGCGGTTCACGACCTGTTCTCGTGGGGCGAAACAGCCCTCACTACGGTCGAACAGGTGAACCGCTGGCTGTGCCAACCAGCCGTTATCCCTATCGCCGCCATCCGTGGCGAGACTCGGGAGTACCTTTTGTCGAATATTCTCCGCGCCGTTCACGTCCGCGTTCGCAACCGTATCGCACTCATCGCACACGTACAGTCCGCGTTCAACGCGCTGATTGTCCTCGGTGTGACGGCACGCCGAACAGGACTTCGATGTATCGCGTTCGGACACCAACTCCACGTTGATACCTTCCGCTTCCGCTTTGTAGTCGAGAAGCGTCGTGAAGCGGTCGAACGCCCACCCATGCAAGTCGAGGTTGCCGTGGTCGCTCCAGTTGCGGGGGTCGCCGTTCTCGTCGTCCTCTCGGATGCCACCGAGGTCGCCAACGACAAGCGTTCCGACACCTCGTTCGACGCATCCCTCAACGATTGCTTTCGAGAGTGCGTGCAAGAAGTGCGTCCGACGACCCGTCCGCTTGCGGTCGAGACGCGTAGCCTCTCGGGACGAGGAATCGTCGCACTTGGCTTTCTTCTTCGTGAAGTAGTATTCGTCCTCTTTGAGTGCGCCACCCGGATACAACACCGATTCACCGCCGAACGAGACGGCGGCGAAGTTGCAAATACCGAGGTCAACACCGGCCACATCGTCGCCCGGTGGTTCCGGGTCGATAGTGATTCGACAGACGAATTGTAATCGCCACTCGTCGCGTTTGTAGACGGCCCTAACCTGTTGAATGTCCCACTCGGTCAGGTCAACATCTGGGCGGGTCTGGTACTCGCACAGGATGAAATCTGAACGGTGTTCTTTGAGGTTGCGGCCTTTCGAGAGGCGAACACGGGTGAACTGTGCGTCGTGCTTGAAGCCAGCCGCTTTGAACGACACGGTTGAACGTGGATGGGAATCTCCGTTTTTGCGGTAGCCGGGCGGTCGGGCACGGTCGTCGCCGTTCCGACGCTTGCCGAACCAGCCGTTGAACGCTTCAGCGAGTTCTTCGAGAACGCGCTGACTGGATTGAGAATGCAAGTCCGTGTAGCGTTCGTGGCTTTTGAGTTCGGCTTTGAGTTCCCCGTCATCGGGAATCTCGCCCGTTTCGTCCCACTGTTCTTGTGCGTAGTAGCGACCGACATTCCAGAGTTTTGAGGCGGCCCATCCGAGTTGGTCGAGGCCGTCACGAACCTGTTGCTGGTTCGTAATCGTGGCCTCGAAGGTCCGGATGGTTCGACTCATTTTCTGGCTTCATAACTGGTTATGAACGCCGTTCTCTTAATAAAACGTTCGAACAGCCGGATGGACGGCTTCTGGATCGAATCCCGGTCGGGCGTACGCCGCTAGCTGTTCCATCTGTCCGATCGGAGCGCCCGGTCCCTGGAGTCCGTTCCGTTTGAGGAACGCCGCTCCCACCCGACCGCTGGATGTGAGCGAACTGAGCGGCGGTGTTCGGTGTGTGTCAGCGGATGGTACGGAGACAGCCCAGCCGAGTGCACCCACCAGCCCGAACACGATCGCGTTCAACTGACCGTGGATCGCCACCATCGTGTCGATCCGAAGCCCGGCGATCGTCTGGCCGAGAAACTGTGAGAGTCCGTAGCCGAAGGCAAACAGCATCGACACCGCGACCGCGATCGACGAGATCGTCAGCGCCACCTGCTGGATCCGATTCGAGCGTTCAGGAACGATGCACAGCGTGACGAGCGCGAACGCGATCACTCCTCCGGCAAGCGTGGTTACAGCGACAATCTCGACCAGTGGCGACAGCGTGATCCCAGCGGCGATCAGCCCTGGACCGACGATGATCGTGGTGGCTGCCCCCGTATAGACGCGCCGCAGACTCGACCGTCCGATTACCTTGACCACGCGGCCGGTCACGCCCGTGAGGATCGGCAGAGTGAACCCGGCGTAGTGGAAGTGCACCGCTGTGAAAAACACGATCGCGTCACTGAAGCCCATCGGTTCGAGTCCAAGACGACTGCACAACAACCAGCTGCTCCCGACGACGACGTACAACAGTCCGGCGTCGACGGCGAGGGCGGAGACCGATACACGGTCCCGAGAAACGAGTCGCCCGAATCCCCACGCCGCTACTGTAACTGTCACGATGAGCCACGGAACGATCGACAGCCCGGCGAGTATTCCCCGACTGAGAGTGAACGAGACCACGACGAAGGCAGCCCCGATCGGTTGGAGCCACACGGCAGCGCGGTACCAACGCGACCGCACCCCGCGTCCAAGCAACACGAAAACCAGCGGCACGATCACCAGCGGTGCCAGCAAAAAGAGGCGTTCGAGCCGACCGACCGATCCCCACGCGACGAGCGCGAGCCAGCTTCCACCCCCGATGAGGGCGCTCAGTTCAGTCACTCGACGACTGAGTAACGGAGCGGACGAACGAACGCCATCGATCATCGACACTCACTGGAGATTGAATTTCCTACCATACAACACGTCCGAAACGATCACTAATCAATCATCGACATCGTGAGAGGCGAGCATCGCGTTCCGGGGATGCGTTCACGGATACAAACACGCAATGAGGCTGCCGTTCCCCACGACTAGCACTGATCCGAGTAACACGGGGAGGATCGCCGCACCGATCGACAACACGGGATCGACGAGGTCGTCTCTGGTTTGGGAGAGGGCTATCATCGTTCGCAGGAGTCCTTTGAGGACGAACAACGCAACGAGTGCCTCGAACATCGTCGTCACGACCAGTGTCGGGATTCCCATTTCGCCAGTCGTACAGAGCATGCTGTTGTTCGCGCCGAGCATTTCCATCCCGCCGAATGCGAGCCACACAGGTCCAAGTAGTCCGATCGAAACGATGGTCGCCGTGCGGATATCCTCCCGCCCGGACTGCAGGAGGACGCCTTTGAGTGTGACGCCGCACACGACGATCACTCCACCCAGCCACCGGACGCCGCTCCCCGCCGGACCCAACAACGACGATACCCTCTCAGTCAGCCGATCAGGAATGGTTACCATATAGTGTTATTACGAATATTCACGGGTAAAAAATTATTTGTAACGCGGCTATCCCATTCAGTCAGGTTGGCTACTCGCGGACGGATTCGAGTAGCAGTTTCTGCTCGACGCGTTTGACTTCGTGTTGAACATCCCTGACGGCGTCAATATTGGCGCTGATAGAGCTGATGCCAGTGTTGACGAGATACCGGACCATCTGTGGTTTCGACCCGGCTTGACCGCAGATGCTCGTATCCACGCCGTTTTCTCGGCACGTTTCGATGGTGTCTCCGATGAGTTTCAACACCGCAGGGTGGAGTTCGTCGAATCGGGACGCGACGTTCTCGTTGTTCCGGTCGACCGCCAGCGTGTACTGCGTGAGATCGTTCGTACCGAAGGAGGCAAAGGAGATGCCGGCGTCGGCCATCTCCTCGACGCACAGCGCGCTTGCAGGCGTCTCGATCATTACGCCCCACGTCCGGATGCTCGGATCGATACCGACGTCTTTCATGAGTGATTTCGCACGGTGAACGTCTTCGACATCGTTCACGAGCGGCAGCATGATCTCGACATTGTCGTACCCCATGTCGAACAGCCGTCGGAACGCTTCGAGTTCGTGCTCGAACACGTTCGGGCGGTCGAGACTCCGCCGAATACCGCGATAGCCGAGCATTGGATTGTGTTCGTCCGGTTCGTCCTCGCCGCCTTTGAGTTGGCGGAACTCGTCGGTGGGCGCATCAAGCGTGCGAACCCGCACAGGTCGGGGATAGAATTCGTCGGCAACGCCCCGAACGCCGCTGACGATCTCCTCGATGTACGCATCAGCCCCGTGGTCACGGATGTAGCGCTCGGGCGTTTTGTCGGTCGAAAGGATCATGTGCTCCAGTCGGAGCAGTCCAACGCCGTCGGCACCCGTGACAGCGGCACGGTGGGCGGCCTCCGGAATGGAGACGTTCACCTTCACCTCGGTCGCCGTCATCGGCTTGACGGGACTTTGTGGTCTGACATCCTCGTGTGGCTCGTGGTCCTCGGTGTCTTCTTCGGTCGCGCCCTCCTCGACGGTTCCCTTGTCACCGTCGATCGTGAGAACCTGCCCGTCGTCGATCTGGGTGGTTGCGCTGCCGGATCCGACGACGGCGGGCACACCCAACTCTCTCGAAACGATAGCGGCGTGAGAGGTCATTCCACCTTCGTCGGTGATGATCCCCGCCGCGCGCTTCATCGCCGGCACCATATCTGGCGTTGTCATCTCAGTCACGATGATGTCGCCCTCCCCGACCTTATCGAGCTGATCGAGTTTCGTTACGATCTGTGCCGGTCCCGAGACGACGCCCGGACTCGCACCGAGACCCTTCAACAGCACTTCGCTGCGTTGTTTCGCTTCGAGACCGCTTCCGTCCGTCGCCTCGGCCTGTGGCGTCGTGGTCTCATCGGAGATCGTTGTGATCGGCCGTGATTGGAGCATGAACACTCCGTCTCCGGATTCGTCCTCTGAGGGGTCGATGATCGCCCATTCCACGTCCTGCGGCGTGCCGTAGTGGTCTTCGACTCGCCGGCCGAGTTCAGTGAGCCGAGCGATCTCCTCGTCGGTCAGTACGCGCTCGGTGCGCTTCTCGTCGGGCACCTCCGTCTCGACGGTTTCGCCTGTTTTTGAATCTTTCACGTGCATCGCTTTCTTATCAGCGATGGTGATGGTCGTCGGCTCGGCAGTCGCGGGATCGATGACGTAGTTGTCCGGTGAGACCGACCCGGAGACGACAGCCTCGCCCAATCCCCACGCGGCTTCGACGATGATCTCGTCGTCACCGGTCGATGGGTGACTGGTGAACATGACGCCGCTTTTCTCCGCGTCGACCATCTCCTGCACGACGACGGCGATATCCACTATATCGTGGTCGAATCCCTGCTCTTCGCGGTAGTAGATCGCGCGTTTCGTGAACAGCGACGCCCAACACTGTTTCACCCGGTCAAGCAGCGCTTCACGGGTGATGTTCAGAAACGTCTCCTGTTGGCCCGCGAAGCTCGCGTCCGGGAGGTCTTCTGCTGTGGCCGAAGACCGCACCGCAACGAACGCCTCACCGTTACCCACCTCGTCGTACGCTTCGAGGATTCCGGAGGCGATTTCCTCAGGCAGCTCCGTGTTCATAATGAGCTCCTCAGCCGTTTCCTCGGCGTCGGCCAGTGCCGAGGAATCGTCCGGATCGATATCGACTGCTTCGAACAGCGCGTCGTCGATCCCCGTCTGCTCGATGAACGATCGATACGTCCCCGCCGTCACCACGAATCCCGGCGGAACGGGCAGCTCCGCCCCTGTAAGCTCACCGAGCGACGCCCCTTTTCCGCCGACGGAATCGAGGTCATCCGACCCGATCGTATCCAGCCAGAGTACAGCCATTGCGTATTCGAAGGGTCGCCAAGGCCAATAAAGAACCTTCCGACCGACGCGAATAGAATTAACTCGAACTTAAGTTGTTGATTATGGCGGGCAGAAGGGGCAGTGTAACACAATTACTTGCTTCTTTACTTTCACTTCACTTTTAATAGTACGGGATAGGTGATCTCGCCGTCGTAGTAAGCGGCCGCGATTTCCTGAACGAGGTCAGCGTCGTGCGCAGCCGCTTGGAGATACGCCCGAATCGCGGTCACGAGGAGATCCGTCCGGTCGTCACCGGAAACGGCCGCAACTGCGTCAGTTCGGTCAATCGGTCTGTGAGGGGCGCGAAACTGGACGCGTTTCTTATTAGCATCTATTACATGTACATTGTGAGCCAATGGTTTAGCTACTGTTGTGTGTACAGCGTGAGCGACGTTCGGGACACAGCCGGGTGTGTGCTTGTGTCGCGTGTACCATCGTCTCTGACAATTCTTATCCGTACTCCGTGGTGAGACACCCGATATGAGCGATCTTCCAGAGGAGTTCAAATGCACGATCACCACCTGGGAGTACATCTACGATCTCTGTCGAGACGTTTCACAGCAGGTCACGGGGGCGTCGTTCGAGCCAGATGTGATCGTGGCGTTGGCGCGCGGAGGGTGGTTCGCTGGTCGGTGTTTGTGTGATTTCATCGGGTTGGACGACCTTGCGAGTCTCAAGATGGAACATTACGTCGGAACGGCCGAGAAGACCGACGAGCCACAGGTTCGGTATCCGATGCCGGAGGGCAGCGTCGAGGGCAAGGACGTACTCATCATTGACGACATCGCTGATACGGGGGGGTCGATCCGACACGCCGAGGAGTACGTCACCGACCGCAATCCCAACGAAGTCCGGACGGCGACGCTTCAACTGTTGGGGACGAGCGAGTTCGAACCGGATTTCGTCGGTGAGCGCCTCGAAGAATGGGCGTGGGTGGTCTACCCGTGGAACTTCATTGAGGATATGATCGATCTGATCGGCGGTGTGATGGAAAAAGCGGACGCGAAGACGTTCACCCGCCACGATGTCCGTCACCTTCTCCGTAAATACCACCGGATCGACCGGATCGAGATGGAGATCGCACAGCCCGACCGTCTCGAAGAGGTGCTTGCGGAGATGGTGCGCCGGGATCTCCTCGAACGGACTGCTGATGGGTGGCGACAGCGACACTGACCGAAAGTCCCGGTGTGTTAATAGTCATGGCTCATACGACCGGCCATGACAGTTGGATTCATTGGTGGAAGCGGCATCTACGAATCGCTCGATATCAAGAACTCCCGCGAGAAACGCGTCGAAACGCCGTTTGGAGACCCCAGCGCGCCGATCACCATCGGAACGGTAGCCGACACCGAGATCGCGTTTCTCCCCCGACACGGCCGTAACCACGAGTACTCACCGACAACAGTGCCTTACCGCGCGAACATCCACGCGCTCAAACAGCTCGGCGTCGATCGAATCCTCTCAAGCAACGCTGTCGGCAGCCTCAGAGAGGATCTCCCACCCCAAACGCTCGTGATTCCGGACCAGATCTTCGATCGAACTTGTCACCGTCAGTCCTCGTTTTTCGAGGATTTCGTGGTCCACATGAGTTTCGCCCAGCCGTACTGCCCGCAACTGACAACTCACCTCGCTGGGTGTCACGAGGCAACCGACACGACGGTCGTCGATGGCGGGACGTACGTCTGTATCGAAGGCCCCCAGTTCTCGACGCGCGCCGAAAGCGAGTTCTACCGCGCCAACGATTGGGACGTTATCGGTATGACCGCCATTCCGGAGGCGAAACTCGCCCGCGAGGCCGAGTTGTGTTATGCGACTGTCACCGGCGTCACCGACTACGACGTTTGGAAACAGGACGAACAGGTCACCCTTCAGGAGGTACTCGACAACGCGACTGCGAACGAACGCGCTATCAAACGAGTCATCGAACGCGCGATCGAGACGCTGCCAGACGAACACGACTGTGAATGTCACCAGGCGCTTGCGAACGCGATCAACACCCCGTCTGCGGCGATTCCAGAGGAGACGAAACGACAAACTGAACTGCTCGTTGGCGACTATCTGTGATTCTATTGAACTTATTGTATAGTTTAAAATAAGTAGCGACGCCTTGCTGGCTACGCTATTGATCGGTATCGAAGCCGGATCACGATCCGTCCTCACGGACGTACATGAGCGCTTGCGCCAACTCCTGGGGATCGACGCGCCCTTCCGTTTCCGCCAATCGTTCTTGGAGCCGGTCGGGTGTCATACTGTGACATAGATACCGGTATAATATAAATCTTACTACGAAGAAAGTAGCGTAATTTTTGGTGTGTTGTTCGAATATTAATCCGCAACGGCTTCATCTGCCGTCGATCCGGCTGTTTGGTCGTGTATCCAGAGGTCTCCGAAGAGTTCGTCCTGTTCGAGGCGAACTTGCCCCCGGTGCCCGAGGAACAGCAGCGCGAGAAACGTTTCGACGCGTGAGCCACCAACCGCATTGATCTCGGCGTACAGCACTGCATCCCGTCCTCGGTCGTACTGTTCACACAGCGCACGATAGACGGTTTGAATGGTTGTTTCGATGTCTTCTGTGTGGGTCGTACCAGTGACCTCCGTTTCTGATGGTTCCTCGTCCATCCGGCGGGCGTCGTCGTCGCGGTAATCGAGTGTTTGGGTACCACGGCTGAATCCACGCGGCGAGTCACTCGTGTCGTAGGTCCGTGATTCCTTCCAGTGTGTGTTTCGCTCGCGCTCTCTGAGTTCTCGAACGAGTTCGTCGAGCGTTTGGGGCGTGCCACGTGCGCGTTTCCGATCGAGCCGCCGATCCATCTCCTGTTCGAGCGCGTCGAACGGATCCCGGCCGTTTTCGGGGGCTGTTCCCGGCGCCTCGGTCGCTGTCGGCTCTATCCATTGGTGCTCTTCCTCGATGTCTGCCGACTCCTCCGGTTCGCTCGCCTCTGTCAACGCTTCGCTTTTCATGCGCAACAGAACGCTGGCGTAAAACAGCGCCCGCCCACCCGCCCGGAGATCGGCTGAATCGAGCGCACCGAGGAACTTGTCGGTGACAGCCACGAGGTCGATGTTCCATGGATCGATTTCCTCGTCTTCTGCGAGTTGCACGAGCAACTCGACCGGTTCGACTTCCTCGTCCGTCGCATCCGCTTCGGTGGCCGGTTCGTTCGTGTCCTCGGCTGTGCTCTCGGGATCACCGCTGGTGAGATCGATCGTAACGCCGTCGACGTGTTCAGTCATCTGCGGGTACCTCTCTGTCCGTGTCGCCACTCAGATCGATTCCCGTGACCGCGCTGATGTTGTTGCCCTGCATGGTGACGCCGATGGCCCGCTCGGACCGTTCAAGCAGCGCCGACCGGTGTGAGACGACGACGAACTGGGCATCGCCGGCGAGTTCGTCGATGAGTTCACCGACGGCGTCGGCGTTGGCCGCGTCCAGAAACGCGTCGACTTCATCGAGCGCGTAAAACGGCGCGGGATTGTGTCGTTGGATCGCAAAGATGAACGCGAGCGCCGTCAGCGATTTTTCACCCCCAGACATCGCTGCGAGTCGTTGGACCGGTTTGTCGCCGGGTTGGGCCTTCATCGTCAGACCGCCCGCAAACGGATCATCCTCGTCTTCGAGAAACAGCGTCCCAGACCCATCGGACAGCCGCGCAAAGATCTCCTCGAACTGTTCGTTGATGCCCTCATACGCGTCCATGAACGTCGCCCTCTTTTTGGTCTCGAATTCCTTGATGCGGGTCTGGATAGCGTCACGCTCCTCTGTGAGCGTCTTCCGGCGCGTTTCGAGGTCGGACAGCTCCCCGGAAACGCGATCGTACTCATCGATAGCGAGCATGTTGACTGGTTCGAGCGCAGCCATCTCCTCTTCGAGCCGCGCAATCTCGCGTTCGAGTGTCTCGTGAGCAGGAATCTCCTCGGGGTCGTACGAACCGACCTGTTCGGCCAGTTCCTCGATCTCCGAGCTGAGCCGCGTTTTCTGCTCCCGTAGCGATTCGAGCCGGCTTTCTGCGCGGTCGACCGCGTCGGCGGCCGTTTCGTAGCTCTCGCGGGCGTCCTGTAGCTCCGTTTTGAGATCCGTTCGCTCGTCTTTGAGATCAGCCAGCTCTTCTTCTAGTTCCGCTACCTGCTCGTGTTTGCGTTCGAGGCGTGCCTCCTCGTCTCCGATCTCCGCTTTGCGCTCCTCGATACGCTCGGTCGCGGCTGCGTGGCGTTCCTCTGCGGCTTCGATCTCGCCTTCAAGATCGTCGATCGTCTCCTCCGCGTACTCTCGTTCCAGCTTCAACTCGTTGAGATCGTCGTCGATCCGCCGCATCTCGTCTTCGAGATCGGTGATCGTTTCCCGAAGGGTTTCAGCGTGGTCGGTGAGTTCCGCGACGGCCGAGGATCGGAGTTCGGCTTCGAGATCGTCGATCTCCGCTTCAATCCCGGCGATCGTCTCGTCTTTCTCTTCGATCTCGGCTTCGATCGTCCGCATCTGCTCTTCGGTCTCCTCGCGGGCGCGTCCGATCTCCGTGATCTCCGCTTTTTTGTCCTCGATTGCCGCCTCGGTGGATTCGATGCGCTCATCGATCTCTGTGCGCTCGGCCTTGATATCGCGCACCTGATCGGTGGCAGCAGACTGGCGCTCCCGTGCGTCGTCGAGTTGTGATTCGACCGATCGAAGGTCTTCACGAAGCGATCGACGCCGGTCTTCGAGTTCAGTAATGCGCTCTGCGACCTGTTCGAGCCGGCTGGTATCGGAAGAAAACGAGTACCGGGTTCCGTTGTTCGAACCGCCTGTCATCGCGCCGCTTTTTTCGACCAGATCTCCGCCGAGCGTGGCCATCCGGAATTCGCCCATTAGCTCGCGGGCGGTGTCGATGTCTTCGACGACAAGGGTGTCACCCAGCACGTACGAAAAAACACCTGCGTACCGACGGTCGAACTCCACCAGGTTGTACGCGAAATCGACCACACCCGTGTGTCCCGGAAGCGAGGGCAACGAGCGGTGCTGCATCTCCGAGATCGGGAGAAACGTTGCGCGGCCCGCGTTGCGGGACTGGAGGTGTTCGATACAGTGCTGTCCAACGCCATCGTCCTCGACGACCACGTGGGCGAGTCGTCCCCCGGCTGCCGTCTCACACGCGACTGCGTACCGGCCGGAGATGCTACCGAGTTGACTCACCGCTCCGTGAACACCGTCGATCCCGCTGTTGAGGACCGTCGACACCGCGCGGCCGTACGAGCTGCTCGTGTCGTCGGTGTTCGCTTCGAGTTCGGCGTACTCCTGTTGGGCCGCGCTCAGCTCGTCTTCGATCTCGTCGATTTCCGCTTGTAGTTCGTATTTTTCGTCCCTGAGATCGTTGACCGCCGACTGGATCGTGGCTTTGTTTTCATTGGCCGCTTCGAGCTCTGCTTCGATGTCCGTGCGTTTCGCTTCGAGTTCGGGGATCGTCTCTTCGAGCGACTCGATTTCCGCTTCGAGGTCGCGCCGTTCGTTCGACCGGCGTCGGGCCGCGTCAAGCAGCCGATCCTGTTCGCGTTGGCTGTCGTTTCGCTCCGATTTCGCCGTTTCGAGCCGGTCACGCGCGTCGGCCAACTCCGTCTTTAGCCGCTCGTACTCCGTGTCGACTGCTTCGATCTCGTTTTCGACTTCTGCAAGCTCGGACTCGTGGTCTTGAATCTCGGCTTTGATCGAGACCTTTTCGACCTTTTGTGCTTTGATCTGGCCGGCCAACTCCTCAATATCCTCCTGTTTCCCATCGAGCTTTACGAACGCTTGGCTACGCTTCCGTTCTGCTTCTTCTGCGCGCTCGGTAGCGGTCTCGATGGCGTTTTCTTTCCGTGCGATCTCGCCTTTGATCTCCTCAATTTCCTGTTTGACGCGGAGCTGTTCGTCCTCACCTGTCCGTTCGATCTCAGCGTTTAACTCCGACAGCTCCGCCTCCAGTTGAGACACCCGGTCCTCCCGCTGTGAGCGCGTTGCTTGGCGGTCAGTGAGCGTCGCTTCAGTGTCGACGATCGTCTCCGTGATTCTATCGAGGCGGTCGCGCTTTTCTTCGAGTTCTGCGGCCGTGAGATACCCTTCGTACTCGGATTTCTCATCTTTGAGCGTCTGGTATTCGAGGGCCGTCTCCCGTTCGTCTTCCAACTGTTCCAACCGCTCGCGTTTCTCCTCGATCCGGAGATCAGCCTCTTCGAGTCGTTCTCGAACCACCTCTAACTCCTCGGCAGCGTCCTCTTTGCGAGCGTCGAACTCCGCCACGCCCGCGATCTCATCGATGATCCGACGGCGGTCGCCCGCCGACATGTTGATGATCTCGGTTACGTCGCCCTGCATCACCACGTTGTACCCCTCCGGAGCGACACCGACCTGAGCCAATAGGTCTTGAATATCCGAGAGATTCACCGATCGACCGTTGAGATAGTAGTACGAATAGTAGTTGTCTTCGGTCTGTTTGATCCGTCGTTTGACGGTGATCTCTTCGGTATCCCCGACGTTGTCCGTGCCGGCTGCGTTGACCACCTGTGAGCGCGACACCGCTCCGGCACTGTTGTCGAGAATCACTTTGACGCTCGCTTCACGCGTACCGGATGGTTTCTCGTCGGTGTCATCCGGATTGTAAATGAGGTCCGTGAGCTTCTCCGCACGGATACCCGATGTGCGCGCAAGCCCGAGCGCAAAGAGGATCGAATCAATGATGTTCGATTTTCCAGATCCATTGGGACCGCTGATCGTGGTAAAATCCTCGTAGAATGGGATCCGTGTCTTCCGACCAAAGCTCTTGAAATCGTCCAAAACGAGTTCTTTGATGTGCATCGATAGTTGATCGAGACGACAACCGGCCTATGCGACGATGATCCCGTCGCCGTCTTCCTCGGTCTCCGTTTCTGAATGGGATTCTTCTCCCTCCGTCGTATACGTGTCGACTTCGTCCAGGATCGACATCGAACTGGTGACCGATTCACCAGTCGGTGACGACTCAGACGGGGCGTACATCCCCGATGACGATCCCTCAGCGTCGGACCCCTCCTCAAGAGTGTCCTCGACTTCGCTGAGGCGCTGTTTGCACTCTAACAGTTCCTCAGTTAGTCCGGTGACGGTCGCTTCCAATTCCCGAACCTGCGTTTCGAGTTCCTCGACACGATCACTGCGACCCATGTTCGCTAGGGATCGCCCAAACCGTATAAAATTGCGTCAGACATATATGTTCCCTTTGATATTTATTGGGGAGTATCAGAACGTCGTCACTACAGTCACAGTCGAACACCACAATCGAAGCGGTGGGAGCATCGACCGGGTCAAAGCATAGCGTCCACAACCGAGACGATTGTGATGACAACGGCGGCCGTGAGCAGGATCGCTCCAGCCATGAAAAGCGTCGTGTGCAAAAGGCGGTGACGACGCGCCTTGGACGGCGAACGCCGTCGACGAGTGGGTTGCTGGCGTTTCTCTCTCGGTGGTCGGCCACCGGGTTTGTTCGCCATACTTACACTACGATAGGCATCGTGTAAAACGAATCGGTCGAACACCACTGCAATACCACCACAATCAACCCTAGAGGAGATCCGCCAGATCTCGATTGTTTTTATTCGTGTTATGTGTATTTATTTCCATACTATTGAACGCGTCACGAAGATACATTACAGTGGGCAGAGAACACCACGTGTCTATGAGTGCCAGTAGTTCCAATTACGTCAACGACGTGTTGGTGTCAGCTGACTGGGTCGAAGATCGTCTCGATGAATTCAAAACGGACGCGCCGGATCTGCGATTAGTCGAGGTAAACAGTCCGGAGTCGCCCGAAGAGGACTTCCCTTCGCGGTATGAGGACGGCCATATTCCCGGTGCGATCGGTTTCCAGTGGGACGAGGATCTTTCCGACGCAGTCGAGCGAGACATCCTCGACAAACCGGAATTCGAAGAGACGGTCGGTGCGGCCGGGATCACCGAGGAGTCGACGGTCGTCTTCTACGGGAACGGTTGGATTCCGAACTGGTTTGCGCTGTTTGCGTACTGGGAGTTCAAATATTACGGCCACGAAGACGTTCGCGTCCTCGACGGTGGCAAGGACTACTGGGTTAACAACGAGTACCAGCTCACAGAGGAGTCCACTGATTTTTCTTCGCAGGAGTACACTGCTCGCGGTCCGTTTGAGGGGATTCGTGCTTATCGAGCGGATGTCGAACAAGCCTTAGAAAGCGGACTTCCGATGGTTGACGTTCGGTCTCCCGAGGAGTTCACTGGAGAAATCATCGCACCAGAGGGTCTCCAAGAAACCGCTCAACGCGGCGGCCACATTCCGGGTGCAAGTAACGTTCCAACCGCGTCGGTGCTTGACGACGACGGCACGTTCAAAAGCGCCGAAGAACTCAAGCAACTGTACGAAGAGCACGACGTTACCGAAGATCAAGCCGTCGTGACGTACTGCCGGGTTGGAGAACGCTCTTCGATCGCGTGGTTCGTCCTCACTGAACTGCTCGGCTTCGACGACGTGGAAAACTACGACGGGTCGTGGACCGAGTGGGGCAACTCCATCCGCGCACCGATCGAACGTGCTGAGTAACTATAGCAATACAGATAACACGCTTGATCAATTATTTAGTAACAGGGCGCTATAAAGTCACGAAACGTCGATTAATACTAACCATACTTACCACAATATGATTTTATAGCTATATAGATGGTAAATAATAAATTAGCATCGGTTTACTACAGCAAAAGTCATAAAACACAACCCGGCAATACTACTAGTAGAACGGAAGGATGTCCACGACGAACACGGTGATGAGTCAGTCCTGTAATATGATCAACGAAGCAACATGAGTTTGAAAGGAACGTTAACGAACCGTCGAGGATTCCTTGTGAGCGTGGGCGTCGGCGTCTGTGGCGGGCTTGCAGGGTGTTTAAGCGATGGCAACGACGCAGGGACCCCTACTACGACACAGAACGATAGAAGCGCAACTCCGGAGACGGACACCCCAGAACAGGTAGTGAAGACTGCTCCATCCGACGACGCACCGATGACTACGTCGACAGAGACGTCGACCACTTCGACCCCTTCGGAACCGGTCTCGCCCCCGCTCCGTTCGGAGTCAGGAACGACGAGCTACGGGATTGGGCTGGCGGGCAATCCCATCATAGCCAACACGTCGGATCCGACGGTCGACATCTACTACTGGTCTGATTACCAGTGTGCATATTGTAAACAGTTCGAGATGGGGGACAACGGAGCGCTCCCGAAACTCATCCGCAACGAAGTGTCTGATGGGGTAGCTCGGATCGTCCTTCTTCACTATCCGAACTACGGAGACCACTCTTGGACGGCCGATGTGATGGCTACGTGTCTCTGGAACCGCGTGAAAGACGATCGTCCAGATCGTTTCTGGGAGTGGCACCGGACCGTCTTCGAGAATCAGCAACTCGATGGCGGAGAGTGGTCCTCCCGGAGCAACCTTCTGGGCTACGCCCGTGATATCGATGGGATTGACGCCAATGCCCTCGATCAGTGTATGAAACAGAACCGCAAACAACACGAAGCAAAGATCAAACAAGAACGAAAGCGCGCCCGAAACGAGGGGTTCTCGGACACCCCCGGCTTCGTGCTGTATCATTCGGGATCGGACCAAACCACCTCCTTTTTCGGCGCGCAGCCGTACTCCACCTTCAAACAACAGATCGATGCGTACCGCAACCTATAACCCATGAGTAGCGATTTCAGGACGTACACACGAGCTGGCACGAACCGACTCCAACGATTCGGTGAGGAGTTGTCGACGGCGCTTTCCTACCCGTTTCTATCCGGGGGGCGAGTTGTACTCACGACTGTTGTGGCTGGACTCACGTTTTTCGTGCTTGTCCTGTTCGCCCAGTCGATGGGTGTGATCAACATGGTCCTCAACAATCCCCAGCTTGTCACTGTCGATTATTTCAAAAGCATCTTCTTGATAAACATCGAGCAGATCGGCACCATCTCAATCGCGATGAACGTCGCGTACGCGATGTTGACGGGGATCGCGATCACGAACATGGTCGCACAACTGCGGATGTTTCAGGTGGGCAGCGTTGCCAACATCAGCGCCGTTATTCCCGGACTGTTCGCTGCGGGCTGTGCGAGTTGTGGTCCTGGTCTCTTTGCCATTTTCGGTCTCACAGGGGCGGTGTCGTTCATTCCGTTCCAGCAAACCGTGCTCCGTGTCGCTGGAATCGCCCTGTTCCTCCTGTTTCTCGGATTTGCTGGCGACCCCCGTGAATGTCGGATCGACTGACGCCGGTGCTCTCCCGGTCCGTTTTTCGACTGTAACCGTGGACAGTCCGGTGTTTTCCCTGTATTCGTCTCACAACTGAGTGCTATTGATCCTGTTACGGTATTCAGTATATGATTATACTATGTCCATTTCTGAATTGACACCATAATTTACGAAGATATTTACCAATATTATCCAACTATCACCCACATAATTATGATCCGTGGAGTTCTTGATTCCATTGCCGATATGAGAAACTATTCAAATAGACGTAAGTTCATCACAGCAATCGGATCCATCGGAACAGCGTCACTCGCCGGCTGTTCATCGATCTTGGGTGGTAAGGACGGGTCGAATCTACTCGATTCGACCGACAGCTCGAATTCTACCACCGATACTGACACGCCCGATGGGATTTCCACTTCTGGAAAATCAGTTGATAAGTTCAACAATATGTCGTCGCAGTGGGAAGTACAGTACGGTAAGCCAACAACCACTACGAAAGACGTGTTTCAGGGCGACCAGTCGGTCGTACTCCGGCCGAAGAAGAATGGAAAACAGGCCACTGCCAAGATTTCCCGCACGTTCTACCCGGAGGCGTTGGATCTGAGCAACCACGATCTTTCGTTAGCGGCGAAAGTGAACAAGCCCGATACCGTCAAGATACGGGCCGAGATCATTGCTCCGGCTCAAAGTGCAATGCTCACTGCGACTCGCCATATTCCCAAGGAGTTGAATGGGTGGGTTCGGTTCGATCTCGGTTACACGGACAAACAAGGCAATCCAGTGTTGGGTAACGTGGCGAAGATCAACCTCCAGATCGGGCCGATGAACAAGCCGTTCGAAGTGCTCATTGACGATCTTCGGAAGGTTCCCAAGGGGAACAAGGGGAAGGTGATGTTCCAGTTCGACGACGGACACGTGAGCGCCTACGAAACGGTGTATCCATTGTTTAAAGAGAAAGATTGGACGGGTTCGGTCGCCATCATCCCGGACGCGGTCGGCGGAGATGATCGCATCACCGAGGCCAATATGCGCGAAATGGGCAAAAACGGATGGGATATGGTCGGCCACGCTAGCGAACTCCTCCCGAAATACTCCTCTGAAAAACAACGACGGATCCTCCAGGAAACGAAACGCTATCTCAACGTGAAGGGTTTCAAACGAGGCTCGGAACATTTCATTGTTCCATACCATCGAGTGAACAGCGCGAGTCTCAAGCATATTAACGAGCTGTTTAAAACGGCCTATCTTCAGGGCGGCGGCCCGAACAACGCCCGCCGACCCAGCAATCCCGCGTTCATTTCCCGTGTGAACGGTGAGTCTATCCGTGGTACCCGCCAGATCGTTAACATGGCTGCCGAATTCAACCAACTGGCTGTCATCTACTATCACGAGATCGGTGGTGAGGGATTGCCGGTAAACGCCCTCAAGAAGGTCATCGATCACGTCGCCAACAAGGACGTTGACGTTATCACCCCCTCTCAGTTCGTTGATAACAGTCACTGGTAGCCGAATGCCCCTCTGCATAGGTGTGATATCACTTACCACGCCATCGGAAAAACTAATATAATTGCGATTATACGAAGGGATACATCGTGGGCCGGTGATACGAATGATGAACACGCTTTCCACACACCGACTGTTCGCTGTTGCCACCGAGGAATTCGAGAACGGGGTAGGCCCGTTCTCGAATACATCTCTTGGCAGTGTGGACGGGCGTTGTTCATCGCTTACCTGTCCACACGCCCGCCGTGACACTGCTTCCCGATTCGGGAAGTGAGTGTTACGTCGGGTCCGTTCCTCGTGTCTCTCATCCCAGAGACGACCGTCCCGGCGACGGTGTAGAGAACGGACTGTTCTGTGATCGGTGGCTCGGTGTTGGATATCCATACTCCAATCCGATCGGAATCGACTATCCGACCGATATTCCCGTGGTGTAGCAGGTACGCACGCGGCCGGGGGCCGAAGCCCGAGTTCGAGTCTCGGCGGGAACGTATGACCATGGAGGAGTCGGTGCTCGTTGTCACGGCGAGCACCGACATCACCCTCTGGGTGTCTCGTGGAGCAGCGGGCGATCTCACTGCTGGCGCAATGGATGTCCTCACAAGCGCCACCCCGGTCGCCGCCGTTGAGGAGATTGACGTGGTGGGCTGTCGGCCCACAGCGACAGATATCCGTGTCGATCTCGTCGTCGAGGTGCAGGTCCGAACGGCAACGACGGAAACGGGGGCTGTCGAAGCGGCGCTCTGTGATGGCTTTGGTATCATCACAGCCGACGTATCGACAGTCAGGACGTGAACGCCTGTGGTCGTCCGTAACCGCATGAACGGCACGATCGACGATCTCTCGGAAAACGGGTCGGAGATCGCCATGCACGACCCACAGCGCTCGCTGCGCTCGCAGATGAATAATAGGTTCCGCCGATAACTGGCAGTGTGTTTATCCACAATACGCCGGAGAGTACACACCGATGGCAATCACACTCCTGAGTGAAGCTGACGAATGGATCACGAGGTGGCGCGATCGATTGAACGAGAACGAGGAGTTCCAGCAGGCAGCGTCGGGATAGGGCGTCGAGTTCGACGGCTCCTTCCGTTTTGAGATTCAACCGGATGATCGCTACGACGGTAAGCCGTTGTACTTTCTCATCGATATCGTCGACGGCAGATGCACCCGCGCGCGACAGATCTCTTATCCGCCTACGGAAACCTTATCCGCCTACGGAAACTGCCGCGTTCAGATACTACGGTCCGACAGTCCATTGGAAACGCCTCATCCAGGGTGAGCTCGACGCGGTCGAAGGACGCCCTGAAGAGATGTCCGAACGCGACGGCGATATTCAGAACGTTCTTCAGTACAGCGAAGCCACCCAGATCATGACACAGAACGCACAGCATCTCGATACCGAGTTTGAGGACTGAGCGTATCGAATACTGTGCTCTGACTGCCATCGCTCCGGGTCGTTTTTCCGTCTCCTCGTCGTTCGGTTCGGTGAGGTAGTAGCGTGATCGAGAGCCAGACGATCTATCGATATCGACGACCGTGAATCCGACTCGTATCGAATCCGAATTTCCAGCCGACGCGTACCGTGGTGCGCAACGGCAGGCCCTCACCGACATCCGGACAGCGTTCGCGGCGGGCAACGACATCGTACTCGTTCGCGCACCCACCGGCAGCGGAAAGTCGCTACTCGCGCGGGCCATCGCTGGCTGTGCCCGACGGGCCGGAGAAGCCGACGCCGGGCAACCGATCGGTGCGTACTACACTACGCCACAAGTCTCCCAATTGGACGACGTGGCGGCGGATCCGCTGCTCGACGATCTGAACGTCATTCAGGGCAAAGGGAACTATTCGTGTGTTCTACCGGGGGAGACAACGACGCCCGTTGACCGCGCGCCGTGTGCTCGCGAAACGGGGTTTGACTGCCCCGTCAAACACCGGTGTCCGTACTTTTCGGACCGGGATCTCGCGGCAAACCGTCCGATCGCCGCGATGACGCTGGCGTATTTCATGCAAACGGCCGGCTCTACGGTGTTCGACCAGCGCGACGTACTCGTTATCGACGAAGCTCACGGGTTGGTCGACTGGGCGGAGATGTACGCCACAATCGAACTCGGTCCCGAAACGGTTCCTGTCTGGGATCGCACGCCGGCACCGGAGGTCACGGGTGTGGATGGGGCCATCGAGTACGCCGAGACGTTGGTCTCGGTCTGTGACCGCAAGCGGCAGGAACTCCAACGCGAACCCGAACTCAGCGCCGCGGACGTGGCTACGCGCGATCGGCTTGCCGAACTTATCAGGGAACTACAGTGGTTCGTCACTGATGTCCGCGATCCTGAGAGCGCAACAACGTGGGTCACAGACCAGCACGGCGGCGAGGGAACACCCCTCACCATTAAACCGATGAACCCCGAACGGTACCTCGTTCATACTGTCTGGGATCGGGCCACATCCTTCGCGTTGTTGTCAGCGACCATCCTGAACAAGACGGCGTTCTGCCGCCAGACCGGACTCGATCCGTCTCGTGTCGCCCTCGTGGATGTCGAACACACGTTCCCTGTCGAGAACCGACCGCTGTTCGACGTGACACAGGGGAAAATGACACACGAACACCGTGATGAGACGCTTCCGAAACTCGCACGCCTTCTCGTTCGTCTCATGCAACACCATGAGCAGAAAGGTATTGTTCACTGTCATTCATACGCGATCGCTGAGCGACTCGCAACGCTGTTGTCCGACTTCGGGGTCGGAGAACGCGTTCGATCACACGACCGGGAGAATCGGAACGCCGTGCTCTCCTCGTGGAAACGCGACGACTCAACGGTGTTGCTCTCCGTGAAGATGGAGGAAGCCCTCGATCTGGAGGGGGATCTCGCTCGGTGGCAGGTGCTGTGTAAGGCCCCGTTTCCGAACACGCGCGACTCTCGTGTGGCTCGCCGGCTCGAAGACGGACAGTGGGGGTGGTACTACCGCAGTGCGCTCCGAACCGTGATCCAAGCGTGTGGGCGTGTTGTCAGATCTCCCACCGACGAGGGAGCAACCTACCTCGCTGACGAAAGCCTCCTCGATCTGTTCGACCGGGCGCGTTCTGACGTTCCACCGTGGTTCCAAGCGCAGATCGACCGCATGCGTGCGCCGTCGCTCCCGGCGTTCGATCCGAGCGAAGCGTGTTTGGAGACCGCCACGGATCGACGCCGGTCGACCGCCGCTTCGACTACGCCCTCGATCGAGAACCATCCACTTGATGATGTCTGGCAGTGATTTAATATCATGTTTTGTATGGATTTCCGGATCGAGGACGCCGTTCAGTCTTGATCCCAAACCGAAGATCAGAATGATTATATTTGATATTCTCATGGAAGATAGTATGGGCGGTGAGACCCTCCGGCGCGCAGGTATTCGACTTGAGGAGGCAAGCGAAACAGTGGAGAACGGACTGATCAGCAAACGGTTGGCGCGACTCGCGGATCAGTGTCGGTCTCTTGCTGATCGTGATCCGGACCCCGATCAACTCGCCCGGTTGGAGACCACGATCCGATCAGCGAGCCGACGACTCGATGGGGATGTTGCTGTCACCGTTCGCCGGGCCGGACAGGATGTCGTCGTGTATCGAGACCAACGCGAATGAGCCGCACTGATCGGTCGGTCCCTGATCGGTTATCCCTGCGTCACGAGGCGTCAAAAACCTGCGATATCAGACTCACTGATCCCTGATCGCATCCGTGGGCAACACGTGCAGCCCGCTTCTGTGTTTTATGACGGTCACGGTGTCGGCGTCGGCATCGAGATACGACGGTCGAGGGATGGTTTTCGCCTCATAGGTGTCGGGATCGAGCACTTGCACGGCGTGGTCGTCTTCAACAGCAACGAGGGTCGTTTCTCGGGCGTCAGTGACATCACCGAGCCGGCGAGCGTCGGGGGCGATCCCGTCTTCTGCGTCGGCCTCGTACTGTTCTCCAGTCGTGAGTCGTCGTCCTTTCAGATTGTTGTGGGCGCTGTGGACGAGCACCGGCTCCTCCTCGTCCGGTTCGATGATAGTTCCGGCGGGAAACGGCGGGAGTCGGACAGCGTAGGTGACTCGGTACACCTCGTTTCCGTCTTCGTCTTCGGTAACTAGCGTCTGGGAATCCGTTACTGTTCCACCGAGTTCTCGCTGGATGTGGGTGGCAACGGTTCGACCGAGCTGTGTGGTTGAGAGCCGGACGTTCACCCCATCGTGGCTTTCGCTGATCTCGGTGATGAAGGCGTTGCGGTCGCCCTCGCGTTCGTCGACACGCTCGCGGGCGATTTCAGCCGCGCGCGTTCGCTCGGTTTCAGTCGGCGTGCGGTCCATGGCGCGGACCTGTACCGTACTCGCGTAGTACTCCCCAGCGATACGCGAACAGCGCGTACACGTTGTTCGGTTGAATCGCACGCGAACGTCGTGTTCCGCTTCGATCACCGTATCGCGCAACACGCCCGTGAAATAACAGTGCATCTCGATCGTGTTCTGATCGATCTGCTCAGGGTCGACTATCCACTCCACGTCCTCGGCCTCAACGTGGACTCCGAGGGCGTCGGTGGTCTCCTCGATTGCGACATCGGTGTAGTCGTCTGCACCGACATCGACCCACTGCTCGCCGCGCCTGACGGCCCCGCACTTGCTACAGATCTCGACGATGCGTTCTTCTGGCGCGTCGACGAGATCGAACTCCGCGAAGTAACACTCGTCACACAGGCGCGCCCGGTGACCACTGGGGGAACCAGGGCGTGGTTCCGATCGCGGTTCGACAGGCTCGCCACATCGAGGACAGAATTCGCCGGAACCCATTGACGAGGGTAGTGTCCCAGTGCGTTTAAACTCGTCTGCTCCGATCGTTACTAATTCACGACGTGTAACGACACAGCTGTGTTGGACTTCTCCCGTTGCCAGCGGCGCGCGTGGTGCACTCGACCCTTTGCGTGCGTGCCTGTCTCTGATTAGCTGTGCGATTAACTGTACGTCGAAACGGTCATGTAGTCCCTCTGTTTCGTTCTAGACGGTCCCGCTTTCGTTTCCCATGGCGGGCGGGACCGGACCGGGCGTGCCCTTTGAGCCGTGGCGCACAGCACTGTCAGACCCTGATTCCTGTGTGAAATGCTGACACTGTACGTATAGCGGAGAGGCTATATGTTCTTGACTGGTATTCCGACTATGGAGTGGAAATCGGATTGGAACCTCAGAGGGCGGATGGCCTTCACGATGTTCCTGTTGTTCGCCCTCTATATCGTGTTTGTCGCCGTACTGGCAAGAGCGGGGATGTGGGTAATCATGCCCGTTGTAGGTGTGTTTTTGCTGGGCCAGTTGTTCTTCAGCGACAAGCTCGCGTTGTATACGATGGGTGCACGTGAGGTGAGCGAAGAGGAGTATCCCGAGCTTCACGCCTCGATTTCGCGCCTCTCCCAACAGGCAGATCTCCCGAAACCCACAGTCGCAGTCACGGATTCTCGGGTCCCGAACGCGTTTGCCACGGGTCGGTCACAGGACAGCGCGACGGTCTGTGTCACCACCGGCATCCTGAACACACTGAACCAAGAGGAACTTGAAGGCGTGTTGGCCCACGAGCTCGCCCACGTCAAAAACCGGGACGTGATGGTGATGACGATCGCCTCGTTCCTCTCGACCATCGCGTTCATGGTCGTCCGGTGGGGGTGGCTGTTCACCGGTGGCGGCGACGACGACAATCCCGGCGCGCTCGTCGCTATCCTCGCCTCCCTCGTCGTTTGGATCGTCTCATTTTTCCTCATCCGGGCGCTTTCGCGTTACCGCGAATTCGCCGCCGATCGGGGTGGGGCGATGATCACCGGCAACCCGAGCGCGCTCGCCTCCGCACTCATGAAGATCTCGGGCCGCATGGACAAGGTTCCTGACCGCGATATGCGTGAACAGTCGGAGATGAACGCCTTCTTCATCATCCCGGTGAAGGGCAGCTCTATCATGCGGCTGTTCAGCACGCACCCGAGCACTGAACGCCGGATCGAACGGCTTCAGGACATGGAGCGCGAAGTTCAGTTCGCGTGAACCGTCCCTGATTGATTGACTGTTTCCATTGTTTTTCTCTTCTTACAGCATGGAAAACCCCAAGCAGCCACACGTCCGTGAATAACACATGGGTGTTTTTGATTCGATTCGACAGGTGCTCGGTCTCAGCGCCGAAGCGGACGCCACTCGCGCGGCCGAACCGGAGGATCTGTTCGGGATGAGCACCGCGTACATCACGATGGAGGCCGACCTCGGCTACGCGCCGACGGGGGAGGCCGCACTCTGCTTTTCAAACGTTGACAGCGCGGCGTTCGAAGAAGCGGAACGGGAAGTCAAGCGCATCCTCGAAGCTGGTCGCCAAGAAACGGGCACCGAAGCCCGGTTTAACACCGATTCACACGGCTATCAGTGGGTCATCCTTGAGGATCCGGATTTCGAAGACCTGATCACGAGTATGCATTTCGCGGCAGACACGTTCGTTGAGGAAGGATTTGGAAGCCGGCTGCTTGCCGCTGTGTTCGCCTTCCAGAAGGATGCTACTCCCGTCTACTGGGTGTACTCGTTCCGTCGCGGCGCGTACTACCCGTTCGCGCCGCTTCCCGGCAACGAACGCGATTCGAGCGCCGAGTTCAAGCTCCAAACCGCGCTTGAAAACGAAATCGAACTCGAAGACGACACCGACTACTGGTATCCGCTCTGGCCCGACGGTTCCGGCGATCCGTGGGACTGAACTGACTCACTGCTGTTTTCTGTGTTCTGCACGTACCTCCCTGCTGTCCCACGGTTTCACTTTCACTGGGGTGTTAACGAGTTTTTATGAAGGGTGGGGAACAACGGAGAACCATGGCAACAGATTTGGAGAACCTTCCGGGCGTCGGCCCGGCAACGGCGGAGAAACTGCAAGACAACGGGTACGATTCCTTTCAGGGCATCGCCGTCGCAAGTCCGGCGGAGCTTTCGAACACCGCCGACGTGGGTGAGAGCACGGCGCACGACATCATTCAGGCGGCGCGAGAGCAGGCGGATATCGGTGGGTTCGAAACGGGGGCGTCGGTGCTCCAGCGCCGCGAGCGGATTGGCAAGCTCGAAACGCAGGTAACGGAGATCGACGAGATGCTCGGTGGCGGCGTCGAAACCCAGTCGATCACGGAGGTGTACGGCGAGTTCGGCGCGGGAAAATCACAGGTCACTCACCAGCTGGCGGTAAACGTCCAGCTGCCGCCTGAAGTGGGTGGATTGGGTGGGAGCGCCATCTTCGTTGATTCCGAAGACACGTTCCGTCCCGAGCGTATCGACGAGATGGTCCGTGGGCTGGATGATTCGCTCATCGCTGCCGCCATGGACGACAAGGAGATTGACGGCGATCCGGACGACGAAGAAGCTGTTTCTGCGCTCGTCGAGTCGTTTCTCGACCACATTCACGTTGCAAAGGCGTTCAACTCCAACCACCAGATCCTGCTCGCGGAAAAGGCCCAAGAGATCGCGAGCGAACACGAAGACAGCGAGTATCCCGTGCGGTTGTTGTGTGTCGATTCGCTCACTGCCCATTTCCGAGCTGAGTACGTCGGTCGTGGCGAGTTGGCTAACCGCCAGCAGAAGCTCAACAAGCATCTCCACGACATCGATCGGGTCGGCAATCTGTACAACGCCGCTGTCGTCGTAACCAACCAGGTCCAGTCGAATCCGGACGCCTTCTTTGGCGATCCGACGAAACCCATCGGCGGCAACATCCTCGGTCACAAATCCACGTTCCGCATCTATCTCCGCAAGTCAAAGGCGAACAAGCGCATCGTCAAACTTGTCGACGCGCCGAACCTCCCTGACGGCGAATCCGTCATGCGCGTTGAAAATGAAGGACTGAAACCCGAGTAGCCGCGTTTGATCTCCGTTCACCACGTTGCATCGAACGCCATCGTCTCGATTCCTTCAGTTGCGGTGGCGTACTCGCTGCGCACAACAGTGAACCGGTGTTGATCAGTAACGGTACCGTTCGGACGCGCCGAGTGTTGCCGTAACAGCCCTTCGTGGCGACCGCCGTATTTCTCGACGTACTTCTCTATCATGCGTCGAGAAGGTTCGTTGTCGGTAGCACAGGTCGTATAGTATGCGTCGAGGTCGTACCGCTCGAACGTCAACTCGATGAAGACCGACGCCCGCTCCGTTCCGTACTCCCGGCCCCAGTACTGCCTTGCGAGAACGATATCCGATCCCGCGCGGCGTTGTTCCCACTCCGGTTTGTAGGCCGTCGTGCCAATAATGTCGCCGTTTTCCTCTTTGGATCGCAGGAGATACCGAGCACTGTCCCGGTCCGTCCAGCGCTGTTCAGCTCGATCGATGAACTCAGCGACGTGGTCGAGCCGCTGGAACTGAAACCACGGCATGTGCTCGGTCGCGTCTCTGTGCCAATCGTCTCGACTCACGAACTCGTACAGTTCGAACGGATCAACGGTTCGATGACTCACCCGTTCGAAGGCGAGCCGCTCTGTCTCGATCCGTTCGGGAAACAACGTGTGTGCCATTGATCTTCAGATCCGCTGAACCGACATGTCACTTTCTCATTCTGCCTTCCTCGGGATGACCGTTGAGCGTCTTGGAAGAGCTGCGTTCAGAACAGAGGATGCTGACTGAACTACTCGGTTTGTGTCGTGTCGATTTCGATGTCACCAGTGTGGATCTTCGCACCGTCCTGTGCGACTTTCTCGGCAAGCACGGCGCATTTGACGCGCATCGGGCTGATCTCGACGCCCAGCATGTCGATCACGTCGTCGCGGTCGAGTTCGTGGAGTTCAGTGAGCGTCATGCCCTGAAGTTGCTGGGTGAGCAGCGAGGCGCTGGCCTGACTGATCGCACAGCCGTCGCCGGAGAAGGCGATGTGTTCGATCGTTTCCTCATCGTCGGCAAGCACAACGTCGATCTGGATCGTGTCGCCGCAGGTCGGATTCTCGCCAGTGTGTGAGAACGTCGGCTCCTCGAGTTCCCCGTAGTTTCGGGGGTTCTTGTAATGATCGAGGATCTGCTGGCGATACATATCGGAGCCCAGTCCCATCGTTGTCTTCGATAGCAGGTAAAGCCGGAAAAACGTATCGTGAGTGACGATGTGTCACGGCGCGCCAAGCTCAGGCGAACAACTCGCGCGCGTCGTCGATCCCCTCGATGAGCGCGTCGATCTCCTCGCGGGTGTTGTAGAGGTAGAATGAAGCCCGTGCGGAGGCTGCGGTGCCCAAGGTGTCATGCAGCGGCTGCGTGCAGTGGTCGCCTGCCCGGATGGCGACTGCGTGGTCGTTGAGGATGCTCGAAAGGTCGTGCGCGTGGACGGAGTCGAGATTGAACGAAACGAGTCCGACTCGATCGTTGCCAGGGGGACCGTACACCGTGATGTCCTCGAACGCAGTCAGCCTGTCGTAGGCGTATTCAGCCAGCTCGTGCTCGTGCCGTTGGATGCGTTCCAATCCGATCTCGTCGAGGTAGTCACACGCGGCCGCGAGCGCGATGCCCTGACCGATGACCGGCGTGCCGGCCTCGAACTTCCACGGCAGTTCCTCGAATGTCGTCTCCTCGTAGGTGACTTTCCGTACCATCGAGCCGCCGTACAGGTAGGGCTGCATCGATTCGAGTAGTTCACGCTTACCGTACAACACGCCGATGCCCGTCGGGCCACACATCTTGTGACCGGAGAAGGCGAAGAAATCCGCGTCGATCGCTTCGACATCAACCGGCTGATGGGGCACCGACTGGGCACCATCGACAAAGATGTACGCCCCGTGGTCATGAGCGATGTCTGCCAGCTCTGAAACGGGGTTGATGGTTCCCAGCGTGTTCGAGACGTGGGCAACGCTCACCATCGCTGTGTCGTCGGTGATCAACTCTCTCGCGTGATCCATGTCGAGGTAGCCCTCCTCGTCGATCTGGATGTACTTCACCTCTGCGCCCGTCTTTTTACCGATCTGCTGCCACGTCACGAGCGAGGAGTGGTGTTCCATCTGGGTGGTCACGATCTCGTCCTCAGGACCGAGCTCTGCAAGTCCCCACGCGTAAGCCACGAGGTTCATCGATTCCGTAGTGTTTTTCGTGAAGACGATCTCCTCGCGGCCGCCCGACGCGCCGATGAACTCCGCCACGCGGTCGTGGGCTTCCTCGTAGGCGATCGACGCCTCCTGACTCAGCTGGTGGAGTCCTCGGTGAACGTTCGCGTTGTACGTGCGGTAGTACTCCGCGATGGTGTCGATAACTGGTTCGGGTGTTTGACTGGTCGCGGCGTTGTCGAGATACACGAGCTGCGTGCCGTCAAACTCCCGCTGGAGGATCGGGAAGTCCGCCCTGATATGCTCAATATCCAGCGGGTCGGTAGTGCTCGCTTTCATTACCTTAACCGATGCCCCCCAGACAAAACACTTCTTCGGTCGAGCCACATTTCTTTTCGCTTTTTCCCAACCGGCTGCAGCGATCGCGTTACTCGTCTGCGAGCTGTTCCCGGTCGAGTTCGACGCCGAGTCCGGGTTCTTCAGGTGCGGTGATGGTGCCGTTCTCGTGGTTGAGCGTCTCAGTCAGGAAGCAATCCCGGACTGCTGGCGTCCACGGCGGATCGATCGAGAACTCACACCACGGGCTCCCGGCGGCGGTCATCACGTGGAGGTTTGCGACAAAACCCAGCCCGTTGGTCCACGTGTGCGGCACGAACGTCACGCCGTGCTGGCGCGCCATCGCCGCGATTTCAGTGGCGCGTTTGATACCGGTTGCGAGCGCAGCATCGGGTTGGACCACGTCGAGCGAGTCGTGGGTGAGGTGCTCCCGGAGCTGCCACGCGCCGTTGTTGAACTCTCCACCGGCGATCGGGATGTCGGTTGCCTCTCGGAGCCGAGCGTATCCCTCGAAATCGTGGCGGGGAAGCGGCTCCTCTAGCCATCCGATTCCGCCGATCTCTTCCAGTTCGCGGGCGACTGTCAGCGCCTCAGCGAACGACCACTGTTGTTCCTCATCCATTACCCGGACGGCCCACCCCTTGTTCGCGTCGACCATCAGCGTCAGCTCCGGGAATGCGTTGCGCACTGCGCGGACGATCTCGACGTGCTCCGGCTCGGTGATCCGCAGCTTCACCGCCTCGTACCCCTCGTTCACGCGCTCTTGGACGTAGTCGACCCGTTCGTCCGCGTCGATCACTTGCCCGGTGCTCGCGTACACCGGAATCTCACGGTTTTCTGCACCCAACAGCTCGTACACCGGTTTGCCCGCGTCTTTGCCGATGATGTCCCACAACGCGTGTTCGATGTGCCACGGGCGTGGTCCGACGAGATTGAACCCCTCCAGCTTGCGCAAAATCCCCTCGACGTTGTGGGGATCCTCACCGAGCAGAAAGTACGATAGTTGGTCCTCGTAGTCCAGTCCGCCCGCGAAGCTCGGACTGGCTGCCAGTCCCGTGATTCCCGCGTCGGTTTCGATCTCGAACAGCTCGGCCTCGTGGCTCGCCTGGGGATAGCCCGGAATCCACGTCGGGTGAAATGGCTCGTCCATCGCGTGCTCGACGTGGTGTTGGGTAACACCTGTTATTTTCATGCCAACAGGCGACAGGGGCACCGGGAAATAGGTTCGGCCTCGGATACGAGGTAGCAAGTAGTGTTTCTGTCTGATGCAAGTTCAAAATCGGAGGAAGGCGGATGTGACCGTCACGCGTTCGATTGCGTGTCCCAGTCACGGCGTCTCGTGAGGAATTGCTTCGCATCGATGTACTCCGACCGCTCATAACCGGCATCGGTGAGCACGCTGTCGAAGCAGGTGCCGGCCGCGATGTCGTTGCTGATGACACCGATATCGGTATCGATACCGCGTTCGAGTCGGTCGGCAGCCAACACGACGAGTTGGATATCCGTGCTTTCGATCGCAGATGGTGGTCGGTTCGTCGTTGTGGCGATGCATGCTCTGGTACGCTTCTCAAGCCCCGTGATCGGATCGTCGGGAACGGTCGCCATGTTCGCCCACCCTTCCTCGATCGTCCGTTGAAGGGTCCGGTGGCGCGGATACGTCCGTGTCTCGTGAGTCAGATCGGTGGCTGTATCGGTCCTCTTGGGCTACTTGCGCAGCTATTCGCTCTCGTGCTCGGGGCTAAACTGTCTCCTCCTGATCCATTCACACAGCTGCTACAGCTCTCGCTCCTCGTTGTCGTTGGACTTCTCCCCGTTTACTGGCTGGTCTGGGGTGGTAGCTGCGCCCGCCTCCGTCGCCGGGTCGGATTGGTTCATGAGGACGAACAGCGCCACTGAACCACACTATTCTCAGTCTCGAAACACCCTGATTCGTTCACCACTCCTCGCGTAGCAGGCCGTACAAGCGCATATCGTGGTACTCGCCACGAAACCACGCCGCCTGACGCCGGGTCCCCTCGTGTACGAAGCCCAGCGATTCGAGCAGCCCGATCGAGGCGTCGTTAAAGCTCCCGGCTCTAGAGCTGATCCGCCGGAGATTCCGGTCCTCGAAGGCGTACTGCACCATTCGCGCAGCGGCGTCTGATCCATACCCCTCGCCGTGGTGCTCAGGCGTGAACCAGTAGGCGAGTTCTGCGTCCCGCGACCGAACGGTTTCGTCTGGGCCGTACTGGCTCCCCGTCAACGAGACGACGCCCAGCGGCTCCTCCCCATCGCAGGCAAGACAGTGAACGCTATCGGAGTCACAAATCACCGTTTCGAAGAATTCGGCACCCTGTTCGTGGTTCATCGGATTGATGTCGAGTGCGGGCCGCCACACCCTCGGGTCGTTCATGGCGCGCTGAAGAAAGTCGATGTCTGCTCGTTCGATCGGTCGGAGAGTCACGGCGTCTCCCTCCAGAAAGGGCGGGCCAGGCATTCATCGGTCTTCAGGTCAATCAAGTAAAATTTTTATGGAATCGTGTGTTTCGGTGTCGTCACGAATGATCTCTTCTCACGCTACTCGTACTCTTGATCGCCAGTCCACTGGCTGAGCCTAGCCACTCCTCCTGTGAAGACGAGCGTCTCTGCATTCTCTACTGTGATTTTAAATTGACTAGTATATGCGGCAATAAATTAATACAATCGTTTCTACTGGTGCTACTCGCACGCTGCAGAAACGAGCATGCGACCGCACGATCAACGATGCAGACTCCTGATACGACACGGACGAGTGATCGACGCACAACCACCCGATCGAACGCAGCCACGGCCGTGACGGACGGTGAATCAGAACCGACGCGCCGGGCGTTTCTTCGGAGAACCGCCACCACGAGTGCGATCATCGTCGGGGCTGGAGGGCTACCCACTCGTGGGGCCGGGCGTTCTCCGCCGACGCGTGACGTGATGGTCACGGGGAACGCGAAAAACGGCACTGTCAGCGTCTCAGACGCGCAGACGTACACAGATCTCCGGACGATCGACGTTTATCCAGACAGAGACAAAGAGGACGCACTTGAGGACGTGATCGATTCGATCTCACCAGTGTTTCTGAACGCCGTCGTTCGGGACAACTACCTTGAACACGCCTCCCTTTCGCCGGACGGCCGGACGCTGTACGCCTCACGAGGCCACGTCGGTGACGTTGTCGCTATCGACATCGAAACCGGGGAGAAGCTCTGGGAGACGAATCTGGACGGATTTCGCGCCGACCACCAGACGATCTCTCCCGATGGGACGTATCTCTACGTTTCGGACCTCCTCGCGGACCAGATCGACAAGATCGACACTGAAACTGGTGCCGTTGTCGCTGACGGGGTGGCCCACAACCTTCCCCACGGCAACCACCTCCACCGAGTAGCGGGGTTCGACAAGCAGCTGTTGATCAACGGCAGCCTCGGAAACATGGTGTTTCCGGATTCCGCGCTCGGAGACCCGTTTCACCACCAGCTCACGTTTCTCGTCCCGGAGACGATGGAGACGATGCGGACAGTGCAGTTCAACGAGGGTGTTCGACCCATTGCGATCACAGATGACGGGCGGTGGATCTACGTCCAACTATCGTATTTCCACGGCTTTCACGAATATGATGCTGTCAACGATCAGATTACACGCACCAAGCGGCTACCCAAGACGGACCACGTTCCGGACGCAGAGCACGAGTATCCCGCCCAATCGGCGCACCACGGCATCGACATCTCCGGTGATGGCAAGTACCTCTGTATCGCGGCGACCACGTCGTGGTACGCTGCGATCGTCCGCCGGTCGGATCTTCGGTTGATCGAAATGATTCCGGTTGGGAAATTTCCCTACTGGGTACAAACCGCTCCAGACGGCGAACACGCGTTCGTGCCTGTCCGTAAAGAAAACGAGATTTCAGTCATCAACTACGAAGCCGCAGCAGAAGTCGCACGTATTCCGACTGGCGCTGAACCTCACGTGACCGAATACGGTGCCGTGCCTGAAGCGATCTTGTGAACGACGTAGCGATCATCACACAGCGATGCTCACCCAAGAGACGGTGCGTACGCCTCGAACACCGCCTCATCCAAGGCGAGTTGGATGTGGCCTTTGTACGGAATGAAGACGTTTCGTGCGCTGGAAACCGATTCACACTCCGGGCTTGGGAGCATCGCGTACTCGTCGGGTGTGATCAGTTCGTCAAAATTCGACCAAAGCGCCGTGTAGTCGACGCTTTCTGCGAGCTGTCCGTCGTTCAGTTCCCGTAGGAAGTCACTGCCCGGTATCATGTCCCGACCGCCGGGTGTGATGTACGCGAGATACGCGACGTACGTCCCTTGGTGAGGCGTGCCGAGTGTGATGAGCGAATCGACGTACTGATCGGCTCCCATCTTTTCGATCGCCCACCGGGAATCGAGTCCTCCCATCGAATGAGCGATGATGTCGACATCGCTACCGTGATCGGTGCTCATGGATTGGAGCTTTGCTGTTACCTCCTCAGCGTACACCGTTGGTGAATCGACTGTCGTGCCGAGCGCGCCGAGACGCAACAGGTACAACTCATCGTCTGTGTAGCCGATCTCTTGTAGTCGATGCGTGGTGATGTCCCACCACGGCGTCCTCCTGGAATCGAGAAAGCCGTGGACCATGAGCACTGGTGAGCGGTCGCTCGCTGGCGCAGCGCTACCGATCCCCGTAATGCCAGCTGCCGTGACGCTGGCGGCCCCGAGTCCCGCGAGAAATCCCCTCCGAGTGATCGTTCGACTGACCTGTTGATGAGTCATGATATCATCCCCCAGTACAAATGAGACCGATTCACAATTGAGGGTGTTGCCGGTTATTTATTGTTATTAATACCTACTGGAATCAATTCAGCGCATTCGGTGTCTTCGAGCGACAGTTCCAGAAAACGAACGCGGGACGCAATGCCCGGGGTGGGCTCCGAACCCACGATCTCCGCATATCCCAGGTACGAGGCCTCGGCACGACCTCAGGGATGCGGGTTGGTACCGCACGGTCTCGTGACCCTATGAGTGCGGCGCTATGTCCAGCTAAGCCACCCGGGCTCACTTGCTCTTATCACACTCCTCCTCTTTAACCTTCCTATGTCGAGCCATCTCCTTACTCCCGTCCGGTGACTTTTCGGATGCAGGTCGAGCCAAAGGGACCGTGGTCCCCGGCGGGGAGTCGCATGAAATGGCCTGTCGAAAGGGTTGCGCCACACCGCCGGCAGGTGAACTCTCCGTCTTTTGTAACCACCTCGCTCTGGAACCGGAGAAACTGGCCCTCAGTCGGCGTGACGGTGTCCCCGTCTCGATCGATCACGCCCCGAGATTGAGCGGTTTCGAGGATTTCGCGCGTCGTGGCGGGATGGCTCGTGATCGTCTCCAGCCGATCGATGGTTTCAGCCAGCGACAGCTCCGCGTGCTCAAGTCGTTCGAGCAGTTGAACGCCGAGTTCGACCGGATCGTCGGTCACACCCCTCCTATCTCCTGGAGGTGAATAACTCTGTGTGCTTGTCCTGTCTCACCGCTCGACTGCACACGGGAGGGTCATGAGTCCATGAAACGTCGGTCGCGGCGTTCGATCGGTCAGATCCGGTTCGATCGTCGAGAAGCGATCGAGGAGTGCACCGAGTACAACGTCGGCTTCGACACGCGCGAGTGGAGCGCCCAGACAGAAGTGAATCCCCCGTCCGAACGCGAGATGTGGATTAGGGCGGCGTTCCGGCCGGAACGCCGCGGGGGCGTCGAACATCTCCGGATCACGGTTCGCGGAACCGACCCACGGCGTCACTCGCTCGCCCGCCGTGATCTGTCGTCCACCGAGTTCGACATCTTCGGTTGCGACACGACGAACCATCTGCACCGGCGATCGGTAACGAAGTACTTCCTCGATCGCTTGTGCGCGATCGATCTCACCGGCACGGATTCGTTCGGTCACGTCGTGCTCCTCGAAACACCAAACGGCGTTCGTGATGAGATTCGTCGTCGTCACGTTGCCGGCGATGAGCAGGAGGATGCAAAACCCAATCGTCTCATCCCGGTCGAGTTCCGTTGCCGTCGCTGCGAGAGTGATGAGATCGTCGCGCGTACCGTTTTTCCGCTCCTCGATTAGCTTAGAAAAATATGTTCGCATCTCTGTCCATGCGTCCGATCGCCGTTGCTGGACTGCGGTGTGGGCGTCGGTATCCTCCGGAGCACGCGCGACAATTGCGTCCGACCACTGTTTGAACTGGTCGCGGCGGTCGATGGGAATCCCGAGCAATTCAGCGATGACCGAGACGGGAAGTGGATAGGCGAGATCGGAAACCACGTCAATCCGGTCGTTGTCTTCGATCTGCGCCAGTTGCTTGGCAGTCAACTCCTCGATCCGTACGCGATTCGTGCGGATCGCCCCTGGCTGGAACCGTTCGTTGACGAACTCCCGAAGCCGCCCGTGCTCCGGCGGATCGGCCCTGAGCATCGTCAGAACGCCTGAATCGTCGTCTCTTCCTCGTGGCTGGACGGTAGCCGTGGTGAGATCGGACGAAAACGTCTCGTGATCGCGGAGCACGCGATCAACCTCTTCATACCGGAAGACATCCCACGTCTGCCGCCGCTCATCGTATCGAACGGGGTTGTTCTGTCGCATCTCGGCGTACCAGTCGAACGGATCGAGCTGACTTTCTCGATCACTGATTGCGGTCGGTGGCGCTGTGAGCGGAGCCTCCGAATTGGAAGACGACATCTATTGAATGAACGTTCAGTCATTTTGTAGGTTTTTTGGTTGTTCGGGGGGTGGGCGGCGGTGGGGTCAACCCGCGTGTGGTCTCACCAGAACGTATCAGAACAGTCGTAGATGACGCCGTGTTGTGAACAGACGTACTTACAGTGGCGGTGGGTCATCGGGCGGTCACAGATCGGACACGGTCGTCCGCCGTTCATAGCTAGGGTAGGAGAACTGACGAACAAACGCTTTCGATCGGGATCCCCCGAGTTAGTGTGATGATCGCGCTAGTTCGGCTTACCGCGGTTCAACACTCCGACCAGCCGCAGTTTTCACAGGTTTTGCAGCCTTCGCTGAAGTACAACGACATAGAACCACAGTCGGGGCATTCCGGACTTTCCCCGGCGTCGATGAGCGATTGCGTGTCGACGTCGGCCGATCGGTCGTCAGTCTCGGTAGCCGATTCAGCGACTTCCGTCAACTGTTGCTGTTGTGGGTAGGGTTTGCTGATCTCGTCGTCGAGATATCGCCGCATTGCGACGCCGATCGCGTCGGGAATAGAGTTGATCTGCTCGCCTTTGTCCCACGCGACCTTTGGACTCCGGATTCCCTGAAGATCTTCGGCAATCTCGTGGGGATCGACGCCCGAACGCAGCGCGTAGCTGATCGTTTTTGCCAGCCCTTCAGTGAACGACGCTGTAAAGCCACCGGAGTTGCCGATCGTGGCGAACAGCTCGAACGGCTCGCCGTTCTCGTCTTCGTTGATGTTGACGTACATCTTGCCGTAGCCGGTGTCGATGCGCTGGGTCACACCGTACAGCACGTCCGGCCGGGGCCGTTCGCGCGCGTATGCACCACCAGCCTGTCCCTTTAACAGCTCCTCGATATCGGTTTCGAATTTCTCCCGCACGTCCTCGTTATCGAGGAACGCTTCGACATCTCCGAACACCTCGTGGATCTGCTCAACGATCGTCGCTGCGGCCTCGCGCTCGTCGGCAAACTCCGCGTTGTCGGCTCGTGTGGTCAACACCTGCTTTGAGCGTGTTCCGTCTCGGTAGTACGTGACGCCTTTGCCGCCGTGATCGTAAATGTACTCGAAGACTTCCTTTGCGTCGGCCATCGTGGAGTCGTTCGGAGCGTTCACCGTCTTCGAGATCGATGAATCCACTCCGTTTTGGCAGGCACACTGGACGGCCGCGTGCTGTTTAGCGGAGACATCCGCGGTGATGACGAACAGTTCGCTGATGGCGTCGGGCACCGTTGTCAGCGAACGCACGCCGTCGAACGTGTTGCTCGCCATCTGCTCGGTCGCTTCAGCCTTGACGGCGTCGACATCGATGTCGTTGGCCTCTAACACGCGAAGGAAATAGTCGTCGAACTCCACGAGCATCTCATCACCTTGCACGTCGTCTGAAACGTTCTTGTAGTAGGCGACGTTGTAGATTGGCTCACAGCCGCCTGTGGTGTTTCCGACCATCGACGTTGTGCCGGTTGGCGCGATCGTCACCGTGTTGTGGTTCCGGATCGGGAATCCATCCGCCCACTCCTCGGCGGACTCTCCCGTCTGGTGTTCGAACCACTCTTGGTATTCGAGCGGGTCGGCGTATTTGGAATCGCCCCATTCCGCAAAGCTTCCGCGTTCTGTGGCCAACTCGTGCGACGTCTGTTTCGAGTGGTGGTTGATGTGGATCATGAGCTGGCGGGCGACCTCGTTGCCGATGTCCGAACCGTATCGGATACCGAGCTGAATGTACAGCTGTGCCAGCCCCATGATGCCGAGTCCGATCTTGCGCATCTCTCGGACCTTCTCCTCGATCTCCGTGACGGGGAAGTCGGACATCGTCACCACGTTCTCCAAAAAGCGGGTGCCCAACTCGATCCGCCGGTCGAACTCCGCTGTGTCGATCGCTTCTTCTAAGAACGCCTCGACCGCTGCCGCCTGTGAGTCGTAGTCGTTCGCGTGGTTTTGTGACCATACCCGCCAGTCGGGTGCGTTCCGCGCCGCGAGCGTCGAGAGGTTGATGTGCCCGAGGTTGCACGCTTCGTACTCCTCCAACGGTTGTTCACCACACGGGTTTGTTGCTAAAATCTCGTGGTCTGGGTGTTCTTCCACGTCGAATGAGTGTTGTTTATTCACCCGTTCGAGGTAGATCACGCCGGGTTCGCCGTTTTCGTGTGCACCCTCGATGATGCGCTCCCAGATGAGTTCGGCAGGGATCGACAGCTCTTCACCGATCTCGATGTGCTCGCCGAGATCGTACCGCTCGTACATCTCTTTGGTTTCGGCGGTGGCGATGTGTGGCTCTTCTGTGCGGGGATTGGTGAACGTGAATTCCTCGTCCGCGTACAGCGCTTCCATGAACTCGTCCGTAACGCCGACGGAGATGTTGAAGTTCGAAAGATGGCCTTCGACGGCGTTGCGGAGGTGTTTGGGCACGCGGCCCTCCTCATCAATCAGTCCGCGAGCCTCTTCGAGTGCCTCAGAAAAGGAGGTGTAGGTGTAGTCGTCGGGATCGTTCAAGCGGAGACAGTGGGCCAACGAAACGTCCTTGTTCTTCGAATGGATGAACTCGATCACATCAGGGTGGGAGACGCGCATGACGCCCATCTGTGCGCCCCGGCGGGTGCCACCTTGGGCAATCGTCTCACACAGCTGGTCGTACGTCCGCATAAAGGTAATCGGACCCGAGGCGATGCCGCCGGTCGAGCCAACGGGGTCGCCGTACGGTCTCAGCTGCCAGAACGCATACCCGCACCCGCCGCCTGACTGGAAGACTTCTGCGGCATTCTTTGCTGTTTCATGAATGTTTGTCAGGTCGTCGTCTGGCGACATCACGAAACAAGCAGAGAGCTGTTGAAGTTCGTCCCCGGCGTTCATGATCGTCGGGGAGTTCGGGATGAACGCGAGTCGTTCCATCAGCTCACGGAACGTGTCGGTCATGGACTCGACGTGATCCGCGATCTCGGTGGGGAGTTCGGGGACAACCGTATCGTACGCGAATTTGTTGACGTTGTAGACAGAGAGCGGGGTTTCGGTGTCGTCGTCGGCTGTCACACCGGCACCGAACACCTCGGCGGCGAGTTCGTCACGGCGGGGGTGATCAGGTTTCAGCTGGTCGGGTTGGACGGTGATATCGATCCCCTGTCGGTCGCTTTCGAACACCGCTTCGGCTAGTGCGATGTTCTTTGCGATCCGCTCGAACAGTTCCTCTTGGGTCTCGATCGGCGCACCCTCCGCGTCCTTGCGGAGATAGCGCGCAGGCAGGATGTTGTTGTACGCGTTTTCGGTCATCCGGCCTTCGAGTGTTTCCTCTTCGGTCCGCTTGATCGGAAGCGTGATCTCTTCCGCAGACTGGTGTGGCTGGCTCATACTGTACACTCCGTGCGGGTTCGTGTGGTGGCCTGTTGGTCTCCGTTTCGAGTCATCGATGAAAGGCGAGTCCGATTGCAACTCATTTCAACGCTACGGCTCAGGTCGCATGTGATAATATGATCACATATATCTCTCCGGGTCTTGGGCTGCACGTTTGAGTTCCTTCGTGCCCGTCCCAATAACGGTTCTTAGACCGGAGTGAAAGTGAACCTTACGTCTACTAATCACTGGCAGGGAGACTGATTGGAGGGGAAATGATTCGGGGTTTAATCAGGATATTGAAGTGATGAATCGATCGGCAATCGAATGTATTTCGTCCGCGTGCTCGTCCATAGTGGTATGATTTAACTAGCAGGATACTGTGGCCCAATCATGAACAACGTGTTACCACTTCAGTTGCTTACCGTTCCGGACGCGTTCATCACGCTTGTCGTCGTTGGTGCCGTGTTGCTGGTCGGTCGGTTCCTGATGAACTTGGCGATCAAGGTCGTCGTTCTCGTGGCGCTCATCGCCGGAATGCTGTGGCTCTTCGGGATCAGCTCGTTCGTTTCGCTGGCTGTGCCGGTGTTCTCTCCGATTTTCGGCTGAACCAAAATAACCGATTCAGCGCGTTCGAGTCGTCACTTCACAGCCGTTCTCGGTGACGATGATCGTGTGTTCTTTTTGACTCACGAGGTTGCCGTTGTCCTCTTGGAGGACGGGGTAGCTGTGAACCACGTCCGCTCGTTGCAACCGCCGGAGGGCCATCTCGGCGCGGTCGACATCAAGCCACCGGGTGGCGAACGGAAGCGTTTTGAACTGATCTGTGATCTGTTCGAGCGCCGTTCTGGCACGACGGTTTCTGACTGACCGTTCATGATCGAGCGCGAAAATCTCCTCGGTGGCTCCCTCATTGACCTTCCCGCTGCCGTCGGTGGCGAACGGTTCGACAGCGACCACGTCGCCAACTTCGAGTTCGACGCCGGAATCGACGGCGCGATTGGGGATGTTCGGCGGAACGTGTTGTTCCCAGTGGCCGAGTCCGTGCCCGGTGAGGTTCACGACGGGGTTGAAGCCGTAGCCGTTGATCACGTCCTCGATCTCGGCGCCAATCGCCCCGGTGTGGACGCCCGGTTCAATCGTTTCGAGCGCAGCCCCAAGGGCTTGCTCCGAAGCCTCTTTCAGCTCGTCGTTCCCGGAATGATCGACAGTGATCGCAGTATCAGCCAGCCACCCATCGATGTGCACGCCGATGTCGAGGTTAACCATTTCCTCACCGAACGTGGTTTCGTCATCAATCGCGGGTGTTGCGTGAGCGGCTTCGTGATCGACGCTGATGTTGACCGGAAATGCCGGCTCGCCGCCGAGTTCTCGGATCCGTTCTTCGGCCCACTCGGCGACTTCGAGGTGACTCGCGCCGACCTCAACGCGGTCGGCAGCCCCATCCCGAACCTCCGCGAGGATCCGACCGGCCTCCCGGTGTTTTTCGTACTGTTCGTCGGTGAGGTCGACATCGCTCATGGTTCTCTTCCGTTCGACCGGAGGATATGCGTTGTGTTCTACCACCTTTTTTCCGCTCGGGTGGCCTTCGGCCACCACTCCCGGAAAAAAGATGGGGCAAAAAA
>NZ_RRCH01000041.1 GCF_003862495.1 Halocatena pleomorpha | reverse complement strand
ACCTTGCTGCCACTAAATCTAGATAAACTAACACTATTTGACCTATAACTAACTAGTACTAGCTAAGGATTACTAGCTTACTAGTAGATAGCTTTATTACCCTACAACCTAAACCACAACCGTAGTCTATTACCTTCGTAGAATCGGGATAGAATCCCGATTCTAGAACACTATATAATAGAAATTTTATACCACTATTTATTTTATATGTTCTATCATAGAACTACCGTATAAGATCGTGTTCGTAGTGATTTGTACATACACCCCTTTGCAAGTGTTTTGCTAATCTCTTTCACAGAAGAGCACTTGCAAAACGGGGTGGGGGGGATACATAAATAGAACTAACACATGAAACACTCGCAACACTGGTCTTTAAGTCAACGCACTCAGGCCCGAAGAGCGTCCATCGTCTGCGCATGAGAAAAATCCCCACCGCTCGTCTGAGAGTGTCGTGCCGATCATAACCGTCATAGCATCCTTTCTGACTAACAATATTTAATTAGCTATAAATATCAGTGTATAATATAGATATAAAATTAAAAATATACGAAAATAAATATATTCACGACTTGAACTGCTAGTATTGAAAAGAATATTATGGTTCGAATCTAAATCATCCTATTGGTCCGATGTCGTTTACATCCCCTCCAACACCCTCCCCCGAATCACGGAAGTACTTGAAAATAACACCAAGCGAGACGTCGTATCCACTCCAGACGATCCCCGAGATCCTCTCGAGTTTACACACACTCGAACCAGCCGATACCGATCACGGCCTGATTGGACGGCTCATGAATAGCCATGCCCCAGCCACATTCACATTTACCGTCCTCGCGGGTGGCGCAGATGCGCCCATCGCATTTTACCTCGGGACGGACGCCAATCTCGATGCGGTAGCCGACCGCCTGAGGACGATCTATCCCCAATCGTATGAGATCGAGCGTGTTGAGTGTGATCTCCTCCAGCGGCTTCTTCCGCCTGTCGAATACACTCGTGAGGAGTTTCAGGCACGACTCAACGATCAGCGGTTGTACATCGATCCCGACGCAGGCGCTCGGTCAGACGCCGCTGCTGCGTCCGCTGGTGAGGATGAATCGTCTGCTCGCGCATCCTCCACCAGTGCTCAGCAGATCGAGATCGAATACGAGGATGGGATCGTTGAGGTCGCACCCCCTACTGCGCTCCCATCGACGGCCACTTCTGAGACAACGCTAGCTGGCCCAACACTCACCCCCGACGGCACGATCCTCGCTCGTCCGGCGGTGTTCGATGAGACGGTCGATCAGCACGCCATCACATGGCGCGCTGAGACGCCAAAACAGCACGACGATTGGACGACGACACTGCTCACGCTTGAGGAGTGGTTCACACAGCAGCCCGACAATAACGAGGCTGTCGCTGACGCACCGCTGGGTGCGTTGATCGAGACACTCTCCGACGCTCCCTCACCGATCGGCTTTCAGGTTGTCTTTCAAGGAGCCCCTGACTGGACGGCCACCGCAGAGCAACGTCGCCGGAAGGTCCATGAAGGCGATAACATCGGGCTCCCAGCAAAGATTCTCCGGGGGATTCTGACGAGCATCCTTCCCTCACCACCACAAGACGTTCAAGCGGCAAGCCGACGCCGACAGGCGATCGAGCGTTCACAGGGGCCGAAAGCCGGCTCAGATAATGCAAAGCGCCTTGAGCGACTCAATCAGAGTTGGCCCTCGACATCGTTCGAGGTGAACATCCATGCCATTAGCTTGTGCCCTCGCGAACGGGTCGATACGGACGTGTCAACCTCGCCAACGCTGGCCACGACGCTCGATCGCTTACAGTCAGCGCTTGATCCATTGGGGGGTCGATTCTACCGGCCGACCAGTACGCGACATGGACCAGAAACGGGAACGCAATCGACGGTAGCGACGTTGGTGCAACAGTTCGTTGAGCCGTCCATTCGAACGGGGCGAACCCTGTTCGGCAAGCGTCGTCATCCACGTCCGGAGTTCATACTGAGTCCCGCCGAACTCGCTTCGTTCATTCTCGTGCCGTCTGCCACACAGCTATCCGACCAAGCCGCTCGCGCTGTCCAGTCTCGCCAAGTAGCCCGGACACCTGAACTCGAGCCGGAACCACAACACCTTGCGAAGCTCACGGACGGACTGGCACTTGGTACACCGACCCAGCCATCGACCGCGTCGCGGACTGTCGAGACACCGTCACCCGTGCACGTGCTGCCGTCACAGTTGCCCTATCACTATCTCCGAGCTGCAGTCTCTGGAGCCGGAAAGTCGATCGGGTTACAGAACGATGGACTGTCGCTTGCCGAGGACACTCAGGGGCCAGTAATCATGGTCGACGCAAAGGGCGGCGACATGCTCACGAACTTCATGCGCGCATACGGGAAGCAGCATGGCATGGAGCGCCTCGAAGAGGATGTGCTGTACTTTCCGGTGCCCGAGATCCTGCCCGGTCTCTCGATCTTCGACGTTCGAGATGTGCCCGCCGACAAACGCGAGCAGGCAGTACGTGAGCGGGCAGCCTACTATGAGGAGATCTTGCAGCTCGTCATGGGGACGGATGCTTATCAGGATGCAAAGAACGCCCCGCAGTTCATCCGGGCGGTGATCGAAGCGCTGTTCGATCCAGAACACGGGTGTGACAACGGCCGCTATCGTGCCTCTGCTGACTATTTCCGCCATGAGCAGTTGGAGTACGTCATCGATGAATTCCAGCGCGCAGTCTTGCAGGGAGACGGTGGCTCGATCCCTGACTCGACGCAAGACCACGTGGTACGAGCGCTGCAGCGGCGGCTTGGGTACAACAAGCGAACCATCCGAAACATCTTGGCTGGTGTGACGACTCGGACCGGGAATATTTCAGAACATTCGGATTTGCGGCCGCTGTTCAACAATACGACCCGGACGTTTGATTTCGGCGAGCTCCTTGAGACGGACAAGATCATTCTCTTTGATCTCGGTGGCCTCCGAGCCGATCCGTCACGACTCATGACGGGTGTACTCTTGACGAGCCTGTATGATGAGTTGAAACGGCACAAAGACACGCTCCAAGACAACCCCGAGGACTACGTGGTGAACTTCTTGATCGATGAAGCGGCGTCGGTGACGGTGTCCGACACGATGACGACGCTGTTGAAGGAAGGCCGTGAGTTCCGGGTTGGGATTGGCTTAGCGACACAGTTTCCTGAACAGCTTCGTCTTGAGGGCAACGAACACGTCTATCTGAACGCGTTGAACAATATCGGGACGAAAATCATCGGGAAAGTGGCTGTCGACGACGAGCTGGCCGAAACGTTAGCCACCGAGAAGCTCCCTCCAGCAGCCGTGAAAACCCGGTTTCGAGCGATGCCTCGCGGTGAGTTTTTCGTCTCGATGCCCAGTTCGACGTTCGGTGAGACGGGCCCAACACCGTTTTCAGTCAAGCCGATGCCCATCCCAGCGGGCCATCCCAAAAGTGACGATCCACTCACGTCTGCAGAGGAAGCCGACTTTCAGGAGGCCCTCGATCGCATCAAAGCCCGCACCGATGCGGAGTACGGGATCGTTGAAGAAGAACTGTCTTTGTTGACTGACGTGCCTCCCTCCGTGCAGAAGATCGTCGACGTTGACTCGCCAGATCTCGATCGGGTGCTTGTCTCCGTGATTGCAGCGGTACAGCGCCGGGACGGCGCTCGTGAGACCAATGGGTGGGTTACGGTAGCAGCCGTTAACGAGACGATCGAGACGTGCTATGAAAGTGCTGGCTGTATCTCGGAGTTACCTGCTGTAGCAGAGCTCCTGCAGATCGAACAGCGGTCGTATCTGTTCGAGACTGATCGTGCCGATCGCCAGTCAGCGCACACGTCTTCGCCGGGTGTCCCTGCCGACGCAGTCCGGACTCGACTGAGTGAGGCGGGCGAGCAACTCGTTTCTGACCAACCGGCGACGCCCGACGGACGTACTGCCATCCACCAGACTGCAGGTAGCCAACGGCATGCTCAGGCTCTTGAGCAGATTCAAGCCGCCCTGGAACCTGACGGCTGGACGGTGACGATCCCTGAACAGGATGGGCGTACCCTTCCGGATGCGCGGGCGGTTCATCCCTCACTCGATGCGCCGGTCCACCTCGAAGCAGAACTCTCGACAGCTGAAAAGCCCGCGAAGGTACTGCAGAACTTGCGCAAGGCGCAGGAGTCAGGAGCCACGCCTGTGTTCGTTGTCCAAGCCGATCCAGACGAACTGGCCTACTGGGCACGTACAGTCGATGAAATCCTTCATACCCCGGTAAGAAGTGACTCATCGAACGATGAGTGGCGATACTACACGACGGATTCCCCGATCACATTCGATGGTCCGCCATACGTTGATGGCCCCGTGACGGCGCTTCGGCCGACGGTTGCGGCTGAGGATTCACACCAGTCCGTGTGGCGCTATGACGCAGCGAGCGAGGAGTCTGTCTTGGTGGCTCCCAACGGAACGGAGCATCTACGTATCGAGACGTTTGATGGGCTTACGCCAGCGGACTTCCCAGCTGTCTCCTGGCGCGATCCCGACACGGACGAAATCGTTGTGGTCGCTGAATCCGATGAGCTGCGATACGACTCCCACGAACTGTATCATCGCGACTGGGTTGACGTCCGCTGGCCATTCGTTCCGGAGCGAGAGCTTCCCGACCCGGACTACGGTCGTGAGGAGTACGTTATCGTGGTTCTTCCTCTAGAACACGCTTCTGAGATCGAGGATCCGATGATATACCATCCGACGAAGCAGCTGGCACCGCTCAGCTCGCTCGCTGAGCGCATCACGGATGGCCCTGCTGGGAGAGATACGACTGTTTTGTCTGCCAGTCCTGCCGGTAGCCCGACGGAGACATCGACGTCTCCGGAAGCTACAGAGTCGTCGATACCGGGATGGGACGGCTTTTTCGAGCTGTGTGTGTTCCATGCCACCGATATAGAGCACGATCCCAGCCTTGCAGAGACGGCTGTGTTCCACAACGGCGACATCGTGCTTCCCAAAGACCGGTTGTTTGCGGCAGCCGAACGGTGGGCGACCATTACATCGAGGTCTTTTGAAAAAAGCGTCTTTGCGCGGGATATTCTACCCCAGTACATCGAGCGTGTACAGAGTGATCGAACGGAGGAGATCACCCTCGAAACGGTCCGTCGAAAAATTGATGGCGATCGGATATATTGCTACAAAGACCTCGGATTGACAGAGGGTGGCACACAGATGGTCAAGTAATATACTAGAACTGTATTTCCATTTGCCATCGTCCTTTTGAAATAGGCATACGGGAGCGGCGTCGAGGGTTACGTCTAGGGTCACGACTCGGGTTCCTCTGGAAATGATCGGAACCGTCATACGCGATAGGGATTCCGTGACACCGAGCCCGGATCGAGGTGCGTCTGGGGTCATAGAAGTGCGTCGACCGTCAAACCGCATGCCTGCGCCACGGCGTCTAGGGTTGCCCGAGATAATCCGACTAGTGTAGAGGGTAGATCTGAGTGTCGGACGGAGTTTCGTCCCTGTGATAATATGATAGATTGTCTATAATAGGTATTGGCGGGAGTCGGGTGACTGTCGTTGCGCCTGTTATAGAGGTTGCAATAGTGATAGATCGACCACGGTTTGGTCGAAGTTGATCGTGATGAGTGGTGGCAAACGGTGATTGTGTGTTGCTGATAAGTACTATTATGCTATTTGGTGTCGGAAATAGAGATGACGTCCCAAGAATGCATCAACTGCTTGCTAGTGGTGTTTGATCTACTCATGCTTAACCCGTGCGTGGCCGTAGTCCTGTTCGGACGCAACATCGGAATCCACGATCGACTAACACTGGCTCGGTCAGTAGTAGTCTTCACTCCCGGTTGTGTCGTCTACCGTGGCCCAGCATGACTGTGGAAGGAAGGGGGTTATCGCGCTATTTGACAGTCTCTTTGGGATGTCCATCAGGGGCTCTGTTGAATCACCATAAGGCGGTGAATTCACTGTTTCACGGCTCGTTTGATGTTATAGACGACACACATTAGCGCAACTTCTCGGAACTCACGGAACCAAGTACGCGCTCGCACGGCGAAGCCGAGCGAGCGCTTGACAGCCGAGTTCACCGTCTCGGTCATAGAGCGCTGATTGTAGCGTTCATCGTCGATTCTGGCGTTGTGCGCGTGATCGTAGGGGGCGAAGATGCGGTGTTTGATCAGGGCCCTGATGCCGAGTTCACGAGGGCCTTGCGGAGTGATTTCTTGTCGTAGCCCTTATCGGGGCAAGAGACCGCAGATCGCCCGCCGGAACGCGGGCGATCTGCTCAGCGAGGTCGGCGTCGCTTCCGTCCCGGTTTGTCGAGCAGTGAACGTCACGGACGGCTTGAGAGTCTGTATCAACGAGTTTCGTGACCTTCAGCTTCTGAACACGGTAGCTAGTTCGCTGGCAGTAGTGACGGCTCGCAGCGGACCGTTCGTAGAACGTCGCGTCGATCGCGCCGTGTTTGGAAGGATCGTGTAGCTGCGTCCCAAAATTGCACAGCGATTTTGTGGGCTCACAAATCTCCGATTTGTGAACGCCGACTGGCGCAGCAACACTCGACAGACGCTCATACTGATCCGGTCGAACGCTTTACACAGCGTGGATGGTGAGGGGAGATCGGCCTCAGCGCGGCCGATCTCCCCGGTTATTTGTGGCATCTCCTTGAGCAAGTCAATCGTCATCCGGTAGGACGTATCGAGGTACATCCGCAGACAGTGGAGGGAACGAATGCGTAGTCGGCGAATCCGCCGCCAGTAACTCTTTGAGCAACCGGCACCACTTCCCCGATGAAGCGGGAGATTTGGGTCATGAACAACTCCACTCTCCCGCTTCAACGCCTTTGATTTAGCGAATGATTCTGTCGCCGTCTAGCGATTCAACGCAGCCCCTAGAACAGATGGTCCCCGGGGTACTTCACTACGTTCCTGAAAGAATTCCGCTGCTATCGGCGTGGACCACGCTACCAGCAAGGCTGATCAGGTTCAGAACCCGAGGAGAAGGATGCGTTCCATTGGCTCGGTGTGGATCCGGGAGAGATCGAGGTGTTTATCGATAAGCAGACCGAAACGAATACTGACTAGGGGGATTACCACGAACTGCTGCCCGCGAACAAGCCGACGACCATGCGGATACACTTTAAGAGTTGACGACCGCTAGACTGCCCTCAAGAAGCCGCAAATACCTGCGTGTGGCGATATATATATATATAGCGGCCGCAGGCTGGATATCAATGGCACAGGCAATCTCAACGACAACGAACGTCCTGAATACTTGGCAATACGAGTCTGATCATGCTAGCAGTCGCGGATATGGTGGCCCGCGAGTACGAACACAGCGACAGAAATCACAATAATCCATCTGAAGGTCATTCCCCCCCTGAAAATAAATCTGATACATCACACTCGAAATATTCAGATAATTTAAATGCGAGTTTGAGTGATGGGTCATATCGTCCGTTCTCAATAGCGCTTATTGTTTGTCGGGTGATCCCAATCTCTTTAGCTAACTCTTCCTGTGTGATATCATTTTCAGCCCGATAGACTTTCAATTCGTTCCTCATTGTTAACTCATCATCCTGTAATATCCCATGTATAGCGCATATATAATAACTGCAGATATGATATATATGCTTCTCGATATATCTCTTGGCAATATGCGCGCCATATCATCAATGATGATGATAGTAATTAACAGCCAAAAGGCATTGAGTCCAGCCTTGCTGTATAATTCGCTTGTTCTTTCGTCTCCTAATGCTTTCCCGTCAAGACTTGCAGACGTTGTTCTGTAACCAAAGAGCAAAAGTATGGAAGCAGGAATGAGGGCCCCGAGATAGCTTAGTGTGGGAAGATTATAATATTGGATTGTTAAAACACTTCCAATAAGAACTACTACAACACCGACTAGCATTATGTATCCGTTCCTTTTTTGATTCGATATGCTGGATTTGTTTCCACTCATGTTATTTATTCCCGCTTTCGTATATCTTGTATCTATGCCTTGGAAGAATGGCTAGGATAAATTGCAATCCGTCTGGAGTCCTTTCCATATTGGAAGCAATACGCTACATCGGGTTAAAGGTTTCCCTCTGTTAGGGGTCGTATTTAGTTTGGCGCATTGAACCAGCAGGAGAACGCTTGGAGCCAATTTTCAGTGGGTCCTGGGTTGATGTGGCTGAAACAGTTCGAGAATGAGGCGGGTCAGCGTTTGAGTTCCCGGAACATTCGCTCGATGGCGTTCCAATTTCTATGCTGAATGATTTGAAATTGGAGCCCTGCACTGGCCAGCGTAGTTTGGAGGTAGTGAGCGCTATCGGCGAGAAATATGGCTGATTCGATGTCGTGGTTCTGGCGGAGTTCCCGCAGAAATATCTCAGTCAGTCCGGTCGTGGTCGTCGCAAACAATCGAACATGTACTAGGTGATTACTCTCAGGATCGTCAGGAGCATACAGATAGTACTGTTGCTCATTGATCCAACGTCCTTCAGAAGTAGATTGTCGGTCGGGTAGCGCTGTCGCTGTGAATGCGTAACGGGCAAAGGTGATGCGTTCGCATCACCCGATATGTCCCCATTTGAAGTGCTGCTCAGAGGCGAGCGCCGCGAACCTGCTGGAGCAGGTTCGCTGGCGCGATGGCCTCCAGTGCCCGCACTGTCGGTCTGAGTCAGTGATCAACCACGGCAGCTATCAGGAGTACCAGCGGTATTTCTGTAAGGATTGCGTCCTCACGTTCAACGACAAGACCGGCACTGGATCTTCGCGCACGCGAAGATCGGCCTCAACAAGCTCTTGTTCGCGTTCTCCTCGTTCCTTCGATTCAACACGAGTATCCGTCAGTGAGACGCTGAACTCGATGTTTCGTACCGGTCGCTGTACCGGCGCGTTGAGCGTTCTAGCGAACTGCTCGACGCGCCATCTATCTCTCTCGTTGGCCCGGTCGAGATTGACGAGTTCTACGTCTCTGCGGGGAAGAAAGGTTGCGAGGGCGACCAAGAGTCGCGCTCACGTGGGCTCTCGAAGCGTGGACGAGGAACGTACGCCGAGGACAAGCCGCCAGTGTTCACGCTTGCTGATCGCGGCAGCGATCAGCGATACGTTATCCCTGCGAAATCCGCGACCGAATTGGCTGTGCGACTCCTCCTCGACAACCACGAGGAGGAGTCGCACACCGTCTACACGGACGGATTTCGGGCCTACGATCCGATAGAAGACGATGAACCTAGCCACCGAGAAGCAGTGATTCACGGGGACGGTGAGTACATCAATGGAGACGCGCACGTCAACACCTGCGAGAGCCACCGTCGCGCCAGCGACGCGTGGCTCTCGCCGCATCGAGGCGTCTCAAAAGACAAACTGACAGTGTATCTCAGACCGCTCCAGTTTCGACGACAAATCCTCCGCAAACCGGGACAAGAAGCATTCAAACAAATCGTTCGAGCGGTTCTCTGACTCACCAACAATGTGCTTCATAAGAGCGTAGGAACAATGAGTATAAGGTCATCTGAGCCCCAGCTTACGACATTTCTAGCCATCTACGGCCGGTGTTCAAAATGTCAGGTCCATCCTACTATCACGAACACTGATGGCTAGGTTGAGAAGATCTATTCTGACAGAACTAGAAACCTAACTGCCGATATTCCGAGGGCAGTTGGAGAAGAAATATTGTTAGTCCAATATATTAACCTTCTGCGAAAAATTGAATCCTCCTACACTTTGGACAGACATACGGAACTGGAGTAAGTTTCTTTTTCGCTCCAAGCGAGCCGAGAATACCATCTTTTAACTCATCAGTTACGAGATCAATATTGTGGCCGCTCCCTCCTGCCTGAAGTTTCATTTTCTCCATCTCCCGGCCACAATTAAAACACTCTTGCTTCATATATAGCATTATGTGAACGAGAGATATAAATATTATCCAATGCAGACGGTTTCTGTATAATAAGTGTGGTGTTGATCATATATACTATTAAATATAAATAGGAATATTTTATTTAAATATGGAATATATCTATTATTGATTAATGATGAAATACCCTAGTTGGTGTATAGTCTGAATCAATATATCTATAATATATTTTCTGTATATTTGCAGAAGACTCGCCTAGCCGATCCTAGCATCTTATCAACACTAGAGAAATATTCACCCTGCAGCCAAAATATTAAATCTTTTGATTTATCATCTATAAAACCCGCCCTATCATAATGCACACCATAAATAATTTCATTGTACACAGACGGCCAAGTGTCACATTATAATGTAAATCATAAAGATTTATCTACAGTCAACTCATTCTTAGATTGAATGCAGCGCGATACCAAAGACGATATTAATCGACGAAAAGTGCTGAAGATGGTAGGTGCTAGTAGCCTAGCTGTAGCTGGAATGCCGGCTACAACCTCTGCCCAGGAGGCTAATATATCGAATGGCGATATTAATGAAATTCTAAAAACACCTCCTGTCCAAGCTATCCTTGATGAGCTCAATCATCCAGAGCTTGGTACTGCCACCCAGAGAACACAAAATATTGGAGATAAAGTGATTAATGTCACTAATATCTCCGTTTCATATGGGAAACTAACGTATGCGGAGACGAGCGGGAAGGCTGAAGCAAAGTTCACGTTTGATCCTGGTGCAAAAGACTCACCTAGCAAATATCAGCAATTGCCAGAAGGGAGTAATCCTGCACTCCTCTCAGATGGAAAAACCACCACCTTCAATAGAGCAGCAACAACAAGCGAACTTAATGCTATTAAGAAGGTGACTGATGTTAGTGATGACGCAATGGTTGCTACCGGTTCTAACGTTAATGATTTCCTTATCATGGAAGCGGTTGATGGATCAATGCAGGAACGAATCTTGACTATTGATGCAGAATTCAATAGTTTAACAGACGAAGTCGGAACTGACGTCCATCTTAACAAAGACAATGTGACTATCGAACCTAGAATAAACGCTAGTGCTAGTTGCCAAACGTGGGCATTCAGATGTCTCGCAGCAGGAGGAGCCTGTGGTGCATGTTCATCAACATGTGCAAGTGCTCCAACCGGGATTGGCCTAATCGCTTGTATATCCTGTATTCAAGCAGTATGTACAGCTGGAGAAGTTGCATGCGCCGCTGCGATTGGTAAGTGTCTCTAAAGTTTAATACCTCATAAGGTTTCATATATCCCATTCAATACGGTGTTCCCCGCAGCATCAACCGTATCAGATAGCTCTCAGAACAGATGATCGTGCGTCATGAGCTAACTCTTGAGATGGATCTCCTGGTCCTCGATGCAGACATCGATGAACTTGGCGGCCACCGCTGTCTGCCGGGCAAGCCGGGAGATCTCGCTCATACAGATGCAATCGTATTGCCCGTCTTTGCCCGCCGTGAGAAGGTTCTGTAGTCCCTTTCGGTCGTCATCGGAGCCAGATCCTCGCTCGGAGTAGATGTCAACGTCGTCGATGCCTGCGTCTTCGAGCCATTCTCGGCAGTTGTGGAGCTGTCGGGATGGATCTTGGAGTTCATCGGCTTCATAGGTACTGACGCGCGTAGATAGCCCCTATCGCCATATTATTGCACACACCCGGACACTTTATAAAGGCGAGGATTCTGCACGGTGCAAAAGGAGTTCCTTCTGCACGGTCGAAAGGGAGGGGTAACGGGTTCTGGCGTGATCGGCACAGCAACACACCGTATTTCGAGTGAAATCTGTCGTCAGTCAGAAAACGACCGCTCTTGCCGACAGGGATACTCTGTATTGAATAACGCAGGCCACCGACAGACTGTCAGCAGTGACATGACTGCTGACAGACTGTCAGTAGCCCCGCGCGATTTAATACAGAACACCCCTGTCATCGAGATGGTAGCACAATCCCACCAGCGGAAACATCGGAAACGATGGGTATTGGTTACAGCCAAAGGGACGCTTTCCGAGGTTTCTCACCGACGACAGATTTCACTCGAAATCAGGTGTGTCCCGCGCCGATCACGCCGAAACCCGTTACCTGTTACATCCTCTGTGCACGCCTCTTTCTGGACTGCATACCGCGACCGAAACCCCCTTGTACTACAAAGAATTACAATGAAGTACAATGCCAGTCCATCTTGATACGCACACGCCCGAGGCGGATCTTACGCCGGGAACCACGAAATCCGACATCGTGGCGTTTCTCTACGACAATCTCGAGTATGGGTACAAACCCATCGAAATCAGGAATCACCTTGACATCCCACACGGGACCGCGACGACGACCCTCAAACGTCTTCACGAAGAGGGCTATATCGGTAAGACCGACGACAGCTACTACCACGCCCTCGACAACCGCGAAGACCTCCGCCGCTACGTTGCCTCTCTCGACCAGCTCCAGCGGATGTTCAACCGGCCAACCGACGAGACCGATATGGGAGACGCCCCCGCCGAGGATATCGACATCGCTGCGGTCGAGGACGAGCTTGACGCACTAGAAAACGAGATACAGGATGAGTGACTATCCTGTCGGGGCCGTCATGTGGGCAGTTGACCCAACTAAAGCACACGACAACCGCCCTGTCATCGTTCTCTCCCACGAATCACGTCCGTTCGGGTCGGTCGAGTGTACCGTGATGTGCCTCGGCACGGGTGCGAACGACTACGACCACTACGCGCCTGAGCTGACCGACAATCATCTCTCGGAGATCTCGTTCAGCACCCGAACATTCCTGATGCCGTGGGCGCTTTACACCATTCCGCCGGGGACGCTGCTAACGGAGAAAGCACACGGTGAACTCACTGAGACGGGCGAACGACTCGTCAAAAAGTCACTCCTCATGCTGTTTGAAGTGTGATCGACAGTACTCACCACAGTTACCTCACAAATTCGGATCCATTCGATTTCGTGGGGTAACCGGGGGTTCGCGGGCAGTGAGAGTGTGCAGAAGGAGTTCCTTCTGCGCACACTGTGCAAAAGGTCCCCACTTTATATACTTGCTAGGTGTGTGCAATAGCATGCCCACTGGCGCGATCTACGCACGCGTGAGCACCGACGAGACCGACGATCTCCAAGATCCTTCCCGACAGCTCCACGACTGCCGGGAACGCCTCGAAGACGCAGGCATCGACGACATCGACATCTACTCCGAGCGGGGATCTGGGTCCGATGGTGACCGGGAAGGGCTACAGAAGCTACTCACGGCGGTGAAAGATGGCCAGTATGACTGCATCTGTATGAGTGAGATCTCCCGGCTGGCTCGCCGGACGGCGGTGGCTGCCGAATTCATCGATGTCTGTATCGAAGACCAGAAAATTCCCATCTACATCACTGACGACATGATCGACGCGATTGATCCCGACAACCCCATGTCGTCGTTCTTCGCCAAGCAGCTCGCGCTCTGGTACGAAGAGGAGCGCAAACAGACCATCCGGCGGATCAAATCCGGGATCAAGCAAGCCCAACGCTCGGGGAAATGGACAAGCCGCCCACCAATGGGGTTCACCACCGACGACGGCTATCTCGTCCCCGACATCGAGGAGTTTCTGCAGATACAGGCTGCCATCGAACGCGTTCTCGACGGGGAAAGCAGGTACAGTGTCGCCCAGAGCACCGGGATCAGTCGGCGGACCCTCTCACGGATCCTTAACGATGATGACCGACTCCGGCTCTACGTCGACGCCAACACGAACGACGATCGCGTGGCTGCAGCGCTCGCTGGGGAGGACATCGATCCTGTCGATCTACCGGAGGGTTTCGAGGAGCGGATTCGAGCCGTCGTCCGTGACGAAACCGAGCAGATGCCCGACTGACGTGATCATTCCAACCGGCCGCTCCGATGACAAACACCGCGAGCCGTACGTCCCGGTGAACCGAATAGACCGGGGACCGGGACGTGCAAGGCGAGCCGCGAGAGGCAAACTGTTGAGCGATCGAGCCACCCTCGTTGCCCCACCGAATAGAATAGCATCGAGTCAATGAGCGAAATCACCCTATGAGGTGATTTAATCGGCACTCGAATCCGGAGTACCGAGAGTTTGTTTCCACCGTTTAGGAGCACGCAGACGACGAGCAGGAACTCGGTGAGAATGTCCGGGAAGCGATTGCTGATGCTCTCTCCGACGAGTCGCGCGAGCGATTCAAGAACGCCTGGAAGGTTGACGAAGGCTTCAGTGACTTTTTCAGAGATATTCCGTCAGGCTGACCGAGAAATAGACGCTGTCTGGCGATATGGCATCGCTCAGACGGCTTTCCCGGAAGTATTGAAAGCTTGCCAAACAGCACTTCCTTTACGGATTCAATGAATCTCTGTATATCATAAAGCTTATTGCCGTTATATATGATGTCTAAACTAATAATTGAGATATGGAGAAGGAATTTGACGACCCTTGGGCGGAGCACACCGTGATTGATGGGGAAGAACTTGCTGACTATCTCCAAGAGGGCAGCCAATGGCAAGATAAGAAGATTCGGGTGGACTCCTATATCATCAAGCCGAATCATGGTATACTAGACTATACTAGCTTCATACAATATCTAGGTCGGAAATATCCGTACTTTGCGTTTTCAGAGGACGAGGTAAAGGAATTTGATCGACCGATGCACCGAGCACAGAAGCTCTCTGATTACAAGGATGATGCACGCTATGATGGCAAGTGGGGAGAATTGATTCTATTCCTACTTGTAGACGGGGTTCTTGATATTCCGATGGTATCTCACAAGCTCGGTTGGAAGCAAAATCCAGTAGATCAAATAAAGGGCTCTGACGGCCTTTTCTTCGGCGAATTTGAGGGCAATCCGAGTCTCGCGATCGGGGAAGCAAAAATGTATGGGAATCTCAGCGGAGGTGTTGAGGAAGCACTTGATAGTACAGATCGTTTCCATGGTAGCGGAAGCCAAACCCGAAATCAGCATGAGTTAGCGGTTGCTGCAGGGAATATAAGTAAGAACCTCTCCCCTGAAAAAATCGAACGACTCGCATCTTTGTTCACCTCACAGGAACGCGATTACCAGATCATACATCCCATCTTTGTGGGATATGATGATCCAGATCTGGGTGAATTACAGACGGAACCTCTCTCAGATAGGGAATTAATAGAGCGGGTTCGTGAACACATCACAGAGACTGATCTAGTGTCGATCGTGGAGAGGAAGCTTGAGGACGAGTATAGCCACTTACGGAAACACCGGCTGGTATTCTTCTTCCTGCCACTGGAGAATAAGAATCAGTTCAGTGAAAACATGAAAGAGGAAATCTATCCGCATAGCACTAATCACTAATGTCTACATACGAGAACGCTTCAAATCTGGACTTCTTCAGGGAATCTCTGAACGCGCTAATCAAAGATCTACTTCAGAGTGACTTAGGAGAGAGGATCAGTCGATGGGGGAATAATCCGCCTCAAAAGATGCAGAAGAGTGCATGGGTAGCCTCTCTGCTCGCATCTAGTGATGACGAATCTCATCAGTCACAGGCTCTATCTTTCGCAATTCTTGCGTACGTCAAGTATCGAAATACGGAGCATCAGGAGATATACGAACAATATCTGTATATTATCCTGTCGCGGGTAGGAAACCTACAAACGTTCGAGACAGTTCGACGAGAGGAAGCCGAAGTGAAGTTTGAGGAAGAACTCATATCTTCACTCGATTCTGCTCTCAGTCTGGAACTCAGTACTGACCTAGATGAGTACGAATTAGACGATGGAACCGTGTTGTCCTCTTTCCAGAAGGATATATTGGATGCTCTTACTGCGGGGAAAGACGTTGCTATCTCGGGGCCTACATCATCTGGGAAGTCATTTATTCTCAGGAAATTCATCGAAGAAAAGCTGGAGCAAGGAAAGGAATTCGAGGTTATCTACGTCGTTCCAACACGAGCACTGATCTCCGAAGTTAGCAAAAAGCTTGCCGATCTCCATGAGGATGTGACTGTACGGACAGGGGCCTACTTTGGTGATGAAGAGATCAAAGATGAAGATGAACATACCTTCCTTGTCGTAACCCCTGAGCGATGCCTACGACTTATTGACCAGGAAACTCGGTCAATGATTAATCCGGAATTAATATTCTTTGACGAAATCCAGAACGTTCAAGATGGTGAACGGGGAGTCCTCTTTGAGGATATTATTCAGTTGCTCAGTGACTCCTGGCTTGATACGCAGGTTGTTGCCGCTGGTCCATATTTGGAGAATCCCTCTACTACGCTTAGCTCGCTATCGCATCGGGAGGTCGTTGAGATCAAGACTGCATTTACCCCCGTACTACAGATGAAGGCTATTCTCCGCTTCAAAAAAGCAGAGAATCAGACACAGCACCGAAGGACAGTAGACGTTATTCTCTATACTCCGACCGAGGAGAAGTTACGATTCACCATCCCTGAACCAGACGACCTCAACTATACGACAGTCAGCTCCAGCAAGAAACAGGCATTGCCTGTTCTTCTCAGTGAATACGGGAAAAATAGTCAGAACCTAGTCTATGCCGGACAGACAAACTACGCCGAAGACCGAGCTGAACTGATCGCTGCAGACCGAGATCGGTCCGTTACATCATCCCGGATTGATGAACTATGTGACTTCCTGAGAAATGCCATCCACGAAGACTATCCCCTGATTGAATATCTAAATAAAGGAGTCGCATTCCATCACGGTCGTGTCCCGAAGATCGCCCGCGAAGAGATCGAGGAATTATATCGATATAAAGAAGGATTGGATACAATCGTTTGTACTTCGACACTGCTCGAGGGAGTAAATCTCCCCGCCGAGAAAATCTTCCTCACTAGTGCCTATCGTGGAAACGACGAACTATCTGAACTGGATTTCCAGAACTTAGTTGGACGCGTTGGGCGGGTAGATTCGAGATTATATGGAGCGATCTACTGTGTTGAGGCAGAAGATGAGGAGTGGGTCGATGAGAAACTGGAGGGTGATGCAGAGGAAACTGTCGAACCAGCGACTAGCAGGGCGACAGATTGTCCGGATGAGCTCTTAGAATCTCTTCGAAGTGATGATCTCCGGCAACTAGAGGATAACTCTCTCCGGTACACCTCCATCCTTTTGCGGTCTCGACATCTCAAGTCTGACTATGACGTCGGGTCCTATCTGAGTGAGAAAGGCGTCTCGGAGTCTAAAATAAACGCTATGAAGTCCGAGCTTCGAGGGAGTCTTGAGGATGTAGATATTCCAGAACGGCTGTTGAGACGCAATCCGACGGTCGATCCTCTTGAACAGAATAGGCTATACAACCTCGTCACAGACGAACCAGAGCGTTGGATCGTTGCAAATAATCGCGGCGAATACTCGTACGGACAGCTTCTACGTGTTACTCGGCAGCTGAATCGGATATTCAAATTCACGAAGGACGAGGAGTTCGGAATTGATCCTGCGAACCGAGAGACGAAACACGGAGCAATTGTCCCTATTGTGGTTGTCGCAAATCAATGGTTGCGTGGGAAATCATATCGATCTATGATCAAGTCCCGGCGTGATTCGGACAGTGTATCTGATGAGAAGATCGGAACGTCAATACGCAATGTTCTTGACTTGGTGAACGACGACGTTCGATTCGTTTTGGTCAAATACTATGGGATGGTCGCAGATATGCTTGAAGAGACAGATTACGAGGTAGTAAGATGGGCAGCGAACTTTGACCAGATGTTAGAGATGGGGTCAATGAATTTCGAAGAATTGCGACTCATGTCTCAGGGAGTAGATCGCTCAGTCGCGCTTGAACTGGGGATACCTCCTAACGTGGACGACGTCCACGACTACTTGCAGAACCGGAAAGGGAGAATACCCGACTTCTATGTTCGTCATCTGGAGAGTCTGGGTGTCCTCTAGCTACGACCCTCTCTGTAGGTGATTCTACTATTCTGAGGTCAGGCAGGTGGCTCAGCAATACACGATCCAAGTATTCTTTCCAGCCATTCTCCAGACAGCGAAAAGTCCCCCTTCCACATCATCTCGTCAGTTCGGAAGCTCTCGGTCATGACGTGAAACAAAGTGGGACGACACAGTGCCACTACTCACGAATTGGACGAACACGGGTTGTTCGACGTTGGTCAGGCGGATCGAGTCCATACCATTGCCTCGCCACTGTCAGGAATGGGTTCGCGTCCACTCGCGGCGCATATGATCTGTACTCGTCGTCAAAAGCGAACCTCACCAGTAGATTGATGAGTCACCAGACGTATTAGACTGTGATCACTTTTTCCACTCTCTTACGCGGAGAAGGAATCAGAATCCGCTGCTGCGTGGTGCACAGTGATTCGGAAGCAATATAGTGATAATACAACAGTATATTATCTTTATCACATAACTATTCGATAGCTATCATA
>NZ_RRCH01000040.1 GCF_003862495.1 Halocatena pleomorpha | reverse complement strand
CGCGTCTTTCGAACGACACCGTGAGAAGAGCGTACCAGCGCAGATGACGCTCACGGCATTTCGAGAGTCGAAACCCTCTGCCAGCGTTCACGAAACTCCGTCTCGTGAGCCAACCAGAACCAGCGGTTCTGGTGACGACAACTAACTGGTATTCCTACTGCGTGGGAAGCCTCGCCGTTTACGGCGAGGAGGATGTCACTCCTCGACGCTCCGGTCGCGCCACGCGCGAAACGGATCGATCGGATCATCCTCGAAACGCTCGATGCACGGAACGTCGTACGGTTGGCGGTCAACGATGTTGACGCAGGCGGCGAGTCGGTCCGCAAGAAGAGCCGTTGCGAGCTCGTCAGCGTCCGATCGCGGGCAGGTGATGTATGCGGTCGGCATCAGCTATTTTTCGATCGGGTTGTAGCTCCCGTTGATGTCCCAATCGTGAATACAGTAGGGATTACCAACGTCGCCGTCAACGATCCAGTTTTTGCGTTCAGGACGCCATACATCCGTGCGGCCACAGCGTTCGCACGTCCGTTCACGCGGTGGGGTAATCGTCACCATGCAACGTTTTGTGGTCCCGACCTGTATCAATCGTTCGAGATCGCTCATTATCCACTACCTTGACTACGGAAGCGTGCGTATTTCCATTCGCTGGGCCGTTCCAGCACGGAGATCGGGAAACGACTGAACACTGCCGAACCAACACACCATGGTGTACAAAAAAATCACACTCATCGGGACGAGCGAGGACGGATTCGATGCGGCGACGGCGAACGCCATCGATCGAGCGGAACAGACGCTCGACAACGTGCTCTGGGTCGAAGTCGAAGATCTGGGCGTTGAGATTGCAACCGCAGACGCCCGCGAGTATCAAGCTGAGGTCGAAGTGGCGTTCGAATTATCGGAATAACCCGAGCGCGCCAGCAAAACAGATCACGTGCGGAACGATTCACCACAGCCACATTCGCTTACTACATTCGGATTCTCGACGTGGAATCCGGCACCCTGCAGCCCACCTTCGAAGTCCAAAACGCTCCCCTCGATGTACTCCATGCTGGCCGGATCGACGAACACGCGCAGACCGTGGTGTTCGTACACCGTGTCGTCGGTTTCCGGCTCAAGATCGAACCGCATTCCGTATGAGAGACCGGCACACCCCCCTTGCTGAACGAACAGTCGGAGACCCGCCTCTGTGATGTCCATATCTTCTCCCTCTAACAGATTGATCGCCTCCTCCGCAGCGGTCTCCGTCACAGCAATCGGAGTGTCCGACTTGACCGTGGAACTCATGGTTTTTACTACCGGATGAACGCTGTTAATCCTAACGCACACCCGCTCAACCAGTGATGACACCACTCACGGATCGACGACGCAAACTGGAACCACTGCCCATTGTCGGTCGGAGGTACCGCTGTCGTTGAGGAGGATACGGGACACGTATTATATTCATGTAATGAATAGATGTAACATTACATTAAGATTAAATCCAATTCGAAAGTGTATATTTATTGGGTGTGCGTATTAGATACCGACGCAGCTCAGCAGTGGAACCCCCTCGCTGGCGTGGCCTTCATCCGACGGGTCCGACAGTGATCGGTGGAGACGGTGATTCTATCGCTCGTTTTCACTCGATGCCGAAAACATGTGCCAGAGTCGCGGGACCACTGCTTCTCTGGACCCCGACCGATGATACTTCGTATTGCGTGTCGCGGGCGTCGGTGTAACTGACCGACCCACTGACGCTCGCTTCGTGTGTCCGGATCAGTCGTCCCGTTTTTCGAGCCGTGATTCTGCGCGTCGAAACACGCCTCGAAGCGAGCTTACTTCCCGTCGTGTAGGGTGTGCACGGCCAAGGAGACGTCGCCAGAGGCGTCGTAACCGTGTTCGTTGTTCGGGTTCGGCTTCGATCGGTTCGAGGAATGTAGCGAACTGTTCGTGCAGCCCTTCGAGATCTTGCTCGGGCGCGCGAACGATGTCGTCCGGCAGTTGGGTTTCTTCGAGCGTCACAGTTCGGAGTTCGTACAGAACGACGGTCGCTGCTTGGCCGAGGTTGAGCACCGGATACGACGCGCTTGCGGGGATAGAACAGATCTCGTCGAGTCGTTCGAGTTCCTCGTTGTGAAGCCCGACGCGCTCCCGGCCGAACACAACCAGCGTGTCGGTCTCGATTCCAGAGAGAGAGTCAGCTAGCTCGCGGGGGGTTTTGAAGGGGTAACGGATGTGGCGACGGTCATCAGTGTTGGCGACTGCTGTACATCCAACAGTATGGAAGTTTTCTACGAGATATTCGAACTGGACCGTTTGGGCATTCGGAAGCACGTCTTCACGCGCTTGGCCCGCAAACCCGTAGGCTTCACCGTCGGGATCGAGAGACGGCGGATCGACGAGATACAGATCGGAGAGACCGAAGTTCTTCATTGCACGGGCGATAGTTCCGACGTTGCCGGGGGTTTGTGCGTCGACGATTGCCACCGAGATCGACGTTTCACTCATACATCAAGATCATCGAGGTCGATGTCGAGCGATTCCTGTTCTTCTTCACTCAGGGAGACCAGTTCGTCGTCGTCACCAGAACCAGCGGTTCTGGTTGGCTCACGAGACGGAGTCTCGTGAACGCTGGAAGTGGGTTCCTCTCGGGATGGCTCGGGCACAAGATCGGGATCCGTTTCGATGTGTTCGACCCCCGCGTATCCATCTGGAGCGCGCCCGCCGTCAGCAAACCACTGGTGAAAGGCGTTCTGGAACGTCCGTTTGCCAACGAGATCACGCCCCCCCTCTTCCCGGAACCAGTAGAGGAAATCCGCCTCGTGGGTGTCACACAGAACGACCTCTCGGAGTGGTTCGCCATAGACAACAGCAGCAGGTCGACAACGCTGTTTCTCCTCTTCACCGTGGATGAGCCAGCAGGCATCACACGGGTTGTCGATGATTGCCATTAGTCGCCCGATCCGATCGCGTGTATCGGGCGGCATTTCGGTGAGCGGTCGAAACGCCCCCGATTCGTCGAACACCTCCGCTTCCTCGAAGCGCCACCCCCGGAGACCGATGCTTACCTTCGTCATACCCGACGTAGCTAGTGAGCAGTGAAAAACGCGGTGTTTTGCCGGCTGTATCCGCTTCACGCCGGTCGGGCGTGGTTATTCTACGCAGACTGTGCGCTCAAACGGTCAATCAGAAGACGAACGCTAGCCGATTACGTTATGAATCGGTGGCGAGGCTCCGGATCTCCGTCCACGAGCCGCGTTGTTCGAGGTGTTGCTGGAGCTGTCGGGCGTATTCGTCCGCCAACTGCTCGGCCGTTTCCCGCTTTTGGTCATCGACAGCACTGCTGTCGAAGCCAAGCATCTCTTTCACTGCCGCCAAGATGCCGCCCGATTGATCGCGCGCTGGTGATCCCATCGTAGATATGTTTTCGACAGTCTCAAGCTCAGGCATGATCGCAGAAAGATCATCAGTGTTCGCAACGATCCGAGCGCGGTCGGGATCGCCGGGATGTTCGATCTCGAATTCGACGGCCGTCATCACCAGTCCCCACTGCTGTCTCGAAAACTCCGAGTTCTGAATCCGGTCTTCAAACTCGTCATCGACTGCCATCCGTGCACCAACGATACGATCGGTCCACCGTTCGGTCATGCACAAAAGTCGGCTCGGGACGAATATGAGCGTTCCCGTCAGAACGCGTTTCCGTTGACCGCAATATCGGCGTGGAGTCCCTCTCGAAGCGCGTCGTGTACGTGACAGATGTTTTCAGCGCGCTCAACGATGTCGTCAAACTCCGAATCGGAAAGGTCCGCCTCGACATCCATCGAAAACCGGATCGCGTCAAGATCATCACTGTCATCGACATCGGCCTCCGCGTCAACGTCGATCCGGCCGAGATCGTCGTGGCCTTCCTTGTTCGCGCCGACGCGAAACGCCGGAACGAAACAGGAGACGTAATCGACCACGAGCACTTCGTTCGGGTTCGGACCCTCCTCGTTGGCCGCGTCGATCGTCAGTTCGTACGCTCCAACACGGCTTACTGACGTGTAACCGGACTCGGACGTGGTCGTTGTTTCGATCGTTTCCATACACTGGTGAATCACTCCGAACCGGGAAAAAGGTATGGCTATCTTTTTTCAAGGAGAGAATCCCGCCGTGAACGGCGGGATTTCTGTGCGTGATTCAGAGTGTGAACGTTTCGTCTCCTTCGAGAACGACGGGTTGAGCGTCGCTCTCAGACGATTCAACGGCTTCTTCGAACTCGCTCACGTCGATCTCGATCGGTGGGAACGTATCGTAATGCATCGGTAAGACGTGATCGACACCGAGCCACTCGGTGGCGATCGCCGCTTGCCACGGACCCATCGTGAAATGGTCACCGACGGGAAGCGCCGCGGCGTCGGGACTAAGATACGAACCGATCACGTCGCGCATCTCCGTCATCAGTGCTGTGTCTCCTGCGTGATAAAACGTCGTGGCGCTGTCAGTGTCGCTATCTCGTGTCGGCTCCGTATCGCTGATGAGAAAGCCCGTCGGGACACCCATGGAATGCTCGTAATCGGTCATCGCCCCGTTAGTGTGGTCGGCGCGATGCATCGTTACGAACGCGTCACCACACTCGACAGTCCCTCCGATGTTCATACCAATCGTCTCACTCATGTCGTGTTCGTCCGCTACGTACCCTGCTAACTCGGGCGTCGTGACAACTGTAGCGTCGGTGAACGATCCAGCGTCTGCAATGTGATCCGCGTGAGCGTGCGTCAACAGGAGATACTCTGGAGACTCGATATCGACCGGATCGTACTCCGTGTGGGGATTGTCGAAAAACGGATCGATGAGAAGAGTGGTATCGCCAACAGTAACGTTCCACGTCGAATGGCCGTGCCAAGTCAGTTCCATATCAAGCCACATCTCGTCTCGAATACTTAAAGGTGATCGGAATGCACACCAGCAGATATTGACGATCCGTAATAATGATACACGAAAATACACATAATAAAAATGATTGTTTCGAATAGGGACGTTCGACCAGATTTATTCGGATCGGGCGTGAGCCGTCCGGTATGCGAACTGTTCGATTCCGCGATCCAGCGGGGAACGTCCGGCGCGGTGAGTGGAGTGGTCAACCAAGTGATGAGATAACACTTCGTACGAACTACGGCGGTCGGGTTGCGCTCGGAAACGAGACGTTTCTGCCCGAAGAGATCGACGTGCTTCCGCCCTGTGACCCGAGCAAGATCGTGTGTGTTGGATTGAACTACGAAGACCACGCAGCCGAACAGAACACGTCAGTTCCAGACCGACCCTCGTTTTTCCTCAAACCACCCTCCGCGGTCGCAGGGCACGGCGACACGATCACGCTTCCGGCAGGAAAAGAACGGATCGATTACGAGGCGGAGTTAGCCGTTATAATCGGTGACACGTGTAAGAACGTCCGGGCGAAAAACGCGATGGACGTGATCGCGGGATACACGTGTCTTAACGACATCTCGAACCGTGACGATCAATCGATCGAACAGAACTGGGTTCGCGGAAAAGCGTTTGATGGCTCCGCGCCGATCGGTCCCGTCATCTCCCGACCCGAAAACGTTGCGAGCGACGCATCAATCCGGCTGTGGGTTAACGGTGACCGCAAGCAGGATTCAACCATCGAGGAACTCATCGTTCCCGTTGCGGAACTCATCGAGGAGCTTACGAGTTTCATGACGCTCCAGTCGGGCGATATCATCTCGACCGGGACGCCTGCGGGTGTCGGACCTCTGCGCGACGGCGACGAAGTGGAGATTGAAATCGACGGGATCGGAACGCTGTCGCACTCCGTGCGGATTCCGTCGGCGTCGCTATGAAGAGCAGCTTCGAAAGAAAGTGATAGCGTTGTCGCTGTGAAGCGACTGTGTTTCAGACTCGAACGACGTTCGTCGCGCGCGGTCCTTTCGGAGCCTGTTCGATCTCGAATTCGATCTCAGTTCCTTCTTCGAGGTCAGGACCACCAACATCCTCCATGTGGAAGAACACGTCGTCGTCTGCATCCTCGGTAGAAATGAATCCGTAGCCGCCAGTGTCGTTGAAGAAATCGACCGTTCCGGTTGCCATTGCAGCCGATCATACTGTCTGCCCACGGATAACAGTTCCGGGGGTCGCGGTATCACGACGCTCGATCGCTGGAAATCGAACCTGTCGCCCATCGGCAGTGGTGTATCCGATTCGAATCGTACACCATTGACGCTAACATAACGCAGACGAGTTGGGGAACACCTGCCGACAGACTGCCTGAGTCCCAAGAGCTACGTCTTCTCGATAACGATGTCTTCGAGCACGAGATAATCCAGTCCCATGCCGTAGAAATCCTTAATCGCTTGATTGGGCGTTGTCACGATCGGCTCGCCGTGATCGTTAAACGAGGTGTTCAACAGCACGGGCACGCCGGTTATCGACTCGAATTCGGACAGCAACCGAGCGTATCGAGGGTTTTGTTCTTCCCGTACGGTTTGTGGCCGAGTCGTCTCGTCTGCCGGGTGGATCACAGCCGCCATGTCATCAACGCGATCGTCCCGCACGTCGGCGGTAGTGATCATAAAGGGCGTGCTACCGTCGCTTGCAAGATACTCCTCGGCCGCGCGTTCGAGCATCGACGGCGCGAACGGCCGCCATTCTTCGCGGTGTTTGACGTGCTTGTTAACCCGATCACGGGAAGCGATCGTTCGTGGATCAGCGAGGATGCTCCGGTTGCCAAGCGCCCGAGGACCCAGTTCGAGTCGGCCTTGGAACCAGCCGACGAGTCCGCCGTCCGCGATCCGTTCTGCAACGTGGTGTTCGAGATCGTCCGGCTCGGTGTACTCGATCTTGTTGGCGTCAAGGCGGCGTTTGATCGCCGGCGTCGAAAAGGATGGCCCGAAGTACACGTCCGACATCGTCGCTACGGTCCGGGGCGCTTGATCGAACCATCCGGCGCCCAGCGCCAACCCGGCGTCGTTGGCTGCCGGTTGGATGAACACGTCATCGACGACATCGAGCGAGCCGACTTTCTGATTCAGCTTGCAGTTGAGCGCAACCCCGCCAGCGAGCGCGACATCACTCACGCCGAGCTGTCGGCAGTACGTCTCAGTGAGATCAAGCACGATCTCTTCGAGGAGTGACTGGGCTTCAAACGCCAGATCTTTCTCCCATTGGGTGAACTCTCCCGAATCAGTTCGTCGGGGACGGTCGAACACCGACTCAAGCTCCGCGACACCGGCGTCAGCCCCCCAATGTTTCGTGAGATCGGTCACGTCGTAATCGGCCCCAGTGTCGATCAGCTCCCGAAGACCAGTTTCGATCGCATGATTGGATCGTCCATAGGGGGCAAGCCCCATTACTTTCCCTTCGCCGTTGAACATTCGAAAGCCGAGATACTCGGTGATAGCAGCGAAAAACAGCCCCAAGCTGTTTGGATGCTTGTACGTTCGGATTCGTTCTAACCCGTTTGCCGTTCCTTTCCAGACGACGGTCGCGTCGTACTCGCCCTTGGCGTCGAGAGTAAGAACGAGCGCCTCATCGAACCCTGAAGGATGAAACGCGCTCGCGGCGTGACACGCGTGGTGAGGATGGGTTTCAATGGGGGGCACCGGGGTGCCGATCGACGCCAGTTTGTTTTCAATCTGACGAGTCGGATACAGCCGTCCACGGATCTGCGAGACCACCGTACTTCCAAGAGAGACGAACTGCTTGAGCCGCTCGTCGAGCGATAGCGACGCCCGAACGTAATGGGGAAGTATCTTCCACCGAAGCGACGGCTCATACGGAAGGACAATCTCATCGATGTCGCTGAGAGAGAGATCCTGATGCTCTAAACACGCCCTGATCGCGTTTTCCGGAAAAGAGTTGACGGCATGCTTCTCGCGGCTTAGTCGCTCCTCCTCGATAGCAAACACGAGTTGATCGTCTTCGAAAAGGGCCACACTCGGATCATGTTGTCCATACAGTCCGACTGCGGGCTTAAACGTGAGACGATAGAACGTCATCGTAATACCGGCCGGTATTCAAGTTGCCGTTAAATACTTTCTCTTTTATTGTATCGAAGTGGGGAAATACTCACCAAAAAGAAGGAACACATCGGAAAACACATTAAATAATCTGGTATTATAGTTGAAAAGGAGCGGCGGGCGCGGACAAAGAGGGAAGATTGACAACAACCGATGAACAAGACGGTTTATGGCCGGGGCGATCGACGAGAGCACTCTCCGAACGATCGATGATGGACGCGCAGCAGCCGGAGAGGTACTGTCGGACGCTCAAACTGAGCTCCAGAAGATCTTCATCGTGTTCGCCATCGGATTTGTAGGGGCGTTTTACGCCCTTCGCCAATGGGTGTTCGCGTATCTCAAAGAGCGGACCGTAACAGACACAGAAGCAACACTCAATGCGCTCACCACGTTCGATGTCGTTCTTCTCCAGACGAAAGTATCGATGATCTGTGGGATCCTGATAGCCACCCCGGTTCTCTTGTACGTCTCCCGGAAAACGCTGCGAGATCGGGGATGGCTTCCGGACAACCCACTATCTCTGTGGCAACTCATTCTTCTGTGTGTTGGCGTCACTGTCCTCTTCTTCTTGGGACTCTTGTATGCTCACTCGTTCTTTCTGCCGCTATTGTTCGATTTCCTCATCTCGAACGCACAGCAGTCGGGATTAGCTCCCCACTACTCGTTCGTGAAGTGGTTCCGGTTTCTGATGTTGATTACCCTCGGGATGGGGATCGCAGCGGAGCTGCCGCTGTTCATGGTGTTGCTGTCGTACAGTAACATCGTGCCGTATCGGACGTTCCGAGATAAATGGCGGCATGCGGTCGTGATCATTTACACGCTCGGGGCGGTGTTCACCCCACCGGATCCGTTCACACAGGTCATGTGGGCAACACCGTTGTTGTTCCTGTACATGTTCAGCCTCCTGTTGACGCGGTTCATCCTCACAATCAAGTATTCGAGCGACGAGTTCGGACTCCTCATGATCGCGGTGAAAAACTGGAACATCATACTCGGAAGTATGCTGTTGGCCGGCGCGCTCGTCTACTGGAGTCTCGCACGGGGGTACGGCGCGATGGCGAGTTCGTATCTCACGACGTACGGACTCCCACAGCTGCCGCCGATCGAGTCGTTCGTTCCGCTGTCACGTCAGCCAGCGATGCTTGCACTTGGCGCGGTAGTCGCGCTCACCGCCGGAACCACTGCGTATTTCATACAACTGTTCAACACGGTCGATCCCACGGAAGCACGATACTCGCCAGCACCCGCTAGCGCTGGCGATCCCAGCGAGGTGGATCTCTCCCGACTCGACGCTGACAGCATCGCCGTCGCCCCACCGGAGGTGTTCACCTCGATGAGTGAGGAGGAGGCGCTCGAATACGCCAATCAGGCGATGGAGCGAGGAAATCCGACGAAAGCAGAAGCAGTTCTCGATCGGTTCGACGCTGCCCAAGAGACGGCCAACGCTGGCGGCGGTGGTGGCTCTCCACCGCCACAGGACCAATCTCCGTCAGCCGCTGGTGGAACCGACGACGCCACACAAGCGACTGCCGAGGAGTCGGGTTCGGACAACGATGTCGGCAACGTTATAACCGGAACCACGGCGGGCGTGGTCAGCTCCTTCACTGAAGAGGAACAGTCGGAGGACGACATCGGTGGGTATTTCTACGACATCCAGTTCATTCTGAGCAGTCTCACCTCCAAGACGTTCCGGATCATCGGCCTGTTCATCGTCGTGATGGGCGGAGTGTTCACGGCGATGTACCGGGGCGGATTGGGAGCGCTCCAGCGGGACTTCCTGCGACGGCTTCCCGAAGGTGTCAAAGCCAGTGAGGTCGATATCGTCCCACTACACCCCGTCGAAGGACTGATCTTCAACGTGAAGATCGCTGCTGTCGCCGGGATTGTCGCCGTGTTGCCGGTTCTGCTCTATTACATCTGGCCCGCCCTGAAAGAGCGGGGCTTCGTCTCGCGGAACAGCGGCAATCGCGGGATCATCTTCATGTGGACGACGACTTCACTCGTCATGCTCGTCGTCGGAACGATCATCGGATACGCCCTCGTCGCGCCGACGATCATCTCGTGGCTGGCGTACGATGCCATCAACTCTGGAATGCTGATCAAATACCGCATCAGCGCCGCCGGCTGGTTGGTGTTTTTCACGACCATCGGTGTAGGGTTGCTTGCAACGGTCCCGACAACGCTCGTGTTCCTCCATCGCAGCGGTTTCGTTCCGTTCTCGATGATCAAAGAATACTGGCGAGAGGCCGTGGTCATCATCATCAGCGTCATCTCGGTCGCCGCCCCCGGTGGCGTCTTCGGGATGCTTCTGTTTTCGTTGCCGGTTGTCGGTGCGTATCTGGTAGGAGTGGCCTGTCTCTGGTTGTACACCTTCGGCGGACGGCGCGTCAGTCCGCTCAGAAAATCACGACAGGCGTAAGGGTACTGCTCACCGCCCGCGCTCGACGATTCGGTCTCGATCCGTGTCGACCGATGCGGTGTCGACCGACGTGAGGCGTTCGACGCGCCGCTCGAACTCGCGTTCATCGATCGTTCCCTCGACGTACTGCTGTTTCAAGCGCTCTACTTTCTCTTCATCCGACGGCTCTGGCGGAGCGACATACTCCGACAGCGAGAGCGACGCGAGCGTACTGTTCTTCTGTTCAAGCGTTTTGACGATTGGATGGATCCGCTCGGAGACCGCTCGGCCGTCGAGCGACGGGAGCGAGAGCCGACTGAGTGCCGACCAGCCGACGCCGAGACCGGAGAGAACCGCAACAGTGAGCGTCACGGCCAACACCGGAATCGCTGGCCACAGTCCGACCAGCACGTCGAGGGGTAACGAACCAGAAAGCAACGCCGAGAGGACAACAAATCCCCCAAAGCTCACCACAAGAGCCGATGTGAGGACAGAAAGGAGAAACGCGCCCAACGAAATCACGAAGAGGTGATCACGGAACCATCCCATGTTGATCCCATAAACAGTCAAGCACCCTATATCTTACTTCAAAACCGTGACCGTGGCTCTCGACCGCTGTTCACTTCGAATCCGAGCCACGGTGGAGCCCGCCGCGCTCTTTGACGTTGAGGATGTTTCGCATGTTCAGATAGATGTCCTGTGTCGTGGTGGACTCGGCGGGATCGTACAGGTCCGAAACGCGATACAGCATGGCGGCAATCTGTTCGTTGTTCGTGCCCTCGGACTGGCGAATCTCCTCTGCGATCGATCGTAGCGTCACTGCGGTTTCCGGATCGTCATCGATGCTCATGAGTGAGACCGGTGTTTCCGTCTCCGAACGATGCCGACGTTGTTCGCTACGTTCTCGGTGAACGAGCGGAAGTGATCGGCGGTCGTCGAGTCAGATTCGAGAACGACCGGGTCGCCGGTGTCCCCCCGCTCCCGAACGGTCGGATCGAGCGGTAGCTCCCCCAAAAACGGCATGTCGACATCATCGGCGAACTCGCGCCCACCGCCCTCACCGAAGATCTGGTGCGTCGAACCACAATCGGGGCACTGGAACGCGCTCATGTTTTCGACGATCCCCAACACGGGAGTGTCGTGTTCGCCAAACATTCGTAATCCTTTGCGCGCGTCGTCGATGGCGACCGCTTGGGGTGTCGTGACGATCACTGCACCAGCCAGCGGAACGCTCTGTAACAGCGTGAGCTGTGTATCACCCGTTCCAGGGGGAAGATCGACGATCATGTAATCGAGCGTTCCCCATTCGACATCCTCCCAGAGCTGAGTGATGATCTTGTGAACCATCGGGCCTCGCCAGATGACCGGATCATCCTCCCCGAGGAGAAACGCCATGCTCATCAGTTTCACGCCGAACCGTTCCGGAGGAATGATGGTTTCCTCGGCGGTCGCCCGTGTCGTTCGTCGGCACTAACCATTCGTGGAACGTTCGGCCCGTAGATGTCGGCGTCGAACAGTCCGACGCTGGCACCACGATCGGCTAATCCGGCAGCCAAGTTCACCGCGACCGTGCTCTTGCCGACGCCGCCTTTCCCCGAGGCGACCGCGATGATGTTTTGCACGTTCGGCAACACCTGTTCGTCGGGCGTGATACCCGTCTCGACCGACGCCGAGAGCGTCACGTCCAACGCGGTGTCAGAGAGCGCTTGGCGGACTTCGTTTGCGATCGCCGTTTCTCGCGGTGAGTAGGGCGCACCGAGCGCAAGCGAGATGTGGACCGTCTCGCCATCAATATCAACTGTATTGACCAATCCGAGAGAAACGATGTCGTCCCCAAAATCGGGATCCTCGACGGCTGTGAGCCGGTCGAGAACGTCCTGTTTGTCCATATCCCTGCTTACCGTTGGCCCGTGAATAAGGATTGTGAACCACCAAATCAAGGCTGTGAGCGAGTACACGGCGGCTCATTCCAGCGAGGAACAAATCAGTCGGGATGAAAATAGCACGAGGCTTAACCGTGCGTAGAGGTAGGGTTCCACATGCTCGTGGACGGATTCGGCCGTGAAGTGACCGGGGTTCGGATCTCGCTCACTGACCGTTGTAACCTCGATTGCGTGTACTGTCACAACGAGGGGCTCGGTGATACGCGTGGGCCGATGGAACCACAAGACGCGGAGATGACTGCTGATGACGTGGTTCGGTTTCTCGAAGTAGCCGAGGAATTCGACGTGGAGGCGGTCAAGTTCACCGGCGGGGAACCGATGCTTCGGGAGGATCTCGAATCGATCGTTCGCCAGACGCCAGACTCGATGTCGGTTTCGCTGACCACCAACGGAACCTTCCTTCCCGGTCGCGCCGAGGGGTTAGTCGAAGCGGGACTCGACCGCGTGAACGTTTCACAGGACGCCTTGGACCCGAAAGCGTTCCGAGCGGTCACCCAAAGCGGTGCGTACGACGACGTTATCGAGGGGGTGATGGCAGCAGTCGACGCCGGGCTGACGCCCGTCAAACTAAACATGGTCGTTTTCGAGGCGACAGCTGGGTACGTCCCGGAGATGGTCGAGCACGTCGCTGAACGCGAGGGGCTACAGCTTCAACTCATTGAGTACATGCCCGAACTCGCCGGCCGACCCGACTGGGCGATCGACATCGACCGAGTTCATGGATGGCTCACCGATCAAGCCGACCGGATCGAACACCGCGAGATGCACGACAGACGGCGCTACTGGATCGACGGCGGGTTGGTCGAAGTCGTCGATCCGGTCGGCAACGAGGAATTCTGTGCCAACTGCCACCGGGTTCGGGTGACCCACAATGGCTATCTCAAGGGCTGTCTCAACCGTAACGACGACCTCAAACCCATGGGTGAGATGACGAAACCCGAAATCAGAACGGCGTTCCGGGACGTCGTCAACGATCGCGTGCCCTACTACGGCGAGTACATGATCAAAGACGACGAGAAGTGGGTGCTCAACGAGGAGTACATCGACACGTAGTTGAAGTCCATCACATTGTTCACCGACGCAACATCTCCGATCGCGTACTGTGAGTACGTCTAAGAACAATCGAGCAACACAAACCTATTTGAACACTACGATATCACCAGTGGGCAGCTATCGCAGCACTCGAACTCCAAACGGGTGAGTGGAAGGGAATCCGTCGTCGTGTGAGCGAGCCACAACCGTTCTGTGATCATCGGTGTGTTTAAGTACGACGGCGGGGTTGGTACGAATGCAATCGAATGAATGTAGGGGGATATCCCCCGAGTCCTCGCGGGCGAAGGTGCGGGTCGTGGTAGCCAAGCTTGGCCCAAGGCGCTGGGTTGCTAACTCAGTGGCGTTAAGCCTCCGGGGTTCGAATCCCCGCCACGACGTTTGATCATCCATCCATGAGTTCCGAAGACACACAAGCGGACGAGGAGGATATTCGCTACTTCGTCCGTATTGGACAAACTGATCTCGACGGAACGAAATCCGCCGAGAGAGCGTTAAGCGAAATGAACGGTATCGGGCGACGAACGGCACGAATCATCTGCCAAGAAGTCGGTATCGACCGTACCACGACGTTCGGACGGCTCGACGAATCGGAGATCGACGCTATCGTCGATCAGGTCGAATCGTACACGGATACCGTTCCGGAGTGGCTCACAAACCACCGCCGGAGCTACTTCACAGGGGAAACAACCCACGAGACCGGTAACGATCTCGAAATGACCATTCGACAGGACGTCAACCGAATGAAAATGATCGACTCCTACAAAGGCATCCGACACAAGCGGGGCCAAAAGGTTCGTGGACAGCGCACAAAGTCCACAGGCCGTACGGAGGGAACGATCGGCGTCAACGTCGAAGCGATCAAAGAAGAGGGGGAGGAAGCTGAGTAATGACACTCGGAAAAAACACGAAGTTCTACGAAACACCGAATCATCCCTACCAAGGCGAGCGGATCGCTGAGGAAAGCGGGCTGATCGGCCAGTATGGGTTGAAGAACAAAGAAGAACTGTGGCGCACCCAGTCGGAACTTCGATCGTTCCGTCGGGAGGCCCGGTTGCTACTCGGCCGCGAGCAGGGCGATGTCGCGGCGATCACTGAAGAGGCGACGGAGTTTCTGGACCGCCTCCGACGGATCGGCATTCTCGGCCGTGAAGACGGTGCCGATGACGTGTTGAGTCTCGAAGTGACCGATCTGCTCGAACGGCGGCTCCAGACGATCGTCTACCGCAAGGGGCTCGGCAACACGCCAAAGCAAGCGCGCCAGTTCATCACCCACGGACACGTTACGATCGATGGACACCGTGTGACGACCCCCTCCTACACCGTGAGTACGGAGGAGGAGAACAGCATCGCATACGACGAAAACAGCCCGCTTGCTGACGAGCTCCACCCAGCGCGGGCGGAGGGACAGGAATAACATGAGTTCAGGATCAGACGAACGTTGGGGTATCGCTCACATTCACGCGTCGTTCAACAACACGATCATCACCATTACGGACGAGACGGGCGCGGAGACGCTCGCCAAATCCAGTGGTGGGTCGGTTGTGAAACAGAACCGAGACGAGGCGTCGCCCTACGCCGCGATGCAGATGGCGGAAGTCGTTGCTGAGGACATCATAGCGCAGGGACTCGAAGGCGTCCACGTCCGGGTCCGTGGTCCGGGTGGCAACCTCCAAAAGAACGCCGGGCCGGGCGCACAAGCAGCGATTCGTGCGCTCGCTCGCGCGGGATTGGAGATCGGACGTATCGAAGATGTCACACCGATCCCACACGATGGGACGCGGCCACCGAAAAACAGCGGGTTCTGAAATGGCGGGAGATTTCGAGGTGCAGTTCATCGACCGCGGCGAGCGCACGGCGCGCTTTGTCGTCCGAGGGGTGACACCCGCGTTCGCAAACGGTCTTCGACGGGCAATCGTCGCAGACGTGCCGACGTTGTCGATCGACTCAGTCCGGATCATCGAGAATTCCTCGGTGATGTTCGACGAGCAGATCGCCCTTCGGTTGGGGCTGGTCCCGCTCACGACGCCACCAGACGAGTTCGAAGAAGGCGACAGCGTTACGCTTGCGCTCGATGTCGAGGGACCGGACACCGCCTACTCCGGTGATCTCGTCTCGAATCACGAACTCGTCGAACCTGCAGACAAGAACATTCCGATCATAGAGCTGAAATATCCGGAAACGGCAGACTCCCCACAGCGTTTAGAGCTCGAAGCCGACGCTGTGATGGGACGCGGGCGCGAGCACGCCAAAAACCAAGGCGGAATCGCCGTCGGCTATCGACACCTCCAGACGGTCGATGTCGTCGGAGACCAAGACGCGTTCAATGACGGTTCCGAGGAGTCCACTGTCCTTCGTGGCGTCATCGAGGAAAGTGCGGCGGAACACGCCGTCAGTGCCGGTAACGGCACGCCCGAAAACGGGCAGCTCGTTCCTACCGAAACGTTCGACAACGACCTCGCACAGCGATACCCTGACAAAGAGGTCGACGTACGCGACGTACCGGAGTCGTTCGTGTTTCACGTCGAGAGCGACGGTTCGATGAGCATCGACGAGTTGGTGCTCACGGCCACCGACACGTTGCTCGACCGGGCGGACGAACTCGAACAAGCAGTTTCCCTGTAACAACACCATGCATCCCACACCCACATCGGCCACGATTCAACCCTCGGCCACCACAACCGGTCGGACTGTGAGTACGTGGTGGGTGCGATCGGTTGAAGGCGGACGTACCGAAAGTGGTATGTGGGAGCCAGAAACTACACACACACTGAGCAGGGATAGCCAAGTCAGGCCAACGGCGCAGCGTTCAGGGCGCTGTCCTGTAGAGGTCCGCAGGTTCAAATCCTGCTCCCTGCATTTCTCAGAATCATGAACAAGACGAATCCGAGACTCACGAGTCTCATCGCCGACTGCAAACGGGCAGCCAGAGGCGGTGGTTCCGTGTGGGGTGATATTGCCGAACGGTTGGAAAAACCCCGCCGGACCCACGCTGAGGTCAACCTCGGGCGTATCGAGCGATACGCCAAAGAGGACGAAACAGTGCTCGTTCCCGGGAAAGTACTCGGTAGTGGCGTGCTCCGAAAGGACGTTACCGTCGCTGCTGTTGATTTCTCCGGGACTGCGAAAACGAAAATCGGTCAAGTCGGTGAGGCAATCGATCTCGAACAGGCACTCGAACGCAATCCCGACGGCACCGGTGTCCGGGTGATTCGATGAGCGTCGCAGAATTCGACGCCGACGTGGTTGTCGACGCCCGCGATTGCATTCTCGGACGGGTAGCAAGCACCGTTGCGAATCGCGCGCTCGAAGGAGAACGCGTCGCCGTCGTCAACACGGAACGCGCAGTGATCACCGGCAACGACGATGATATCATGTCGGTGTACGAAAAGCGGCTCGACATCGGCTCCGATCGAGGACCGTACTACCCCAAGCGGCCCGACCGGATCTTCAAGCGATCGATCCGTGGGATGTTGCCGTACAAGCGTCAAGGCGGGCGACAGGCGTTCGAAAACGTCCGGTGCTACGTCGGTGATCCCTACGAAGACGAAGAATCAGAGGTGCTCGAAGACACCTCTCTCGATCGACTATCGAACATCAAATTTGTTCAGCTGAGCGACATCAGCGAACGACTGGGGGCTAACGTCACATGGTAACTAACACGAGTGGCAAGAAAAAGACGGCAATCGCCCGCGCCACGGTCGATGACGGCGATGGGCGTGTTCGTATCAATGCACAACCAATCGAACTGGTCGAACCGGAACAGTCCCGACTAAAAATGCTCGAACCGTTCCGCATCGCCAGCTCGGAGATGCGTGATAACGTCGACATCAATGTAGAGGTGTCCGGTGGCGGCGTCAGTGGGCAGGCTGACGCCGTTCGGACGGCTATCGCGCGCGGACTAGTCGATCACACGAACGACGCCGAACTGCGCGACGCCTTCATGAACTTCGACCGTTCACTGCTGGTGAACGATGTCCGACAGTCGGAGGCCAAAAAGTGGGGCGGTCCCGGAGCGCGTGCTCGGTATCAAAAATCCTACCGCTGAGGTGATCACGTATGATGGTACCCGTTCGGTGTTTCACGTGTGGTAAGGTCGTTGGCGAGCACTGGGAGGAGTTCAAAGAGCGAACGAAGGAGAACGACGAATCTGCGGAGATCGTGCTCGACGACCTCGGTATCGAACGACCGTGCTGTCGACGGATGCTCGTCTCCCATAAGGATCTCGTCGATATCGTCTCCCCCTACCAGTAACCATGTCGACACAACAACGACACAATCGGTACGAGAAGGCACGCATCATCGGCGCACGTGCGCTTCAGGTAACGTATGGTGCGCCCGTTCTTATCGAGTCAGAACGGAGTGAGCCGATCCTCGTCGCAGCCGAGGAGTACGACGCAGGGGTGCTCCCGTTCACCGTGAAACGAGAAACGGGCAACCATACGGAGGAAGCACGATGACACTGATCACTGAAGTTCGGCTCCGAAAGGTGCTGGATTCGAGGGGGAATCCGACGGTCGAAGCCGACGTGTCGACCGAAAGTGGTGGGTTCGGTCGCGCGAGTGCGCCGAGTGGCGCGAGCACAGGCGAGTACGAAGCGATCGAACTCCCCGTAGACGAGGCAATCGCCAACGCGCGGGAGTTGGCCGTTCCGAGGCTCGAAGGACAAGTGTACGCCGGTGATCAGCGTTCGGTCGATCAACTGCTCCACGAAGCGGATGGGACCGACGATTTCGGTGAGATCGGCGCGAACAGCGCCGTCGCAATCAGTATGGCGGCGGCGAAAGCGGGCGCTGACATGCTTGGCGCACCGCTGTACCAGCATCTCGGCGGAACGTTCCGTGGATCCACGTACCCGACACCACTCGGTAACGTGATCGGTGGTGGCGAGCACGCGTCCGGCGGAACAGATATTCAGGAATTCCTTTCGGTTCCGGTCGGCGCACCGAGCGTTTCCGACGCCGTTCACGCCAACGCGGCCGTGCATGGCGAGGTCCGAGACCGCCTCTCCGAACAGGGAGTTGCGGCCGAGAAAGGAGATGAAGGCGCGTGGGCACCGCCGATCGCCGACAGCGAGGCGTTCGAGATCATGGCCGAGGCGACCGAAACCGTCGGTGACGAGATGGGCTTTACGATCGAAATCGGACTCGACGTTGCGGCGTCCGAACTGTTCGATGGCGATCAGTACCAGTACGCGGACGACGCCCGAACGACAGACGAACAGATCGATTACGTCGCCGATCTCGTCAAGGAGTACGATCTCGTCTACGTGGAAGATCCCCTCGACGAAAACGATTATGCGGGCTTCGCGGAACTCACCTCGAAGGTCGGGGAGCAGACGCTCATCTGTGGTGATGACCTGTTCGTAACGAACACCGACCGGCTTGAGGATGGCATTGAGCGCGGAGCCGCAAACAGCATTCTGGTGAAACCGAACCAGATCGGAACACTGACCGACGCGTTCGACGCCGTCGAGTTGGCCGTCGAAAACGGCTACGCGCCGGTCATTTCACACCGGAGCGGCGAGACCGAAGACACCACCATCGCACACCTCGCAGTGGCGACCGCAGCACCGTACATCAAAACGGGCGCGGTCGGCGGCGAGCGAACGGCGAAACTGAACGAACTCATCCGAATCGAGACGAACGTATGAGCAACAACGAAGAAGGACTAGAGGAGCCCGACGACGACGCTCAGGCTCCCGAAACCGACACGGAGACCGATATGACAACTAAAGCAGAGAGCGAAACCGAATCAGCAGAGCCACCGGCGGAGACGCCCGAACAGGACGACTCCGCCGAGGACGACCAGCCGGTGCTTGATGAGAATGTGATGCCGGACGAGGAAGCAGATCTCCTCATCCCAGTCGAGGAATACTTGGCTGCCGGTGTTCACATTGGCACCCAACAAAAGACAGAGTCGATGGAGCGGTTCATTCACCGCGTTCGAACCGACGGGCTGTACGTGCTCGATGTGAGCCAAACTGACTCTCGCATCCGGACGGCAGCACAGTTCATTTCGAACTACCAACCCGATCAGATCCTCGTCGCGTCATCGCGCCAGTACGGTCGGTTCCCGGCCGAGAAGTTCGCCACCGCGGTCGGTGCGCGCGCCCGTACCGGACGGTTCATTCCGGGGACGCTCACGAATCCGGAGTACGAAGGCTACATCGAACCGGACGTGGTCGTCGTCACCGACCCGATCGGTGACGCACAGGCTGTCAAAGAGGCTATCACGGTCGGGATTCCTGTCGTGGCGATGTGCGACTCGAATAACACGACTGGAAACGTCGATCTCGTCGTTCCGACAAACAACAAAGGTCGACGTGCGTTGTCGGTCGTCTACTGGCTGCTCGCCAACGAAGTGATCGACAACCGTGGCGGTGAACCCACGTACGCGCTCGAAGATTTCGAAGAGGGAATGTGAGCGACGGTAACGAGGGTGTCTATTCGATCCCGAGTTCTTCTAGTAGCGTTTGAGCGGCTGCTGTTGAGGATTCCGGGCCGCGTGCGGTGATGAGATCGCCATCGATAGTGACACTGGTGTCGGCGTCGAGTTCGGCGTCCCAGTTGGCTCCGACAGCAGTGACTTCCGCTTCGACCCAGTAGGGGATCTTTCGACCATCCGGTAGTCGATCGTGTTCGTCTACGATCCCTTCCTCCCATGCGTCAGGAAAGCCAGTCACATCCCGTCCCGCAACGAGCGGTTCACCGTCTTCCGTTCGGGCGAACGCGAAGATCCCGACTGCGTGACAGATGACGAGCGCGACGCTCGTCTCTCCTGCCACGGCCGTGGCGAGTGCTCGCTGTGCGTGGCGGTCGTGGTTGATGTCCCATACCGTTCCGTGGCCGCCAGGGAACACCACGGCGTCGTAGGCGTCGGCGTCGACGTCGGCAAGCGGAACTGGATCGTTCAATCGCTCGTCGGTCTCGTGAACGGAACGGAGGTGCTCAGCGGTCTCGGCACCGACTTCCTCGGGATCAACCGACCGTTCGTCGATGACCGGTGGGTCTCCCGACGGCGTCGATACAGTAATGTCGACACCCGCGTCCGAAAGTGCCGTTAACGGCTCAATACACTCTTCGCCCCAGTAGCCTTCTTCGCTGACGATGAACAGTGCTGATGGCATAATACGACTCACCGTACGTCCCATCAGGAGAAAAGACGTGTGCAACCCCTGAAGATCTCTGCAATCAATGGACTGTTGATCGTGTATCTGAGGAGCTTTCAGATGGTTTTAACTGTTCGCTCCGGAAGGTGAGGTATGACCGTTTCGAGCGCGCCGGGGAAAGTGTATCTTCTCGGTGAACACGCCGTTGTGTACGGTGAGCCAGCGATGCTGTGTGCCATCGACCGACGAGCGACAGTTACTGCGACAGCACGGGACGATGATCGGATTCGAGTACAGGCCCGTGATTTGACGATTGACGGGTTTTCCGTCGAATACGGTGACGGCGTAGTGGACGAATCGACAGATATCGACGTTCCACACCCGCTCATCGAGGCCGCTGTGGGCTACGTCGACGGAGCGGTTGAGCAGGTAAAGGAGGTGGTCGACACTACCGGATTTACGATCACCATCGAGAGCGAGATTCCGCTCGGAGCCGGACTGGGATCGTCAGCTGCGGTCGTCGTCGCGGCCATCGACGCTGCCACACGAGAGATGGGCGTCGAACTCACCCCAGAGGAGATCGCACAGCGGGCCTACCGCGTCGAATACGACGTTCAGGACGGACAGGCCTCACGGGCCGACACGTTCTGTTCCGCGATGGGGAAGGCGGTCCGCGTTGAAGGCGACGACTGTCGACCGATCGAGGAGTCACCGGAACTCCCGTTCGTCATTGGTTTCGATGGAGGGGCTGGCGACACTGGCACGCTGGTGGCTGGCGTGCGAAGCCTCAAAGAGGAGTACGAATTCGCTGCGGATACGGTGGAAACGATCGGTAATATCGTCCGTACAGGCGAGCGAGCGATCACCACGGAAGACCAACAGGAGCTTGGTCGGCTGATGAACTTCAACCACGGACTGCTGTCGGCGCTCGGGGTGTCCTCCCGATCGTTAGACGCGATGGTGTGGGCAGCCCGCGACGCGGGGGCGTTCGGTGCGAAGCTGACGGGGGCAGGCGGCGGCGGCTGTATCGTTGCGCTCGATCCCACACCGGATACGGCGACCGCCCTCCAGTACACGCCGGGCTGTGAGGAAACGTTCCGCGCCGAACTGGACCACGATGGGGTTCGGGTGGAATCAGAATGACTGTCGTGTTGAAACTCGGTGGCAGCGTCATCACAGACAAGGACACGCCCGAAACCGTCGATTGGTCGGTGCTCGACGCGGTATGTTCCACGATCGCTGCGTACGACACCGATATCGTGATCGTTCACGGTGGCGGGAGTTTCGGCCACCACCACGCCGCCGCTCACGGCGTCAGTCAAACGACCGGTACCCGCGACGATACTGCCGTTCGAGACGTTCACCGCGCGATGAAACGGCTCAACACGGCCGTGGTCGACGCGCTGTCCGCTGCGGGCGTGCCTGCGATACCAGTGCACCCGCTGTCGATCGCTCATCGATCGGCGGAGGGAGAGCTACGACTCCCGACAGAGCAAGTGCGAACGTTGCTTGCTGACGGGTTCGTTCCCGTGTTGCACGGCGACGTGATCGCCCACGAAGAGACGGGGGCAACCGTTCTCAGTGGGGATGAGTTGGTCTGTGCGCTCGCTGAAGCGCTGTCCGCTGACCGAGTCGGACTGTGTTCTGCAGTGCCCGGCGTGCTCGACGGTGAGCACGTGATTCCAGAGATCGACGACTTCGAGGACGTAGCCCACGCGCTCGGTGGGAGTGACGCCACTGACGTGACTGGTGGGATGGCTGGGAAAGTGCGCGCACTACTTGCTCTCGAAACGTCCGCGTTCGTCTTCGATCAGAACGGACTCGAACCGTTCTTGGGAGGTGGACAACCGGGAACACGGATCGGATAGCGTCTGTCACAGGAATCAGTTTGGTCCTGTTCACACCCACATATATTTATATTATGACCACAAACAAGGAGATAACACAGGCGAACGATGACCTGCTAACCTCCTTTTCGTGCGGGTAGCACACCGATAGCTGTGCGTTCGTATCGCGTTCGATTATTACCAGAGACATACATGTCACTACCAGATAGAAACGACATCGACAATCAGTATCAGTGGGATCTCACCCAAATCTTCGCTACACCCGCCGATTGGGACGACTGCCTCACCGCGCTCCAGTCGGAACTGTCCGCTTTCGACGGGGATCAGCCCACGGCCACAAAGGAGTGGATCGACCTGCTTGACCGGATCGCTGCGTGGTACCGCCGAAAGCAGCGCTTAGAGCTGTACGCAACGTTGGTTTGCAACGTACACACCGACGACGGGGCGGCCGAGGACCGACTGCGACGGTTTCGAGACGTTGAATCGACGTTCGAGTCCACGATGGCCCGCGTGTACGCGACGCTCCGAACGGCAGATCCAGATCTCGATCTCGGTGAGCACACGTATTATTACCGGAATCTCCGCGAACAGGCCGATCACGCGCGTGATCTCGCGGTCGAGAAGGTGATCGCGGCGCACGAGGAGTCCCGAACGGCAGCGGATCGGATCCTTAACGCGGTGACGACCGAGGATTTCGATCCGCCCACAGTAGAACGGCCCGACGGCACTCGGGTCGAGATCACTCCCGGCCGGTTTCGGCGGGGACTCACTCATCCCGACCGGGCGTACCGAAAGCGGGTGTACAACGCCTATCATACGGCGTTTGACCGGTATGCAGAGACAATCACAACGGCATACGCCGAAAAGATCACCGCTGCGAGCACGCTCGCGGCCGTTCGTGGCTATGACTCAGTGCGCCAGTTGCAGTTTCGCCGCGCGTGCTATCCAGAGACAGGGCTGACCCTCACGTTACCCACCGCCGTTCACGACACGCTGCTCACGGCAATCGAAGCGAACCTCGGTCCGTGGCACCGCGCCCGACGGCTCCGGGCCGATCGACTCGGGGTCAAACAGCTTCTGCCGTGGGATCTCCGCGCACCGATCACTGACACACCAGAGCCGACGATCCCGTTCGAGACCGCGATCGACCAGATCGTCGCGGCGCTCGCACCGTTTGGCAGTGACTACCAGCAGACAGCCCGAGCGTTTTTCGACGCCGCCCGGATTGACGCGTATCCACACGAGCACAGACGAAACGACATCGGATACTGTCCGTCCTCTGCCGACGACGGCGCGTTCATTCTGATGAATTATCAAGATGATGTCGAATCGATGTTCATCCTGTGCCATGAACTCGGTCACGCACTCCACATCGAACAGCTTCGGACGGGACCGTTGCGATACGTCGGAAGTCCACGCCCGGTGTCGGAGATCCCGAGTACGCTTCACGAACTCCTGTTGATCGAGCACTGTCTCGATGCGGGTGGTGCGCTTGCCGATTACGCTCAGAATAGGCTGCTTCGGTCGGTCGGATATATGCTGTACCGCACTGCGATGCGGTCCGCGTTCACCCACCGACTGGCGAGCGCTGTCGAAGAAGGAACAGCACTCACCACCGAGCGGATCTCCGAGAGGTATGCTGACTGCTTAGAAACGTTCGAGTCGGAAGTCGACTGGCCCGAACGCGCTGACCGGGCGTGGCTCGCTGGGAGTCTCACCCGAGAGGTGTATCACTCATACCAGTATGTGCTCGGAGTGGTCGGGGCGCTTGCTGTTCGTGACCGACTCGATACCGGCGCGCTCGATCCGGAGACCTACCGAGCGTTCCTTGAATCAACGGGACGGCACCCATCCGTGGAACTGTTCGAACGGGTTGGACTCGACATCCGGCGAACAGGGCCGTACGAACGCGCGGCCGACACGTTTGAGGAGTACCTCGATCGGTTGTAGCCACCGGTATTCGGGACGGCGAACGGCCGCCCACGACTATTTATTCTATCACGACATACTGTCCGTATGAGTGTCACACTCTACCGGCTCGAAGGATGTCCCTACTGTGAACGGGTCGTCGACCGCCTGAACGAACTCGATGTTGATTTCGACAGCGCGTGGGTAGAGGGACTGCATTCGAAACGCGATGAAGTCAAACGTGTTTCAGGACAGCGGTCTGTTCCCGTCCTCGTTGACGACGAACAGGACATCACAATGGCCGAATCGGAACGCATCCTCGAATATCTTACGACGAGTAGAGCAGACATATCATAAATATATCAATACAGATCAGTCTTTCGGATAAGAACATTATTTCTTCTCGTTCAAATACGCAAGATGTATGTGCACCAATGGAATTGCTTCAGAGGATGCCAGAGTGCCAGAACTGTGGATCGTTCGTGACGGATGCTTATGTACGAGTGTTCGCACCGAACGGGATGGAGTCCGTTCGTGTGTGTCCAAACTGCGAAGACAAGCTCCGTGACGGTGCATCGATTCGACAGGCTCGGTCCTCCCGCGGCAACTGATTCGGACTTCTACAGGCACTGTCGGCAGCGATATCTGAGCCTGTCGTCTCATTTTCTCGGTGAAAATCGGTCTCAGATCCGGTCATACTGTCCGAGTCGGGTTCCATTCAGTAGATACGCCTGAGTTGACCTGACACCCGCTGGAAGATACGGAGCGAGAAACTCCTGTCCGGTGTTGGTCCACGTTCCGCCAGTGAGATCGTTGAACGCGGGGAACACGACGAGTTCACCCGCAACGTCGATCGAGGCTCCATAGTGGGTTTCGAACGGCTCCGAACGAAGTGCTCCCCGGAGCCATACCCGTTCCGTCCGGCTTCCGCCGACTGCGTCAGTCAGTCGGACCATTGGATGTTCGTGGCCCATTCCAATCACATCAGCGTCGAGTACGTCTGTTGACGGCCACGTGTGTCCGTGGATGAATCCAATGTTCCCTGTTCGGTAGCCGTCTGTCGGTGTAACATGGACTTCGTGAGGTGGATCAAACTCGCTCACAGCCGCGTCAACGATCGGTTCGATCGACCCGTCGTGGTTGCCCTTCACGATCGTCATCGGAACCCGTTCTGTGACCCGTGTAATCAGTGTTCGAAGCTCGTCGCGTTCCGGTGGGCGTGGCGCTCCGATCTCGGTCATGAGATCACCCAACACGATCAGCCGGTCCGCGTTCGTCTGATCGAGCAACGAAAGAACGGATTCCCGGCGGTCGGTCGCACGACTCGGGAGTTCAACGCCCTCCTGACGGAGTTCGATCTCGATCCCGGCGTGATAGTCCGCCACAATGAGCGCACGCTCGGAATCGACAGCGGCAACTGCCGCGGGTTCGTTCGGTACCGGCTCTACGGAAGCCATCGAATCAGATCGGTTTCAGCGTCTCGTCATCGGGTTCGTAGCACTGTCCACTCATCAGCGCGTCCTGAATCGCCTCGGAAACCGCTGTCTCGGACGCGCCAGTCGTCTCGCTTACTTGTTCGATGAGCCGTGTCCGATCCGCACCGTCGCCGTCGTCGAGATCGCGCATCGTTTTGAGCAACACAGACGTTATGTCGCGTTCGGCGGGAGCGTCGGCCGCTGTCGCTTCACTCTCCTCGTCGGAGTGGTCTGGTTGCTCATCACCGCCCTCCTCGTCAATCGACGACTCCTCGGACGCGTCGACTTCGGCAGCCGTCGAAAATTCCGTTCCGTACTCCGATTCTACCGCATCTCGGATCTCGGCGTCTAGTTCGAACTCCTCGGGATCGAACTCCTCATCGATGTCCGTTTCCATATCGAACGCCGCGTCGGACTCCTCGGCGTCGTCTTCAAGAGAGGGTGTCGGTTCCATCGAGTCGTCAGACACTGGTTCCTCTCGGGTCTCACGGCCGATGGACGCCGGTTCCGGCGTCGATTCCCGATCCGGCGTCGTCGCAGGACGAAGCGCAGGATCGATCACCGGGGTGAACGACACGTCGGGCGCTTTCTGATCGGGTGAATGGGCGAGTTCGTCGACAGCGTCGATCTCGCCGGCAACAAGTCGCACCGCGTCGAGCGAGCGTCGCTGTAGCTCTGCAAGGTACGCCTCAGTGGTACCGTACTGTTCGAGCGCGAGCGGAACGCCGGCTGCGAGGCTCGGATCGACGCCTGCGTCCTTGAGAGCGGTCGTGAGTTCCGAATCACTCGCGTGATTACTCCGAAGCGCACCAGCAACGGTAGCGATCCGTTCGAGGGTTCGCTCCGCTGTCGAAACCGTCCACCGATCACGGGTGTCACTGTCGATCTCAGTGATCACCTCCGGCCGGATCGATGTGTACACGACATCCGTGTCATCGGGCGAGAACGTCCGGGCTTTGCCGGTAACGGCCACGAACACTGGCGGGGTGACGTCGTCGAGAAACGCCATCGCGTCGGGTTGGTACTGGCCTGCATACACGACGAACGCGCCCGTCGGATCAACGACGCGCGCGCGGAGCATACTCTCGCCGGCTGGTGAGACTTCAGTCAGCACACCGGCGACGAACAGGCGGTTTATGCGCGCGCCGGTCGGCGTAACGACGTAGTTGGGTGCCCGTTCTTCGTCACTTTCCGAATACGAGTAGGTCGCGTCCGTGTACTCTGCCGCGAACAAGCGGCGGGCGACTTCCCGACCGCCAGGGGCAACGGTGCGTTCCTCGGATGAACTGTGACTCATCCGTTCACCTCTGTGAGGAGGGCCTGAGCACGATCCGTCGGATCGTCCGTGAGCGGCTCGAATTCGGTGGCGTCGAGCGTCGCGCCGTAGTCGTCGACGCTGAGCGATCCCCGGACGCGGTGTTCTAGTCCGACGATCTCCGCAGCGATCGCAGTGGTGACGACATCCTTGTCCATCGCGTCGCGGGCCTGCTCTCGGGCATCCGCAAGTGTACCGCCGTAGACTCGTTCGGTCTGCTCCCGGCCGAGAACGACGGTGGCTGTCCCCGTTCCATCATCGAAGATGGCCTTCACTCGGAGGTCGTCAACACCGGAGACCGCGCCGTGGCTTCGACATTGCCCGTTCTGGATGACCCGGTTGCACTCTGGGCACCGCTGAATCAGTCCGGAGCCATCACGAACGTCGATTACGGTCCCTCGTAATTCGACATCGAACGTGCTCCCCTCGGTGATCGCCGTCCCGAGTTCCATCGTCGGCGCCGTTTCAGTCACCGCGATCGAACGATCCAACGGCGTGACCGTCGTGAACTCTGAGACGTTTACCGACGGTACGCCCCGGTGTTTCCGAACGTAACAGTCATCGAGACGAACCGACGCACCAGCTTCGATCGTCGCGTGTACGTCCCAATCAGTGAACGGAAGTCGAGCAGTATCATCTCCGAGCACGCCGCTCAGAATGTCGGTCGGACCATCACGTCCATCGATCGTTCGCTGTTCGCACTCGATCACTGTTGCCTCGACGACGACGCCACGGTCACCGGGGTCGAGATCGACGAGAGAGCGCTCACCACCGATCTCGTACGGAACCGAAAGCGACGCCGCCTCTGTCGTAACCGAGGTGTTCTCGTTGAAATTGAGTTGCGGTTCACCGTCCCACTCGCGGACGCCAGCGTTGCCAACGGTGATCGTATCACCGACCGCGAAACCGAACGTCTCCCACGCTGTGTAGGAGATCACGCCCGTTTCGTCAGCGATCTCACCTTCCGAGATGGTTCGTTCCTCTCCATTGTACATGATCGTTCGCGTTCCGTTGGTGAGAACGCGACCAGTGACCGTTACGCTCGAATCCGTGGTTGCAACGTCACCGATCGAAGCAACGGTCGGCGCCGTTCCGCCCCCGCCCCCACCATGCTTTCGACGAAGGCTCTGTTTGGCCTCGTTCAGGGGAACGTCGTACTCCAGAAGTGTCTCAAGATCCGCTGCGACCTCCTGTTTTTCGACGCCGAGATCGGAGGCGAGTTCCCCGGCGTGGCTGTCGATATCCATCGCATCTTATCCGTAGGTGTACACTCACAAAAAGCGTTCGTGCCAATACACCGGTTTTCCCGGCGGTCATCCCTATTCACCGATGATTTGATCACAAGTTGATGGGTAACGTATAGTACACACCAGCAACTCCCAAGGTATATTTGTATTAGTTTCCACATAGCAGATGATGGTCGAGGACCAGCCCGATTCGAGTGAATTCGTTTGGGTCAACGACGCCCAAGAAAGCGGACAAAGCCACGTGGAAGTTCGTGGAACGGTGGGGTTGCCTTCTGATTCGAATGATGAGGAAGAAGGCACGACCGTACAGATGCGGTTGCCTGACGAACTTGCGGATGAGATCATCTCACTGTACGATGAGCTGGACGGAGATTTCTATCAACGATACGGGGAGCGACTCGAACCGAACCAGCTCTTCTGGACAAACGGTGTCCAAGTGATGCTCGATCACGCAGACGAAATTAGAGAACAGATCGGAGTCAAGTGAAAGAGACGAGGAGACTCCAAAAAAACGGCATAGCCGGTTGGGCCCGCTAGCGGATACTCTGTTTACGGAAAGGGGTGAACCGGACAGGTGATCGAACGCCACCCGTCCGTAGGGAAAACGTGTTAGGGAGCGTGCAGAACGATGGGTCAATGACGTACAGTTCTAAGGGCACGGTTGTTATATCGTCCCATCGTCCATTTTATTATTTCTACTGTATTGTTATGAATCTTGTGGAGGTATGTGGCAAAAATACCTGAAGTAGCGCGATTCGGGAATGAAACTCCCCAAGAAACTGACCGGTGGCACCCGTAAAAAGACCGGGAGTGGTCAACACCGGGACTCCGTGCCGTCCGTGTTCGGCGAGTGGGTCAGGTCTGATGGACGACATCGATACAGACCGAGCCAACCAACAAAACGATTGTGAAACACCTCTAGGAATGTAATCTGTTGATTAACCACATATCATTGAATACTAGTTAATAATCAATTGTCGTTATCTCTTCGATCGGCCATTGGCTAAGAATTTCGACACCGTTCTCGCGGACGACGACCATCTCCTCGATTCGGACACCCTGCCTTTCGGCTGGTTCCATCGTTTCGACGGCCATCGTCATTCCCTCCTCGATTTCGATTGGGTGGTCGGGAGAGAGTCCGCGCCAAATCAGGGGCACCTCATACAGTTGGAGTCCCAGCCCGTGCGCCCAGTGATTGGTGGTGAGTTGCCAGTGCTCGTTCGCGTCGTACCACTCGGCGTGTTCACCATCCATGTCGGGAAAGCCTTCACAGATCTCATCCGTCGTGGCACCCGGCTCGATCCGTTCGAGCACGTCGTATAAGTTGTCACGAGCGGTCTCGTAGGCGTCGCGTTGGGCTTGGGTGGGCTGTCCGACGCTGAACGTCCGGTAGTAACACGATCGATACCCAAGATAACCGATATTGTAAAAATCGGCGTACACGAGATCTCCGGGTCGGATCAGCCGGTCGGTCGTGTTGGCTTGGTGTTTGGGCCACGTGTTCGGTCCCGAAGTGAGGTAGCCGCCCTGCACCTGTGCCCCGTGTCGCCACAGTTCCTTGACCGCTGCTCCCCACACCTCCGATTCTCGCTTTCCGGGACGAGTTTCATCGGTGATGCGTCCGAAGCCCGCTTCACAGATCGCCGCGACCTGCCGAAGGCATTCGATCTCGTCTCTGGTCTTAATTCTTCGGGCAGTCTCCATCACGCGGGTGCATTCTTCAGTCCGCACATCGACACCCCGTGTTTCGAACGCGCTGACGAGTCCGTGGTGGCCGACATCAATCCCCATCGGCTCCGTTTTCACGCCGTATTCGTCCATCGCTCCGACGATCCCATCGACCATCGTCTCCAACAGGAACCGCCGGGCGGAGGACCGTCCGGACGCGCGCGGAACGTTTCCGAGACCGGGGCAGGCATACCGAATGTCAGTGAGCCACGGACAGTTGAACCGTTGATTGCTCGCGTGATCCGCCGTATCCCAGTGGACGACATCGCCTTCCTCGGTGAGTAGCGTGTAGTGGTCCGCCCCGCTGCCGCCGGTCATCGCAAGCCCCGTCATGTACCGGATGTTGGGATCCGAAACCAACAGCATGCTTCCCATCCCGCTGTCCTGTAGTTGTTCAAGCGCGCGTTCTTTGCGCTCCGTTCGGAGTCGGTTCACGTCGATGCGTTCTTCCCAGTCGACTGCCATCGTTCCGCGCGTTCCCTCCATGAAATCTCGCTCGTGCATACCTGTCAGTACTGCGACGACCACCTTGAAACCCAACGTGACTGTCGGCACCGGCAAATGTCGGTGGTCGACTGACCCGACCAGAGAGCGGCCATATAAGCTCTTGTTGTCGATCTCGAAATCCGACAGCAGACGGGTGGAAACAGCGTTCGAAAAAGCTATCCCGTATGGTTTATGTATCGATAGCCCCGATTTTAGGGTGTCTCATGCGCAGGGCATGGACGATATCACAATCACGCCCACGCGGGCACTCACACAATCATGTACGATACAGCGAAATACCTTATCCACGCCAATATCACTGCAGAGGGGGTGGTCGAACGGAGTGATGTTGTCGGGGCCGTCTTCGGACAGACCGAGGGGTTGCTCGGGGACGAACTCGACCTCCGTGACCTTCAGGACTCCTCAAAGATCGGTCGCATCGATGTCGAGATCGATTCCGAACAAGGTCAATCGTTCGGAACCGTTACGATAGCGAGCGGTCTGGATCAGGTCGAAACCGCGATTCTCGCAGCCTCGCTTGAGACGATCGAACGAGTCGGTCCGTGTCGATCTCGCGTCGAGATTGACCGCATTGAGGACGTTCGAGCCGCAAAGCGCCGACAGATCGTCGACAGAGCGAAAACGCTGCTCGGGGAGGCGTTCGACGGTGGAATTCTCACCAGCGAGGAACTCGTTGAGGAAGTGCGTCGCTCAATCCGAGTTGAGGACATCACCGAATACGAAGGACTTCCAGCCGGTCCGCGCGTTGAGGACTCAGACGCTATCATCGTCGTTGAAGGTCGGTCGGACGTACTCACGCTGCTCCAGTACGGCGTGAAAAACGCGATCGGCGTCGAGGGAACGAACATCCCTGCGCCGATCACCGAACTCGCGGCCGAGCGCACTGTCACGGTGTTTTTCGACGGTGACCGCGGCGGTGATCTCATCCTCAAAGAACTCGGGCAGGTCACGACCGTCGATTACGTCGCTGTCACGCCTCCCGGACAGAACGTCGAAGACCTCTCTCGGAGTGCTGTGATGAAAGCGCTCCGGGAGAAGGTTCCCTACGAGACAGTTACCGACGCAAACACACCGCGCGACGCGATGGCGGCAACGGACGGGAGTGCTCGTCCGGCTCCACCGGCTGCGACCCCACCCGTGTCCGAGTCGGGAGACGGCGACGCTCACGACACCGACGCTGACGCCGAAACGGGAGAATCGTCAGTGGTGACCGAGACGGGTGTCACAGACGAACGAACACCGTCAGAAGAACACGCGCCCGCGCCACCGACCGAACCGGAAACGCTCCGCGGACACGTTCGAGCAGTCATCGTCGAGAACACCGGTTCGGTTCGGTTGCTCGATGAGCAGTTCGACACGCTCGATACTGGAGACGCAAACGAAGCGTTCAATCGGATCAAAACGTGCGAGTCGGTTCCAGCGGCAGTGGTTCTCGACGGCGAGTTGAGCCAGCGGGTGCTCGACATCGCTGCTCAGCGAGGAGTAGCGCAGATCGTTGCGCACGAAACGGCGGCGTTCGTCAAACAGCCGACTAGCGTTCGGATCCGAACGGCCGACCAACTCGTCCAAGCGGAATCCTAACCGTCTCTCAACCCATCTGATCGGACTCACACTCGCTTCGAAAACAACAGACCGTCTTCCGGTTCGCCATCGCTGTCGTAGTACCCGGAAAGCCGCTCGACAACACGGAAGCTGTTAGCGATGTAAAACGATCGGGTGGCGTCGGCGTTAGCTCGGGCAGTCAGAACGACCTCCTCCGCGTCGGTTCGATCGACAACAGCTGTGAGGAGCGCAGAGCCATACCGCTCACGACGGTGATCGGCTGCGACGGCGATCTCCGCCACGTAACACTGTCCTTCAGTCCCCTCGTAACTGTCCGACTCCTCGGGGGGATGGCCCTCAACAGCGAGTACGTAGCCGACTGGCGTGTTCGACTCAGACGGCGTCGCCACGAGACAGAGCGGTCCCTTCAGGTCGAGATCCAGTGCCTGAACGGCGGTGTCAAGCAGTTCTGGCCAGGGAGAAGCGAGCGAATCGCGTTGGATCGTCTCAAGAGCGGACTGATCAGCGGGAACAGCGTTTCGAATCACAGTACCACGACGCCGGTTCCGAGCGACGTCCCAACGGCGACGAGTGCCGCAGAGAGGGTAGCGAGGAAATTGACCGCCATGTTGTCGAGCAGTGGTCCCTCCACGGTTGCACCAAGGAGGCTATCGACCGTCATACCCACGACCCCGGCAAGAACAACGACACCCGCACCGGGCGCAGTGATATCGAAGAACACCACAGTGATCGTCGCAACGATGGCCGCGCCGCCGACGCCGGCGGCGAAACCTTGCCACGTCACACCGCCGTCTGTTCCCGGTTTGACGGGCCGCATCGTCGTGATGAGTCGTGGTGGACCGAACAACCCGCCGATCTCGCTTGACAGCGTATCGCTCATCGCTGCAGCGATCGCGCCTGTGAACGCGAACAAGAACACCGATTCGGGAATGCCGAGCGTGGTGTGTGCCGCTGCCCCGATAACAGCGATGAGAGCGACGGCCGAATTGGCAAGCACGTTCCCGCTGCCGCGTGCGCCCTCGTTCTCTTGGGCGAGACCACGGTGACGTTTGCTTTCATACCGAAACTTGGTCGAAAGCCCACCGACAACGAAAAAGGAGATCAACACCGCAAACCAGCCATAATCCCCGAGAGCGACGGTCAACAACGCGAGTAAGACACCGGACAGCATTCCGGTGACCGACGCGGTTTCGAGCGCGTACGAAAGATACCCGAACACGAGGCTGAGACAGAGTCCACCGACCACGTGAATCCTATCGAGCGAAATCGGAAGATCAGCGAACAGCCAGAGGGCGAACGCCACCGAGAGTAGAACGATCGGATCGTCTCGATCGAACAACATCGACCGCAACAACGCGGCCAAGAGGCTGCCGCTCGCCCCAAGAAAAACGACAAGCGACAGCGACAGTGATGTTCCTAGAATCGACATCGTGAGGACTTGCCCGATAATTCCCATACAGAAGGCCGCCCCGGCGAAGACGGTCGTCAACACGAACGGATCCGTCATGGACTGGCGAGCCGCTTTCTCTGCGAGGTTCCCATACACGAGTAAGAACACGCTGGCGACGAACGCAGGAAGAGACAGCTCGAACTGGAGCGCGAACACTGTCAATCCCGCCGTCACGAAACAGAAACTCGCAAGCCCATACAGTCGCCCTTCTTCGTGGTCGGCCGGAAACGCGAACAGATCGAACAACCGACCGTGAGTCGTGATCAGTGAAAGGGCTGTAACTGCGAGAAACGGAATGCTGACCACGATCGTCATCGCCTGAACTGGATCGAGAACTGAACCGATCGGGATGAGACCGACTATCGTCCGGAGTTCGCCCCACGCTACGAATACCGGCACGAGAAGGGCAAACGACCCAACGAAGGCGAACCCGACCGCCCGCCGGACTGTGGATGCCACACCCTCGATTTTGTTGTCGGTCACTTAATCCTCTCGGGTGCCAGATCGTCGTTCAGCTCGTATTATGAAAAAATTCATTAATGAAAAATTTATCATGGTGGGCCACATTCTCGTAGGGGTATAGAACGGGGGGACGGCATGGCGATCAAGGCCGTGAAGTTTAGGCTTGTTTATCCGCTTTCTACACACGTGTCCCTATACGACCGGTATCTCGCTGCTCGGACGAGGTGGAACGATGCGGACCTTCCCCAAAGCATCGCGCTCGTGATCACCGAACGGGACCTCCTCAATCCGGGGGCGTACTCAACGCTTGAGGCATTCTTTCGGTGGGCGTTCGAGAACGGTGCCCGGCGCGTCATGGTGTACGTGAGTGTGCTCGACGAAGCCGCAGTACCGACGCTCGAAAGCGCCCTCTCTGAAATTGAAACTCCCCGCGAGCTTGCGATCCGAGTTCCGGATGACAACGAGCGGGTTGACACGCCGATTCAGGTGAGCATCGGACTCGGTGGAAAAGCTGAATTTGCGAAGGCCGTACAACAGGTCACTCGAAGCGTCGAACAGGGTGAGTTGACCGCCGACGCGATCGACGAGACACAGATCGAGCAACACCTCGTCTTTCCTACGGACCCGGATCTCATCATCAAAACCGGTGCCGAACGGCTGTCGGATTTCATGATCTGGCAGTCGGTGTACTCCGAGTTGTATTTCACCGACATCAACTGGCGAGACTTCAGAAAGCGGGATTATCTGCGCGCGATTTTGGATTTTCAGGAGCGACAACGACGGTTTGGCGCGTAAAGCGTGCACTCACTGCTTAGGAGCGGGTTCGTCTTCGATATCGAATCCGTCGAATTCGCCTACCTGTCTACGAAGACGAGACCGGAGTCCGTCGTCCGATCCGAGAACACGTACCAACGTGATCGCGCGTTGGACGCGCGTTCTGCGCCAGGACTGTTGACGTGACTCGTAGGTCCGGATCGCGCGTAAGAGATCGATCCGTCTGAATTCGGGCCAGTACGGCGTACAGAAGAACACGGCGGCCTCGTTACCGTTGGCGTGCCACGGGAGGAAGTTACTCGTGCGTTCTGCGCCTCCGGTTCGGATGATGAGATCGACATCGCGCCCGGAGTGGGAGTACAACCGCTCTTCGATGTCGTCGACACCGATCTCATCAGGCGAGAGGTCGCCGCGGTCGACAGCGGCAGCGGCGTCACGGGCGGCGTCAAGCAACTCCGCGCGCCCGCCGTACGCGAGCGCGACGTTCAGATGAAAACAGTCGTACTCGGCGGTTTTCGATTCGGCGTAGTCGATTGCGTCCCGTACCCGACTCGGAAGCCGGTGAATCTGTCCGATCGCACGGATACGTACCTTCCGTTCGTGGATCTCAGATTCGTCTGCGAACGTTCGTAGCTTAGATTCGATGAGATCAAACAGCTCTTTGCGCTGGTCTGGCGGACGATTAAAATTCTCAGTCGAAAAAGTGTATAAGGTGAGCTCTTCGACGCCGAGATCCGCACACCATTCGAGTATCGATTCCGTGGTTTTCACTCCTTCGCGGTGGCCGAACGCCGTTCCCTCGCCGCGTTTATCGGCGTATCGGCGGTTGCCGTCCTGAATGACAGCGATGTGGCTCGGTACGCCGGAGAACTCGCGTTCGAGATTTCGCTCGTACAGGTCGAGCGCCCACCGACGAAACCGTCGTAACATACCAGGAGGTGTCCGTCTGAGCGTATGAAACTTGTGACCGGTGGTTGGTGTCCGCGCGGGAATCATCACCCAGAGGATTTTAATAGGGGCGTCACCACCAGTAAAACGCAATGGCGACCGGTACGGTTGATTTCTTCAACGACACTGGCGGTTACGGTTTCATCGATACTGACGAGTCCGACGAGGACGTGTTTTTCCACATGGAAGACGTCGGAGGTCCTGACCTCGAAGAAGGTCAGGAAGTCGAGTTCGAGATAGTGCAGGCCGATAAAGGCCCGCGTGCAAAAGAACTAACGAGGCTCTAATCATGGCAACTGGTACGGTTGATTTCTTCAACGATACGGGAGGCTACGGTTTCATCGATACTGAGGACGCTGACGAGGACGTGTTTTTCCACATGGAAGACGTCGGAGGTCCTGACCTCGAAGAAGGCCAAGAAGTCGAGTTCGAGATCGAGCAGGCCGATAAAGGCCCGCGCGCCTCGGAACTCACTCGATTGTAACACAGTCTGCAGTAGACTGAACGCGGTTTTTTATACGATAATCGTCGAGTGGCAAGACCAATCGTGTGATCGTGAGAAGTATACGGATCAGCGGTCCATATGCGGGTATGGACAACGTTCTCGATGAAGATCTCATCGCACGAACGAAAGCGCTGCTCGAACCGGGCGAGATCGAACTGAACGGGCTCATCGTCCATACGGAACTGGGCAACGACCAAGAGTCTCGTCTTCACCAACTCACACTTGCGGTTGGTGATCGGATCGCAGAACACGCCGACGCGGGCGAGACGTACGTGTATTCCGGGAACGATGATCCAGAATTTGGGCTGAACCAACACCAAGGACTCACGCTTGCCGATGACGCGTTCGTTTGGGAGTGCCAGCAGCTGCTCCGAAACGGCACGTTCGATGTCGTCTTTTACTATGAAGCCACTGGTGATCAGTCTGCACTCCTCGATGCTGTCGATGATATCGACGACGAAGACGTTCGGGTGACAGGTGTCGAAGGCGAATAATCAGTCGGATACTCTCCGTGACGAAAGATAGTGGGAACGAAAAGGATAAACAATCATGCGGTATATTCTGGATAGCACGGATGAGCCACTGATGAGGTACTTCGATTTCACGCTGACTCCCGAAGAGGGATCCATTCATCCGGTAGATACGATCATCGCGGAGAACGTACACGTGACCCGTGAGGCATTACTGCATATCAATGCACTCGGAGACGGCACTGGCGTCATGCTGTATCGACTTCGCGGTGACGCGCCTCAGCTTCAGGGAGTCCTTACCGAGATTACCGATGTCATCGCCCACGACGTTCTCGACGTAGAGGGAGACGTGTTTCACCTGTACCTCCACGTTCGACCCGGAGAGCCAGCGGGAAAGCTGATGGCGCTTGCCCAGAAATACGCACTCATCATCGATACGCCGCTCGCGTTCACCGATCGCGGCGGACTTCGCGTGACCGTCGTCGGGACCCACGACATGTTACGCCGAGCACTCGAAGATCTTCCGGAAGATATCCAGATCTCTGTCGAGCAGGTGGGTCAGTATTCGCCCGAACGACCGTACCTCCTGTCGTTACTCACCGAACGCCAAGCCGAAGTGTTCCAGTTAGCGGTCGAGACGGGGTATTATGAGATTCCACGCCAAACGACACACGAAAAGCTCGCAAACGAACTCGACTGCGCTCCCTCAACGATCGATGAGCACCTCCGAAAGGCCGAATCACGCGTTCTCTCGACGCTCGTCGACTGATCGACACTCACACAAAACATTCAGTACTGGATTCTCACTACTGGATGGTGATGAAAAACGGGAGGCTCGACGAACTCGATCGCTACATCCTCTATTCCCTCCAGCAAGACGCCCGGAACACCTCCTCGGGAGACATCGCCGAAGAATAGGGCGTTTCTTCCAGTACGGTCCGAAAACGGCTGCAACGGTTAGAAGACGAAGGGATCATTACCGGCTATCACGTCGATATCGACTACGAGGCAGCGGGATTTCCGCTGTACGCGAAACTGATCCGTTCAGCACTGATCCTAGAACGGGAAACACTCGCCAAACAGGCGCTCGAAATCTCTGGCGTTGAAGCGGTGCGCGAGATCATGAGCGGACACGAAAACGTCTATATCAACGTTCTCGGAGCCGATCACGAGGATCTGAGTCGAATCGGAAAAGACCTGTACGATCTTGGACTCGAAATCGAAGACGAACAGATAATTCGACACGAGTACGTCTGTTCCTATCACGGCTTTCTCGCGCGAGACGATCCCGATCAGTAACCGCGTGTCTCGAAAACTGAAGTGGTCACCACCGTCTCTCGACTCTCGAAACGAACGTCAGTTCAAGAACGCGCAGTCGTTATACCCGATCGAACAGTGCAACACCACCTCCTATATAAATTATATCATCATCATTATTATTATTTTGTACTGATAACCGTCAAAAGCGGTGCCGATCGGCTTTCTCAGGCCGACGGGTTGGGTGTGCATCCACGAAATCGTCGATATCACGTTGATTGGGTGAAGCTCAACTTTCAGGGAGGGCAGGACGTTTTTGGTCGGCGTAGATCCGGTCGACCTGTCCGGCATACCGCTGTAAGATGTTGCGGCGCTTTTTCTTCAGCGATGGAGTGAGGAGATCGTTCTCAGGCGTCCACTCCTCGGGAATGAGTTCGAACATCTTGATTCGTTCTTCGTATTCGAGGTGCTCGTTTACCATATCGACTTCCTCGAGGATCCACCGTTTTACCCGATCATTCTGACAGATTGCTGCTTTGTCGTCAGGGAGATTGATCTGGTGGTGGGCGGCCCACCGTTCGATGGTTTCGAAGTTCGGAACGATCAACGCAGCGACGAACTTCTCGTTGTCTCCGATGACCATGATCTGTTCGATCCGGTCGCTGGTTGCAAACTCGTCTTCGATAGGTCGAGGACTGATATTTTTCCCCGTCGAGAGAACGAGAACCTGTTTGATTCGGTCGTGGAAGACGAGATAATCGTCTTCAGTTTGTTCAACGATGTCACCAGTCCGAAGCCAGCCGTCGGTGAACGCGTCTTCGGTCGCCGATTGGTTTTTCCAGTAGCCCTCCGTGACGTTCGGTCCGCGAACCAGCAGTTCACCGATATCGCTCGTTGTACGCCGTTTTTGCTCCTCACTCAGCACGGTTTGATCGATCGCGACCTCAACACCAGGCACGGGCGGCCCGAGCGTTCCTGGCTGAACGTTCTCAAGTGGATTGACGCTCACCACAGGAGCGGCTTCGGTGAGTCCGTATCCTTCGACGATACGAACACCCATCCCCAAGAACAGTTCAGAGAGGTCCTTCGAGAGGCTCCCGCCGCCGCTGATGAAGATGTTGATGTTTCCGCCGAGCTTCTCTTTCACGTCGCTATACACTAATCGATCGGCCAGTGCGTGTTTTATCCGGTGGGTGATCCCGGGGGAATCGGTGCGGGCGTGTTCGCGGGCGACGCCAACGGACCAATCGAAGATGCGTTCTTTGAGCGATGACCCGCTGACCTGTTCAAGCATACTGTCGTAGATCCGCTCATAAATACGGGGCACACTCGCTATGTTCGTCGGCTGGACGGTCTGGAGATCGTCCGCCACCGTATCCGATGATTCGGCGTACGCCACCGTCGCTCCGGAGGCGAATATCAGGAAGTGATTGGCGGTCCGCTCGAACACGTGAGCGAGGGGCAGAAACGCCAGTGTTGTCACCTCCTCGTCGAACACGGGGAGATCAGGATCCTTGTCCGGGCGCGGACCGAGCCGCTTTCTGATCTGGTTGATGTTCGATCTGAGCTGTCTGTGAGTGAGTTTCACGCCCTTTGGCTTTCCGGTCGTTCCGGAGGTGTAGATGATGCTCGCCAAATCGTCAACATCACGTTCGTTGAGCCAGCTTTCGAGCTTCAACGGCCATGAAATCCCCTCGCCATGGCGGTGGAGTTCACCAAGCGTGAGTATGTCTTCTCGGTTCTCGTAGCCAGTAAACTCGTCCATGACGACGATCAGGGAAAGGTCGAGTTGGTCCTCAACAGCGAGGACGCGCTCTAGCAGCTCCTGATTCTCGACAACGACTGCCGAGGCACTACAATCTCCGAGGAGATACTGCACTTGGTCCGACGAGGATTCGGTGTACACCGTGGTCACAACGCCGCCCGCGACGTGCAGCGCGAAATCGACTTGCGCCCACTCCATTCGGGTGCTCGCAAAGAGTCCGACGCGGGCACCCGGCTCGATCCCCTGATCTCGAAAGCCGGCGGCGAGATTGTGGACGATGTGTTGCATCTCGTTGTAGGTCAACTGTGCGTACCGCCCAGCGGCCGAGGCATCGATCACCCCCGCCGAAACGAGCGAACGGTCGTACACACCGCCTTTGTACATCTGTGCAATCCGGTCACGGTTGCGACTAGTACTCCCTTCGAACAGTCGTCCAAGCGTAGATACACCAATCGCCTCATCATCAGTGCCGTGTCGGCGTTCAGCCTCTCGCCAGTTCGAGACATCACTCTCCTCGCTATCAGCCATTATCCCGATCGTATGCGGCCCATGAAAAATCAATGTTGCGTGAGGATTCGATGCCACGCAATATTTGATGGCTGTCCACACCAGTCACTACGTGATGGATCGCCGCTCAGTGGAGTTGTGCACACCGCAGATGTTCACAGTCTCCGGCGTGAAGACTGACAGTTTCGTCGTTCGTTTCGACAACGAGCGCACCCGGCGGTTCGACATCGACGGCGCGCCCGACGACGACGCCGTCCGGCGTTTCGACGCGAACGCGCTGGCCTAATGTGGCAGCAACCTCGCGCCAACTGGCGAGTATCGATTCAGGATCCTGCTCGCGCAGCGCCTCGAACGATTCCAATAGGCGTTGAACGAACGCCCGCAATGAGACGTGCTCGTCGAGTTCCGCCCGGAGACCAGTGGCTCCCTCGATTCCCGGATCGTCCATGTTTACGCCGATACCGACAGTAAGCCACGCGATACGGTCGGTCTCACCCTGCATTTCAGTCAGAATCCCCGCGATCTTAGACTCGGTGTCGTCCGCAACGAGGAGCACATCGTTGGGCCACTTGATCCGCGCGTCGAGTCCCGTTTCGCGCACCGCGCGCGTCGTCGCTACTGCCCCAGCAAGGGTGTACAGGGGGGCTTCAGCGGGCGGACGATCGGGACGGCTAAGGATGCTCACGTAGACGCCGCCAGGAGGGGACTCCCACGATCGGTTGAGACGCCCGCGACCCGCGGTTTGTGCGTTGGCAACGACCACAGTGTCCGTCGCGCCGTCCTCTGCCAGTTCCCGCGCACGCCGGTTCGTGCTGTCGATCGCCTCGTGATACTCGATCTCAAATGGCGCGTCGAGACCTAACGACAGTGCTGTCGAACCCCGTTCTGGAACGGCTACCAACCGGTAGCCGCTCTCGTCGCTTTCGATCTCGAATCCCTCCTCACGGAGTCCTTCGATCTGTTTCCATACTGCTGTCCGTGAAACCGAAAGCGCCTCTGCAAGCGTCGGTCCGGACACTGATCCGTCGCTTTCGGCGAGCGCCCGCGCAATCCGGTGTCGTGGATGGCTCATGACCGAAATAAGCAGGCCACCGCCTTCAGCGTTGAGACGTCCGTCGACGAACGTCGCCACCGTGCTACGACACTGGGACATGATTTTCGAGCTATAATGATCGAACGAATGTACGGACGACACAACAACTGGGTGACGGCGTACGATCAATGTTTTATCGATCGGTGTCCCACTTAGGTTATGAGTCTTATCGCTGAGTTTCGTCTCTTCAATCCGAATTTCCCACTCATGGATTCGCTCTCGACGGTTCCGGATATGCAGTTGCGAGTCGAACAGGCGATCGCTGAACACTCTGAGCAACCCATCCTGTTTCTGTGGGCAAACGGCGACGATTTCGAGACGTTCGAGTCGGCACTCGCGTCCGACCGCACCGTCGAGGACTCGACACGGATCGAGGACACGGGCGATCGTCGGCTGTACCGGGTGCAGGTCACTGAACGATCAGAGATGGTGCTGTATCCAGCAGAACTCGAAGCCGGCACGTCGCGGCTCTCGGTTTTAGCCAGCGAAGACGGCGTCAAGACCAGAATGCGACTCCCTGACCGGAGGGCAATCCGACAGTTTCGGAAAATATGTGACGAGTACGACGTTTCCCTCTCACTTCAAGGGTTGTACGAAGACGACGGGTCGACTCGGATAGGGCGGTATGGACTGTCACCGAAACAGCAAACCGCGCTGCAGAAGGCGATGAGTCGGGGATATTACACCGTTCCGCGGACGATTACGCTTGAGGATCTCGCACGGGAGCTAGACATCTCCCGCCAAGCAGCGTCCGAACGTCTTCGTCGAGGGTGTCATCTTCTCATTAAGAACACCCTCGGCGGCGCGAACTCGAACAGCGATACGTGACGGACTAATGATTGCCGATCGAAAACCGGTGTATGACACCGTTCGAGCGCCGAACACGTGCCTGTCAGCAACGGCTCCGCGACCAGAAAGCGGAGGCAGTCGTGTTGTTTCCGAGCCGAAACCTCCAGTACACGACATCGGTTGTGGAGGAACCGAGCGAGCGACACCTGTTTTTCATCGTCCCTGCGAGAGGTGAGCCGGTGTTCGTCGTTCCTGAACTGTATGGGGAACAACTGCGTGCCGAAACGTGGGTGGCCGACGTGCGAACGTGGGCGGACAGCGATGATCCCCTCACACTCATCAAAACGGTCGTGGAGGATTCATCGATCGATCCGCAGAACCGTCTCCTTGTCGACGACACGATGGGGGCACGGTTTACCCAAGAGCTTCGATCGCTGTTTCCGGCAGCGACGTTCGGGCTTGCGAGCGAGGTGCTCGGGCCGCTTCGACGTCGCAAGGACGACGCGGAGCTTGACGCCCTCCGAGCGGCAGCGACGATCACCGACGAGGTAGTTGCGTCGCTCAGGGAACTCGGCTCGGACGCGGTTGGACTGACTGAAACCGAACTCGCGGCCGTCATCGAGAAGCAACTGCAGGCGGCGGGCGGAACGGGCGTGTCGTTCGCGCCGATCATCGGATCCGGACCCAACGGCGCGGATCCACACCACCGCCACGGGGACCGCGAGATCCGTGCTGGTGAGCCTGTGGTGTTAGATTTCGGGACGCGCGCTGATGGCTACCCGAGCGACCAAACAAGAACGCTCGTCTTCGATGGGAACCCACCGGCGGCAGTCGCTGATGTGCATGAGATCGTCAGAAACGCACAAGCGGCGGCAGTCGACGCCGTCGCGCCCGGCGTCACCGCGAGCGCGGTCGATGACGCAGCGCGCGATGTCATCGAATCGGCAGGATACGGCGAGCAGTTCATCCACCGGACCGGCCACGGTGTCGGTCTCGATGTCCACGAAGAGCCGTACATCGTGGCTGACAACGACCGTACCCTGAAACCGGGGATGGTGTTCAGCATCGAACCCGGAGTGTACGTCCCCGGCGAGTTCGGCGTTCGGATCGAGGACCTGGTGGTCGTCACCGAGGACGGCTGTGAACGGCTAAATCACGCCGATCGCGGGCTGGGATGTAAGTAGCGCATCGGTAGTTATACTGGACAATCTGGTTATAATACGGTATGTTATCGAAATGTTTTTTAATATAAATAGTGATCCATACATGATGAATCGTCGCGTGTATCTCGCTGCAGTGAGTGGATTCGGACCCACAGGACTAGCTGGTTGTAGTATGCTTTCTATCAATAGTAACGAGAAATCTACGACACCGAAACCGACGATTGTCGATGGACCGGCACAGTTTACCAATTACAAGATCGAACCGCCGGAAAACGCAACCGTTGACACGCCAGTGAGTGTAACGGTGTCCGCATTCAACTACGGTTCGTAAGGTGCAGAAACATTCTTCTTACACGACGGCGAAAGATCTGTGGGTTAACAGGAACACCACCTATACGCCCGACAACGGCGACGCGTTCCTCTTTGCGTACGTCGAATTCGTTCCCGACAGCGGTGATGTCCTGAACATGCCTGACGACGATCATTTCTCGATTCGAGCAAACGGCACGGTACACCCCGAGTCCGGGCGTCTGAAGGGTCCGATCGGTTCGCCCATCGAAGGTGATTTTTACCACGCAGCCCGCAATAAGGGCTCAATCCGAGCGAACGAACCGTGGACGGGATGGGTTAGCTTCGATATTCCATCGGACGTTACCCCTGACGCCGTCACAGTCGTGCTCGAAAAGGAGTACGACGGTGGCATCTCGAAAGTGGAGTGGAGCCAACACTGAAGCGAGTCAGGGCGCACTCCTCTGCTGAAAAACGCCCCAGTATGAACGGTGGTAACGATATCCGTATCCTTTCACAAGGGGAACATCGTGCAACAGAATCCCGATCGAGAGCCGGAACACAACCGTTTGCGTGCCCGATGGGCCACTCGACAGAAGCGCGTTCTCGCTGAATCGCTCGGCCCGTTCATGCTCAACACATCGATATGACGTTTGATCCGAGTGAGCCGTACGGAGAGCACCGTCAACAAGAGATCTACGCGATGGGAACGCTTGCTGACCGGCCACCGGAGATTCCGGTCCGATGGACCGCGCTCGAAGCGGCAGCGACCGAGGCGATGGACGACCGGGCAGCGGCGTACGTCGCTGGCGGTGCCGGTAGCGGGGAAACGATGACCGAGAACCGCCGCGCGTTCGATGAGTGGCGCGTCGTGCCGCGACTGCTACGGGACGTGAGCGAACGTGATCTCAGCGTTAACGTGTTCGGACAACAGTGGGACCTTCCGATGCAGATCGCGCCTATCGGCGTGCAGTCGATCGTCCACGAGGACGGCGTCCTTGAGACCGCCCGAGCCGCCGCGGATCTCGACGTTCCGATCTGTCTCAGTTCGGTTTCGTCGTTCCCGATCGAGGAGATCACAGACCAACTGGGAGAGACACCGACGTGGTTCCAACTGTACTGGTCGTCGGATCGGTCGATCACCGAGAGCTTCGTGCGGCGAGCCGAGAACGCCGGCTGTGACGCGATCGTTCTCACGGTCGATGTGCCGCTTTTGGGTTGGCGCGAGCGGGACCTCGAACAAGGATATCTCCCGATGCTCGATGGGCACGGGCTCGCGAACTACACGAGTGATCCGGCGTTCTGTGACGGGCTTACGGAGCCACCGTCGGAAAACGAAGACGCTGCAGTCCAGCACTTCCTCGACACGTTCGGTGATCCAACGATCACGTGGGACGCGGTGTCGGATCTGTGCTCGATGACTGATCTTCCGGTGGTCGTTAAAGGGTTGCTCCACCCTGACGACGCCGAGACAGCCGTTGATCACGGCGTGGACGGGATCGTCGTCTCCAATCACGGCGGGCGGCAAGTCGACGGGGAGCTCAGCGCGCTTGACGCGCTTCCCCGAATCGTCGAACGGGTGGCTGGACGGAGCGCCGTGTTCTTCGACAGCGGCGTCAGGTCGGGAGCCGACGCGCTCACGGCGCTAGCGCTCGGTGCCGACGCGGTGGGCATCGGTCGGCCCGTCGTGTACGGGTTGGCACTCGACGGTGCCGACGGTGTTCGATCGGTACTCGAAAATATCCGAGCGGAGTTGGATCTCACACTCGCAAACACCGGCAGAACGAGCGTTGCCGACCTCGACCGATCGCTACTCGTTTCTCGGTGATCGGCAAAACGGGGGTACGCCGGTTCAGTCGTTGACTGTCGCGTCGCGTTGGGTCGGTGCGGCGGGTTCGGCGATTGAAACCTCACCAGTGAGTTCGGTGAAGGGGTAGGGCATGTCGATCCCCTCGGCGTCGAACCGCTCTTTGACTGCTTGAACGAAATCGGATCGAACCTTCACGTAGTCACTGTGTGTCGGGTCGTCGATCCAGACCGCGCCCGTCAATCCGACGTACGAGTTTCCAAGCTCCGTGAGCCTGACGACAGGACTCGGATCGCTGACCGCGCCCTGCGTGCTGCGTGCTTCCTCAAGGATGACCTGCTTTGCGTGTTCGATGTCGTCGTCGTAGTCGATCCCGAACAAGAACGTGATCCGCAGCGTGTCGTTCGAAACGGGGTTCGTAACCGCGTTGTTCGCAAGATGGGAGTTGGGAACAGTGATCACTTCGTTGTCAAACGTCTCGATCTTCGTCGTACGGAGCTGAACGTCACGCACGACGCCCTCGTTGTCGTTCCACTCGATCCAGTCACCGACGTGAAACGGCTCGTCACGAAGGATGAAAATGCCGGACACGAAGTTGCTGATGATGTCTTGGGCGGCAAACCCGACTGCCAGCGCGACCGCTCCCGTGAGCGTCGCAAACGCGGACATCACGACCCCAAACTCCGCGATGGTCGAAGCGGCCGCGATCGCTATGAGAAGGGCCGCCGCTTCCGTAACACTCATCGTGAGGCTGAGCACTGTCGGATTGACTCCACGCGACTCTAGAACATGCCGAAGACGGGGCTTGAACACCCGTTTCAGCGCGTAGTACAGCAACACGAACGCGGCGACGAACGTTACCATCGTCCCAAGCGCTTTAAGCGCCATTCCTAGGAGCTCCACAACCAACTCGTCGACTGTATTAGCAGTATTCGTCTGGAGTATCGGATGCATTGTTGGTATGAACAGTAATAGTCGTATAACCGTTGCGGTTGTTTTCGAAACTGATCAAGCAACTATGATGTACCATTTGGTGTGAGAACAGCGGTCTCGGGCGTTTGAAGAACACCCATGTATCTTCCTGTACTACTAATAAAAATTCAAATACTTATTTGTATTCCTCAAATGAGGAATTGATCCCCGTCAGATCAGTGGTCGGCGTCGTGGGGATTAGTTTTAGTGGCGTACTGGTCTGCGTGGTCTGTGTATTCGATGAACCGAGGGGCGTCGGGATCGAACGGTCGTTCAAGCGAGTCGAAGGCCTTCTTTTTGTCCCAGCCTTGGAGTTTCCCGATCGCGCTGCGGTCTTCGAGATCGTGAAAATTGAGGTCCTCAGCCGTCAGTTCCCACGCTGTCATACCCGCCTCAGTACGAACGATGACGCTAGAGTATGCCTCGCTGCTTCCGACCGAACCGACGGCCAGATCCGCACAGAGTCCCGAGAAATCCGCACACTCATCGCAGCCTTTGAGCGCCGCGTCGTGGAACTGTTCGACGTCCGCTTGGAGCACCATCTCTCCCTGCCGGTCGTACACCATCATTTTCCCGTGAAGCACGTCGAGCTTGCCGATGTCATTCGGATCGATCCCTCGTTTCGCTTCGAGTTGCTCCCCGATGAGTTTCTGATAGTTAAAGTTCTTCGTACACAGTAACGCAATCGTGTAATCGATCGCGCGCACGCACGCGTCTTGGGACTGATAGTCCCAGTCGAAATCCTGGAGCGCCCGAACGCCTTCGATCTCACACGGCGTTCCCACGAGCGCCAATGAGAGTTCCTCCGGCGGTTTGTCCGGGAGTTTGTGCTCCCAGCGGGCGATGTCGAGATTGCCGAGTGCCATTGTCTGGTTGTAGAAACTCCCGGCGTTCTCGATCAGCTCTGTCGGTGTGGTTGCGAGGAACGACTCGGCTTTCCACGGGTCCGTCTCAGATTCGGTTGCGATGAGCGCGCCGTCGATCTCGTTGGCTTCAAGCAGGTGGATTAGGACGCTCGTGACGACACCGCCATCCTGAGCGTTCTCACGCCACTCATCGTTGACTTTCGCTGAGAACTCGGTGATCGGATCGCCCGCACCGCTCACGTTGTCCTCGCCGCCGGTGATCTTCCACTGACGCTCGTACCGAAGCCCACCCCGAGGGCAGAAATCCCAACAGAGAGAACAACCCGTGCACATCTTCACCAGTTTTGGGAGTCCATCCGCGCCGATCCCGATTGAATCGGACGGACAGGACGCGACACAGGTTCCACACTGGATACACCGGTCATCCTGAATGACTGCCTCGTCGAGTTCCATGAACCACGTTTTCTCGTCGGGCGTTTCGATCTCGTTCATCTCGTTGCGGATGCCGTAGCCTGGGGTATCGAGCGCCACGCCATCGGGAACGCCCACGCGCTCATCGGGTTGGCCGTGTGTAACGTCCTGACTGGCGTTTTTCGCTGGCTGGGTGAATTCGATCGGACCGAGATCGCCGTCTCGATCGACGTTCGTCGGAACGCTTCCCCCGTCCGCGAGCGCGTGTTCGTCGGAGGCAACGGTCGGCACGCCCGGCAGGGATCGCTCCTCAGAGGACCCTGGATCAGTCCCCACGGGAAACACCCCGCGAAACCGGCGCGTCAGCGCGTTGCATAAGTGTTCGAAGCCTGTCGTTATCCATCCGGCGACACCACTCATAGAACCGTTCACCCTCGACGCGTTCCTCGGCGTAGACGACGAACAGTTGTTCAAGTGCCGGAATCACGGCGTCAGCCGGAACAGCGGTCTCGATCCAGTCGATAAAGGCGTTGTCCGCGCCGAGGCTCCCCCCGAGACCGACATCCATCCCTTCGACGATGGTGTCGCCTTCCTCGTTACTACTTCGCTCGGGATCGGTTACCGCGACTGTCTCGCCTCGGAACCCAATGTCAGCGATCTGTGGTTGGGCGCAGGAGGCCGAACAGCCGCTCATGTGCATCCGAACGACATCCAACTCGGCCGGCGTCTCGATGCGTTCGTCCAATGCCCGCGCCCATCGTTTGACGCGCTGTTTCGTCTCGATGATCCCGTAGTTACAGAATTCACTGCCGGTGCAGCCGACTGCACCACGGGAAAAGGGACCGGGATCGGGCTGGTAGTCGACAGCGAACGGCTCGGAGACGAGGTCATCGATGGCGTCGTTCGGCACGTGACTGAGTAGGAAGTTCTGGTCGGTCGCCAACCGAATCGAGGCTTCCTCGGTACCGTATCGACGAGCGGCGCGGGCGGCCGACGCGAACTCCGATCCACCGATCCGTCCAGTGATGACGTTGAAGCCGACGTACGACAGTCCGTCGGCGTCCTGTTCGTGAACACCGACATGATCACCGGTGTATCCTTCGGTGAGATCCACGCCGCGATCGCGTAGGGGAACCGAACACCGATCACGAACGGCTCTCTCAAACGTTTCCGGACCAAGCTGTTCGACGAGATACCGCATCCGGCACACCCCGCGGTTGTTGCGGTCGCCAAGCTCTTTGAACACTTGCGCGACGGCACGGCAGAATTCGACCGTATCCTCCGGACGGACAAACACGTCGAGCGGTGAGGCCATCCGCGGCCCATCCGACAGCCCGCCACCGACGCGGGCGTGAAAGCCGTAGTACCAGTCGCCGTCGATCTGTCGCTTTGCCGGTGTTAATCCCACGTCGTTGATCTGTGATTGGGCACAATCCTCTCGACAGCCCGTGATCGTCATTTTGAACTTCCGGGGGAGGTTCGCGTACTCCCGATTCCCCGTGAAAAAGTCCGAAACCGCGTTCACGACCGGCTGAGCGTCGAAACACTCGTGATCGTCGAGACCGGCGGCTGGACAGCCCAAGACGTTTCGTGCGCCGTCACCGCATCCCTGAACCGTCGTGAGATCCACAGCGTCGTATCGCTCCCATATCTCGGGGATGTCCTCGATCTCGATCCAGTGCATCTGCACGTCCTGACGGGTCGTGATGTCGAGAAAGCCGTCACCCCACTCCTCGTTTTGCTCGTTCCCGCCGAACGCTTCGGGAGCAGTAGCGAACTCCTCAGCGACGGTACCGATCACTTCGGCCTGCTCGGGCGTGAGATATCCGCCTGGTACCTTCGTTCGGAGCATGAAATACCCCCGGTGCTGGCCGTGGGTGTACAGCCCCGCCCACTTCAACCGCTCCCACTCACCCTCACCGGCACGGGCTTCGATCTCGTCGAACGTCAATCCCTCTTGGGCGTACTCGTATACGTCATCGATAACGTCTAATGGATGTTTATTTTGTTTCCACCGTTCAACAGTGTTCATAATTTTTCCATGGTTTGTGATACAAGATCTCCCAAGGATTGTATCTCTGGCTTGCGGCCAGTCATGTCGGTGCTACCCGACCGAGGTCGTTTTTGCCATAACGTATGACAGGATAACACGGAACTATCGATCAGTACGGAGGAGAAAGCACGTCTACGCGCGAGCGTCGCCCGATAGCGATAACGTCAGTGCGTCCCAGTTACCGGAAAATACCACGGCCGAACGAACAGCAACCGATAACACGCGTGCTGTTACCAGCTATCGCTGTCGACGAGTTGTGAAGGGGTGATGACATCAACATCTTTGCTAGCGACGTGGTCGACAACCCGCTCAAACGTCTCAACGGAAACGCCCTCGCCTCCGATTTCGTGGTAGGAGATGACGGCTAATTGGTTGAATTCGGCGGCCATATCAATGATCTGACTCGCGCCGTCTGCCGACGGTCCCTGAACGCGGGAGATGAACGCGGGATTACTCGGATGCTTGGCGTTGTTCGGACCTGCGCCGAAGAGGTAACCGGTTTCGAACAGATCACTGATGTGATCAAGAGTGGCGCTATCGACTCGGCTGTAGGGAGCAACGAAATGACGGGCACCGTCCGTGAATCCTTTCACCTCAAGATATTCCTTGGTCTGCTGGAGTATCTGCCGTTGCTTCTGGGATGAGTGGTCGGGGAGCAGTTCACCAGCGTGGCCGATCATATCCCAGTCGTTGGTGGCCATCTCCCGCATGTTGGCTTCAGTAATGCGGTCTTGGGCACCTACTGCGTCAGAAACGACAGCGACTGCGCCCGGCCAACCGTTCTGCTTCAACGTCGGATAGGCCGTTTCATACGCGCTCACGTGTCCATCATCGAATTGGAACATCACTTTCCCGGTATCCGGTTTCGGTATCTTTCGCAGATCGTCGACCAACACCTGAAAGGATTTGTCCACAGGTCCGATCTGGAGGTTTACATTGGTTACGTTGTCTAACACCGGATTACCTCGCTTGCCGGTGTAGCCGAGATCAAATCGGACCCATCCATCGAGTTCAAGGGGAATGTGTCGAGTGGAGGTGAGCATCGCGCTTTGAGCGGGCGCGATGATCTCCGCTCGTATCTTGATACTGTCTGGTTTGTTCACCTTCACCGCCAATGAGAGATCGTGACTGCTGAGATCCAGTACCTCCGGATAGAACGCACGGGAGATCTTGGCAACTGGTTCGCTCGCGCCGTTTTTTGGTTCGAGCACTAGTGATTGGTTGCCTTGGAACACGTCCTGACCGGTGCTTCGCAACCGACCGTGAGTGACCTCCCACCTCGAAATATCCTCGAAGTCATCAACCACTGTTTCAGGTACGCTGGAATCGTCGCTCGTTCCGCTGCCTGTGGTTCTCGTGTCGGTAGGACTAGCGGACGTTGACCCACCGTTCCCTGGAAGTGAAGAGCATCCAGCAACCGACATTGCCCCAACAACACCAACTGCCGTGAGGAACGTCCGTCGAGTCGACTGGCGTTGCATGTATCGTCAATCAGTCGGTCGCCATTATACGCTTTGTGGAAAGGCTGAATTGTATACCAATTTAATTAGGATATATCTACTTTGGATTTTTATTTATAAATTGTAATCATGGAACGTTTCCTTTCTATTGGATATAAGCAACAACCACGTACAATACAATATATATTTGTAATATGATCCCAATAACTGTGGTAAGAAACTTATGAAACTAACTCTATATATAAATCGGCTTGTATCCTCTAGATGAACTATTTGAGTGATCGGACGATATCGCACAGTAATGCGAGAAGCAGTCATCATCGACGGCGTCCGCACTCCGTTCGGCAAGCAATCAGGTGTGTTCAGCGACACCCATCCGCAAGATTTGGCGGCTGAGCCGTTGGTAGCGCTTCAAGAGCGCAACGGATTCGATCCGGAACTCATCGAAGACGTGATCTATGGGTGTGTCACTCCAATCGAAGAACAGGGACTGAACATCGGTCGGATTGCGTCGATGGTCGCTGGGTGGGGCGACGGCGTTCCGGGCGTTCAACTCAATCGTATGTGTGGGTCGGGCCAACAGGCCGTCAACTTCGCGGCTGGACAGATACAAGCGGGAGCACACGACGTGATCGTCGCGGGTGGCGTCGAGCATATGTCTCGTGTCCCGATGGGTTCAGATGGGAACTCCTTGTCCGAAACGTATTTCGAGCAGTTCGATGAGCTTACGACACAAGGAGAGGGGGCCGAACGGATCGCAGAGCAGTGGGAATTCACGCGGGCAGATGTCGACGCGATTGCCGTCGATTCCCAACACCGGTGGGATGCTGCGTGGGAGGCGGGCCACTATGACGATCAGATCGTTCCGGTCGAGACGGAACTCGACGGCGAATCGGTGACAGTCGAACGAGACGAACACCCACGTCCCGAGACAACTGAGGAGACGCTTCACGACCTCCCGCTCGCGTTTCGATCAGCAGGCAACGGCGTCGTTCACCCGGGGAACTCCTCGGGAATCGTAGACGGCGCATCAGCGTTGTTGATGGCAAGCGCCGATGCGGCTGCCGAACACGGCTGGGAGCCGATGGCCCGGATCATCGACAGCCACGTGGTCGGTGTCGATCCGATCACGATGCTCACGGGACCCATTCCAGCCACGCAGGAACTTCTCGATCAAAACAACATGACGATCGACGACATCGATCTGTTCGAGGTCAACGAGGCGTTTGCCCCCGTGATCTGTGCGTGGCTCGAAGAAACCGGCGCGGACTGGGACCGAACCAATGTCAACGGCGGAGCGATCGCCCATGGGCACCCACTCGGAGCCACCGGCGCTGCGCTCGTGACGAAACTCGCCCACGAACTCGACCGTACCGGCTTAGACATCGCGCTTTCGACCATGTGTATCGGCTTTGGACAGGGCATCGCCACGCTCATCGAACGAGTGTGAACACGCGCTTGTGAGCCGATCGTTTCAGTAGGTCGGAAGAATTATGCTGGTGGGCGACACGGCTCTTCCAATGAGCGAGGATGCAGTCCTGCTCGACATCGAAGACGGAACCGCGACGATCACGCTGAACAATCCCGGAATGCGAAACGCACTCTCTGAAGACGTAGCGACCGGCGTTATCGAAGCGATTCGCACGATCGAAAAGAGCGACGCTCGTGCCGTCGTGATTAGGGGTGTTGGCGATGCGTTCTGTTCGGGTGGCGATGTCTCTGCGATGATGGAGCGGATGAGCGGCGATGTGGAACTGTACGAGGCCGTCCGACGGATTCACCAGCGGACGAGTCGCGCTATTCGGCGGGTGTATGAGTGTCATCTCCCGACTGTCGCGCTGCTCGAAGGCGTCGCGTTCGGAGCGGGGGCGAACCTCGCTATCGCGTGTGATATCCAACTTGGAAGTGGTGACGCGAAGATGGGCTTTGGCTTCCGGAACGTTGGGCTTGCGATCGACACAGGAACGTCCTACCTGCTCCCGCGACTCGTCGGACTCAACACTGCGAAAGAACTCGTCTTCACCGGCGAAGTGCTCGATGCCGATCGGGCTGAGCAGCTCGGTCTCATAAATCATGTCTACCACGAGGATTTCGAAGAACGAGCGACCGAATTCGTCGATCAGCTCGCGCAGGGTCCCACCGTCGCCCTCGAAACCTCGAAACGCGCACTCAATCAGGGTCTCGAACAGTCACTCGAACAGGCGATGACCCGTGAAGCCGCTCACCAGGCCGCCGTGTTCGAAACACACGATCACCGGGAAGGCGCGTCGGCGTTCATGGAACGCCGGGATCCTGATTTCGCTGGCGAATAAACGACGTTCGAGACGATAACCTCTACCGACATCTTCTCTAACTGTAACATCAGTATAAAACATTGAATACTGACACATAAATATATTTATTGTTTATTGATATAGATTAAGAGAGGAAATATTGGATGCTGTTGGACTCATGTAGCTATAGAGTGTCAAACTTCGTTTCTGTATCTCATTAATGTGCTCCAATATCCATAAGATATAAACTAATAGGAAAATATATCCTTTTGATGTATCATTATTAGATACGGTGTGAAACTACACGTGTATGTCAGAAACAAAGCTCCCCGACACACATGACGCGTCGACTGAGGGAGTACCACTGCTCGAAGAAGAACTCGTACTTGAAAACATCCACCCGCACTGGGTGAATTGGTTGAAATTGATCGGGATCGGGGCATTCTTCGCCCTGTTCGGAGTGTTGGGCGTGCTTACAGGCGATATTGGTATGAGCATTCCGTTCATCGGGGTCGCAGCACTTGTCGGTGGATACGTGTACCTTGACCGAAAGAACACTCGATACGTCGTGACAACAGAGCGTGTGTATAAAAAATCCGGCATCCTGCGGCGAACGACCAATGAAGCTCGAATGTCAGATATTCACAGCCTCTCAACCGATGAATCGTGGGCCGAATGGGTGTTCGGCAAAGGGACGGTCCAGATTGACAGTACTGGTGCAACAGGCATCCTCTCGCTGCCAGGCACCACTAGCCACGAACAGGTCGAAGATATGATTCGGACACAACAACAAGAAATTACCGAGTGAAGAGCTGTTTCCTTCTATAAACCACCGGATACAAGCTCGAATGGATGAGTGCGGCCGATTCTGTCGCACTCACATCGCTTATCCGTGACCGAATCAAGTAGCGGGTATGGTGACAGTGCCGGATTTCGACGGACGGACCGCATTCATTACGGGGACGACACGAGGGATCGGGAAACAGATCGCGCTCAGTCTTGCGGAGGCAGGGTGTAACATCGTTTCGACGGGAAAGACGACCGAAGAGGGTGGAGAGTTGCCCGGAACGATCCACCAGACCGCCCACGAGTGCGAAGAGCGCGGTGTAGACGCTCACGCTGTGCGACTGAATCTCCGGGACGAGGAGAACGTGCAGGCTGCTGTCGAGGAGGCAATCGACGTGTTCGGTGAGATCGACATCGTCATCAACAACGCGAGCGCCATCCAATTGGCCTCTGTCGATGAAATGCCAGCTGATCGATTCGATCTAATGACTGATGTCAACGTCCGCGGAACGTACCTCACCAGTCGGGCGTTCATTCCGCACCTGCGCGAGATCGGTGGTGGTCACATTCTGACCAACGCACCGCCGATCACCAAAGACCGGTCGCCGGGCAGTGCGGCGTATTCGTGGTCGAAACTCGGTATGACGTTTGTAACCCTTTCGCTTGCTTCGGAACTCGCCAGCGATGGGATTGCAGCCAACACTCTCTGGCCAGTCACCGCTATCGATACTCGCGCAACGCGGTATTTCGGAATGGGCACCGAGGACGACTGGCGGTCACCGGACATTGTAGCGGACGCGGTACTCGAAATCCTTGCTCGTGATCCCGACCAGTTCACTGGAAACGCACTCTATGACGAGGAAGTCCTTCGAGCGTCCGGCGTTGAGGATTTCTCGCAGTACAATCTCACTGACGGAGACCCAGTACCGCTGTCTGCGCAAATGTTTGATCAGAATTACGAGCGATAAAAAATTCGAGTGACTCCGTTACGCGGTGAGTTGGCCGATTTCGGAGTCGTCAGACTGCAGTCCCAAGACGTTGGCGTTGATGTCGTTCACAACGTTGTCGGCGTCCACCAGATCGTCGTCGTTGACGATAGTATCACACCCACTGTCGATGTCGGTCTGTTCGGCAGCAGCAGTACCCATGCCGCCTGCGAGGAGCGTCGCAAGCAGAACAACGGTCAGTACGGTTCGAAGTGTTCGTGTCATGATTGTCTTGTTCTGGGTTCAGATTATAACTTAACGAACGCATCATCCACAGTAGTACTGAAGGAACGGATCAGGATACGCCCAGTCGACCGGCGACTAACCCACATGTACGTCAAAGTGGTCGCCAACCGATGTCGATTGGCTGTTATCCTGTCGATAGTGTCAGTACGAATTATATCTTGTATACGGTGTGGACGATGGTTCGTATCATTCCCCAGTATCGAAGTTACCGAGGAGGATGATATAAAACGTGATGGAGCATCAAACGACGACTGATGGACAGACCTAAAGACAGTGTGTGATCGTGCAGGCCGTGATAGATTAATTGTACAACATGATCAGCGATCATGGGATCGTTACGCCGGTTCGAGGCAGTACAGGGTTTGATTCGATCCATCACACGCGACGAAGAGGGCACCGTCAGCAAGCGCGAGTCCCGTGACAGCGTCGGGTGTCGAGTAGGACCACCGTTTTGCGCCTGTGCGTATCGAGCCGATCCCGAAACCACCGTCAGCCGCGTACGCGTGGACCGTGTCACCGCTACTGAGATACAAGGTGTCCCCGGCAGCGACAGGGGCGACTGCGTCGTAGCCTCTATCGATCTGCCAGTCGGTCTGTTCGTTGTACTCTCGGGTCGCCGTAATTCCCTCGGAACCGACCGTATAGAACATCGGATTGGTGTAAACAGGGGCGACAGTCGAGCGTTCACGATCGATAGTCCAGAGAGTCGTCCCAGCTGATTCTCCTCCTTGAAGTAACCACAGTGGACCACCGGAAGTGTGGACTGCGACGCCGTCCGAGCAAGGTATCGCCGTCCTCACAGCACCGTCCACCGTACTGCGCCACGCTTCATGTGGGAGTGTGTCGTTCTCTTTCCAGTAAAGCGCGTACACCGTTCCCTCGTCAGTACCCACGTACAGAACGAATGACCGGAACCCAAATGCCGAGATCGGGCTTGAGAGATCTTTTTGCCACATCTGTTTTCCACTTTGGGGAGCAACTCCAAGCATTGTGCCACCCCTCGTGCCGACGACAAGGTGTGGAGTCGGAACCCCTTCACTGTCGACAACTGTGAGGGCAGTGTATTCGTGATCATCGGTAGTGTGAGACCAGTAGGGGACACCCGTCGTCGGATCAAGAGCGTACAGATGTTTGCCACTCGTTGTATACACCCGACCGTTGTGGACGATGGGTGATGATGGATTCTTCCCGTTTGGAAGGGGAAACCGCCACAGTTCGTTTCCGCTTTCGGCGTCCAGAGCACGGAGCGTACCTGCTGTCGGGAGATACACCTTCTTATCCACGATCACAGGGGTCCCAGTTGCCGTTCCGTCCGCAACACTCCACCGTTTCCGAACAGATTCCCGTGGTGCTTTCGCATCAGGAACATGACCCGTGTTGGCAGTATCAGCCCGGGAAACAGGCCAATCAGTTTCTGTATTCGTCCCAGGTGTGATCGATGAACCGTTACTATTCAGACATCCAGCGAAGACGGTCGCTATCATACACCCACCTCCACCGAGAAATGCGCGACGGGATACCATTGGATGGAATTAATAAACGAATACCATGTATTTTTTGGTATGAACAGTTTATGGATGCTGTCGTGTCATTGTGACGGTTCTGTAAACTGCGAACGCACGAGACGCTCCGTAGAAGCTGAGACAGTGTGAGTAAACGATCGATCCAATTCTATACAGTTATATGTAATTTATCAATGTATTATATTGTCTGAATAAGTAACAAGACGATTTTCGACTCAACGACCTATCGGAATCGGCAGTTCTGTGTAAGATTCTTACTGCACAATGCTCCGGTAGTCACTCTAAGCACAGTTGACAGAACCGACTCGGTTTTCCAAGTGTACCGCTGTTTATCCCTCAGACCGAGAAAGAAATCTGAAAATATCGATGATGCGGAAGATGAGAATCGAAGCGATGCGATGATGATTGCAGTAGCAGTCACCCGTGGTCGACTCGGAGCGGGCGATATATCCTATATCACGGGGTAATCCTCGAATATAGTGACCACATGAGCTAAGATATAAATCCGATATCCTTCGACATGCATCGGGATAAGAATCCTTATCCCAATAGATAGGGACAGATTGATGTGCGGCGGGGGAGACCCAACAGTCATGGTGGAAGACGACGACACTGTGTCGATAAAAGTACATATGCCACAGTGGCAGAAAAAGCGCTGGGTTGCTAACGCTGACCAACTCGACATGAGCCAAAGCGAGTTCGTCCGGTCAATGGTGCAGGCTGGTCGCCGGGGATTTTGGGAATCGTCGGAGCCACCGGAGGCCGGTTCTTCGGATGCTACCCCTAGGGGTAACGACCTCGAAACACGTGTCCTCGATGTACTCCGGAATTCCGATCGTGACTATCTCGATTGGGAGGAGCTCCTCGCCGGTGTCACCGACGACATCGAAGAGCAACTCGAAGCGACGCTCGATTCACTCCAAGAAACCAACCAGGTCAAATACAGCGGCCGAAACGGGGGGTATACGATACAGGATGAACGCACGAATTGACTCGGATGGGGCCGATCCCATCACGTATTTTATCGAGGACCTCACCTATCACGGAAAATCCGAGCGCACGCTCACGGCGTACGAGCGTGTGCTCCGTCGTTTCGAGCAGTTTCTGATCGATCGAGACGCCACGCCAGCGACGGCTAGCCAGCGCGACTGTATGGCGTTCGTCCATTCGCTTCGTGATTCACTCGCAAGGAGCACTGTGGCGTCGTATGCGTCCTACGTTCACCGATTTTACGCCTACATGACCCAAACAGGGGAGCTCGATACGAATCCGATGACTCTCGTGATGGCAGAAATGGACGAATCCATCAACACGGACCCGACCCGGCGTGAGATCTCTATCGAAGAGATGCGCACGTTCCTCGATGAAATCACTCATCCGTTAGAGCGGACCGTCATGCTGTTGCTGTTGAAAACGGGACTGCGCGTCGGGGAGTGTTGCAATCTCGATCTCCGGGATCTCAACCTCGACGCGCCTGCCGTCCGTGCAGAGTACGACTACACCCACCGACCGCAACTGGACGGGCGAACTGATACCCTGTTCATTTCGAACGACATCGCTGCCGGACAGACAGTCAACGGAGAAGAGCGAACCGCTTCGAACAAACGAAAGCGAGTGACGATGATCCCCATCGACACGGAGTTAAAAGAGGCGCTCATCAGATGGCTTGCGATCCGTCCCGATACCCCTTCGTCCGCAGAGCCGCTGTTTGGGGATACGGGACGAAGCTGGGGACACCGTCTCGAACCATCACAGGTGCGGGCGTTCGTCCGAAAGCATGCCAAACAGAACGGATGGTACCGCGTTGGCGGGGGTGCTTCGGAGAACGTCACACCCCACTACTTCCGTCACTTCTTCACAACCTACCTGCGCGACCGGACCGGTGATCGCGGGATCGTGAAGTATCTCCGGGGGGACGTCGCACAGGACATCATCGACACCTACACCCATGATTGGGGGAACCGTGTTCGGACTGTGTATGAGTCGAACATTTACTCGCTCTGCTAACCACAACGCTGTCATGTGTGTACATCACATACCACTATATGAAATCCGTCTTCCCCAGTGAGCAGCACACATCAGAAGACGTATAAAAAGAGGCTCATCGTGAAAGCCTGCCGTACTGATCAGCTGTGAATACACATTGAACGGTGACAAGATACATATGGTTTTCGAAGATGCCTAGCAACGAGTTACGCTCGGGATCACCGCACCGTTTTCGTCGCCGTCAAGTACTCGAATCCAGTCGCTCCGTGGCAGGGGCGATCGATGAATATCGTATGACTGTCAGAGTTATGTTTGTTCTGAAGATATATTTGTGATTTTAGATCATAGCCGTTCGGATTCGATCGAATCGAGAGGACAGAGAGCAACGCGATACGATAGAGTGCGTCAGAAATTCTTGCTGCCGTCGAAAAGAGTGTGCGTAGTCACATGTTCATGCTGTGGAATTAGACACGACCACTTATACGAAAAACCTGATACAATGTTGTATGCTACTCACAGACACATCATTGTTGTCATACAACTGTCGTAGAACGGTCATCGATCAGTGGGTGAGAGGGACAGTTTCGAATCCGGTGACACTCTCCGGGATCGCGGAGACATAATGTGATCCTCTCGAAACACCAATATGCACGAAACAAATCGGCGGTACGTGCTCGCAAAGCGCCCCGAGGGCGTTCCGGACAAGGAGACGTTCGAACTCGAAGAGACCGAGATCCCTGAGCTTGAGACCGGCCAAGTGCTGGTACAGACGGTGTACCTGTCCGTCGATCCGTACATGCGCGATCGGATGCGAGCGGGCGAATCGTACGCAGAACCGTGGGACGTTGGTGACCCGATGCAGGCAGCCGTCGTCGGTCGCGTCGTCGACTCCGAGACCGATCAGTGGGACGACGGCGACTACGTCACTGGCGAACTCGATTGGGCGGAGTACACAGTGACCGACAGTAGCGCCCTTCACCCAGTCGATCCCGATCTGGCACCACTCTCGACGTATCTCGGTGTGCTCGGCATGCCCGGTCGGACGGCGTACTTCGGACTACTCGAAGAAGGCAAGCCAACCCCCGGTGATACCGTCGTCGTTTCGGGCGCGGCCGGAGCGGTGGGTTCCACCGTTGTTCAGATCGCGTCGATCGCAGGGTGCCGTGTCGTTGGCTTCGCCGGCAGCGATACCAAGGTTGAGTATCTCGAAGAGATCGGAGCCGACGCCGCGATCAACTACAAGCAAACCGACGACTACCGCGCAGCACTCGACGACGCTGCGCCAGAGGGTGTAGACGTATACTTCGATAACGTCGGCGGACCGATCACCGACGCCGTGTTCACCAAGCTCAACACCGACGCCCGCGTCGCCGTGTGCGGACAGATCGCTCACTACAACGAGGAGGGAGTGGTAACTGGGCCGCGAAAGCTACCCCAGCTCCTGCCGGTCCGCGCGACAGTCAGTGGGTTCATTGTCAGCGATTACGCGCCTCGATTCGAGCAAGCGACCCAGCGCCTCGGGGAGTGGGTCGCAACCGGTGACATCACCTACCGCGAGACCGTCACGGAAGGACTCGAAAGCGCACCCGACGCGTTCCTTGGGCTGTTCGAAGGAGAGAACATCGGAAAGCAGCTCGTGAAGGTCACGGACGAATAGCGTCCACGTATCTCGGACGCGCACAGACAAATCCGGACCTGAACAGCATCAGGATTCCTCGGTTGAGGACGCATCGTCGTTGCGGTCCCCGAACGCGAGGAGTTCCGCTTGTTGTTCCTGAAGCCGATCGGGAAGCGATTCGTACGTGTGTTCGATCACCCGTTCGGGATCGATCGACACCGATTGCGCCGTGTCGATCGCAGTTTGAACCTGGGTTTCGATTCGGCTTTCGATGGCGGTCTGCTGTTCTCGATCAAGGAGTCCTGCTCGGTACAGGTGCGTTTCGAGGCGGCTGAGTGGATCACGCTCTTTCCACTCCGTAACGGCTGTCTCCTCCCGGTAAACAGTTGGATCGTCAGCGGTTGTATGGGCACCATACCGATACTGGACCGACTCAATGAGCGTCGGGCGCCGTTCCCCATCGCTCGGGGCTTTCGCTTTCTTCAGCGCGTTCCGCGTAATCAGGTACACGGCGAGAGGATCCAAACCATCGACTCGAACGCCGTCGAATCCGTAGGCGTGAGCCTTTACCGCGAGCGTCTCGCTGGCTGTTTGGCGTTCACGCGGAACCGATATCGCCCACTGATTGTTGTTACAAACGAACACGACAGGAACGTCGAACACACCGGCGAAGTTCAACCCTTCGTGGAAATCCCCTTCACTCGTCGCGCCGTCCCCGAGGTGGCACAACACAGCGGTGTCATCGTCGTTCTGCAGCGTACAGCCCCATGCGACACCCACTGCGTGTGGAATTTGCGTTGCGATAGGGATGTACTCGGGCATGATATTCACGTTTTCGGGAACGGCGTACTCATACCCTAACAGCGAACGGATCAC
>NZ_RRCH01000004.1 GCF_003862495.1 Halocatena pleomorpha | reverse complement strand
CGATCGAGGGACCGATCGACAGCGGTGCGAAGATACTCCGGTGAAAGGTCCTTGGGAAGTTCGCCGTGGCCGGCCTGTGGATTATTATAAAAGTCGTAGCCGACTTTCGTCCCGAGTGTGATCTCATCACGGACGTTCTCAAGAGCGCGTCCGACCAGCCGCTCACTGTCGCCGTGACCGTACACGTCGCCCGTGTCGAAGAAGGTGACGCCCTGGTCGACGGCGTGAGTGACCATCTCGATCGCCTGCTCCTCGGTCCGGTCACCCCACCAGTCAGAGCCGATAACCCACGCGCCAAATCCGACCTCGCTGACTTCGATACCGCTGGCACCGAGCGTACGGTAGTGCATATCTCAACTAATGCGTGCGCTCACTTATCGAACGCGATCTATGTGATGAACAGCCAAGACGAGAGCGGTGGGACGACAAATATGATGGTAGTCTGAAAATGGTACCACGACGGAAACTCCTATGTCTCAGCCCCTCTAACGGGCGGAGCATGACGAAACGTCACGTGTCGCTTCCGCTCGGAGCCGAAGAAGGGTTACGGGAGTTCATCAATGAAGTTGACGAACGATTAGCAGGCCCGGAAGACACCTGTGATGTCGTCAAAGACGTTCTGATCGATTTGTATGGAGATCGTCAGGCCTACGAACGGTGGCAGTCGGGAGAATCGGTTTCGCCCGCAACGCGCGTTCGGTTACAGGGGTACGATCCGTGTAATTCGACGCTCGAAAGCGAATACTACGCGGAAAAAGACGAAGAAACGTTTGAGCGATCGAAACACCTCCAATGGCTCTGGCGACAGTTCGACGCGACGCCGATGGCCGACAACATCGAATTCGCGCTTCGGTTCCGTCAGATGCTCGCAAACCACCTCTTCAAGGAGGCGGGAGACGGGCTTCGAATCTTCAAAGGCGTCACCTTCTCGTACGGACACAACATTTCGATGGGCGACAACACCGTCATTCACGACAATGTCCATCTCGACGACCGTGGGAGGCTCAGTATCGGTGAGCGGGTGAGCATCTCCGACGACGCTCACGTGTACTCCCACGATCACGACATCGTTGATCAGACGGCGGTTTCGAACTACCACACGATCATCGAAGACGACGCACGTGTCACGTACGACTCGCTGGTCCGGGCGGGGGTCCGCGTCGGGGAGAACGCTGTACTTGCGGCGAAAAGCGTGGCACAGCGCGACATCCCTGCCCACCACATCGCGGCCGGAACGCCCGCAGAGAGCATTAGCGTCAAGCCGGGGTGGGAGGAAGTCGCCAAACCCGTCGGTGAGACACCAGACAACCGTGAGGAACGAGCCATTCCTTCTGAAGTTCCGGATGATATCACCGTCTTCGACGAGTTTGAGCGCGATTTGCAGCCACCCGGAGATGAGTGATCTTGTGATTGACACGGCAGTACGACCCGTCTGAGTCGTCCGCTTCGGCGGAGAAAGACGGTACACGCAATGGCACACTGTCCGTTGGTGCAACGACTGTCAGCGTTGAAACCGTTGTCGAGGGGGGTTAGAAGTCCCGTGGAGCGCTGCCTATCGTGAGGGAACACTGTATGTGACCGAACGACCGGGACGGGTCGTGCGCGTGAGCGGTGGCGAAAGCGAGATCGTTGCGGATTTCACAGAGAGCACGACGACAGGCGGCGAAGGTGGACTATTGGGACTCGTCTTTCATCCCACGACCCCCGACACCGCGTTCACCTACCAGACCGACGGAACAAACGAACGACGGACCGATCGAACAGTGGCAGGGTGATCTCTTCATCGGAACGCTCGCTGGAGCCCACCTCCGGCGGGTACGGATCCAAAACGGCACCGATACCGAAGACGAGTAACCGGGATGGACGCGGTACGCCGGAGCCGGGCGATGACAAGATACTCAGGCTCCGTCCGGAATGATGGATCGTAGTTCGAAACTGGAATCGGAAAACAGCAGCTACCCTATCAGTTAACTAGCGTTTGAGGAGCACCGCTGCGATGTGTGGGCGCTGAATTCGCAATCCTGCTTTCGTGTAGGTGGTGTATCGGTTCGCTTCCTCGTTGAGATAGTCGACGGGCGGGTCACAGTCCTCCCGATCGAACTCCGTAGCGAAGGATTCGTACTCTTCACCGGTGGGGGTGAACATCTCCTCGCGGACCCAACCGTTGTCCGTTTCTCTGAACTGGAGCCACGCCCCACCCTCGAAGAACAACCGAGCGGTATGCAGCCCGTCGTCGTCAATCGTACAGGATGTATTGACGATCGACGGCGGCCGCTCGATCACCCCGAGAGGCGGATCCGCGGATACCGTCTGTTGACACCACGGACAGGTGTAGTCGGCCATAGACTCGTGAACGATGATCCGATACGCTTGCTGGGGATCGAACCCGCGATCGCAGTGATGACACTGTACGCGGGGATCGCCTTGATTGTCCCCTCCGAGCCACATTCTATCACTCATTTCGGACACCTGCTGGTGTGGGAGAATCACTGTGTCGTTTGAACGCTGTTCGTGTCGTCCGCTCGCTTTTGCCCTTCTGCTTCATTAGTCTCACTTCCTTGGTTCGTTGGAGATGCCTCTGTGTGCTGTCCGTTGATGGCGTGTACTGCACCGGCCGCCCACGATCACGAACACCGTCGGCCTAGCCCGACTCGTAAGCTGGTCTGCCAACAGCGTTTTCGCGTGAGGGGTGGTGAACGCACCACCGACCGATCTCAAGACGCCGGTACTGGATGTCGTATCGACAATTGCGTTTCGTTAGCCGATCACACTACGCAGATTACCCCCCATACACTTATATGTCTATTATTATTTACCTCATATTGATTTTATTTATCGGAAGTGAGCTGCTATGGGTATGAGTGGAGTCGTCGTGAAGAACGATCAAGTCCAACTGTAGAAATGAATTTATAGAAAACTCCAGTGCCCGGATTGCCGTGGTAATGAGCGTAGTAGATGAAAGATGCGCTGAAATTGATACAGAATAACTTATTTTGAATGACAAGCTTCGATCTATCGGTGAGATAATAGTAGAATCAATTCACTCGCAAAACTCGATCACTGCGCCGGCCGGGAATTGAACCACTTCCAGACGGTCGCTCATAACAGGTCGCGCTGCGACTGCCCTCATTCAATTCCCGGCTGCTCATTCACTCGCAAAACTCGATCACTGCGCCGGCCGGGAATTGAACCCGGGCTATGAGCTTGGGAAGCTCATGTCCTACCACTAGACCACCGGCGCGCGTCGTCTATGTTTGGGTTCTGTCCGGCTCTACTTGAACGTAGCGACTCGTCGATGTCGTCGCGATGATTATCTAATCACCAATCATACATCTCATATGGAACCGGTCAACGAATCGGAGCTTGAATAGACAGAAACACAACAGGACGACGCGGGGTTTCGTCGCAAACAGTTAGGGAACGCTTCGGGGGGCGAGCAGTTGGGCTGTAGCCTGTACGAACTGCCAGAGAAGGGCAAATCGTGGCCATACCACTACCACACGGCGAACGAAGAGGCGATATACGTTCTTTCCGGCACCGGATCGATTCGCCTTGACGAGGAGTTGCATCCGCTCCGATCGGGTGACTACGTTGCGCTGCCGGCCGACGAATCAGGTGGGCATCGAGTGATCAACGACTCAGCCGGATCATTGCGGTATCTGTTCGTCTCGACGATGTGCGAGCCGGATGTAACGGTGTATCCAGAAATGGAGACGTTGGGCGTGTTTGTCGGGAGCGCTCCCGGCGATCGTAGTGGTCGGGCGCTACACGGTTATTACCCCCTCGAAAAGGATATCGACTACTGGGAAGACGCATAATCGAACAACCGTTCGACGTTCGTCTCCGGCCGGGCAGCTATTAGTTGTCGGCAGTTCATCGTTCTGGTATGCAAGACGTAACGGCGCTTCCCGAGGATATCCCCGTAGACCTACAGCTTACCGATGCGGAGTTAGAGACCCACCGCGAGCGGATCACGTCGTTCATCGCGTCGATCATCGACGACGCCGGTGCTGCGAGCGCCGTGATCGGGTTGTCGGGCGGGATCGACAGCACGCTCACCGCGCGACTCGCTGTCGAAGCGCTCGGTCCGGACGCGGTTCACGGGTTGATACTACCGAGTACGGTGAACCCAGAAGAGAGTATGAGCGACGCCGAGGCGGTCGCCCAACGGCTCGGAATCGAGTACGACGTGATCGAGATCGAGCCGATCGTCTCGGCGTTTTTCGACGCCTATCCCGACGGTGCCGACACCAAGACCGCAGCCGGTAACGTCCGCGTTCGAACACGCGCGGTTCTCAACTACTTCGTGGCGAACACGGAGAACGCTATCGTGCTCGGAACTGGCAACAGGAGCGAGTCGCTGACGGGGTATTTCACCAAATACGGCGATCAAGCCGTCGACTGCAATCCGATCGGAAACCTCTATAAACATCAGGTACGGCAGCTCTCGCGCCACGTCGGCGTACATGACGCGATCATCGAGAAGCCCCCGAGCGCGGAGATGTGGCAGGGCCAAACCGACGCCGAGGAGATGGGCGTCACCTACGACCTGCTCGACGCAGTGCTCATGTTACACGTCGACGGCCCGTTGTCTCGACGAGCAACCGCCGAGACGCTCGATATCGATCAGACTGCGATCGATCGCGTCGTGGAGCTGTACGAACAGAGCGCCCACAAGCGACGGCTACCGCCGACCCCCGAAAAAATCGATCTCTAATCCAACGCAGATCACGATTGAAGCGTGTCGGCGTTGGCGTCGACAAGCGCCGCGAACACGTTGGCTTCCCGCTCTTCTTGGATCGTCCGATCGGCAGTTTCTGCGGTGTTCATGAGGGATTTAAGACGCGTGAGCGTCTCACGCTCACAGTCGGCAATCTCCTCAGCGACTGATCGAGGCGTGTCGACAACGCGCGAGACCAGTCCCATGTCGAGTGCTTGCTCGGCATCAACGACACGCCCGGAAAGGGCAATATCACGCGCGTGGCTCCGGCCAACGGTTGCCGTAAGCCGGTGCGTTCCGCCCCACGCCCCGAACAGCCCAAACGTCACACCCGGCTCCGCGAACGACGCGGCCGGCGTTGCGATCCTGAGATCACACGCAAGCGCGATTTCCAGCCCACCGCCACGGGCGGGACCGTCGATCCCAGCGACGACAACCGCGTCACTCGTTTCGATGGCTCGGGCGACCCGCTGTCCGAGTCGTGCGAACGCAGCCGCTTGGTCGGTGGTGCCCGCCGCAGCGTCGGCCGCGAGATCAGCGACGACATCAAGATCCGCACCAGCACAGAACGCGGACCCAGCACCACGAAGTTCGATAACACGGGCAGCAACATCGGTCACAGCCGTTTCGAGCGCCTTGAGCGCAGCAGGTGTGAGTGCGTTGCGTCGTTCCGGTCGATCGATAGTAATCGTTCGAACGGCTCCGTCGTCGGTCGTCCGTATCACGACTTCAAGAGGGGGGCGGTTTCCAAAGGTCTTTGCCAGTTGGGAGTTAACGCCCGAGTGATGGACGAAGCCGCTGCCGTGCGCCGAGCCGCGCGGGCGACCGTCGAGGAAATCGAGCCTGCGCGACTGCGGAACGCCTTGTTGGCGGTCATTGATTCCACTTCGTTAACGCCGGGAGTGTTGACACTGCTCACTGCACGGATTCGTTCTGACTCCCACGATGAACTCGAACAGCCCGCCGCCGGTGTACAACTCATCTACAATGGTCTCCGACTCACCCGCCAACTAGCCCACAACGAGCCGTGGAACAACGGCGAAGAGGAACGCCGAAAAGCGAACATGCACATTCTCGTCGCTGATGTGCTCGTTGCACGAGGCTTTTACCTCCTCGCACACACCAACGCAGCGTCGACCGCCGTCGACGTGGTGCGGTCGTTCGGACAGCACCAAGCGTACGAGCACAGACACAACCCCGAGGCGGAGGGCGAATTCAAACCGGGGACATCGACGGCAGAACGACAGCTCAAACGCGACATCCTTGAACTCGCATTGACAACCGGCACGGTCGTGGCCGACGACGAGGAACTGACCAGCGACTTCCAAACTGTCGCTAAGGATCTCGTGGAGACCTGTGAGGGGTCAGGGTTCCCAGCGCCGGACGCGTTCCTTTCACCCACCGTCACTGACCGCCTCACCCAATCCGTTGCCAGTGCCTGCGTCGACTCGTGAATCGAAACGCCTAAAGAGAGATCACGAATAAACTGATACACGACCCAGTGGGCCTGGGTAGCTTAGCGGTAAAGCGCGTCCTTGGTAAGGACGAGAGCCCGGGTTCAAATCCCGGCCTAGGCTTTTTTGCTACTCAATATCCTCGACAGTGAGCTGTCACACCTGATCACTGCTGGTCGTTTCCGGTATCGATATCGGCATCGACCTCCATCCGTTGTCGGAGGCGTTTGAGCCGTCGGATCTGGAAGAGATAGTAGCCGACACCGGCCAGTCCACCGAGAAGTCCGATCCCGAGGACCGCACCAAGGATGTACAGATCCCGGACGAGATAATATCTGACTGAGACGGAACTGCTGCTGACAGCGTCCCAGACGATGTGGACGCGACCGTCCTCAGTGCTCGTCTCATAGCCGCCCGGGCTTGCGGTGCCGATAATCGGAGCGGCGATGTCCATGTTCCGTGGGAGAACGATCTCGTAGGAGGGTTTATCCGATTCTAAGAACACCGGTGTCGTGATCGATTTCGGGCTTTTATCGGTGACGAAGGCGATCTGACCGTCGCCGTTGGGCGCTTGAACGATGGTCCGACTGTTCGATTTCTCGACTGACAGATCTGGGTGGTCAGTAGTAACGACCGTTTCGTTGGAATAGCGGTATTTTACAGCCCGAACGTCAAGCGTTCGTTCGCTGCCGAGGGGACCGTGGGTGTACAGTTCGAGTTTGTCGTTTTCAAGGTCGTACACCGACTGATACTGTTCAGATTGTAAGGTGAGCGTTGCGTTAGTGCTCGTGTTCCAGTCGTACGTGATGTTTTCCGAATCTGTTTGCTCGCCCAGCCCGAAGCCGAGATCTGGAGCAGCCATACCCATACAGCCCGCGCTTATGCTCAGGACCATCAGAGAAATGACAGCGAGACGCCGTTTCATGGCAGAACACACAGTAGTTCTGCGGGGAGGTGGCGACCAATGGCCGCAAGTAATCCAGGGGGATCCGTCTGCTCACGACAGACGATACTCTGTTCGAGGAGACCGAGCCGTTCGATAGTGACGATGTCGTCGGCGTGACCAGCACGGTTCACCGTGGCACGTACTTCCGCTCGCGTCGCGCTGTTAACGTTCACGCGCCCCGTTCCACGCGTCCACTCGTACAGCCGATCGCGTTCCGAGTCGGCCAATCGAGGCGGATCGCCGGGAACGAATCGGAGGGGCAGATGCTGGACCAGTCCGAACCGTGTCCGGATTTCAGTGGCCGTTCCCGGACCGAGACCGAGCTGGTCAGTCGGGATCCGAACAGTTCCGTCCGCATCAATCGACAGCGCCGGATCCGCACTAACACTGTCACCGACATCGAGCGTGAGACCGTCGTCGTCCCACGCAGTGAGCGTTCCGACGTACTCCTCGCCGGACTCGAACGACGGCGTGATCGTCCCCCACTGATCGCTCAGAACGTTCCGGGCGATGACCGCATCAGGCCCGTCGATCGTGACGGAGGGGAACCCATCGGATCGAACACCCACCGACCATTCCACATCAACGCCTCCGATGTCGTTTTCGATCAACGAACGCAACGAGTCGATCGCCCGATCGCGGGCCGTTCCACCAACGTAGAGTTTGGTTGCGAGAACGACCATTCCTTATGCTTCCACGTTGAGTTCCGAACGAAGCTGCGTGATGCGTTCATCCATCGAAGTCACGAGAGCGTCGTTGTTCATCGGCTCCAGCTCAGCCCCGCACTGGGGACATTCGAAGCCGAACTCGATCGCTTCCTCGAACTCGAATCGAAGTGATTCTTCCGGACAGAGATAGAACTCGTGGCCAGTCTCGTACTCGCGCCGTTCTTCGAGCGCGTCGAGAAGCCGGTACATCTCCTCTTCGAGTTGTTCGGGCACGTTCTCGTAATGAAACGTCCAGAGATACGTGAGCCAGCCCGAATCCTCGTCTCGAAGCCGGCGATAGCTCGCAAGATCGTTCTCATACAAAATGAACAACGCCCGTCGCACGTCGTTCAGTTCTAGTCCAAGTTCTTCCGCTAGCTCCTCATCGGTCACTTCCCCATCAGGGGGGGCAGCAGCGACCGGCATCCCTGTCGGACCGACGAGCTCGTGCAGATATTTTTGGATAACGGGGTCGTTTAGTAGCTCCTCGAAAGCCATTACGGGAATATGTGCTACTGATTCTGGTAAATCTTCCGCTCCGGTGGCTCGAACGAGAGGCGGTGCAGCAAGGTGATTACTGAGAGTGAGGTCGGAATGGGGGGGTCGAAAATGACCGCAGACCGGTTTCGATCCCGGATGGGGGGAATCCGAGATCGACACGGAGGCGGGAGACGGATACCGGAACACACGATGTCGAACGGCCACGTGCAACACTGGTATCGACACAAGTCCAAGCGTTTGTCTTCGATCCGGCAACTATGCGTTAGAGGGGAATCGCCCTGTGTGTGGTGCTTGTCAAATCATGGCTTTAAATGTAGAGTGTCCAACTCGACGGCGGGCGTGTTCCCGTTCACGCTCGGTGAGCTGGTATCGGCGGAGTTCGGTTTCGAGCGAGTTTAGTCGACGGCGGCGGCGCTGGTGTGCGTCCAGAAACGACGCGACCGCGGTGGCGGCCATCCCTTTGAGTTCACCGCTTAGCAGCGATCCGTTCCGGTATTCGCGTGCGATCCGATCCAGTCGGTCGTCGTCCTCCTCGAAAAACGAATGCAAGAGCTGGTAGGAAACGTCCGCTTCGGGATCGCCGCCGCGTGCTCGGTGCTCATCGACAGTGGATTGACCACCCGAGTAGGCGTGGGTGTGGATCTTCTCGAAGACGGTCTCGCGGTCATCGGAAAGGTGGATGGTGGGGGCAGTCTCAGAGTCGCTGCTCGAACTCATCTTCCCGGATCCCTCTAAACTCGGGAGGAACTTCGAGAGCAGCGCGCTAGGCTTGTCGACATCGTAGCGTTGTTTGGCCGCAATGTCCCGGCACACTCTCACATGGGGGTCCTGATCGACGCCAATCGGGACGAGCGTCGGGTGGCGTCCCGTAACGAGTTGTGGAAGCAAGAGGTGGGCGGCCTGAACGGCAGGGTAAAAGGAGTGGCCGATGTTTTGCGACTCACCGTACGCTGCTTTGAACGTCGACTCCGTCACTTCTGCTCCGAAGGCGACGGCGAGCGGGTAGATGACATCGGCGTCGGCCGTGTCCACGATAATGCGCGTCCGGTCGGGATCGAAGCCGACCGCGAGCAGATCCCGAAGGTTCTCGCGGGTTTGTTCCCCGATCTCTTCGAGAGAGCGGTCTGTGACGAAGTACTTTTCGTCGTCGGAAAACGGGATATACACCAGCGCGTTCGTCTGCTGTTGGAGTCGCTTTGCGAAGTACAACGGAACAATGTGGCCCAGATGCATCGCACCGGAGGGACCCCGTCCGGTGACGATCGAGTGGCGTTCACCGGCAGTGGCTGCGCTCAGAAACCGGTCCACATCGCGCTCGGCGTAGAACACCCGGCGGCGCACAAGCGGATGGACCGGTTCGGGAAACCGCGCGATCTGTTCGTCCGTGAGCCGACCAGCGCCGAACTGTTCGAGGAGTTTCTCGTAGTCGATCTCGCCTGACACCGTGTACGGTGTCACAGTGAATTCAGAGTCGTTGTCTGTCATATGATGATGTGGCTGTGTTGTCACTCGGTGATCGATACAGACGAGAAAGCGAGGGAGCACCACGGCCATCCCACGGGGGGTCTCCCGCGAGGGCCGGTCCGTGACACTATCCACTTCCCGAGCGAGGCCACTGCCACCGCCAGCCCAGAAGCGGTGACAGCAGACGTGAACACGCTCGGGTCGTGGCTGTCATCGGTATAGGGTTGGAGATGAAACAGAATAACTGTTTTGTGCCCTCATACCGGGAGCGACTCTGCCCCGATGGCCATCGAAACGATCCACGAGAAACGGCCCGCTCCGTGGTTTATTTAACGAATCACAGGGAAATGGTGACAATGGTTGCTCTGGGGTTTTTGGGGATTATCGTGGTCGCGTCGATTGCTAGCTTGTTTATGGCGTGGACGATCGGTGCTGGATCGAGCGGATCGACACCCTTTGCCCCCGCAGCCGGAGCAAACGTCATCTCAGTGATGCGAGCCGGGTTTCTCGTCGGGATTCTCGGGTTCGCGGGAGCGGTGTTTCAGGGTGCGAACGTTGCGGGGACGGTCGGCACAGGGTTGATCCGCGAGGTAACGCTGTCTCCCGGCGCGATCGCAGTCGGCCTGTTCGTGGCGGCACTGCTCGTTTCGATCGGAATCTTCACAGGCTATCCGATCCCGACGGGATTCACGGCGACAGGCGCGGTTATCGGCGTCGGGTTGGCGATGGGTGGATTACCCGCGTGGAGTACCTACCAAGAGATCGGGACCATGTGGGTGCTCGTGCCGTTCGTGGGAAGCGCCATCGCGTACGTCACGGCCCGACTGTTGCGTCACAAACGTGTTCCAGAACGCGTGAGCGTTCCGGTGCTCGGTGGTGTTGTCGGGGCGATCATCGCAAACATGTCGTTCGTCTTTCTGGGCGGTCAGTCGGTCGCCACAACGGGCACGAACTGGCCAGTGCTGTCGGGGCTGAGTGATGGGATCGCCGTGGTGGTGATCACAGTCGGGATCGGCGCAATCGCCGCCGCGTTGCTCGCGTGGGACATGGCCGACGCGGACCGGGGACTGCGCCACTTCCTGTTGGTACTCGGGGGACTCGTCGCGTTCTCCGCAGGTGCAAGCCAAGTCGGGCTGGCGGTCGGACCGCTGATCCCGCTGCTCGAAGTGCTACCGATCACGCTTGTGATGCTGCTCATCGGCGGAGGAATCGGGTTGCTCGCCGGTTCGTGGATGGGTGCGCCTCGGATGATCAAAGCACTCGCACAGGACTACTCTTCGCTCGGACCGCGGCGTTCGATCGCCGCGCTCGTGCCGTCGTTCGCGCTCGCACAGACCGCGGTGTTGTACGGAATTCCGGTGTCGTTCAACGAGATCATACTCAGCGCGATCATCGGCAGCGGCTTCGCTGCGGGTGGAACGAGCAGCGTCAGTCAGTCGAAAATGCGCAACACCGTGATAGCGTGGATCGGATCGTTAGCGATCGCTATCGTCGGGAGCTATGGTGTCTACATCACGCTCCAAGCGCTCCTGTGAGCGGGTGATGTTTGTCGCAAGCTCCATTCCGCTGTCGAATGTGTTGAACAACACGCCACAGCTCCCACACACGTGGTTGTACGTCGGGTGCCACGTTCGTTTCGTGGGTGTCGATCGCTTACAGACAGGACACGCCGAGTCGTCTCCGAGTCGATCCATGTCACCACAGACGAGGCTCGTCCCGTTGAGCACACGGCATGTATTGTCAAGGCACTATTGTGTGACTGCACTCGACGGGTGCCTACAGGTCGTACAACGCGCCGTATTTCCGCTCGACGTAATCGAGGAAGTAGTCGGCGGTGAGCGACTCGCCGGTCGCGTGTTCGATCAGCTCAGGCGTGGTGTAGCGTTGTCCGTGTTGGTGTACGTTGTCGGTGAGCCACTCCTGAAGCGCGTCGAACTCGCCGTGTTGGATCTGCTCGTCGAGCGCCTCGATGTCGGCTGTAGCAGTGGCATACAGCTGTGCGGCGAGCACGCTCCCCAGTGAATACGTCGGGAAATACCCGAAGCTGCCGTGTGTCCAATGGATGTCCTGTAGACAGCCGGCGCTGTCGGTGTCGGGCCGAACGCCGAGATACTCCTCCATCTTCTCGTTCCACACGTGGGGCACCTCCTCGACATCGATCGCGCCGTGGATGAGCTGCTTCTCGATCTCGAACCGAAGCACGATGTGCAGATGATAGGTCAACTCATCCGCCTCGACGCGGATCAGGTTGTCCGGATACACTTGGTTGGCGGTCTCGTAGGCCGCACGCGGGGACACACCACTCGTTTCGGGGAACCGTTCGGTGACAGCCGGGAGGAACTGCTCCCAGAAGGAAAGCGAGCGTCCGACATGATTCTCCCACAGCCGTGATTGGGACTCGTGAACCGAGAGGTTACGGTTCTGCCCAAGCGGCGTGCCGTACTGTTCACGGGGGAGTCCAAGCGTGTACATCGCGTGACCGAACTCGTGGATAGTGGAGGTGAGCGCGTCGATCGGATCGTCGTCGCTGAACCGCGTCGTCACCCGCGCGTCGAACTGTGAGCCGGTAGAGAACGGATGCGGTGCGGTGTCGAGCCGTCCGTGCTCCCATGGATAGCCAAGACGATCCAACGCCGACCGACAGAGCGCCTCCTGTTCGTCGGCGGGGTACGTTCCGGAGAAGGCGTCCGTTTCGAGTGTGGCGTCGCTCTCTTCGATCGAGTCGATGAGATCGACAAGGCGGTCTCGCAGTCGGTCGAGAACGCGTTCTGCGGTGTCCAACCCGAGATACGGCTCATACTCCGCAAACAACACGGCGTAGGGATCTTCGTCCGGATCGATCTGTTCAGCGTACTCGCGTTTGAGATCGACGAGTTTCGACAGCGTCGGTGCGAACGCCTCGAAATCGTCGTTCTCTTTTGCTTCTTTCCACACCGGAAGCGCCGAGCTCGTGGTATGGGCGATTTCCTCGACCAGTTCGCTCGGAACCCGATCGGCGCGTTCGTACTTGCGTCTGACCTCCCTGACGACCGCCGATTGCTCGTCGGTCAGCGACGACGATTCCGCCGCCGAGAGATACGTTTTGGTCTCTTTGCTCGTGAGCAGCTCGTGGTGGAGCGTCGAAAGCGTCGAAACCTGCTGCGATCGGGCAGGGGTTCCGCCCTCCGGCATCATCACCTCTTGGTCCCAGTTGAGGATCTGGATCGCGTGTTCGACGTTCGAAAAGCGCTTGACGTGATCGATGAATTCGTCGTAGGATTGGGCTGCCATACTGGTGACAGGATACCCGGGGCTATCAATCCCACCCCTCGATCCGCGAGAGAAGGTTCCGATAGATTCGGTAACACCGTTCGAGAACCGGAAGGGAAACGCTCTCGTCGTCGGTGTGTGCCTCACCGGGTTCGGCCGCGCCACAGACGACACAGGTCGTCCCGGCTTGGGCGAGCCATCCGGCGTCAGTCGCGTGGGGCTTCGTTACCAACGCCGGGGAGCTGGATTGTGCTGCAGTGGCGGCGTCGAGCACTGCGTGAGCGAACGCGTCGTCGTCGCACGCCATCGGTGGCAGATCCTGCTCGACATCCCACGTGACGCCATCGATCGCCGTCACGCGCCCGATGTCAGCGCGCTCGTCGGGCACAGTCCGTTCGTCGACGGTGATCGCACAGGAGTCGGGCACCACGTTCCACGCGCTGCCGCCCTCGATCCCCGTTACGCAGAGGCGTCCGCGCAGATCGTGGCCGAGCACTCTCGTCTCGGGCGGTAACAGTTCCTGTAGCACACCGACGGCTTCCGTCGCCCGGTACACCGCATTCGTCCCGTGCTCGGGTTCGCTCGCGTGGGCCGCCGTGCCGGTAGCGTGAATCGTGCTCGCTCGACGCCCCTTGTGAGCGACCGCTACGTCGGTCACGCCGTCGGCGGAGTAGCCGGTCGATCCTTCAATGACGACGGCGTACTCAGGGGCAAAGCCCGCTTCGATGGCTCGTTGAGCACCCACTCCGCCCTGTTCTTCGCCTCGGAAGCTGGCAATGGTACAGGGACCGTCCGCGTCCCGGAACGCACACAGCGCGGCCGCGAGCGATCCTTTCATGTCTGCGCTGCCGCGACCGGACAGCCGATCATCCCGTTCATGAATCACGTATTCGCCGTCGTCAGTCTGTTCGTCGGCGGGCGGAACCACGTCGTGGTGGCCAACGAGCGCACACCGACCGCCGCCGTCACGCCGGGCGATCACACCGGCATCGGTCCGCTCAACAGTGGCGTCCGTCTCCGACCGGAGCCACGCTTCGATGGCGCTACCCGCCGCCGTCGGATCGTCGTGGCTTGGAATGGAAACGAGCTGTCGAGTCAGCGCACGGACAGTCATCGAACGCTCACCTCATACGCGCGTGCGGTCCACAGGAACGGACAGTCCATATCGACCCCAACAGTCGACAGCACAATAGTGTCTCCCTCACCGTGTGTTTCGATCAAATCGACGGCGTCCGACGAAACGTGTGGACACCCTTATAGCGCCGTGGGGCCGTAGCGAAACTATGAATGTCGTTCCGGACACGAGCGTGGTCATCGATGGCCGCGTGTCCGAGCGTGTTAGCCCGGAGACCCCCGACGAAACCGAGGACGACGTCGACTTCACTGGTGTCCACGTCTACGTTCCGGAAGCGGTCGTCGGTGAACTGGAATCGCAGGCAAACGCCGGTCGAGCGATCGGGTGGCGTGGGATCGAGGAGTTACAGCGGCTCGTGGAGCTGGAAAACGACGGACACATCGAGATCACGTACGTCGGTCGCAGAGCGACCCCCGACGAGATCGAACGCGCCGAGCAAGGCGAGGTCGACGCGGCCATCCGCGATATGGCCACCGAACACGACGCGACACTAGTCACGAGTGATCTCGTCCAAAGCGAGGTGGCGAAAGCCAAAGACATCGACACCCTCTATCTCGAACCGTATGAGACGACGATCGAGACGCTCGCCATCGAGACGTATTTCGATTCGGAGACGCTCAGCGTCCACCTGAAATCCGGCGTTCGCCCGATGGCAAAGCGTGGCGACGTGACGGAGGTGTCGTACGGACCGGTTGCGGAAACGGAACTCGACGATGAGACGCTGCGCGAACACGCGAACGAGATCCGAAACGCCGCACAAAGCTCCGAAGACGGTTTCATTGAGCTGTCGGAACCGGGAATGACCATTGTGCAGTTCCGCAACTACCGGATCGCGATGGCCCAACCGCCCTTCTCCGACGGGCTTGAGATTACGGCGGTCCGTCCGCTCGTTAAAACGGAGATTGGCGACTACAGCTACGACGAGGAGATGAAAGAGCGGTTGCTTGACAGCCAACGCGGCGTGTTGATCGCCGGCTCACCCGGCGCAGGCAAGTCGACCCTGGCCCAAGCCGTCGCTGAATTCCTTTCAGATAGTGAGTACTCGGTGAAGACGATGGAGAAACCACGGGACCTACAGGTTGGTCCAGAGATCACCCAGTACACCGAACTCGGTGGCCGGATGGACGCAACGGCGGACTCGCTGTTGATGGTCCGGCCCGACTACACCATCTACGACGAGGTCAGAAAGACCAGCGACTTCGAGACGTTTGCCGACATGCGGCTGGCCGGCGTCGGGATGGTCGGCGTTGTCCACGCGACGCGGGCGATCGACGCGCTCCAGCGGCTCGTTGGCCGGGTCGAACTCGGATTGATTCCGCAAGTCGTCGACACCGTGGCGTACGTCGAGTCCGGTGACGTGGCGACGATGTACGATGTCTCCACGCAGGTCAAAGTGCCCGAAGGACTGATGGAGGAGGATCTCGCCCGTCCCGTTATCGTTGTCCGCGATCACGAAACCGGACGCCCTGTCTATGAAATGTACACGTTCAACCGGCAGGTCGTAACAGTGCCGATCGAGGACGGCGAAAGCAAGGAGTCAGGAGTCGGCCAACTCGCCAAACAGGAGATCGAGCGCGAGATCCGATCCGTCGCTCGGGGACACGTCCAAGTTGAACTGCAGGGCGAAAACCGCGCCATCGTCTACGTCGAGGACGACGACATCTCCGCTGTCATCGGCAAAGGTGGCGGGCGCATCTCGCAGATCGAAAACCGTCTCGGTATCGACATCGACGTGCGGTCGTTCGAAGAGCGCCCCAGTCCCGACGCTGTGAGTGGCGGAACACAGCAGACCGGCGATATCGTCACTCCCGAAGTCACTGCTCGCCACATCGTCATCCCGCTCGAAGAGTATGCCGGGGAGACGGTCGAGATCAACGCCGACGGCGAATACCTGTTCACCGCGACGGTGAGTCGTGGGGGTGAGGTGCAGGTTTCACGCGGCAGCGCCATCGCGGAAGAACTCGAACGCGCCATCGACGATCGGCGTGAGATCACCGTGGCGTCCTCGTAGCGAAAGCAAAACAGAGAGACCGACGATTCACATCGAGGATTCGTAGGAAGACGGCGGCTGTCCAGCCTCTTCGATCACGCTGTCTTCGAGTTCGATCGGACAGTCAACGCGCAGCGCGATGGCGATGCCGTCGCTGGGCCGAGCGTCGAACGTCCTTGTTCGCCGTTCGCCATCGCGGTACTGTTCGGTGTGTATTTTCGCGTAGAACGTCTGTCCAGCGAGATCATCGATACAGATGTTGTCGATGGCGGCACCGAATTCTGTCACCATCTCAACTAAAAGATCCTGCGTCAACGGCCGGTCAAACGATTCACCGTTGAAAGCGAACTGAATCGATCGCGCTTGATCCGGACTGATATAGATCGGAACGATCTGCTCGTTTGCGTCGAGCAACACCACGGGGACCTCCTTACCCTCTTCGGACGTGCTCACACCAACCCCATGAACGGTGGCGGTCTGTACCATACGATACATTCAGCAAGGAACTATGAAAAGCTAACCCGATACCCATCGAATAAGACGATCGTGGGGATGGCAACCTGCTCGCCGGAACTGTTTTAGTATTTGTTACCAATAATCATGGTATGGGCGTGTACATGTCGTTGGTCACGGTGAACGAAGCCCGCATCCAGAACGTTCAGTCGCTGGCGACGGTCTGGGGTGATCTCCGGACTGAGATCAACGACCACGGTGGACATCTGCTCGAATCGTACGCGATCCTTGGCGAGTACGATTTCCTAGTGTTGTTCGAGGCAGACGATCGGAATCAGGCGTTTCGGATTTCGCTCATCATCGAGCGCCGGGGGCTGGATATGCAGACGATGGAGATCGTCCCGACCGACGAGTTCGGCCAGCTCGTCGAGGACATCTAGGGAGTGAGCCGCGAGAGCCGCATCGCGTTGCCAGTGACGAGCAGCGTCATGCCAACGTCTCCGAGGAGGATAACGAGATAAACGGGGATGAAAAACACAGGGATGAGCACCGCGAGCACCGCCTTCACAGCGAGGCTCGCGTAGATGTTCTGTTTAATGACGCTCGAACCACGGTCAGCGAGCGCCGCGAGATACGGCAGCCGATCGATGTCGTCACCGAGCAGCGCAACGTCGGCGGTTTCGATAGCGGTGTCGGAGCCGGCCGCTCCCATTGCGATGCCCACGTCGGCCGTCGCAAGCGCGGGCGCGTCGTTGATCCCGTCACCGATCATTGCAACGCTGTCACTGGTCCGGAGTGCTTCGACCGCGTCGACTTTCTCCTCAGGGAGCAGTCCAGCTCGGTAGTCGTCGACGCCGATCGTTTCGGCCACAGCGCGCGCAGTGCCCTCGTTGTCACCCGTGAGCATGACAGTGTGGAGTCCCCGCTCTGACAGCGTCCGGACGGTTTCAGCGGCACCGGGGCGGACGGTGTCCGCGACAGCGATGAGTCCCTCCAGTTCGCCGTCGCTGGTCTCACCGTCCGCAGTGGGCTGCTCGGACGTACCGACGAGAACGACGGTTTTACCCTCGGCCTGAAGGTGGGCAACGATGTCCTCGATTGCCACGCCGTCAGCCCGTTCGCCGTGGAGTTCCGCGGGCAGCGCGTCGGCGTCGATGGCTCGAATGCGTTCGAGATCGAAGCCGAGTTCCTCGAACAGCGTCGGTGCGCCCGCATAATGGGTGTGACCACCGATGTCGGCGCGAACGCCCCGCCCGGTGAGCGTTTCGAACGCCGCGATTCCCTCGCCGTGATCGGTGCCGGCGGGTTCAGTCGCTGCGTGGGCTGTGATGGCGGCGGCGATCGGGTGTTCGCTGCGCCGTTCGACACCTCGGGCACAGCGCAGCACGTCCGATTCCGTGTGTCCGTTGAAGGGAACGACGTCGGTCACATCCAGTTCACCCTCCGTGAGTGTCCCCGTCTTGTCGAACGCAACCACATCGACAGCACCCATCGCTTCGAGGTGATCACCGCCTTTCACGAGCACACCGTTGTTCGCCGCGCTCGTCAGCCCCGAGACGACCGTCACGGGCGTGCTGATCACGAACGCACACGGACAAGCGATCACCAGCAGTTCGATACCCCGAACGAGCCACGGCACCGTTGCTTGTCCGAACGCCAACGGGGGGACCGCGCTGACCAGCAGCGCCGCGATGACCACGACCGGGGTGTAGTAGCCCGCAAACCGTTCGATGAACTGCTCGTGGTCGGTTTGACGCTCCTGTGCGCTCTCGACCAGATCGATGACGCGCGTGATCGTCGAGTCTTCGCTGGTCGCCGTCGTCTCGAATTCGAGATAACCGTTGGTGTTCACCGTCCCCGCGTAGACGGTGTCGCCATCGGTCTTGTCGACGGGGACGCTTTCGCCTGTCACGGGCGATTGGTCGACGGCGCTTTCGCCCGCCACGACCACGCCGTCCAGCGGGATCTTCTCACCCGGTTCGACGATCACCGTCTCACCCACTTCGACCTCCTCGACGGGGACTTCGGTCGGTTCGTCTGGACCGGCGGCTTGATCAGTACGATCGACGACGGCGGTTTCCGGTGACAGTTCGAGCAGTTCGGCCAAAGAGTTGCGCGCTCTATCAACGGAGTAGCGTTCGAGCAACTCTGCGACGTTAAAGAGCACCGCCAACGACGCGGCTTCGATGTACAGCTCGCGGGACGTAAGCATCGTGATAAGCAGCGCACTGAGGATGGCGGTGCTCATCAGGAGATCCATATCTAGCGACATCGTCCGGAGTGACCGGTAGCCACTTGATAGGATGACCTCGCCACCGACTGCGACCGACCCGAGAAACAGCACATCAGAGACGGAAAACGACTGTCCGGCAACGGTCACCAGCGTCGCGTCGAACGCCGGAACGACGAATCCGATGAGTGCGAGCGCCGCGAGCACAGCACTGACGCCGGTTTTGATCGCACGGGAACTGCGCCACACCGGCTCACTCCGAAGCTCTCTGTCGTGATCAACGGTGTATCCCGCGCGCTCGATCGCGTCGACGGCTGACTCCGGCGACGGCGATCCGTCGAAGGTGATGGACACCTGCCCGGTCGTCGGATTGAGTTCGTACTCCGCTACCGACGATACGTCGTCGAGTGCGGACCCGACCGTTTGGGCACACGATGGACAATCCATGTCCGGCACGTGAAACTGCCCTACAGTATCCGTCGTTCCATCAGTCATTATCTACTGAAAATCGACGCAGAGTTATTAATCCAGCTGTTATGAATCCCGGTTTTAGAAATAATCTCTATTAATATATAGGACACGAATTAATAACTCACTGTGAACGGGGCGTTTTTGTCCGTCCTCGTCTGATCGACAGTATGGATGGCAACGACCGGGGGATCTCGGGGAAGCGGGCGTTACTCGCTATCGTTCCGTTTTTGGCGTTAGGACTCATGTGCGTCGTCTTTCTGTTACAGTGGGGGCTGAGTCCGCTCTGGGCGATCATGATCCTCCCACCGATCTTGTTCATGTCGGTACTGGGGTGGCTCGCGTTCCGTGGTGGGTTTATGGAAGACCGGACAGGGCCACAGTCGGTACAAACCGGTGACAAACCCGACGGGGAGTGAAAGGGGGCGCTACTCACCCACTTTTTTTACACGAGGGTGGCTGTGCCACCCTCGTGTAAAAAACCTGGACTAAAAAAGCCGCTCGCTACCGCTCGCGGTGACTACACCTGCGTCTTCCGCCGCCGCGACCGCTTCCGCCGCCGCAACCGTCTCCGCCGCCGCGACCGCCTCCACCGACTCTGTTGTTTTTAGTCGTCGGCGTGGACAGCTGGCGGCTCACCGACGACGCGTGCTACGTCTGGGTAACAGGCCCGCAGTCCATCAAGATCGCCGCGCTGGGGATACCAGCCCACCTTTTTTCCGCTCGGGTGGCTGCGCCACCCTCCCGCAAAAAATCTGGACCAAAAAAGGCCGCTCGCTGACGCTCGCGGTGCTGCGTCTTGCCCGCTCCGCCCCCGCACCGCGACCGCCTCCGCCGCCTTTGTGTTTTTAGTCGTCGGCGTGGACGACTGGCGCTTTGTCCACGACACGAGCCACGTCAGGGTAACAGGCCCGCAGTCCATCGAGATCACCGCGCTGGCGATACCAGCCCACCTTTTTTCCGCTCGGGTGGCTGCGCCACCCTCACCACGCGAGCCGGTCGCTCACTTCGTTCGCGCTGCGACTCGCTGGTTCCCACTCGCTACCGCTCGCGGGAACGCAAAAAACCTGGACTAAAAAAAGCCGCTCGCTGGCGCTCGCGGTGAGTGACCTTGCCCGCGACCGCTTCCGCCCCACCTCCGCTCCGCTTCCGCGACCGCCGACTCTGCTGTTCTCAGTCGTCGGCGTGGATGGCTGGAGCTTTGTCCACGACACGAGCCACATCGGGGTAACAGGCCCGCAAGCCGTCGAGATCGCCGCGCTGGCGATAGTGGCAGTACTCCGCCAACAGTGCGACCAACGCGGCTGGGGCACTCGTTGCGTCGGGCTGTTCGGTTATCGCGGTCGGGTCCTGCTCGTCCTCGGGCGTGTACACCGACTGGACCACAGTCCCATCGCGCTGTTCGTGGTACCGCACCCGGCCACCGTTCTCGAACCACCCGGTGGCGACCATTTCCCCCGTCGCTTCATAGCGCGTGATGTTCGCAATCCCGGGTAGGTCGTCGTCGTTCACCTGTGACCGGCCCAGCCCAGCGGTTGCTAGAATCTGTTCGATCTGGGTGGCGTGGGCGCAGCCTGTACTCCGACACGGTTTACATCACCAGAATCGAAGATTCTGGTTAGCAGCCAGAAGCCGAAGGCTTCTGGCGACACCATGTTCCTGTCCCCACGTCCACGACGTAGTACAACTCCGCTTTCGAAATCCGGTCCCGATCATCAAGAGTCGAGATGTTCACCGATTCGCCCAGTCGGTCCCAGAACTGAAACACTGGCAATGTCATCTCCTGCCCCCCGCGAACGAAGTGAGCGGGAGCCAACGAGTCGCAGCGCGAACGGAGTGAGCGACCGTCTCGTCAAACGAGCGGCTTTTTTTGGTCCAGATTTTTTGCGGGAGGGTGCGCGAAGCGCACCCGAGCGGAAAAAAGGTGGGTCATCGCCACCACCGTCCCAATGGGCAACCGATCCGATGGTCGAGGCGGGTACGGACTGGCCGCCCACAGCGGGGACATCGCTGGCGCTGGTCACGTTTCTGATACGATTCGACACCGTTACATGTCTCTGCTTCGTTCCCAGTCATGGGTTTCTCTGTCGTGAGAACCCCAGCGTCGGGTGCCCTATACACCCGGCGCGTTCAACATGAACGCACACGCCCCATGGCGCACGCAAGCGTTCTCATCTATCGTTCCTTGCCCCATCACACATAAAGGTACTGATGGAATAAAAGTGTTATATCACACTAACAATTAATCCCATCAGCGGTTGCTCGATGGATTGCACGAACATCGAGATCGGACGCTATTGTCTTCCAAATTAGCTTTCCCTCAAGGGGATCACTCCGAATAGCGGAGGGGCAAGCGGAGGCGGTGGCGGGGCGGAGGCGGTCGCGGCGGCGGAAGACGCAGGTGTAGTCACCGCGAGCGTAGCAAAGCGGAGCGAGCGGCCTTTTTTGGTCCAGATTTTTTGCGTTCCCGCGAGCGGTAGCGAGTGGGAACCAGCGAGTCGCAGCGCGAACGGAGTGAGCGACCGTCTCGCGCGGTGAGGGTGGCGCAGCCACCCGAGCGGAAAAAAGGTGGTGGTGCGATAGCCTTTAGCGCGCGCGGCCGGTTGCACTCAATAATGAGCCAAGCGACGCGAACGCGCGATCTCGCCGCGGTTATGGGGTTGGAGGTGCACGTCCAACTCGAAACCGAGTCGAAAATCTTCTGTGGCTGTTCGACCGATAGCGCCGACGCCGATCCGAACACACACACCTGTCCGGTCTGTCTCGGCCTTCCGGGAGCGTTACCGGTGGTGAACGAGCAGGCGGTCGAGATGGCCGTCATGGTCGGGAAGGCGCTCGACGCCGAGATTCCCGAACAAACGCGATTTCACCGGAAAAACTACTACTACCCAGATCTGCCCAAGAACTTCCAGATCACCCAGTACGACAATCCGATCTGTCAGGACGGCAGCCTCGAACTCTCTGTTTCAGGAGCCCGCCGTGTGATCGGAATCGAACGCGCCCACCTTGAGGAAGACCCAGGGAGTCTAAAACACGAAGGGGGAAGCATCGAACGTGCGGAGTACACGAAAGTCGACTACAACCGCGCCGGAATGCCCCTGATGGAAATCGTCACACGACCAGATTTCCGTAGTCCAGAGGAAGTGCGGGCGTTCCTCGCAAAACTGGAAGAGGTACTCGAATATCTCGGCGTATTCGACGCCGAACGCGACGGGTCGTTGCGCGTCGACGCCAACATCTCGTTAGTAGCGACCAGCGAGACAGACGACGGCACAATCGATGCGGAGACGCTCGCGTCAGCGAACCGGACCGAGGTGAAAAACATCTCCAGCCACAAAGGAGCCGAGAAGGCGCTGGCCTACGAGATCACCCGCCAGCGCAACGCGATCCAACGCGGCCGGGCGATCGAACAGGAAACCCGCCACTGGGACGAGGATCGGGGCGTAACAGTGTCGATGCGATCGAAAGAAACCCAGAAAGATTATCGGTACTTCCGCGAAGCCGACATCCCGCCGCTTCGCGTCGCGTCGTGGAAAGACGAGATCGAGATTCCCGAACTGCCTGACGCGCGCAGAGAGCGGTTTAGAGCGGAATACGGCGTGGGCGAAGAGACCGCCTCGAAACTCACCTCCACAAAGCGGATCGCTGACTTCTATGAGTCACTGGCTGATACGTTCGATCCCGACTTCGTGGCCACATGGGTTGCTGACCTGCTTCTCGGGGAGTTGAACTACCGCGACATGACGCTCTCGTCGGTCGACCGCGAGGCGTTCGTCCGGTTGTTAGAACTCGTCTGGACCGACGAGATCACCGAGAAAAACGCGGAAGAAATCGTTCTGCGGACGATGCTAGACGAGAATCTCACACCCGAAGAGATCGTCGAGCGCGAAGGACTCGGAAAAACAGACGACGATGTGGTAGCGAGTGCTGTCGAAAACGCCATCGAGAACAATCCAGAGGCAGTCGAGGACTACCACGCTGGCGAAGACGGCGCGCTCAACTACCTCGTCGGACAGGTTATGGCCGCTACTGGCGGCAGTGCGGACCCACAAACTGTGAATGAACTGCTAGAAGAACAACTCATTTAATGGCGTTCTGACGTGGGCGGAAATACTTACCGCAACTATTTGTATTTCCAGCGGTTATTGGAATTCAATGTCAGGGCTGTTGCCGACTGGCACGAACGCTAGTTCGGAGCAGAACGGTGATCCTCGGACGTTGTGGCTGGACAGCGATGATACAGGAGACTTGTTGGCTTCGCTTTCTTCGGACACCGCACGTGCAATCCTCACAGCACTGCATGAGGAACCACAAACCGCTTCAGAGGTGGCGACTCGCGTCGATACCTCGGTACAGAACGCCCGTCACCATCTCTCGAAGCTAAAACAAGTGGACGCTGTCCGTGTTGCTGATACGCGTTATTCGGAGAAAGGTCGAGAGATGAGCGTCTACGCGCCGAGCGAGGAACCACTCGTGGTGTTCGTCGGCCGAGAGGAGCGAAAACACAGTTTTCTCGACTCGCTTCGGGGGCTGATGTCGGTCATCGGACTGCTCGGGATCGTGAGCCTCCTCGTTCAGTGGATCGTCACGCCGACGATCGACAGGACGACGGGGGAACAGCTCCCGCGCGCTGGGGACGCGCTAGGAAACAGTGGAGCAGTGGGACTCTCACCACTCGGCGTCCCGCCCGGCGTGATCTTTTTCGCCGGAGGAGTGCTCGTACTCCTGTTCGTGATCGTGGTACAGCACAGGGAGGCGCTCCGTGAACTGATCACAGGATGAGATGAACGCCCTCGAATCACCATCCAGACGGGGCGTCATTCGTGTATCACGTCCGTTGGGGCAGGATGAACACCCTACAGACGGACACAGGCAAGATCGAGGAGCGAAACAGGGGAAGCGTCGACGACGATGATCCGACGCGAGCAAGCCGCAGTTGGCGTGATCACCCTACTTTTCTGTGCGTCGTTCGTGTTTCCGTTCTCTCATTCCTCACTCGCATTCGATCGACCAGCAGAATCGTCGGTCGACGTGATCGAGAGTCTAAAACACCACATCGACCGGGAACCGTATCAACCGCCACCGACCCTCGACAACGAGGTCGAGGTCGTCGTACCGATCAATGGCGGAACCATACCGAGCGCACACAGCGAGAACTATTCCGGATCATTCGTGCTCAATCACCGTTCCACCGAGAACGGACAACGGTACGCCCACGGTTCGATGGCGATGTCGGACGTTCGGCCGTTTCTCAAATCCTCACACGCAGACCGGATACGGATCACGGACCCAACAACCGCCGGAGACGGGCGTATCGCGTCAGGCGTCAGCGAGATCGCTGCGGAGCGCCTTCACCAGCGTGGACTCACTGGAGAGAACGTCACGGTCGGCATCATCGACAGCGATTTCCGACCGAGTCACCCAGCCGTCGCGTCGCAGGTCCGTGGCTACGCCACGATTGATCCGAACGGAGACGGGAAACACGGGACAGCAGTAGCGAGCGTCATCGCTGACACCGCACCGAACGCGACGCTGCAGCTCGCTGCAGTCGGGACGACAACGACAGCCGAAGAGTATGCGGCCGCCGTAAAATGGCTTCAGCGCTCAGGAGCCGACATTATCGTCGACGCTGGCAGTTACTACGCCCACCCCGGAAACAGAACCAGTAATCTCACTCGGATCGCCCAACAGGCCGCCTCGGAGACAGTGTTCATCACCTCCGTCGGGAACCACGCCGAACGGTACTGGTCGGGCAATCGATCCACGGACAGCTGGGTGTCGTTCCGGAATGACACGCAGATAAATCCCTTAAACAACGGTGAACCACTCAGTGGATCAGTACGGCTCACACTCCGATGGGACAGCTGGCCCACAACTGAGACGAACTACGATCTGTATCTCCTCCGCGCCCAGCCCGGCACTGATGCAGTCGTCGCACAGGCGACGGGCCACGACGGCCGGCCGTTCGAACACCTTCAAACGACAGTCCCCGAAGGGCAGTATTACGTGTCAATCCGATCCGAATCCGACACCGCTACGATGGACCGGCTTGAGTTGTTCGCCAATCAGGAGTTACAGTACCGATCGCGCGGGGGCCGGGCAGCACCGGCTACCGCGCGGGGGGTGATCGCCGTTGGTGCAGTCGACAACGGAGCAGTGAAATCGTTTAGCGCCCGTGGTGCTGACGTGGTTGCGCCCGACTTGGTGGCGATCGACGGCATCACTGTCGAAGACGGAACGTCATTTTCGACGCCGTACGTAGCCGGAACTGCCGCGCTCGTTCTCGCAGCGAACCCCGGAGCAACCCCCACAGAGGTGCGAACGACGCTGTTTCTCACGGCCGAGGATGTGGGCGCAAACGGAATCGATGAGCGATCCGGCTACGGGATGGTGAACGCCACCCGAGCGATCGACTCCCAGAGCAATGAGAAGTGACACGCCCTACCCACCTCCTTGCGATGACTCACGGCGAATGTGACAATAGATCATAAACATCCCGCCGCCATCGTGCGGTTTCTCGTGGGGAGTGTCGAAAGAGTTAGGGCAGCGGTTGGCCTAGCAGAATGACAACGGAGGGAGAGCGCAGTGGAACTGATCATCACTGAGAAAGACAACGCTGCCCGGCGCATCGCGGAGATTCTGAGCGACGGCAGTGCGACGACGGAGCGCCACAACGGAGTGAACGTGTATTCGTGGGGTGGACGTCGTTGTATCGGACTGTCGGGGCATGTGGTCGGACTGGACTTTCCCTCGGAGTATTCCGATTGGCGAGACGTCCAGCCGTCCGAACTCGTCGACGCGGAGGTTGTGAAAACCGAAACCCGAGAGAACATCGTCGCCGCACTCCGGTCGCTGGCGCGGAACGCGGACACCGCGATCATTGCCACGGATTACGATCGAGAAGGAGAACTCATCGGCAAGGAAGCCTACGAGCTCGTCCGCGAGGAGATCAGTGGGCCGATCCAACGCGTTCGCTTCTCCTCAATCACCGACGAGGAGGTTCAATCGGCGTTCGAGTCCCCCGAGGAGATCGATTTCGATCTTGCAGCGGCAGGGGAAGCAAGACAGATCATCGATCTGTTGTGGGGGGCGTCACTCACGCGCTTTCTCTCACTATCGGCCAAGCAGCTCGGCAACGATTTCATCAGCGTCGGCCGGGTTCAATCACCCACGCTCAAACTCATCGTCGACCGCGAGCGGGAGATCGAAGCGTTCGATCCGGAGGAGTACTGGGAACTGTTTGCCGACCTCATTGACGACGAGCCGTTCAAAGCCCAATACTTCTACCGCGAGGACGGCACCGAACAGGAACGGATTTGGGACGAAGAGACTGCGACGACGATCAACGAGCAGTTGACTGAGGCGACCGAGGCGCGCGTCGATTCCGTTCGGCGGCGCACCCGCACGGACGAGCCACCCACTCCGTTCAACACCACGCAGTACATCCGTGCGGCAGGCTCGATCGGGCTTTCTGCCCAGCGGGCGATGAGTATCGCAGAAGAGTTGTACACGGCGGGGTACATCACGTATCCACGAACCGACAACACTGTGTATCCAGAGGATCTCGATCACCGAGCATTGCTCGATGCGTTCGCTGACCACCACAGTTTCGGTGAGGACGCCCGAACGCTGCTTGAATTGGAGGACCTCGAACCCAGTCGGGGAGACACCGAAACCACCGATCACCCACCGATCCATCCCACCGGAGAGTTTCCCGATGATCTCGACGAAGACGAATGGCGGGTGTATGAACTCGTTGTCCGTCGGTTCTTTGCGACGCTGGCCGAACCCGCAACGTGGAAGCATCTCAAAGTCGTCGCCATCGCAAACGACTGTCGGCTCAAAGCCAACGGGAAACGGCTCGTCGATCCCGGTTACCACGACGTGTACCCCTACCGCTCCACCAGCGAAAACTACGTTCCGCCACTCGAAGAAGGGGACGGACTCGACATCACCAACGTCCGACTCGAAGAGAAACAGACCCAGCCGCCCCGCCGCCGAGGCCAATCGCGGCTCATCGAAACGATGGAGTCAGTTGGGATAGGAACGAAAAGTACCCGACATAACACTCTGCAGAAATTATATGATAGGGGGTACATAGAAAACGATCCGCCTCGACCGACGGCGTTGGCGCGGGGCGTCGTAGAAGCCGCCGAGGACTTTGCGGACCTAATCGTGAGCGAGGAGATGACCGCCCAGTTGGAGCGGGATATGACGGCGATCGCGGAGGGCGAGGCGTCGTTGGAGTCGGTGACCGACGAGTCGCGTGAAATGTTACAACGGGTGTTCGAGGAGCTACATGGATCCCACGAGGAGATCGGCAGGCATCTCCGCGAGGCGTTGAAAGCAGACAAAGCGTTGGGACCGTGCCCGGTGTGTGGAGAAACGTTGTTAGTCCGACGGTCCCGGTATGGGTCGTATTTCATCGGGTGTGACGGCTATCCCGACTGTGAGTACACGCTCCCCCTGCCAAACAAGGGTGAGCCGCTAGTGATGGACGAGACGTGTGATGAACACGAGTTGCACCACGTGAAGATGTTGGCTGGACGAGACACGTTCGTCCACGGCTGCCCCCAGTGTGCTGCGGACGCGGCCGACGCAACCGAAGACCGGATCATCGGCAACTGCCCCGCGTGTGGAGAAGAGCACGGTGGTGAACTGGCGATCAAACAGCTCCGAACCGGCTCACGGCTCGTTGGCTGTACCCGGTATCCCGACTGTGAGTACTCGCTGCCGCTGCCTCGTCACGGTGAGATCGTCGTCACTGACACGGTGTGTGAAGACCATGAGCTGCCGCATCTCGAAGTCCACGACGAAGACGAGGACGAAGAACCATGGGAACTGGGCTGTCCGATCTGCAACTACGAGGAGTATCAGGACCGTCACGCCGTCTCGACCCTTCAGGACATCGATGGCGTCGGTGAGAAAACCGTCGAAAAGCTCGAATCGGCCGGCATCACAACGGTCGAAGAGCTTCAAGACGCAGCCGCTGAGGAGGTAGCGAGCGAAGTGTCTGGTGTGAGCGCCGACCGAATCAGGGAATGGCAAGCACAAGCAACCGCTTGAGTGAACTGGAAACGTATCGATGGAGCCACCGGATCAGCCGAGGGTTCGTTTGCTTCTTCCAATACCTTTTAGTCCGACACAACACCGTTCTGAATATTCACTACAGATAACAATACAAGACAGAGCGTTGAACTCTATTCGGATCGAATGACACCGTAATGACTGTCGGTGAGCGCATCGCGCCAGTAGATGAGGTTCCAGAAGAGACGACAGTGCTGTTCACCGTTCGGGAGGTGGCGACCGACGAGCGAACGGAGGGCATACTGGTCCGTTCAAACGGAACGATCACCAGTTGGTTGAACTACTGTCAGCATCTTACACATATTCGCCTAGACAAAGGCTCTGGAGCCGGACTGCGCGACGGCGAGATCGTCTGTACCAACCATGGCGCGATGTTCGACGCCGACACCGGCCAGTGTACGTACGGGCCGTGTGAAGGGGCGTATCTCAACGCACTCGATGTAACGATCGAAAACGATGGGGTGTATCTCACCGACGACGCGTATGAATTCGTCGCCCTTGGTCCCGCTGAAACCGACGATCTCGATCTCACGTCAACCTCGAACGTGGAGTTTTGATCGATCGCACGGTTCGAGCCAGCACGTCCGGCGGCCCATGAATCCGCGCGGGAGGAGGTCAATATCCTGCCACCACTCGATTGCAGAGACGAACGACTGAAATTCCAAGGAGGAGAGACGCGCCACCACAAACGAAACTCATCATCGACGGAACGTCCGGATCGGTTGTCCAAATCCCGCCCCAGATACAGACCGCGGCGACGACGATACAGAGAAACCGCCCACCTGAGCTAATCCGTGTGAACCACGCGCCGATCCGATAGCCGACAGCCGTCCACGAGACGGCGTATCCGACTACGATACTGCCTACGCCGTAACCGACCCACGGCCACACGACCGTCAATTCACTGATTATCCATATAGCCGGCGTGAGTACGGCGAGAACGCCCATCAAAACGTCACGAAGGAGTCGCCGGGTGGTCGCGTCACTCGCTGCAGCACTCAAATCAATCATTAATAAAATACACTACAGTTTGCATAAATAATTTGTTATCTACCGCCACCGATTTCGGAGAACGATCACGTGTCAGCCGAGAGATCCCGTCCACCTTCGACGTGGACGAGTTCCTCAACCGGTGGAAGATCGGCGTCGGCGTCGGTAATGATCTCGATGCGCCGGGTGGTCTTCTCCGTGGCGTACTCGATCAGCGGTGTGGCGTCAACGGGTCGTTCGCCTGCGCTGTCACCGTAATCGAGCGAACCGACAACGTGTCCCAACAGTTCTTGGAGGGTCGACCGCACGATTTCGGGATCGACGTCGTCCTCTGCGATGAGCCGCTGGACTTCGTGCATACCGAAGCCGACGTGACGGCCTTCATCGCTCCGGACGCGAGTGATGCCCTCGATGAGTCCTTCGAGATGGACGGGATCGCCGCCTTGGAGATCCGCCCCTGTCGGACTGTAACTCGACTGGATGCCGTAGTAGCCGGTCTGCGCGAGAACGCTCTCGACGATGAGGTGGTAGTGGCAGTACGCTCGCGCGCGACTGGTCGGTGAATCCTCCGTGAGGAGGCGGTTCATCGCCTGCTCGGTCTTCTCGAACAGCGCCACGTAATCGTCGTTGAAATACCGCTGATCCGTGGGAGCGGTCACCTCGAAGCCACGCTCTTTTGCGACCGGATCGATCACATCCCGCCAGTACCGATCGAAAAACTGGGTGTGTTTCGCCTCCTCGTACAGTTGCGACGTGAGAAACATCTGTTTGTTCACGTCCTCGGTGACGATCAACAGGGGCGTGAGGTCCTCCGTCACGGACTCCTCGCCTGCGCCGAACAGCGCGAGGGTCCGGCGGAGACCGTCGAACGCCGGTTCTGTCATCTCGTGGGCGATCAGGCGCTGGCGATCCTGTTCAAGGAGTTCCTCGGGAATGTCTTCGTAGGGATCCCAGTGGCGATACACCGCGTTCCGGAAGTAGCCGCCCGCGAACGACGATGGATCGAGTCGGTGGGTTCGGGTTTCGTCTTGGACCTGTGTCATCTGTGTGACAGTGGTGTATTATGTATCGGACGGGTTAAACACTCGTCTCAAACAGGAGTCCACTCGAAAATAGTTCACTCTACAGCGTATTCACTCGTTCACGGCGTCCATCGCGTCTTCGAGTGTAAACTGGCCTTCATACAACGCCGTGCCGACGACGACAGCCGCTGCACCGGCACGTTCGAGCGAACGGATGTCCGCGATCGATCCGACGCCGCCACTTGCGACGACCGGGATGTCGACGTGCTCAACGACGCGCTCAACCCGATCGGTTCGCACGCCGTCGAGTCGCCCCTCCACGTCTACATCGGTGAACAGAATGGCCCCCGCGCCCAGTTCCTCGTAGCGTTGGGCCGCCGTCGCAGGATCAAGTCCAGTGCCTTCGGTCCAGCCCGAGACGACGACCTCGCCGTCTTTCGCGTCGAGGCTCACCATCACCGATCCGGGGTGGTCTTCGCTGATCGTCGCGACGATCTCGGGCGTTTCAACCGCTGCCGTTCCGAGAATCACGCGATCGATTCCCTGCTCAAGGAGTCCGATCGCGTCTGCCGCTGTGCGGATTCCCCCACCGACTTGAACGTCGACGGGACTGGTGGCGATCGCCGCGATCGCGTCGGCGTTCCGTCGGGTCCCCTCGAATGCGCCATCGAGATCGATCAGATGCAACGTGGACGCACCGGCGTCGATCCACCGTGTCGCAGCGTCGGTCGGATCGCCGTACGTCCGCCCTGTCCCGCGTTCGCCGCCGACGAGTTGGACAGCTTGACCCTCCTGAACGTCGACTGCGGGAATGACTTCGAACTCCGGAAACATACTCGCGCCTCGGGGAGCAACGGGTTAAACGGGACGGATACGGTCGTCGTGAACCGAGAACCACTCAGAATACAAATCGTTCGATCAGCTGTCGCCAGAGCGCCGGCTGTCGGGACGCTCGCGAATGGGTGGAGTGGGGCCCGTCTCCCCCGGTGGCCTACCGGTGGGGAGATGGCGGAACCCGTGATACTACGTTTGTCACGGCATGGGCGAAACGTTTGGGGGCCAGCCAGCGACGGCGGAAACGAACGTCCATGTCGGATTCACGCCCGTCCGCAGAACGCGAAGCGTTCTGCTGTGCGAACGAGACGCATCGCCTCTCGTCAACGCCGTGAACGGCGGGACTCTCTCCTTGAAAGAACAGTCGCCAAGAACGCAATGCTCCGAATCTGACTGCTCTGTAGGCGACTCGTCCGTTATGAACAACCTCGGATTCAATTCCATCATCTATGAAAACAGCATCGGTGTCACTCCTCTGTCCCAGAATCGTATTCGCACCCCCATTTATATAACGAAACAACATAACTTGTTTGTCATATTCACAGTTTGTGAAATATATAATGCATCACACGCTATTTATTTTGTTGTTTGTCGAGATTATAGACAAGAAGCATCTCTCTATTAAAGCCGGGTGCAGCCGTCACCAACAGGGGACCTACTTGGCAGCGTGAAATAATTACCTATTATTCAAAATATTACAGGCAACAGTCGCGCATACGGATTCCTTCATTTTTGACCGGCACATATGCTGAGACTGCAACAGCAAGGCCTAACATTGTGGCCATCAAAGCGCCGATGATGCCCACTGTCGAATACCTAAACTACGAAGTGCTTGACGACCAGGGGTGGTCGTTGGAAGATGACGAGCTGTTTGAGAAGGCCGCGGAGGAGGACTTCGACGACGAGGATTACGGCACGATCGACGTAAACCCAGGCGAGTACATTCTTGAAGCCGCAGAGGCTCAAGGATACGACTGGCCGTTCTCGTGCCGGGCCGGTGCGTGTGCGAACTGCGCCGCCATCCTCAAGGAAGGAGAGATCGAGATGGACATGCAGCAGATCCTCTCCGATGAGGAAGTCGAGGACCGCAATGTGCGACTGACCTGCATCGGATCGCCGGGTGCCGACGAAGTGAAGATCGTCTACAACGCGAAACACCTCGATTACCTCCAGAACCGCGTTATCTGATCTGAGCCGGCCGTACGAACACCACGCCGCATCGGGCTTATTTTCCGTTTCTCTATTCATTGCTATCCATACCATCACCCATAAAACCAAGGGTAGAAGAGCACAGTCGGCAGTGGATACGGCAGCAATCAGGCACTATCAGATGCCGGTAGAGTACCGCAGGATGCCAGCGATGCCGCCAAACGCGTTCATCAGTTGTTCGCCTTCCTCGAAGTCCGTAGAGATGAGTTTCGTTTCGGTGCCGCGCTGTTCTGCGATGTCGATCAGGTGCTCAATGATATCTTCTCGGGTAGCGGCTTCGGCAGAGACGACAGCCCCACACTGTTCACACTCGTGGTCCGGCGTGTTCTTACGGCGATCGATGACTTCGCGCTGTTCGTGATCGTTCTCACAGACGTAAGTGATCACGTCTTTCCGGAGATCTTCGCTCAACAGCAATCGGTCGACAGCACCCATCAGGAGGTTCTGTCGGGTCGACTCGAAGCCGTAGGTCGCAAGCTCCCCCTGGTGGAGTTCCTTGAAGAACTCGTCCATCTGGGACTTGTCCTTCATCATTTCCGTTTCGGCCAGCACGTCGCTGGCGGCGTTGACAAGATCCGATAACCCGGATTCGTCGGTGTAGGAGACATCGAACTTCCCGAGCACGATGTCCTGTAGCTCGTGGTGGAGATACTCGCCGTCTAAGAACTCGTCTTTGGTTGGCGAGGGACCACCGACGAGTACGCCGTCCATTTCGTGGCGTTCGGGAACGAACAGGTCGTTTGCCATCCCTGCGACTTCCTGATAGAAGTTATCGATGGCTTCGAGCCGGAGTCTGGCGAACCGCTGGGCTGACTGACCGCCTTTTCTCTGCTTGCCGGGCACGAGCGAGGAGGCGCTCTTGACAGGTTCGACTCGCTTCCCTTTGAGCCAGCCGACGTTCGCCTCCCGCCGGTCGAGGACGATCAGCCCGAACAGTCCCTTATCGCCCAGCATCTCCTCAAGCGGCTCGGTGAGAAAATCGGAGTCACAGTGATAAATAAACGACTCGATCGGCTGGGGAGGATGTTCGAGCACCCGAGTTACCATATCGGTTTGGCCGCCACCGGCGTCGATCGCCCCCGAGAACAATACCATTCCGTTTTCCGGCGGGTTGTCGTAATACCGGAGTCGATCCTTGATACTGGTGAGGGCGTCCTGTACCGCCGTTCGCGTCTGTTTCGATTTGATGTTTGACGCTTCGCTGTGCTCTTGGGTTACATGAGCGACGATGTCGCTGATCTGGCGATCGGGGGGGACGTAGATTGACACGAGTTGTGTGCCAGATCCCGAATATTCCGTGAGTTCCTCGATCACCTTCCGGAATTCGTATTTCCGTCGATCCGACTGGTCGTCATCATTCATTGGGGGGAAATAGATGGATGAGGCGTAAGTACCCTTTGCACCGAGGGAAGAGTTTAGTGTCCCACCCCCTGAGAAAGGATGTATGAGTGGGCGGGTCTTCGCTATTGGGGGCGGGAAAGGCGGTGTCGGAAAAACGACTGCCGTCAGCAATCTCGCAACCGCGCTCTCGGCTGCCGGCTACGATGTGGTGGCTTTAGATGTTGATCTCGGCATGTCGAATCTCGGACCAGTGCTCGGAATTCAACCCGACGGCGGTCCGACGATTCACAACGTTCTCGCAGGAGACGCTGGCATCAGTGAGGCGACCTATGAGACAGAGAGGGGCTTTTCGGTCATTCCCGGCACGCAAGCCCTCGATGAGTACGCTGCCGCCGATCCCTCCCGACTGCAGTACACGACGGGACCGTTAACGGAAGAGTACGATGTCATCCTGTTAGACACTAGCGCCGGACTCTCTAATGAGGTGATCTCTCCGCTGCGTATTGCTGACGGCGTCGTGCTCGTCACGACGCCGGATGTCGTGGCGATCAGAGACGCGGCAAAGACGGGAGAACTCGCTGCCCGAGTCGGGGGAACCGTTGAGGGAGTCGTTGTCAACCAAGCACGTGAGGACGAGGAAACCAGAGAGCTGATCGACGAACTGGGTGATGAGGTGCTCGCTGCGGTTCCAAAAGACGATACGATCACCATGACACACATCGTTGCGCGGACTGCCAGTCCCGCAGCGGCTGCCTTCTCGGATCTGGCGGGGACGTTAGTCGGCGTCAACCAACTCGAAGAGACTCACGGAGCGTACGCGACACAGGCAGCACCTGCTCCGGATCCGGAACCGGAACCGGAACCGGATTCTGCTGGTGATGACCGTCCAGCGGACGGGACGCCGCAACCAGCAGACACTGCCGCCGAAAGCGAGCAAACGACGGCAGAGACCGACAGCGAAAGCGGACCGATAGCGACAGCCGCATACGACCAAGAACAAGCGGAGACGGAGTCGTTTTTCACCGAGCAACGTGAGGAGGAAAAGCGAGCGAGCGCGCTCGGCCGGCTTCGACGCATCTTCGAGTGATCAATCGGTCTTTGCCCGTTCGCGGATGAGATCGCGGAGCGAGTCGCTGTCATCAATGGCTTCGATCTCTTCGCGTTGGATGAGCGCCGTTTCCTCGACTGATTCGCGGTTGGTGTCCTCAACCACGTATACTGATGTCGTTTGTGTAACGTTTCCAACGGAGCTCATGATTTTCGCGCGCTTTTTAGCGGTGCGGGTGAACGCCGAGTGTCCTGTGAGCATCTTGATCCGTTCACGGTCGTCTTCGCTGACCGCCTTGAACGGCGACCGTCGCGTTGGATGAACATCGAACCCGACGCGCGTAAGAACGGTGACAAGTTGCTCGTCGTCAGGATCAATCTCAGCGTCGTCAGGGTCGTCGTCGTCGTGGATCGACTCGGGATCGAACACATCGATCGGATCCGTAAGCGGGGCCTCGAACAGACCTTCGAGTTGGACGGCAACCTCGACGCTCGCGTTCATTCCGTCCTCGTACTTCGAAACCGTGCGTCGTGAGACGCCGAGTTCCGTTGCGAGTCGGCCGAGGCTCCAGTCACGATCCTTACGAGCATCAGCCAGCACGCTGCCGTCGATGTTCACGTACAGTCCGCCGGGAGCGGCATAAATGAGCGGCGGAACTTCCTCGACGAACAGATCCATCGCCGTATCCGGGCTGAGCACCGGAACGCCGTGTCGGAAGTAGACGACACCCGGATCGAGCTTTTCATCGCGGGTTCGCAAGCCGATAACGATCGGCGTCGCGTCGAGATACATCCCGAGTCGACGCATCTCCATCCCGATCGGGGTGTCGAACGAATCGATATTTCCAAGAATTTTTACCAGGATTATCTCCTTTCCCCGACGTGCTGCGACATCGAAACTCTTTGGGCGCACAGCACACCGGTCGCTCACGAGAAAGCCCGCGTCCTCAAGCATGGCTATCACGTTCCCGACCAGTGCAGACCGAGACATAGATGATTATAGGCGATTCTGACCATATATGCGTTGTGTCGTTGTAGATATCTGTCTCGATCGGCTGGCGAAAGCCGTTTGAACGCTGGCCTGAAACGCTCTCTCGTGACGATTATCGGGATCGACGATACGGATTCCCGTGAGACGGGGATGTGCACCACCTACGTCGCTCACACGGTCGCACGACGCTTTCGTGAGCGTGAGCGTGCGCTCGATCGCTCGACACCGGACGAGCGGTCCTTGCTCGTTCGGTTGAATCCTGCTGTCGAGCACAAAACTCGTGGGAACGCCGCAGTCGCGTTGTCCACCACGCTTGATCCGGAAACCGCGGTGCCGATCGTGAGTGAGAGCATCGACCAGCTGGCACAGGTCGACGACCCGAACACGAATCCGGGGATGGTCATCGCACCCGACACTGCCGAGTGGAGCAGTGTTGACGCTACTGATGCCGTGTTCGCGTTCGCCCGGGCCGCGCTTGGCGAACGACTCACCATCTCCGACGCCGAGCGTGTTCTCGATGTCACCGGCTACCGATCGAACTATTGGGGCAACGGTCGCGGCCGGATCGGCGCGCTCGCCGCCATCGGTGCGTGGATCGGACGGCAGCGGGCGTTACACACCGATGACACCACTGTCGCGGATCGAGAGAGCGCAGGAGGGTTCACCGACTGGACGTACGAGTGTATCTCCTACCGCGACCGGGAGCGCTGGGGAACCCCCCGCGATGTCGACGCCGAATCGGTGTATCGAGCGGCCGAAGCGGGCTATCCGGCGGTGTGGGACACGGTGGACCGTGAAGAACGGGAGTTGGTGTGTGTTCCTCACACTCCCTGTCCGATTCTGTACGGCGTCCGCGGAGACGATCCCGATGATTGTGTGAGCGTTGCCGCGGCGATCGACAGCGAGCCAGTGGCAACGCGTGAGACGTTCGTGACGAACCAAGGCACCGACACGCACCTCCACGACGTCGAACACCTCGACGCCGTCGTAGACGGTCGCGCGTATCGGGTCGAAGGGTCGGTTGGATCTCCACCCGAAACGAAGCGGGGAGGACACGTGTTTACGACACTCACAGACGATTCGGGAACGATCGAGTGTGTGGCGTTCGCGCCGACGAAGCGATTCCGTGATTACGTGCGCGCACTCAAACCGGGCGATCGCATCACAGTCTGTGGGGAGGTGTCGGAAGGGACACTCAAGCTAGAGAAGTTCGCCGTTCGCTCGCTCCGAGCAACCGAACGCGTCACGCCGACCTGTCCCGACTGCGGCCGCCGGATGGAAAGCGCCGGACGCGAACAGGGCTATCGCTGCCGGGACTGTGGCACGAACGCGCCTGAAAAAGCCGAACGGGAGATCGAGCGCGATCTTGAATCTGGGTGGTATGAGGTGCCGCCGTGTGCCCGCCGCCACGTCGCTAAACCGCTGATCCGTGGCGGCTTCGACGCGCCCATACACCCCGAACGGTAGACTGACAGGGCAGAACAGGGCAAAACGGGAGGCTCGACCGTCGCTATCGTTTTGGTGCTGTGGGTACAATGTACATACATGAGCACGAAGAAAGTGAACTTCCGGCTTCCGGAGGAACTCATCACCCACGCCGATGTTGCGAGCGAAATAACGCACAAGAACCGTACCGAGCTTCTCATTGAGGCGCTTCGGGAGTATATAGCAGACATCGAATCAGACGAAGAGTTCCGCGAGTCTGTGGTGGAGTTGTATCTCACCGACGAGATTGATGTCGAGACGTTGGAACTGATCATCGGTCGTCAGGACGCGAAAGCAGTACAATCTTCGAAGCGGTTGCTCGATCGGAGTGATGAACTCGCGGACACACTCGGAGAACAGTGAGCGTAAGATGGTCGTCGTTGATACCAGTGCATTCGTTTCGATCGCGGTCGGAGACTGCTTAGAACTCGTCTTCTCGGAGTTCGACATCACCACTACAACTCGGGTCGTAGACGAACTCAAAAACACTGCAGCGTATGATGACCCACACGGACGCGGTGCGACAGCCGTACTCGAACGAATGGACCACGTTACAGTACGCGATGTGACGGCACCGGAGCTACTATCAAATCGCATCGACACTGGCGAGGCAAGCTGTATCGCTGTCGTTCGAAACACCAATGCGTCTATTCTCGTCACAGACGATTTCAGGGCACTCCCTGAGTTGGAGGCGCTCGTAGAGACTGACGTCGTTCTCTCTCCGGTGCTTCTTCGAAGCCTTTGCGACCGTGGCGTTCTCACCGAATCGGAAGTTCGCTCTGCACTCGAAACGATAGCAACAGAGCGCGATTGGCTCGGCGCACCGATCTACCGCTATGCACGATCACTCTTCGAGTGAGAGCGGTGACCGCATTGATCGGATCGAGAAATTGGAAGACTGTTAGAGCTACTGATACGATTCAGACTGGAGTTACTTTTTCAATCCGCTGCCAGTGAGCGGAACGACGACATCGTCGTCAGGATCGAGTACGCCGCGCTCGCGGTACCGTTCGAGCGCAGCGGGGGCGATGGCACTGGTCGGTTCGACGTAAAAGCCGTGGCGACCGAGCGCGCCGAGTTCGGCTTCGACCGCCGTCGAACCGAGCGCGATACAGTCACCATCGGTCGCCGCGATCGCGTCCATGATCTGGTTCTTTCTGACTGGCTCACGGATGTGGATGCCGTCGGCGGCGTCGTTCGTGTCGCCGTCTGCCGCGCCGTGCAGTTCGCGCGCGATAGGATCGTAGCCGGCGGCCTGAACGCCGAGCAGTCGCGGTAGCTCATCGATCAGATCCATCTGATCGAGCCGTCTGAAGCCCCGGTATGCGCCCAGAAACAGCGTGCCGTGGCCCAGTGGCATGAGGAGCGCGTCGGGAGCCGACCAGCCCCGGCGGGCAGCAATCTCGTAGGCAATGGTCGCCGTGCCCTCGAAAAAGAACGGATTCCACGCGTGGCTCGCGTACCATCCCTCACCCCGTTCGACCGCCGCGACGCACGCGTCAGTCACGTCCTGGCGCGATCCTTCGACGCGGACGATCGACGCGCCCGTTCGCTCGATCGCGCGCACCTTCGCGGACGGCGCACTGGCAGGAACGTACACCGTGCAGTCGAGGCCAGCGCGAGCGGCGTAAGTGGCGATAGCCGCGCCCGCGTTCCCTGAGGAGTCCTCAATCACGCGATCGACGCCCAACTCGACCGCACGGGAAAGCACCGCTGCCGCCCCCCGGTCTTTGAAACTGCCGGTGGGGGAGACGTATTCGAGCATGAACTGACATGACCACGGTTCAGGCGCAGTGACCAGCGGTGTGGCTCCCGCACCGAGGCAGACCCGCTGTCGTGCAGGAAGGGCCAGCAACGCGTCGAATCCCCATAGCCCAGCGGTGAGATCGATCGTCTCGGGATCGATCTCCGCTGTGTCAGGAAGCGGAGCGTCGATATCGAGGGGATGGCCACACGCACACCGCCAGCGATCGGTGTACGTGCGTCCACAGGACGAACAGCGAAGGCGAAGGGCGTCAGGGTCAGGGGCAGAGTGGTCAGTACTCATCGAGATTGGTGCCGAGTGAGCAGACGTACTCTCCGGTTGCAACCTGTGGCAGCCGTCGCGTGCGCCAGAACACGCCGGCCGAATCAGCGGTAACGGTGGATTTGACCCGACCGAACGGATCGGTCACGTCGAAAAGGGGATCACCGCTTTCGACCCGCTCACCGAGAGCAGGTTTAAACGTCACCAAACCACCCACCGGCGAGCCGTACTGTTCGAACGCGTTTGCGCGTGTCTGTGGGTTGATGTCGATCGAGCCGTCTAAAAACCCGTAGTACTTGAGCACCCGATACACGCCACGGAGACCGCGCTCGATACTGTCGTGATCCCAACCAACGGAGCCGCCCAACTCGGGATCGATCGTGGGAACCCCGTCGTTGGGTGCCGTTCGCGCGAGCTGTCCGTCCGGTCCCTTCTGATCGAGGATGAATCCACAGTCGAACACTTTTGCGAGTTCGAGACACTCCGTGTGAAGCCGGTGGCGCGATCCACACCTGACGCGGGTTTCATCGATCATACGGCTGGTCGAGCCTTGGTGGAGATCGAGCGCGAGATCAGCCCGCGTCACGGCGTTGAACGTAGCGTGTGCGATGCGCTCGGTCGACATCCCGTTGGGGTCGCCCGGATACGCCCGGTTCAGTTTCGTATCGTCGATCGGATTGCGGTGTTCAGCGACGTGAAAGCCGTAGTAGTTGACGATCCCAACGATGAGGATCTGTCCGGAGATCTCGCTGGGATCGAGTTGGGGAACCAGCCGTTGGATGACCCCGAGGCCGTTAAGTTCGTCGCCGTCGCTCACTGCCTGAATGTACAGGGTTTTGCCGTCGTTCGCACCGTTGATCACCGCAACCGGAAGGCCGACGTCGCTGCCATCACGGGCCTCGCCGACAGACAGCCGTCCCGTTGCGATTTCGTTGGGACACGCGGTTGCGGTGCCGAGCGTCGTCATTGTGTATATTCGGTAAATCCATACCCTTAGACCGTTCGATTCAAGGGCGATTTTCGCACTCCGTCGGGGAAATATTGAGCAGCATACCACGTACCATTGCGAAGATGATTTCTATTCGCTCGCCCAATTGTCGGGCGTGGACGACAGTATCGACGAGTCCGAGACAGCCGATCGTTCGGGGACAGCGGCGTTTCTCGACGCGCTTCGCGTCGCCCGAAACGGCAAGATCGGGATCGGGGTGGGTGTCGCCTTCGCCGCGCTGATGTACGTCGTTCGGGTGTTCGAACTCCGCGGCCCGGCCCCAGACGGTGTCGGTGGACCGTTCCTCTTTCTCGCGCTGGCGTTCGTCCTCGCGTTCGGAACCGCTCTCCTCGTCACGATTGTGCTCACAGTCGTGTCGGCGTATCGAGCCGTCCGGCGGGCGGCGTGACCGGAGTCAATCGTCTGATACACTCACTGACGCGAGCCCCGTGCGCGTGATTCGGTCGTCGAGTGTCGGTGCGACGCCCTGCGCTCGGGCATACGACGCGAGCAGTTCGTACTGGACTCCGACCGATTCGGTCTCCGCTTCGATGTCGAATGAACGTACGAGGTTTTCGGGCGCGCAAATCCGGTAGAACGCCGACGGATCGATCGGCTCGCCGTCGATGGTCGCCGTGGCTAGCTCCCGCCGCGCGTAATCGAACGTCACCGAGCCGCCGCTCAGGTGGACGTGCCAGAACGCAGGCTGTGCGGGATAGACAATGTCTCCACCGGAGGCGAAGATGTCGAGGAGGGTCGTTCCCGGAACGGTCGTCTTCACCACGTCCATATCGAACGGGACGACGCTGATGAGGTCCGCAATCGTCACGTCGCCGGACAGCACCGGGCCTCCACGCATTCCGGCGCTGTGTTGGAGACTGATCGTTGCGCCGGTGGCCCACCGGTAGGCGTCGGTCACGAAATTTCCGAGCCGAGATTCGCCGTGAAACCGATCCGACATCGATCGACTGATCGGTTCGTCAACCGTGGCAACGGTCTCGTCCACCCCGGCTGTGGTTCGCAGCTCTCGAAAGGTCCGCTCGATCGCTGGCGTTGGTGGGAATGCCGCGACGGTGTGGCGGGTGGCTGTCCATTCCCCCTCGTACCGCAGTTCGGCAAGATCAGCGCCCTCGCCGGACGTTCGTACCACCAGCGTGCCGTCAACGCGATCGATTCGGGGCCGATCGTGCGTGTGGCCGTCACAGATCACGTCGATGTCGACTGCCGCGAGGTCGTCAACCTCCCCGAGCCCGTGATCCTCAGACTCACCGAGATGAGAGAGACAAACGACGTGATCGACGGATCGGTCACGAAGCGCCGCGACAGCGTCGTCCGCGGCCGCGATCGGATCCGTTACTGACAGCGATCGCGCTCCGGGAGATTTCTCCGGCGTTTTGGGGTGTGCAAGCCCGAACAACCCGACGCGGTGGCCAGCCCGTTCGATCACCGTCCACGGAACGATCCCGGCGTCGTGGCCGAATCGCTCGTTACCGGCAAACACGTTGGCACACAGCCACGTCTGTGGCGACTGGCGAACCACCGACAGCAGTGCGTCCCGTCCGTAATCAAAATCGTGGTTGCCCAGCGTGTCGACAGCCGGCTCGATCGTGTCGAAAAACGCGAGCGCCTGCTGACCCTCGGTACGGAGCGCGAGCGCGCCGGGTGCGACGTTGTCGCCAGCACCGACAAGAAGGGTGGCTTCGTCCCGAAGCGAGGCGATCGCGCTCCCCAAACGGGCGATCCGCTCTGGATCGTCGTACGTCGCCTCGATGTCAGCGTACTGAACCACACGAACTGTCATCGGTATCGTCTGCTAACGATACGACGATAAGCCGTTCGGTTGATCGATCACACAAACAAACATAGCATCTATATTTAATATCGCCATATGGATTGACGTTTCAACCACGGAGCCGCCAGTGATCACTCGCTTCGAGGAACGAACTCGGTGACGCCAGTGAGCCACCACCAGCACAGTCCCATCATCGACGCGCCGATCGTGTTCGCCAGAAAATCGACGGTTTCTACGCTGCGACTGGGGACACTCCCTTGGAGGAGTTCCAACACGGTCCCGTACACAACGGCAACGACGACACATCCGGCGAGTCGTCGCTGGCTCGCGCGGCCGGTGGGTACGACGAACGCGTACGCCAGCGACGCGGTCAAGCCCGCGTACGCCATTCCGTGGGCGTAGGTGGCCGTCTCGAACCACCCGAGTGGGCCGATATCGATGCCGAACGGTCCGTGTGAGACCGTACCGCCGTCCGCTTCCAGTCCGACTGTCGCTGCGTCGGCCACCGTGAACACACAGATGACACCGGCGATCACCACCACCAACCCGTACCGAACCCACGACGACGCGAGAGGTAACTGTCGTTTTTCATGCATACGGAGTATCAAATATTATCAGATAAATATTTTTTATATTAGCCTGTACAAGTTATCATCCCTTCGTCATTGCTTCGAGCCGATCGCTCCCCGCTCGGGTTCCTTTTGCGATGATCACGTCGCCGGCCTTGAGCCGCGTATCGGGACCGGGCGAAACGATCCACTCGGCAGACGCGCCGGTCCCCCGCCGCACAGCGATCACTCGCATTCCGGTTTTGGTGCTCACCAGCTGCTCGCCAAGCGTTTCATCAGCGAGCGTGCTGTCGGAATCGATTTCCAGTCGGATGATGATCTCGACGCTCTCCTCGACGGCGGCGGTGACCACGGGGTGAGTGTCTAACCCCCGGAGCACGCCGTCACTGATTTCGAGGGCGGCGTCCGAAATGACTTCCGAGGCTTGGGCGAGATGCACCAGTCCACGGAGGCTGACGGCGTCATCGACACGGCCCGCCGCCTGAAGCGTCCACGCCTCGAACCGCGATTGGAGCGCGTCCACCTCGATTTCGAGCTCTCGGACTTCCCGAGCGACCGCTCGGTTGTCGAACAGCACCGCTCCGTACGCCAGATCGACCGCAAGCTCGCTCATGTTCTTCATGAGCACGATAGAGTCGACAGCGCGCCCGACATCCTCGATCGCCGTCTCGGGAGGATCTGGCGTGGGATACTCCTGACCGGTCACTTCGTTGTACACCGTATCGATTCCTTCCTCGGGACCGCGGAGCAACAACACGTCACCGGCTTTGGGTTCTGTCTGTCGGTCGGGATTTAACAGCCATTCACCCTTCCGGCGGAGCGCAATGACCCGCACGCCGGTTTCTGTTTCGAGGTTGCGGTCACCAAGCGTTCGGTCGACAAGAGCCGAGTCCGCAGCGAGTTCAACGCTCACCAGCGTTTCGAGCGCTTCAGGCAGCGCCCCACGAACGGCGTCGGGCAGCCCGATTTCCTCGGTGACGATCTTTGCAATGTCACCCGCCGCGTCGCTGATCTTCTCGGTTGCCGCCACGACGCCAAGTACCGGCGCGAGGGCCTCCGCGTCGGCGGGGTTTCGGGCCGCCATCAGGAGGCTCATCCGCGCTTTCACTTGGAGCACGTCCATCCGCTGTTCAAGCGCCAACACCTCTTGGGCGACCGACTGGCTCCCGAACAGCACTGACGAGTACGACAGATCGATCAGTAGCTCCGCCGTGTCTTTCATCTCCGAGAGGAGATCTTTCACACTGACCGGCTCGTATTCGACCGCACCCGGCTCGACGCCGGTTCGATCCCCATTTTTGTCCCGATCATCCGCCATGCGTGTAGTTCTCTCAGCCGACGCGAAAAAGGATACTGACGAGCCGGGCAAGAAAGCGAGATCAGCAAAACGATCAACCAAATCGGAGCTACTCGGTCCGGAACGAGAAATCACACGCAGGCGCGCTGTGGGTCAGCGATCCCATGGAGATGATATCGACACCTGTCGCCGCGTAGTCGGGAACCGTATCGATCGTGATCCCGCCGCTGGTCTCGCTCACCACGTCGGCCGGAAGCGTCGAAACCCCCTGTTCGACGTCCTCGGGAACCATATTATCGAACAGGACGACATCAGCCCCGGCGTCTGCGGCGCGCGCGCCATCGGCCGGCGTTTCGACTTCTACCTCGACTTGGGTTGCGAACGACGCCCGCTCACTCAGCCGTTCAATCGCCTGCTCCAGTCCCAGCTCAGCGATGTGGTTGTCTTTCACCATCACCATGTGAGAGAGATCAAGGCGGTGTGTGTCACCGCCACCAGCGGCGACAGCACGCTTTTCGAGTCCCCGTAGACCGGGTGTCGTCTTTCGCGTACCGGCGATCCGGACCGAGGGAGACACCGCTCGGGCGGCGTCGACGGCCGCGCGTGTCCGTGTTGCAACGCCCGAGGCGTGGGCCACGACGTTGACCGCGGTGCGCTCGCCTCGAAGCACCCCTGTGGCCGGTCCGGTCACCGTCAACACGGTCGTTCCGGGATCGACGGCTGTTCCGGGATCGACAGTCGATCGGACAGACAGCTCGGCATCGAGCTGTTCGAACACCGCAGTTGCGGCGTCCAACCCGGCGACGACGGCGGGTTCCGTCGCAACCAGTCGACCGGTCGTCTCGCCGGGCACGTCGTTCGTCACGTCGTGATGACCGATATCCTCAGCCAGCCACGCTTCGATCTGGCTCTGTCTAATCAGCATTGGCAGCGGATTCCTCCGTGAGGTAGTGACAGCCGGTCGATGTGGGATTGGTGGCTGCGGCGCGGGCGATGAGCAGCGCGGTCACGCTTTTTCCCCGGAGTTCATAGAGATCACGCGACGTTCGAGTCCGGGTGTAGGCGTCGACTTCACCCTTCAGTCGCCGTAGCGCCGCCGTCGCGCGTTTGAGACCCGCTGGAGTCCGTTTGAGTCCCACGTGCTCGGCCATCACCCGGTGGAGTCGCACCGATTTCTCCGCTCCGAACTGCGCGGGGAGCGCTGGATCCCGATCGAGCAGGTCGGGAGCCTCGATCGGTTGGGGATCGAAACCGGTGGCGGCCCGCCCGGCGCGCAATCCCCATACCAACCCTTCGAGCAGGCTCGTGCTGGCCAATCGGTTCGCGCCGTGGACACCGGTCCGGGAACACTCACCCACCGCAAACAACCGATCAAGAGAGGTCCGGCCGTCGCTGTCGACGGCGATCCCGCCACAGAGGAAGTGTTCGGCAGGAGCGACCGGAATTCCCGACTGCCAATCGACGCCGTGAGAGTCACACAGCGCCACGAGATCCGGAAACGTCTCTGAGAAGGGGAGTGGCGACACGTCGAGCGTCACCGTCCCAGTTCGCTCGCGCTCGCGGGCAACCGCACGCGCGACAACATCCCGTGGCGCGAGTTCGGCGTCCTCGTGGTAGTCGGACATGAACCGCTCGCCGTCGGCGTTATGCAACAGTGCGCCCTCTCCGCGAACAGCTTCGCTCACGAGGAATGGCTCGCCCGCGGTACAGACCGTCGGGTGAAACTGGACGTACTCCATGTCCCGCATGTCAGCACCCGCGAGCGCTGCCATGGCGATTCCGTCACCGGTTGCGCCGTCAGGGTTCGTGGATTCGGGATAGAGCGCGCCGATGCCTCCTGTTGCCAACACAGTGGTTCCCGCGAAGATTGGTGCAACGTCGCTGTCGGATTCGAGATACGCCCCGTGAACGCGTCCTTCGTGGGTGAGTAGATCAAGTGCGGCCGTATCCTGGTGGATGGTGACCGCATCAAGTGACGCGAGATGTGAGAGAAACGGACCGAGAATGTGACGGCCCGTGCTCGCATCAACGTGAAGGATGCGCCGCTCCGAATGGGCAGCCTCGCGCCCGTACTCGTAGTCACCGTCGGCGGCGTCGAACGACACATCGAGCGTCTCGAACAGCACGTTCTCGACGGCACCGCGGGCGTTCTCGACGAGCACGTCAACGGCCTCGGGATCGGCGGTGTCGTCGCTGGCCGTGCGAATATCCTGTTTGAATGCGGCGGGATCCGTTCGTGTGACAGCGATCCCGCCCTGTGCCCACCACGACGTTGCGTCCTCGGGTTCGGTCGCCTTCGTGACGAGTGTGACCTGTGCCCCCTCGCGGGCAGCAGCGAGTGCTGTCGCACAACCCGCGATTCCGCTGCCGACGACCAACACGTCAGTCGTCGATTCAATGGACAGCGACATCCGCAGTCACACCTCCAACATCCGGTCGAGTGCGACCTGTGCCAGTTCCGTCTCCTCGGGTGCGACCGAAATGACGTTCCGCTCACGGCCGTCAACCAACTCTTCGAGCACCCACGTCAGATAGTTGGGATCGATCTGGCGCATCGCGTTGCAGTCCATACACGCATCGCCGCACAACGGCAACACGTTCACGTCGGGATGCCACCGTTGGAGATGGTTGGTAAGGTGGATTTCTGTCCCGATGGCCCACGTCTCGCCGGGATCGGCGTTCGCAACCGTCTCGCAGATCGTCGACGTGCTCCCCGCAACGTCGGCAGCGTCCACGACTTCCCGGCGACATTCGGGATGAACGATGACGTTGGCGTCGGGATTCGCCTCGCGCACCGACTCGATATGGTCAACGCGGAACCGTTCGTGGACTTGACAGTAGCCGTCCCAGAGGACCACGTCGGCCGCCTGGATTGCCTCGTCAGTGGTCGTATTCTCGGGATCCCACGGGTCCCACTCCACGATGCTGTCCGCCAACCCGATCCGGTGGGCGGTGTTCTCCCCGAGATGTTTGTCCGGGAGAAACAGCACCTTGTCGCCGCGTTCTAACGCCCACTCGAAAGCGTGGTGGGCGTTCGAGGAGGTACACACCAGCCCGCCCTGTTCGGCACAGAACGCTTTCAGATCCGCATACGAGTTCATGTACGTGATCGGGATGATGTCAGCATCGGGGACCACGTCGGTGATCTGTGCCCACGCCGAATCGACTTGTAGGGCCTCCGCCATCCCTGCCATCGGACAGGACGCCTCCATTGATGGCAAGATCACCGTCTGGTCGTCGTCGGTGATGATGTCGGCGCTTTCGGCCATGAACGTCACCCCACAGAACACCACGTACGGCGCGTCAGCGTTCGCCGCGCGCTTGCTCAACTCATAGGAGTCACCGATGAAATCGGCGTGTTCGACGATCTCTCGACGCTGGTAGTTGTGCCCGAGAACGATCACGTCGTCACCCAGTTCTGAACGAGCTGCCTCAATGCGATCGGTCCGGTCTGCCTCGGACAGATCACGGTACGCCGGCGGGAGGCGTTCGAGGTTGTCGTATTTGAACAGACTGAGTTCCGTCTCGAACCCCGTAGTTTCCATTTCTGCCATTGGTCGGCACCGAAGTTACTAGTTCAAGGATGGGACGTATTGATAAACTTTTTTCTTCAAAAGCAGGGATCGTAGATGATCCTTCCCAGTATACCTGTTGTTTCATCTGCATAAATCTTCTGTTGTGAGTGCAAATGATGAGCCAATCGCTTTGTACAGGGGTGACCGCTGTCATCTATTCGTGGTCCCGGTCGCTTGGTGTAAAGCTAACAACGTGTCGGTCTCACACCGGCGTTTCAGATATTAGGGGGTGACGGCGAGAGCAACGTCCTCGCGGTCAGCATTGAACACTTTACCTCTCTGATTCTAGTTTATGAGCTGATGTGAGCGACAACCCGTCGTATGCCAGCTCCAACCGCGGCGACACCGACACCAATTCCGAAGGCAACTGTGATGAGTAACGGTACGAAACTGATTCCAGCTGGGTCATAACTAGGAACTAGATCAAAATAGAGCCAGATACCCAGTGAGAGTTCCAGTCCGAGCACGGCCATGACTGGCAGTAGGGCACTCACGAGGAGACCGTCATTGAGGTAGGCGCTGACGAGTGCTAGAGTGCCTGCCATGATCGGGATCGAGGGCACAATCAACAGAAACGTCAACGGGAGACCTTCATACACCGGAAAACTCGTGTACACCACAAAACTCGCAACGAAAATAACAGCAGCGAGAACGAGAAACCGTCGTGTCAGCTGTCGGTCGCGGCCGAAGAGAACTGATGAGTTTGCATAACTCATGGCAGTCTTATTTAGTCCCCATCTATAAATAATTATTCGTATCGAAAAATCGATGAGAGTACGGGAGCTTCATCTGGCCTCGTGTGACTCACCCTCTGTAAGAAAAAAGCCGGTTTTGAACGGTTGCCCCCAATGTATTTGATTCGACAGGAGGACGAACTCCGTATATCATGATCTCACAGCCAGTCACAAAGACCGTTCCCGGCACTGGAGCAAAAATACGGTCGAGTTGTCCACAAAACACTCCCGCCTTAGCTGTAGACGATCCGACCGTCCACGACCGTGTGGGTCACGTCGGTCGACGCGAGCACTCCGTGCTCTCGGAGCACTCGCTGTAATATATATTACTGACGAGCACCAACAGTAGGACATGTCGAACACGCCCGAACCAGTCCGTGATGATATCGATATCGGGGGGATGCGGGATTACCTCGCTCGGACGGACATCGACTTTGCCCTTCTGTTCGGATCGGCTGCTCGGGGGAGAGCGAGCGACTCGTCGGATGTCGACGTTGCCCTTCGATTTCCGAGATCATTGGACGATCATGAGCGGTTTCGGCGCCGTAACCGCATTGATGCAGAACTCCAACAATACGCCGACACGTTCGTTGATGTCAGCGATATAGACACTCTTCCAATCGCCGTTGCGTCCGCCGCAGTTCGAAACGGACGGCTCATCGTCGGCACCGAGGACGCCGTCACACAGTATCGAAAACGGGTTACACGACAGTATGAGGCGACAGAGAAAGAGCGCAAACAAGAGCGGAAGGCGTTTATCGATCGAATCGCCCGTGGTGACGTATAGATGGTCGACGAAGAGATCGTTGTTACCAAACTTCGCCACATTAACGAATACACCAACGATCTGAGAGAGATGCAGGGACTGCCGAAAAAGGAGTATAAATCCGATGTGATCATTCAGCGAGCTGTCGAGCGGACATGTATGAATCTAGTCCAAGCGTGTATTGATATTGCAAAACACATACGTGCGGCTGAGGATCTATCTCAAAGCGGAACATCCAAACAAAACATCGAAGCACTCGGAAACGCCGGTATCATCTCGCGTGAGACACAAAAGCGACTAGCAGAAGCTGTCGGGTTCAGAAATATCTTGGCGCATCGGTACGGAGATGTCGACCACGACATCGTGTACGACGTTCTCCACAACGACCTCCGATGGTTCGAGCAGTACCAGCAGGAACTCGCTCAGTGGTTCCAACAACAGTAATCTGTCATGTATCACTCAGTGTTTTCGTAGACGATCCGACCGTCCACGATCGTGTGAGTAACTGTAATAGCGGCGATCGCGTCGGGGGCGACGTCCCACGGTGACTGGTCGAGCGCGACGAGGTCAGCGCGGTTCCCGGATTCGATGGTGCCCAGCCGATGTTCGTCGAAGCCGGCGTACGCCGCGCCAGCGGTGTAGGCCCGGAGGGCTTCGGTGACGGTGAGCCGTTGCTGTTCGGCGGGAGCCGTGACGGTCTGCTCGACGCCAAAGAGCGGATCAAGCGGCATACAGTCGCTGCCAAACGCCAGCGGAACCCCAGCATCGAGGAGCGCGCGGTACTGGTTGGTCTGTCGCGTGCGCTCACGCCCGATACGGTCCTCGTACAGTCCGTCCTCGCGCGCCCATTTGAGGAAATTCGGCTGGGCGGAGGCGACGACGCCCATCTCGGCAAGCCGTTCGAGCAACGCTTGTGACAGGAGTTCAGCGTGCTCGATGCGGTGACGGCTGCCACTGGGATCGTCGGTTTCTTCGTAGCTGTCGAGCACCGCCTCGACGGCGCGGTCACCGATCGCGTGGACACAGCACTGGCGATCCCCGTCATCCGCGCGCGTAACGATCTCATGGAGCCGCTCAGGATCTGTGACCCACTGACCGGTGTCTCCGTTCTCGTACGGTTCGGAAAGTTGGGCAGTTCGACCACCAAAACTCCCGTCCGTGTAGCTTTTGACACCGCCGACGCTGACGAACTTGCTGCCGTGATTCGTGACGCTCCCGAGTTCGTCGAGTGCGTCGAGGTGATCGCTCCAGTAGTTGATCCGCACTCGGAGATCGAGCCGGTCCGCCAGGTCGAGTTCCCGGTACACACGGGGAGCAGTCGACAGGCGCACCATGTCGTGGACGCCAGTGACACCGAGTTCGTGGGCACGATCCCGGGCCGCCGTGATGAGATCGTGCATTCGCTCGCTACTGGGTGCCGTCTCTTGGCGGATAACGGCGAGCGCGTCCTCTACGACGACACCCGTCGGCTCGCTTCCCGACCGCTGAACGTCGTCAACCGGCATGTCGGATCGGTAGCGGTCGAGGGCGACAGAGTTGAGGCTCCCCGTGTGGAGGTCCTCCCGGAACGCGACGACCGGGCGCTCCTCACTCACCCGATCGAGATCCTCACGGCACAACAGACGACCCTCGTCCCACGCACTTTCATCGTAGCCGTAGCCGAGCACCCACCCCGTCGGTGTTCGCTCGCGTTCCTCGCACAACAGCGCAACGGCGTCCTCGACGGACGCCGCCGCCGAGAGATCAGCGTGAACGAGCCGACGACCAAGCTGCTCCATGTGGGTGTGGGCGTCGATGAATCCCGGTAGGAGAACACGGCCATCGAGATCGAGGACCGTTGTGTCGATTCCTTCGAGAAAGTCGATCTCGTAGCGCCGACCGACGCGGACGATCTCGCCGTCCCGGACGGCAAGCGCCTCGTGGCGCTCATCGGGATCAGTGAGCGTGTGGATCTCCGCGTTGGTAACGATCAGGTCTGCGGAATCGGTCATACCACCACGGCGGCGGGAACAAGTAAAAACATAGAGGATGACGACGACAAACAGTGCCGATAATTTCACATACACAAAGTTTCATGTCTGTATTATAATGTTCGGCAGTGATTAGCACCGGTCGACGCACAAACTAACTCGGTTTCAGATCACTAGAAGACATCCGCATCAGTGGCGTCGCACTCGCTGACGATGCCCCTGCTCACGACGACCCCAGAGCGCTTCTCAAAGCTCGGTTGCTGTGAGACGTACTGATACCGACCGCCCGCTCGTCACTTGAGCGACCGGATTCCGAGGAAACGAGGCACTGATTCACGATACGCCTCATACTCTTCACCGAACTGATCCCGAAGCCACGGCTCCTCTGCCCGCGGCAACAGCCACAGCCAGACGAAAACCGGCAGAAATCCGACGAACAGAAGCGTTGCGTTCACGATCAGCGCTATCCCTGTGAAGATCCCGACCATACCGACGTACTGGGGATTCCGCGAGTACCGATACGGCCCACCGGTGTGCAACTCCCCTGCCAGCCCGAAGCTCTCTCGGGTGCGAAAAAGATAGCCCGACCAGCCCGCAAACCCCGTTCCGAGCACGAGGAGAACGGTTCCAATCCAGTCCCAGAGCCGCGTCGTGAACACGAAGCTTCCCGCGTCCAGATAACCGACAACAGCAAGCGCCGCGAACGTGATCGCTGAGCCACCCCAGTAGTACCAGAATTTCCACGAAACGTTGCCGGGGGGCCAGAACCGACGATCTTCGGACAGGATGCTTACGAGAAGCCCCAGAATAACCGATCCTTCGAGGAGGACCGCGATCGTGAGCGCACCGAGCGCGGTGGAATCGACCATTATATTCGTCATTTACTGAATATTCCGAATGTAATGTTTTTACGTCTTTCGCTCGCTACGATCGGGCATGGGAACCACGGATGAGACGACAGAAGCCCGAGAGACGGTGATCGAAGCGATCGAGCGCTCGGCGGAGATCTACGGACTGAAACGCAGTTACGGACGGTTGTACGGCATCCTGTTTTTCGAGCCGGAGCCACTGTCGTTAGACGGGCTGGTCGATCGAAGCGGCTACGCGAAATCGACGGTGAGCAACGCCATGGGGACGCTGGAACGGTTTCACATGGTTTACCGCCGCAGCATTCCGGGCGAAGGCAAACGGGCGTATTTCGAGGCAGAAACGGATCTGTGGTACGTTTTCCAGCAGTTTCTCCAGCAAGAGATCCGCCGGGAGATCAAGACGATGACTCGGGCGCTCGAAGACGCCGAAGAGTTGCTCGAAGCGAGCGACGCCGACCGTGCCGAGCGCGATCTCGAACGCGTGCGTCGGCTCAAGCGTGTCTACGACCAGTCGGCAGTAGTCGTCGATCTGCTGTCTCAGCGTTCTCTGTCTCAGTTGCAGTCGTTGGTCCGACGCGGGGACAACAACGGGTCTTAGTCACTCGGGAGATAGAATTCCGGTATGTCTACGCCAGAAACGCTCGCGGATCGGGTGCTGTCGGGGGACCTCGCGCTACACGAACTCGAAGCACACGCGGACGCCGACACGGCGGCTGAGGCGCGCCGTCGGCTCGTCGAGGGAGAGACCGACGCCGACCTCTCCGCGCTCGGTGCGTACGCCTTCGACGCCGGTGACGCTCAATCGAACATCGAGAACATGCTCGGAGCGGTTCAGATTCCCGTCGGTGTGGCTGGACCGCTCACTGTCGACGGGTCGAGCGCGAACGGAACGGCGTATCTCCCGCTCGCCACCACGGAGGGGGCGCTGGTCGCCTCGGTGAACCGGGGCTGTTCAGCGATCCAAGCCGCTGGCGGGGCCAACGCCAGCGTGTTTCAGTCGAAAATGACGCGTGCACCCGTGTTTCGTGTCGAGAACGTTCACGAAGCCGAGACGGTCGCCTCGTGGGTGCGCGAACACGAGGCGGAGCTCGCGGCAGCCGCGGCCGAGACAACCAACCACGGCGAGCTGCTGGATGTGACGCCGTACGTAGTCGGTGATTCGGTGTTCCTCCGGTTTGGCTACGACACCAAAGACGCGATGGGGATGAACATGGCCACCATCGCAACGGAAGCGGCCTGTGAGCTGCTCGAAGAAGAAACCCCCGCGGATCTCGTGGCGCTCTCGGGGAATCTTTGCTCCGACAAAAAACCCGCCGCAATCAACGCGGTCGAGGGTCGAGGACGGACCGTCGGCGCGGACGTGGTGCTCACCCGCGAGCAGGTCGAAGACCGGTTTGGCACGACACCCGAAGCAATCGAAGAAGCCAACACCCGCAAAAACCTCGTCGGTAGCGCAAAGGCGGGGAGTTTGGGGTTCAACGCCCACGCGGCGAACGTCGTCGCCGCCGTGTTCCTCGCAACCGGACAGGACGCTGCCCAAGTCGTGGAGGGTGGCAACGCCATCACGACCGTTGACGTGCGCGGGGACGAACTGTACGCAAGCGTGACGATTGCCAGCCTCGATGTCGGGACGGTCGGCGGCGGGACGAAGCTCCCAACCCAAGCGGAAGCGCTCGACATCCTCGGGGTGCGCGGCGGCGGGGACCCGCCCGGAACGAACGCCGACGCGTTTGCAGAACGCATCGCTGTCGGTGCGCTCGCGGGTGAACTCTCGTTGCTCGGCGCGCTCGCCGCTGACAACCTCGCGTCTGCTCACGAGCAACTGGGACGCTGATGCTGTGAAGAGAGCAATCGAGCGAACGGCCCACAGTGGTTCAGGCTCGTGCGAACACGAGATACCCGGTGTGGCCGACGCCGGCCGTTGACGGGCGGGTTCCACGCTCGTCGATATCCATCGCTCGTTGGATCGTCTCGTACGTTTCGATATCCTGGAAGCCAGCCGATCGAGCGGTCTCGACCACGTCGCGGGTCCCTTCGACGAACGGAACGTACGCGGTAACGAATCCCCCTGAAACGAGCAGATCGGGCGCTCGGCTGACGACGCTGGGCGCGTCGCGGGTGTCAAGCGTGATAAGATCGAACGGCTCGCCGGCACACAACTCGTCGATCGCCTCGGTTACGTCACCGGTGCGAACGTCGACAGCGTTCTCAACCCCGGCCACCGCCATGTTCTCGCGGGCAACGTCAGCGAAGTCGGGGTCTGTCTCGTAGGTGAGCACCGATGCCCCCGACCGGGCGAGATAGGCGCTCAACACGCCTGTGCCCGTCCCGGCGTCGAGTACCCGGTCACCGCCACTGACGCCGGTGTGGCCCATCACTAATCCGATGTCGCGGGGCATCATCGGTGCCCCGGTACGCTCGAAATGCGCGAAGAGATCCGGACCACGGAGCGCGCGTGCCTCGAACGCTGTGCCGAGATGTGTCTCGACAGTGTCGCCGGGCGAGACATCGTCCGGCACCTCCAGAACACCGAGATCAGTTTCGAGCGTCTCACCCGGTGCGAGGAGGTACTCCCGATCCTCGTAGACGAGCAGGATCACTCCAGTCGGGACACCGCAGCCGCGAGGTCACCGTCCTCGGCTTCGAGCGCCTCACGGGCCTGTTCCGTGCTGACGCCCGTCCGCTCGACGACGATCTCAACGTCGTCGTCGGGAATCTCCTCACGACCACCCTCGTCGGCGTCGGCGTCAGCGTCGGCGTCGGCCGAGGTGTCGCGGGTGTCAGGTTCACCGACGATCTGGTACGTCGCCTGGCCCTGCGCGGAAATGCGCTGTACCTCTGGCGACGTAAAGACGAGATCCTCATCTGCCGTTCGGATGATGACCTCCTCGGCGTCGATATCCGACGTTTCGATTCCCATCTGTTCCATCATCTGTTGCATCTTGCGCGGATCGAGACCGCCTCCACCAAACATACGTACTTCGAACGGCGGAAACGGCAAAAGCGTACTGCTCTATGGTTCCGATCGGACCGCTTGCTCCGAGAAACTATCACGGACCGAAACGGCGACACCCGTGTGAAAATCCCGCATGGCAGTGGCGGACAGTTCGGCCCGACCGACGGCGAGCAGCGTCTCCGAGCACGTAATGAGCACCTCATCGCCGGGGCGAATATCCTCGTCTACCTCGCGGACGAACTTCGCAAACGCGTTTTTCCCGTCCGTGACGAACGGAATGCTTTCGTCTCCAACCGCTACGGCCGGCCGGCCGAACGCCTCAAACAGTCGATGGCCGCCCTCGATACCGAGTGTGAATCGACCATCCACGCCGTACGAGACGATCCGCCGACCGTCGTGGGGACCACCGTCACACATTATCTGTTGGGGTCGTCCGGAAGTGGTTCGGACCACCGACAGCGTTTCGTCAGCCGGAAACAACGCTCGTCCCGCACCGCTCCCGAACTGGTAATCGGCAATGGTCCGCAGCCGCTCGCGTTCTCCCCGATCCATACCCCCCCTCTGATCCCCCGAATGAAAACCCTCTCGACACGGAAAGAGGAGTACCAAACCATCACGAACGATCCAATTGTTTCGCTCAGTTTGATGGCGCTTATGGTGATGTGGGTGATAGCTAGTGGTGATGAAAACGGAGAAGCAACGATTAGGAATTGGGGGACTCCTTCTAGCCGCCAGTACCGCCCTGATCATCGGTATTGCCATGACGAACGCCATTCCGTCGGCGTTTGCGGGCGTCGCTTCGCTCGCTATGGCGGCGGGTGCGCTCATCGTGGGACTCTCCGAAGAGAACGCGGGCGTGTAGCGTCGAACGGTTCCAATACGATCAGTACACGCTTTTGAGCCGGTCACGCTCCCACGTGGCCGCGCTTTCGGTAAACGCCTTCCAGTGACTTCGTTTCACGTCGAGATACGTCCGGCTCAGTTCTTCCCCGAGGGCTGTTCGCAACACATCGTTGTCTGCCAAGGCGGTGAGGGCTTCGTTCAGCGTCGTCGGAAGCCGTTCGATCGTCCGTTGATCCCGTTCGTCTGCGGACATGGCTCCGGGATCACTGTCGACTGGTTCTGGAGGCGTCAGCTCCCGATCGATCCCGTCGAGACCGGCAGCGAGCAGCCCTATCAAGGCGATGTAGGGGTTAGCAGTGTTGTCCGCAGCCCGGTATTCGATGCGGACGGCGTCGGTGTCGTTCGGGGCGTGGCCCGGAATCCGCACTAACGCCTCCCGGTTGCCGTACCCCCAACACGTGAACGCTGTGGCTCCAACCTGTGGACGAAGCCGGGCGTAGGAATTGACCGTCCCCGCTGTCAGAGCAGTCAATCCGGAAGCGTGTTCGAGTACACCCGCGATGAACGACGCTGCTGTCTGACTGATCCCGTCCGAACCGGCGAACTGGTTGGTCGATCCATCCCACAGCGAGAGATGAATGTGACAGCCGTTCGTCGAATGTGTCGCCGGTTTGGGAAGAAACGTGGCTTGATACCCGTGGTTCGCCGCGACGCTGTTGACCGTCTCTTTGAACAGTACGTGTTTGTCGGCGGCGGCGAGCGCTGGCCCGTGATCAACGACGACCTCGTGTTTTCCAGCACCCCACTCAGGGTAGTACTTCCGGACGGCGATCCCTTGTTCGCTGAGCGTGTCTCGAACAGCTAGCACAAATTCGTGAGTATCACGCGTCGACTCGGTGTCGTACACGCCGCGTCCGTCTGCCGGAACGAGTTCATCCCCGTCTTCGACGAAGAGATGGAACTCGCTCTCGAACGCGACTGATGGAGCGAGTCCCGTCGATGACAGCCGCTTGAGAAGTGAGTGAAGCGTGCTCCGCGGGTCGACGGCCCACTGGTCGCCGTCCAGCGTCTGCACGTCGCACAACAGCCCACCGCATCGCTCCGCGTACGGCAGTGTTCGGAACGTCTCCGGATCCGGGCACAACAACACCTCACCGGCGGCGTCGAACCGGCCGCTTTTGTCCCGAAATCCGAGTGCGTTGTAGGCGTGAACCAACTTGGACGCAGGAACGCCTGTATCGACCGCGGCAGCGACGTCGGTACTGGCGACTGATTGCGCGCGGATCTTCCCGTTTGGGGTGACGAACAACAGCCGTACCAGATCAATGCCCTCAGTCTCACACCGCTGGGCGATGTCCGAGCCCGTAGTCATGTGACAGACGAACGAGGACAGTACGTTAGGCGTTTCTGATACACATAGTGTGACAGCCCAGCTGTCTGATGCACTAGGACAGCAGTAATAATAACCAGAAAATCCGATACATTTTACAATACCGGCTGTGAGGTTACTGCAACGATCGCTGGCAGGCACGGCGACACACCCAGTACACATTCATGGAAACACCAGAGCACACATTCGATTCGGAGGTCTGGACCACGGTGAACCGTCAGCTCCTCCGAAAGATGCTGTCGGAGTTCATGTACGAGGAGCTGATCGAGCCGGAACCGATCGAATCGATCGAGACCGATCCCGAGCGGACGCGCTACCGACTCTCATTAGAGACAGGGGTGGAGTACCGGTTCGACGCCCAAGCACGACTGTTCGACAGCTATCGAGTCCTTCCAGACTCGGTGTACCGGCGTGATGACGGCAACTGGATCCAACCGAACGACGCTGTGAGGCTGTTGGTAGACGCACAAACACACGTCGGGATCTCTGATCGAACGCTGGGGTATCTCATCCGCGAGTACAACAACACGCTGCTCGCGGACGCCCATTTAGCAGCCCGAACCGCTGCGCGCGACGACAGTGAGCTGATCGTCGACATGGAATACGCGGCCATCGAAGGGGAGATGACGGGCCATCCGTGGTTCACCTACAACAAAGGGCGGGTGGGGTTCAGCTACGACGAGTATCTCGACTACGCACCCGAAATGAAACAACCACAGACGCTGTCGTGGATCGCTGCGCGACGGGATCGGGCGACGTTCTCGGCGCTGGATGCGATCGATCACGAGTCACTACTCCGCGAAGAACTCGGAGACCGGTACACGGTGTTCGTCGATCGGTTGGTCGGGCAGGGACTCGATCCGGCGAACTACTACTTGTTGCCCGTCCACGACTGGCAGTGGTCTCACAGTATCGTCCCGTTCTTCGCGGGCGAGATCGCCACTGACGCCATCGTTTCGGTCGGTGAGGGACCGGACGAGTACCTCCCACAGCAGTCGATCCGAACCCTGACAAACGTCGACGTTCCCGAGAAGCACCACGTCAAACTCCCGCTTCGCATTCTGAACACGAACGTCTACCGCGGGATTCTCAGCGAGCAAGCCAGAGCCGCCCCGAAAGTGACGGCGTTCGTCAAGGAAGTGCGTGATCGGGATCGATTCCTCCGCGAGGAGTGTGAACTGTTGTTGCCCGGCGAGATCGCAAGCGTCCACTACGACCATCCAACGCTCTCGGAACTCGATGCGGCACCGTATCAGTTCCACGAACTGCTGGGCTGTGTCTGGCGCGAAAGCGTCGAAGGGATGCTCGAACCGAGCGAGCGACCGGTGACGCTGGCTGCGTTGCTCCACGAAGACACCGACGGAACGCCGGTCCTCACGGAGTTCGTCGAGCGCTCTCCGCTCTCACTGCGGGCGTGGTTGGATGAGTTGTTTAAGGTGCTGCTGTTCCCGCTGTGTCACTATCTGTACCGGTACGGTACCGTGTTCATGCCCCACGGAACGAACGTGGTGCTCGTACTCGAAAACGGGGTTCCGAGTCGGATTGCGCTCACCGACTTCGTAGACGAAGTCGCTATCACTGACCGAGAGCTTACCGAGTTGGACGAGATACTCGATTCGGATCTCCGAACCGACGACCGATACAAACACCACATCCTGCACCAACTGCCGCCCGAAGACCTCTGCCAGCACATCTTCGGAACCTTGTTCATCTGTGTCTTCAGATACGTCTCCGATCTGCTTGAACGGGCGGAGGGGTACAACGAACAGCAGTTCTGGACTCAGGTCAGGGCAGCGATCGAGACCTATCACGCCCGATTTCCCCAGCACCAAGCGCGGTTCGAGACGTTCGATCTGTTCAAACCAGAATTCACGAAGCTCTGTCTCAACCGAAACCGGATCCTCGATCACGGCTACGACGACTACACCACGCGTCCGAAAGTGACTGGACACGGAACGGTGTCGAACGCGTTGCACACTGTCGCTGAAAACGAGAATGGCTGACCGGAATTGATCACCGTGTCGCGCGGAATTCACCGTGTCTGACGCCGATATAGAACGTGAGGACGCCGAAGACGATGAGACCGACGCTGACCATCATCGAGATGTTGGTCGGCATCGGGCTGCTGAACGTCCCACCGAGTAGGGCGACCAGTAGTACAAGGAACGATCCGATCGCTTTGGGCTGATCGAACTCCATACGAGCCGTTTGAACGAGACCAAGATAACGGTTCAGGGTGTTACCAGCTATCGGGAGCGAACGAAGGATTGATCTGTCGCTCTTCCCGGTCGATGTCGTCGATGGCTTGAACGTCCTCCGCGTCGAGTTCGAGCGTCGCTGCCGCTAAATTGTCGCGAAGATGCTCCTGACCGGTCGCTTTGGGAATGGCGGTGATACCGTGTTCCCCCAACCACGCGAGGCTCACTTGGGCTTGGCTGACGCCGTGTTTCTGTGCGATCTCCTCGATTTCAGGTACGTCGAAGACGGCCCCGCGAGCCAACGGCGAGTACGCGACGAGTTCGATACCGGCGTCCGCGCAGTACTCCCGCAGCTGCTCTTGCTGAAGCAAGGGATGACACTCGACCTGAAGGGCGAAAATCGGCTCATCTGAGACCGAACGAGCCTCGTCGATCAGTTCGGGGGTGAAGTTGCTCAGGCCGATCCGTTCGATAACGCCCGTGTCGACGAGTTCGGCAAACCCGTCCATGGTCTCCTCGGCGTCGTACGAGCCGGCTGGCCAGTGAGGATACAATAGCTCGATCGTATCGACACCGAGCCGATCGACACTGGACTGAGCCGATTCGACAATGGTATCGCGGTCAAGCTGGTCGTACCAGAGCTTCGTCGCAAGGAACACCTCGTCTCGATCGACAGCCGACGCTCGAATCCCCTCACCGACGCTCGTCTCGTTGTCGTAGGCCTGAGCGGTGTCGATATACCGGTACCCCATCTCAAGCGCGGTTCGTACGGTCTCGACACACTGTTCAGGATCGTCGTTCTGCCACGTTCCCAGTCCGAGCATCGGCATCCCGTCTGTGGCATCGACGCTCTCGGGGGAGATATTCGACTCTTCAGACATACACGAGCGTACGGCGGACGACTCAAAAGGAGTTGTGGACGCGAATGCACCCTCATACCACGGAATCGACAGACACAGCGGGGAATCTCGACCGATCGGTACAGTTCGAAACGAACGCCTCAGTATTTGGACTCAGCACCGGTAATCTCGTACACTTCCTCTAGTAGCTCATCTCGGGTTTCGATCCACTGGTCGAAGTCGTCAGCACTCGTCGGGTAGTCGTTGTAGATGTTTTTGAGTTCACTGCTCTTTCTGTTCACTCGCCAGAGGTCGTACAACATATCCCAGTGACCGACCGTCTTTGCAGCGGTTTTGACTTTCGTAACGAGCCCCATCGATGTCGAACCGCTCTTGGCGACCGTTTCAGCGAAGTGACCAGCCGGGAGTTTCGTGATCACATCGAGAATTTCGTCAAGATCGGTCGCACCACCCCAGATGTTGTACAGATCCATCGCGGCAAACTTCTTCCCGAAGTCGGTCATGACACGGTGGTTGTACTCCCAGAGCGCGTCCTCATCGTCGGGTACGCCATCAGAAATCGCTTCGACAGCGGCCTGTGCAGCCCAGTGGCCGGCCTTTGCCGCGCCCGGAATGCCACCGCCCGTGATCGGGTTGACGTGGCCAGCGGCGTCACCGACCGCGAGATAACCGGGCGCGACCGCCGAATCATACGGTCGTCGGGTCGGGAGCGCCGCTCCGAGTTTATCCTTAACTCGTGCACCGGCAAACTCCGCTCGTTCTTTGAGATCGTCTTTGAGCACTTCGACGAGCTTCATCGGGGGCTTGTTCATCTGGAAGCCCAGCCCGACGTTGATCTCCGTCGCTGATCGCGGGAAATACCACAGATAACCCAACTCTTGTGTTGGCTTGAACACGAGCGTGTCAGTCCACTCGACCGGCGTTTCGAGTTCGATGACCTCGCGGTAGGCCGAACAGAACTGCGAGTAATCCACGTTGGTGTCGAACGACGCGTCGGAAAAGTCGGCCTTGTCCTGTAACAACGAGAGTGCTCCCGCAGCGTCGATCACGATGTCGGCCTCGTAGTTGGTCACAGAACCGTTTCGAGTGGCTTTGACGCCTTGAACAGCCGAATCCTGAATGACATCGTGAACGACCGTCTCGTACCGCACGTCCGCACCGATCCGAGACGCTTCCTCAAGCAGTACCTCACCGTAGCGTTTACGATCAACGACGGCCCCCGTCACACCACCGAAGCCGATATCCATCGACTCGCCACTCTGGGGGTTCTCAAACCGGGCATGGGTGATGGTGTCGTTGGTAAACGACTCCTCACGGAGATACTCCAAGTCGATCGTGTTCGGAAATGAACTTTTTCCCTTTATCGCATCGCCACACGCGATGTGACCGGCGTCACCCTCGGATTTGCGCTCTAACAGTGCAACCGAGTGACCCTCGTCAGCAACGGCCGCTGCAGCGAACGCACCCGCCGTCCCACCGCCGACGACGACCACATCGTAGGCTTCCGCAGACATGTATCCCGATTACGTGTCTCTCCATAAAAATCGGTCGTATACAGCCTGTTCGTGGCCCTTTGCCCAACCTTACGTTTCGAACGTATTATCAATCATAAACATAGATAAGTTGATAGTAGTGTGAATATGAGTATACACTCCATCAGAGCGAGAATGCCCCCAACGAGCCATTAAGTAGGAAGTACGACCAACTGACTCTGTTCTTGGTTCTCACCCAATAATTTTATAATTGAATATAACTTTATATGATCGATAGCTTCCATAGAACAGCGACCGAACGCCATCTACGTGGAGTGACGACTGAGCCGCTACAAATGACTACTTCAGCTGTGAGTAAATTATTTCCCGATGGAGTGCAGAGGATGGTGGTATGTGTGTGCGGGTCAAGCTGAATGGTGTGCTAACGTTGCGCACGGGCGTCGAGGAATCGAGCGTCCACGTCTCCGAGCGCGCGACCACTATCGACGTGGTCGAGGCGTTGTCACAGGAGTGTGGGCCACAGGTACGGCCAGCGCTGCTCAAAGGCGATCGACTCCGGTCAGACACCGTCGCTGTTCGTGAATCGTCCGAAACGCCCCAACGACTGACAAGCGACAGCCACGTCGAACCGGGCGACACGCTCCGGTTCCAGTTCGAAGATCCTGATCAGCAACTCTACGCGTGACTGATCGTTCGACCGACCGCTTATTCTGACCGACAGCAGCGCTACGCAAACACGAAATTGACACACTTGTCCTGAGGCTGCGCTGAGAGGCGTTTGTCAACCGCGCCTGCGATCGGAACCCAGAGAATCGTCATTTTCCCGATATCAAACATTTGTTTGATTCTTCCAAAAAATAAATGCGGGTTCGATCAACATTCTAACAGAGTTCAGACCAGAGACGCCGAGGCGGTACGTATGCGCCAACGGCGGCACTGTATCCCACTGCTTGCGCTTTGGCGCTCAGGAAGGAAGGACACAGCATCCGCAATCAAGGATCGAAACTACGCAACCAGTATGATCGAAACCAGACGACGCTACAGAAGACAGATGGACAGTCCGCAAGGCGAGCTATCGACGACGGAGGTGCCGTAGATGCCACTCGAAGCCATCGGAACGTTGGATCTACCGACCCTACTGTTTCCGCTTCAGGCTCCACCGATCGATCCGTCTGCACCGCCATCGGAGAGCGGATACAGCACCATACTGATCGTCGCAATCGCCGTGATCACCGCGCTTGGTGGTGGTGCTTTCGGAGCGTCGATCGGCGCACTCCCGGCGTTCGCTTTTTGTGGGTTCATGGTTATTGCCGGTGCCGTCGCCACAGCGATCGGTCTCGAAGGTGCCTCAACTTCGCTGTACGTCGCGGCGTTCGGTCCGTTGTTCGGGCCACACGTAGCGTTCGCTGGGGGGGCGGCAGCACACGCGTACGCAGCAAAATACCACCCCGAACTACAGGAACAAGATGGGTGGGGATACCATCCTGCGAAGAACATCCTGATTCCGACGGGGACCAACCCGAAAGTGCTCGCCGTCGGTGCGGTGTTCGGGGCTGGTGGACAACTGTTGAAGATGGGAACGGACTTCGTGACCGGCACCCAGATGAGTCTCGGATTCGCACACATCGCTTGGGTCATCGTTTTGTCGGCGTTCGTCCACCGAGCCGCCTTCGGCTATTCACTCGTCGGTGATCGGCAGGAGGTGGCTAGGCGTGTTGGGTCGACCGTTGGAGGGACGTCGTGGCTCTCGTTCGATCTCGATGAGGCAGAGCCACACCTTCCCTGGCAGTTCAACTGGGGAGAGGTGCTTTTTATCGGGGGACTCGTCGGTCTCATCAGCGGATACATCACTATTATCACACAGAGTCCGTGGGTGATGTTCGGTATTTCTGCGGCGACGTTGCTCTTTCTCTGTAACAACTATGGACTGCGCCCTGATACCGATCGTTCCGGAACACCCGTGACGCACCACATCACGCTGCCCGCTTCGGTCGCAGCTCATGCCGTGTTCTTTCAGATGCAGAGTACACCGGTGAACCCACTCGTGTACGCAACGTTCTGGGCACTCATATTCGGCGTTGCCGGTGCGTTTTTCCGTGAACTCACGGAACGGCTGTTCTATGCGTGGGGTGATACACACCTCGATCCGCCCTCCTTTAGCATCACCATTACGGTCATTCTCCTCGTGCTCCTCTCGAACCTCGGGATCATCGGGGCACCCAACGCCTATCAGAGTATCACGTTCCATCCATACTGAACCCGAAACAGCCACATCGCGGCGAGACTGCCGTTCGATGTGTTTCGTGTTCACATGGAAGTCGAACGGAAAACCGGTCGATGAATTCGTAGGGAAAGCGATACAGAAGGTGTGCGAAACGGCGACAGGAGCTTCCTACCGAGAGCGCTGATCAAACCGAAACCCCGTTGCGCCGCTATGACGGTGCTGCGGGCTGCGACGCTAACTGCGGATGCTTCGGCGTTAGAAATTCGTCGATAACTATCCAATTTTCTATCCAATTTTATGAGGATGCAAAGTTATTTCGAGCCGCCGGATGATCGACGCGTGTGAGTGAGACGAAGATCCAAATCGTTCTCTTCGATGGGTTCGACGAGTTGGACGCGATTGGTCCGTATGAGGTGTTTGACACCGCAGCCCGATTGGACGCGGCGTTGACGGTGGAGCTTGTGACGCTGGCAGAGACGGACGCGGTGAGAGCCAACCACGGGCTGTGTATCGAGCCGGAGGGTACGCTTACCGACCCGGACGTGGTGATCGTTCCGGGCGGGGGATGGAACGACGGCCGAGGCGGTGCGCGCGAGCAAGTCGCTCGCGGTGAACTTCCGGAGGCGGTCGCCGGGTTGCACGCTACAGGGACAACGGTGGCGTCGGTTTGTACTGGCGGTATGATTCTGGCCCACGCCGGGGTGCTCGATGGTCGGCCAGCAACCACTCACGCCGGCGCGCTCGATGAACTGCGCGAGTCGTTCGAATCCGTCGAGAGCCGATCGGAACGTGTGGTCGACGACGGATCAGTGCTCACGTGTGGCGGCGTCACGTCGGGACTCGATCTCTCTTTACAACTGGTCGAACGGATCGCGGACGGAGCGACGGCTGACCGGGTGGCAATGAGAATCGAGTACGATCGCTGGACGGCCTGACCGTGTCCGAACGCTGCACCACCAAATATCATCATCCGCTGTGGCTAGCCGCTCGTTCCGCCCTGTATCAGACACGTAGGTGGCACAGCGATCAGCTCATCAAAAAAGATTGAGCTTAACCTCAACAACAATATAGTACAGTTATGGCCGACACAGCCCCCCCGAGCGAGGCGTTCCAGCCCCTCGGTAACGAGATCCGAACGCGGGTACTCGCGGCGTTGCTGGAGGCGGACGGCCCGGTGACGCTGTCGTTCTCGGAGCTGGCCGAAGCAAGCGGTGCGGACACCACGGCGGGGTTCGCCTACCACCTCCGGCAACTCACGGACCACTACCTCCGTGAGACCGAAGCGGGCTACACACTCACCGACGCAGGAATCCGGATCGCCCGCGCGATCGAATCGGGAGTGTACACGGAGAGCGTCGACCGCGACCCAGTCGAGATCAAAGATCCCTGTCCGTTCTGTGCGGACCATGCGCTCGTCGCCACCGCGACGGACAACACTGTCACGATGCGGTGTCAGTCGTGTGAACGGAAACTACTCCGGCTGCCGTTTCCGCCGAGTGGTCACCGAACCCACTCTGAGGAGGCGTTTCCGGACGCACTGGATCGGCTCTATCGCCATCGTGTCTCACTGATGAGTGCTGGAAGCTGTCCGGAGTGTGGTGGCAAAACGAGCGCCCACATTGGATACGCGAACGCTGACGACGCCGAAACCACCGATCCGGACCGGGTACAGCTCCACCTCGACTGTGCCGGGTGTGGATACACGCTCGACTGTCCGGTAACGCTGGCCGTGCTCGATCATCCCGCAGTCGTCTCCTTTTATCACGCTCACGACGAGGATGTCCGCGATCGGCCGATCTGGAACGTGGGACAAGAGTGGCGAGAAACGGTCCTGTCTGATGATCCGTGGTGCGTGAGCGTTACGACCGAGATCGACGAGGAGGAGCTAGAACTGCTCGTCGGACGAGACGGAACAGTCGTGTCAGTGTTCGAGCGGTGAACTCGCCGTCCTTATAGGAGGTCCTCGATCGCTTCTCGATCGAGCGTTCGGTAGCCGTCGTCGTCGATAACGGCGACAGCGACGGTTTCGGGATCGTCTTCTTCCTCCTCGGTGAGCACTGAGACAGCCAGCGACGACGCCGCATCGAGCGAGATTTCAGGATCGTACTCCGATTCGAGTTCTTCCTCGATCTCGTCGCTGTTGCCGCCGATTGCGGTCGCTTGCCACTCATACGACGTTCCCGACGGGTCGGTTTCGAACAGCTGCGGCGTTCCCTCGACGTAGCCGCCGACGAGGAGCGCCGCACCGAACGGACGGGTGTGGCCCGCTTGCGTGTACTCTTGGACGTGCTCGCTCACGTCGCCCGTGAGCTGTTCGGGTGTGATCGGCTGATCGTAGCTGAGCTGTTCGATCTGAGCGGTCTGACGGGCTTCTTCGACGAGTTGCCGTGCGTCTGCGACGTGACCAGCGCTGGCGACGCCGTTGTGCTCATCGATCTTATGCAACTTCTCGATGCTCCGAGCTTCGAGCAACGACGATCGGATTCGTCGCTCCGCGACGAGCACGACGCCGTCGGTCGCTCGTATGCCGACACTCGCACCACCGCGTTTGACCGCCTCGCGTGCGTACTCGACCTGATACAGCCGACCGTCGGGGGAGAACAGACTCGTCCCGCGATCGTACGCCTGACGGTCGTCTTGTCCCCGCATCAGTGCACCTCCTCGCTGGTACTGTCTATATCGATCATCACGTCTTCGGACGTAATACGCGCAACGGTGATACCATTACCGCTTGCGGTATCGCGCTCGATCGCGCTCTCGACCGCCTGCGTAGCGACTGAGGCGCCCTCCGCGAGGGAGAGATCCTCCTCGTACAGTCGTTCGAGTGCGCCAGTTGCGAGCTGGGTGCCGCTGCCGCTCGCGGTGTAGGTGTCCTCAAGAACGCCACCAGCCGGATCGATCTGGAACACTCGTGGACCCTCTTCGTCGACGCCACCTAAGACGGGCATCGACCGCGTGCCCCGGAGAAGTCGGCCGGCGGTTCGAGCGAGTGCGTCCATATTCATCGGCTCACCGCGACGCGCTTCGTACAGATTCGCTGTGCTCCGGAGCTGTCGGATGAACGCCTGTCCAGCACCGACGGAACCGGACAGCGTTACTGCCGCGGTCGGATGAATCTGCTCGATTTTGACCGCCTGTTTGTTTGAGACGAACCGGCCACCGAGACTAGCCCGGCGATCGGCTGCGAGCACCACCCCTTCGGCGGTGACGAGACCGACCGTCGTCGTGCCCGTTTTCTGAACGGTCACATCATTTCCCGTTTCTGTTTCCATACGGCGAATTGGAACTCGTGCCGAATAAACACTCGCTAAAACATTCCTTAGCCGTGGGCCACCATCGCCTCTTGATCAGCTGATAGGAGTGATGGAATAGGGCGTATTCCGTTTGTAACTATGAATATCGGTGAGATAATAACGTATATATAGAAACCAACTGCAGTAAAATACGAATCAATGATAGCGCGGGACGGCGTCTTACTGCAGGTAGAAACTATCAGCGGGATACTCGGACTCGTGCTCATCGTCAGCTTAGCGATCGCCGTGGGACGGTACACCGTTTCGTCTCGTTCCCGTGGGACGACCCCAGAACCGGTGGTAGACAACAACGAACTGGCGTTTGACTTCACGAACGAGGAAGTCCAACAGTTGTTGCGCAACGACGACGAACTCTTGGCGAACCTCGACGGACTGCTTGCCAACGATATGGCCCGTCTCGTGGACGAAGACGAATCGGAATCACACTACGCGGTGATCGATATCTGGTGGAGTCAGATCGCCAAGGAACTCGGGTACGAAACACCTGCGAGCGACGATATGGGAGCGTATTTCATCACGGTCGCGACCACGTCGGCCTATCAAAACCACTCCGAGCGCGTCGGGGAATATTCTGAGATAGCGAATAACGTCGGAACGTCCCCATTCGTCGTTGAACATCGGGTGTATCAGGATGAAACCAGAGGATCTACCTCTCAGGCTGAACGTGCGTTGGTGAACAACTGATCGTTTGTGATGAACGGTCGCTCTTTTGTCGGTACCCGCCGAAGGGCCGGTATGACCGACATCGACCCTACCGGACAGGAGTGGCGGTTAGTCCGCGAAGAATCGTTACCCGGACCGTTGTGCATGGCACTCGATGTAGTGGCAGCAGAAACCGCTGCCAACGGTGGTCCGCGAACGGTTCGGGTGTATCAATGGCAGCCATCCACGCTTTCGTTGGGCTATCACCAACGTTCCGACGACATCGACTGGACGTTTTGTGAGCGGGAAGGAATCACGGTCACCCGTCGGCCGACCGGTGGCGGGGCGATCTACCACGACGAGTACGGCGACATCTCCTATTCGATCATCGCACCGGCTGCTGAACTTCCGGGTGATCTGATGGCGAGCTACGAACAGCTCTGTCAGCCACTGCTCGACGGCTGCGCAGCGATGGGTGTCCCCGCCGATTTCGCCCACGAAAGCGCCGATGCGCTCTATGAGCCAGCCTGTTATCTCAGGGATATCCACCCGGCACACGACATCATCTACGAAGGCGGGAAGCTCAGCGGCAACGCCCAGTACCGACGGCGTGACAGCGTAATCCAACACGGATCGCTCACCTACCACGCGACGCCCGAACGCACCCGTGCGTGTTTCGCCACACCGGACGTTTCGCTCGATCGGATCACAGATCGCATCACTGCGATCGACGAACATAGCGATATTTCCCGACAGGGGGCGGTGGGAGCGCTCGAAGACGCGCTCGAAAGGTGGGCCGACGCCAAAGTAGGAACGTGGACCGACGAAGAACTGGAACGGGCTGCGGAGATCGCCACCGAAAAGTTCGGTGCTGAGATGTGGAACCAAAACGCCACGGATCCCATCGCGTAGCGATCTCTCGAACTCCAAAGCCCTATCCTCACCGGCCTGAAAGCACGAGTATGGCACGAATCGGAGCACACGTCTCTATCGCTGGCGGCGTCGACAACGCGGTCACGAACCAACTCGACGTCGGTGGTAACTGCGGACAGATCTTTACTCACTCTCCGCAGGTGTGGCAGGATCCAAACATCGGCACGGAAGAGGCGACCCGGTTCCAAAACGGAACTGCCGAACAGCTCGCGGGACCGTGGGTCATTCACACGTCCTATCTCGTGAATCTGTGCACACCAAAAGCGGATCTCCGCGCGAAGTCGATTGACAGTTTACAACAGGAGATCGATGCGGCACAGACGCTCGATATCGAGTTCGTGAACGTGCATCTGGGTGCTCACACCGGAGCGGGTGTCGAAAACGGACTCGACAACGCCGCGAGCGCGCTTGACGAACTAGAGATTCCCGACGATGTGACGGTGCTCATCGAGAGCGACGCGGGTAGTGGGACGAAACTGGGCGGAGAGTTCGAACACCTTGCTGCTGTTCTCGACCGCTCGAAACAGGAGCTGGATGTCTGTCTGGATACGGCCCACACGTTCGCAGCGGGATACGATCTCTCGACTGAAAACGGCGTGAACGAGACCGTTGCGGCGTTCGATGACATCGTCGGACTCGAACACCTGCGGTGTATCCATCTCAACGATTCGAAACACGAGTGTGGCACGAACAAGGACGAACACGCCCACATCGGAGAAGGACAGATCGGAGAGGAAGGAATGCGGGCGATCGTCAACCATCCAGAACTTCGATCCCTGCCGTTCGTGCTCGAAACCCCTTCCGAGAACGGGAAAGGGTTCGGATGGAACATCGACCGAGTCAGAGAATTCAGAACGTAAGACCGTGCGCCGCTTTTCCGCCGACTATCTCGAAGAAACACGACGCGGTATGTGGGATCGCTCGCGAGAAGCACTGGCTCCGCTCTCGCTCGACGACCGGGAGCTGATCCTCGACGTAGGGTGTGGAACGGGCGAGTTGTCGGCAGTGCTGTCGGAGGAAACGGACGGAACGGTCATCGGCGTCGATCGGGATCGCAAACTCCTCGAAGAGACGACCGTGCCGGCAGTGCGCGCTGACGCGACCGCTCTCCCATTCGAACCGAGAACCGCTGATCTCGTGGTCTGTCAAGCGCTGTTGATCAACCTTCCCGATCCCAGCCGCGCAGTCGCGGAGTTCGTTCGGTGTTCGACGGATCTCGTAGCCGCGATCGAACCGGACAACAGCGCCGTCACCGTCGAATCGACGGTGTCCCTCGAACGTGAACTGGCTACACAAGCACGTTCGCACTACATCCAAGGTGTACAAACCGACGTGACGCTCGGAACCGTTCCTGAACTCCTCCGGAGCCACGGCCAACCGGGACGAGAAGTGACCGACGTTCACACGCAACGGTACGACCACGTGAAGACGATCGAACCACCGTACGATCAACACGCGATCGAGGCCGCAAAGCGGAAAGCGACCGGGTCACAGATCGCACAGCAACGGGAGACGTTGCTCGCTGGCGGCATGAGTCCGGACGAATACGACGCGTTCCGGGCTTCGTGGCGGGAGATGGGACGGTTGATCATCGATGCAATGCAAAACGGTACGTATCGACGGCAAGAGACGATTCCGTTCTACGTCACTGTCGGAAAAATAACGTAGACTGAGCGATGCTGAGCGTGACTACTCGTTCCGGAACCTCTGTCTGCGCTCTTCGAGACGCTCTTCGAACCACTGCCATTCGGGCGTGAACTGGTCGATCGGTTTCAGATTCCAGACATCAGCGTCCAACACAACCGGACCGATGCGATAGGACTGGATCATGTTGTACAGCCATAGGATGACGCCAGTGAACAGGATGAACGCACCGACGGAGGCGACTTGTTGAAGTTCTACGAATTTCGAGGGATAGGTGGCATACCGGCGGGGCATCCCATCCATTCCGATGATGAGCATCGGACCGAACGTGGTGATCACCCCGACGATGCTGAGCCACGCGTGGACTTTCGCCAGCAGCGTGTCGTACATCCGACCGGTGAGGATAGGATACCAGTAGTAGCTCGCAGAGAAGGCCGCGAACGTTATGATCCCCATCACGATGAAGTGGAAATGACCGACCACGTAGTAGGTGTCGTGCACAAGCATATCGACCGGGATCGACGCGAGAAACACCCCCGTCACGCCGCCGATGATGAACATCCCAACCCCGGCGACACAGAACAACATCGGCGCAGTGAGTCGAACGTGGCCGTCCCACATCGTTGTCATCCAGTTGAACGTTTTCACGGCGCTCGGAATGGCGATCGCCAACGATACCGCCATGAAACTCAGTCGGACACGGGGATCAATTCCTGTCGTGAACATGTGGTGTGCCCACACGCCAAAGGAAAGCACGCCGATAGCCAGCGTCGAGTAGACGATGAACTTGAAGCCGAACAGTTTCCGCCCCGAGAACTTCGGGAGGATGAGACTCACTAGCCCAAACGCCGGTAACACGAGAATGTACACTTCAGGATGACCGAAGAACCAAAACAGATGTTGCCAGAGCAACGGCCCACCGCCGTCGACGACGAAAAACGTCGTTCCGAAATTCCGATCCAACAACAACATGATCAGCGCGCTGCCCAGCAGCGGAAACGCGAACAGAATAAGACCGCTGGTCGTGAGCATCGTCCACGAGAAGATGTCGAGTCTGGCCCATGTGACGTCCGCAGCGCGTTCGGTGAAGATCGTGACGAGGAAGTTGATCGCTCCGAGGGTAGTGGCGATCCCGCTCAGGTGCAATCCGAGCAACAGCAGATCGATCTGTGGATTCACCATCTCTACCGACAGCGGCGCGTACATCGTCCAACCCGTTGCCGGTGGCGTGAGTGCGAACAACGACGTGAGTTGGATGTCAATGGCTGCGAACGCTTTCGCTACCACCTCAGTGATGAGTCCCGCACGGACGAGTAGATACGCCGGTGGCAGGACCCAGAACGCGATCGCGTTGATTCGGGGGTAAGCCATGTCGTCCGCACCGAGCAACAACGGGAGAAAGTAGTTCCCGACCCCGAAAAACGCCGGTGTGACGAAAAACAGCAACATCGTTAATCCGTGGGTGGTGAACAGGGCGTTGTACGTCACTGGGTCCCACGGTCCTGCCGTCGATGTCAACAGCTCTGTCCGGATCATCATCGCGTCAGTCCCACCCCAGAGGGCGGTCGCCGTCGCAAACACGATGTACAGGAGTCCGATGTCCTTGTGATCAACGGTGGTGAACCATCGGAACACGCCGCCAGGCTTCTCAGTCTCCAGTTGTTCGGCTTCCTCGCCGCCGACAAAATGCCCTCCGTCCGGGAGTGCAAGCGTCGGTGGCCACCCGTTCCGGAGGGTGAACACCACGGCGACGGCGAGTAGCAGTCCACCGACGAGTACGAGACCTGAGAAAGGAACTGTCGGTAACATATGTGGTGAAATCAGTGCCGGAGGATACGTCTCCACGATAGAAATAGGTGGGTGGTATCGGTGTTATTGATGATTTTTCGTATTATTATTCACTACAGGAATGGTGGTGAATGTTCTATTGAATAGCACAAAACAGATGGCTACCGGTATTTAGGTGGAAGGTTTCCGGAAATGGGCGTACACCGCGCCGAGAGTGAACCCGTACGCGAGATGCGCTATCAGGGTCAGTCCGGCGTACACGATCACGAGCGGCCAGCCGATGGATCCGCGACCGGTGATGACGAACACGATCCAGAGTACGGCCGCGAGCACGATCCCCCGCTGGGCGGGATCGGGACCGCCTGGGATGTACGGTTCTAGTGCGACGAATAACAGCGGCCACGCGAACACACCGGCGGCCACAAACAGCACGAACCCGATGACCGCGTGGCCGGGCAGTCCGACAAACCGGGCGATCACGTCGAAGATCCGGATCTGGCTCCGTGTTTGTACCTCGGTCAAGATCATTAGCAACGACAAGATGGCCGTACCGGCGACGCCACCGGCAACGGCACTGGACGGACGGTTCATGTCGAAGTGAAAAACGACGGCCGCCATCAAAAGACTGACTTCCGATCGGCGGTAGACGAGTGGCGCGTGCCAGAGGGTACAAATCACACGCCCAAGTAGAGAGTCGTATGACAGGTTCGGCGTTTATCGAGACTGTTCGAGATCGAAACAAAACCGCGCTGTCGCGGCTGGGTTCCTCGAAGGCGTTGTACGCCGACACGGCGGGGGAACTCGAACCGGAGACGGTGCTCCGTGCGGTTGCGACGGCCGAACACGCCGCGATGGAGACGTTCGAATCGTGGCGCGACGCCGAAAGCGGGAGGGCCGCTGAGGCGTTCGCTGACAGCGCGAGCGAAGAACAGGATCATTATGAGACGGTCAGCGGACTGCTTGACGATCCCGACGACGATTTCGACGGAACTGTTCCGGCGATCCAGTCGTATCTCCGCGACCGAGAGGAGACAGTCGAACGAATCGGTGCCTTCGTGGGACGAACGATCGCCGCGGAGAAATCCAAAGAACAGGTGACTGCGTTTTTCGTCGGGCAGGCTGATCCCCAGACTGCGGGGACGTTCCGGGAGCTGAAATCGGATCTCGAAGAACAACTCGACCGGGCGGGCACGCTCATAGAGGCGTACTGTGAGACCGACGAGGAACGAGAGCAGGCACGAGAGGCCGCTTCGGGCGCGATTCAAACCGCCTACGAGGAGTACACCGACCAGCTCGAATCGATGGGCGTGAATCCCAAGCCTGTCTGCTGAACCACCACCTTTTTTCCGTTCGGGTGGCTGCGCCACCCTCACGCAAAAAATCTGGACCAAAAAAGGCCGCTCGCTGACGCTCGCGGGGAATGACCTTGCCCGCTCCGCCCCCGCACCGCGACCGCCTCCACCGACTCTGTTGTTCTCAGTCGTCGGCGTGGACGACTGGCGCTTTGTCCACGACACGAGCCACGTCGGGATAACACGCCCGTAATCCGTCCAAGTCACCACGCTGGCGATAGTGGCAGTACTCCGCCAACAGTGCGACCAGCGCGGCTGGGGCACTCGTTGCGTCGGGCTGTTCGGTCACCTCGGTTGGCTCTCGATCGTTTTCAGGGGTGTACACCGACTGGACGACGGTCCCATCGCGCTGCTCATGGTAGCGGACGCGCCCGCCATTGTCGAACCAGCCCGTGACGACCAGCTCGCCCGTTGCCTCATACCGTGTGACGTTCGCAATGCTGGGCAAATCGTCGTAGTCCGTCTGTGACCGGCCAAGCCCGGCTGTCGCCAAGATCTCTTCGATCTGGCTGGCGTGCGCACAGCCCGTACTCCGACAGGGCTTACATCACCAGAATCGGAGATTCTGGTTAGCAGCCAGAAGCCTTCGGCTTCTGGCGACACCACACACCGTTCCCTACGTCCATCACGTAGTACAGCTCAGCCTTCGAAATCCGGCCTCGATCCTCGACCGTCGAGATGTTCACCGATTCGCCCAGCCGGTCCCAGAACTGAAACACTGGCAACGTCATTTCCTTCCCCCC
>NZ_RRCH01000039.1 GCF_003862495.1 Halocatena pleomorpha | reverse complement strand
ACGACACGAGCCACGTCGGGGTAACAGGCCCGCAGTCCATCAAGATCACCGCGCTGGCGATAGTGGCAGTACTCCGCCAGCGTGGCGACCAGTGCAGCTGGGGCACTCATCGCCTCGGGCTGTTCGGTCACCTCCGCTGGATCCTGATCATCCTCGGGGGCGTACACTGACTGGACGACGGTGCCGTCGCGCTGTTCGTGGTATCGCACCCGGCCGCCGTTCTCGAACCAGCCCGTAACGACCATTTCGCCCGTCGCTGCATACCGCGTGATGTTCGCAATGCCGGGCAAGTCGTCGTAGTTCAGTTGTGACCGGCCAAGCCCAGCGGTTGCTAAGATCTCCTCGATCTGCGTGGCGTGGGCGCAGCCTGTACTCCGGCACGGCTTGCATCACCAGAATCGAAGATTCTGGTTAGCAGCCAGAAGCCGAAGGCTTCTGGCGACACCACGTTCCTGTCCCCACGTCCATCACGTAGTACAGCTCAGCCTTCGAGATCGTCGATCGATCGTCGAGGGTCGAGATGTTCACCGACTCACCCAGCCGATCCCAGAACTGAAACACTGGCAATGTCATCGGCGGCCCTCCAGTAATGGACATCCCACCCGATGCGCGTACTGCGACCGAATCGGACGGCCGCATTTCCGACAGCGCGCACGCTGCTCACATTTCTGATACGATTCGACACCGTTACATGTCTCTGTTGCGTTCCCAATCATGGGTTCTAGCGATCATGAGAACCCCAGCGTCGGGTGGTGCTAGCACCCGGCGCGCTCAACATGAACGCGCATGCGTTGTCGCCATGCTGGCGTTCTCGTTTATCGTTGCCTTCGCCATCACATATAAAGGTACTGATGTAATGAGTAATGTCGTGTCATACTAACAACTCGTAACTGCTCCGTACTCGACACAGTGCTGTCGACGGTGACTCTGTTCGGCAGCAGTACTGATAGTATTACAGAATTATTTCTCACCCATCATTTCGAGTGGTGCAGTAATGTGAGGTTACTTCGCACGAACGACGCGAAGGCGAGCCAGCAAGACCTTTGTTCTCGCGCGGCGGATTTGGTGCCAGAGCGGTGAGCGTCGCTCGCCAGAACGTAAAAAGGTGGTTCAGTGTTACAGATCGATCCAATCAGCAGCGGACTGTTCGCGTACGTCGTGACGTTTCTGGCCGCGTGGGTGTTCTATGCGGTCACGTTACACCTCGCGGCGCTGTACGTCGTTGGCGACACGCCCCACCAACGCGCCGCCCTCGCTGGAGTAGCCCCAGCAGTCGTTTCGTTATCGATCCAACCGTTCAGTCCGCTCGCGGCCGTCGTGCTCGCGCTTGCCAGCGACGCGGCCGCGATCTACGTGGTGTACAAACTCCGTAAACGAGGAACAGCACTGCTCGCGCTCGCTCACTACACCGTCGCCATCATTTTCGGCGTCGCGCTGTTCAACATTATCACCCTGCTTTCGGCGTGAGTGTCAACCATCGAAGTCACTCCACGAGCCGCTCGATTTCGGTCACGAGAATGTCGTACGCGCCGTGATCGCGCAGTTGAGCGATGGTTTCGAACACTTCGGTTTCATCGACGACAGCATGAACCGCGAGCGCGTCCTCACCAGCGATATCCATCACCGTTGGGCCACCCATGCCGGGAATGACGCTCCGAACGTCTTCGAGTTGCTCCCGGTGAACGTTCATCATCAGATAGCGCTTGTCAGCGGCCGTGAGCACCGATTGAAGCGCCGTTTTGATCTGTTTGACTTTCGGGTCGTCGGCCGTCTCTGGACGGGCGAACAGTCGCACTGAGCTGTCGAGGACTTCCTCAACGACTGCGAGGCGGTTCATGCGCAGCGTCGTTCCGGTGCTCGTGATATCGATGATCGCGTCCGCGATGTCAACGTGTGGAGTCAGCTCCGTCGCCCCGGAGACTTCCGCGACGGACGGAGACACGTCTTCATCCGCGAAAAACTCCCGTGCGATCGCTGGGAACTCGGTGGCGACCGTGCCGCCGGCGAGATCCGACACCTGTTCGACCGGACCGTCTTCGGGAGCCGCCAACACCAATTGACACTGGCCAAACTCCAGATCGAGCAGGTCTACGAGTTCCGTCTCGGACTCTTTTGCCTGATCGTATCCGGTAACGCCGATCTCGGCCGCACCGTCAGCGACGTACGCAGGGATGTCGGCCGCACGCGCGAACAAGACAGTCACATCGGGATCGACGGTGTTCGCGTACAGCTTCCGGTCCGCGCCGTCGAGGAGATGGAGCCCAGCCCGCTCTAACAGATCAGTCGTCGGCTGGTGCAAGCGTCCCTTGTTGGGCACGGCAATACGCATTATCGACCGTTCACGCCCCACGAAACAATTGCTTTCGCATTGCGGTGACGATCTATCAGTTCCCAACGGTATTATAGAAAATAACCAGACATGTCACACGGCGATGCCGACACCTGCGGTTGTGAGACACACAGGCAGAGTCCGCTTCCGAATCGAACGAACTCGATGGATTGACACCGTTTCGGGAGGAATTGACAGTAATGACGACGCTGGGTATCACGAACGGTTCCGTTCTACAGCCGGATCTCTCCATCTCGAAATCGGACGTGCTCGTCGATCAGTCCTCGGGTGAAATCATCGATGTCGACCCGGAGATCGGCATGAGCGGCGAGCAACAGTTAGACGCGACCGATTCGCTCATCATTCCCGGTCTGATCAACGCTCACACGCACGTTGCGATGACGCTGCTCCGGGGGTACGCGGACGACAAGCCGCTCGAAACGTGGCTCCGGGAGGACATCTGGCCGGCCGAAGCCGAACTCACACCAGAAGACGCCCGGGCGGGCGCACGGCTTGGCATGGCGGAGATGATCCGATCAGGGACGACCGGATTCGCGGATATGTACTTTCACGTGCCTGCCATCGGTGACGCCGTCGAATCAGCAGGGCTTCGCGCTCGGCTCGGTCACGGAATCGTCACCGCCGGAAAAACCGACGCGGAGATCGAGAGCGAGGTCGAGGAAGGACTCCGAATCGCGCGCGAGCTCGGTAGTGAACGGGTCTCGACAGCGGTCATGCCACACAGCCTTACCACCGTTACAGAGGACGTTCTCACCAGCGTGGCCGAGCGCGCCCGAGAGATGGCTGTCCCGGTTCACAGCCACGTGAGCGAAACCACAGCGGAAGTCACACCGATCCGTGAGGAACGCGGCGTGCGTCCGGTCGAGTATGCGCGCTCGTGTGGCTTGCTCCAATCAGAGGATTTCATCGCCCACGCGGTCCACGTCGATTCGGCGGAGATAGCCCGACTCGCAGACACCGGCACGGGCGTCGTGCACTGCCCGGCCTCGAACATGAAGTTGGCAAGCGGGATGGCCCCGGTGCAGGCGATGCTCGACGCGGGCGTCACGGTCGGACTCGGCACCGATGGCGTGGCCTCGAACAACGATCTCGACATGTTCGACGAGATGCGCGACGCCGCCATGATCGGGAAGCTCGCTGCCGACGACGCCAGCGCCTTGGCTGCACCGGACGTCGTTCGGATGGCGACGCAGGGAAGCGCCGACTGCGTCGGCTTCGAAAGCGGTCGCATCGAGTCCGGCGCGCCCGCTGACCTCGCCGTGCTCTCGCTCGATGCGCCCCATCTCACGCCGGCACACGATCTCGTGAGCCACCTCGCGTACGCCGCCACCGGTTCGGACGTGCGCCACACCGTCTGTGACGGACAGATCCTGATGCGCGAGCGCGAGCTACTCACCATCGACGAGGCGAGAGTCCGCGAGGAAGTCACGGAACGGGCCGAGGATCTCGTCAGCAGAGCGGAGGCGTAAGGAAAATCATACTCACAGAGGGAACCGCCGAAGCGGCACAGATCGACGTGATACCACCAATCTGTCGGTACACTTCTGTAGCAGAAACCCGCTATCAACACACGTGACACCTTCGGGATGGACGGCAACAGAGATGGAATCGTTGGACGGGAAAACGATCATCGTCACGGGAGCCAACAGCGGGCTGGGGTACGAAGCCACGAAGGCGTTCGTCGCTCACGGTGCCGACGTGGTGCTGGCGTGTCGGAGCGTCGAACGGGGAGAAGCGGCAGCGACCCGGATCCGCGAGAGCGGGGTCGACGGCTCTGCGACGGTGATGGCATTGGATCTAGCGGACCTCGACTCGATTCAGGAATTCGTGCGATCGTTCACGACGGACCACGACGAGCTCGATATCCTGTGTAACAACGCGGGCGTGATGGCGATCCCCCGGAGCGAGACGGCAGACGGCTTCGAAACGCAGTTCGGGGTGAACCATCTCGGGCACTTCGCACTCACAGGACAGTTGCTCGAAACGCTGCTTGAAACGGAGGGCGAGACGCGCATCGTGACCCAGAGCAGCGCGGTTCACGAACAGGGGCGGATCGATTTCGAGGATCTTCACCACGAGAAGGACTACGACAGATGGGCGGCCTACGGCCAGAGCAAACTGGCAAATCTCCTGTTCGCCTACGAGTTACAGCGACGCCTCGATCATGCCGATATCGGAGATCTCGTGAGCGTCGCCTGTCATCCGGGCTACGCGGCAACGAACCTTCAGAAACGCGGGCCTGAGCAGTCCGGATCGACGCTGCGACTGTGGCTGATGAAGGCGGCGAACGCCCTCATCGCTCAGGATCCAGAACAGGGCGCGCTGCCGATGTTGTACGCCGCGACGGAGGCAGCCGTACCGGGAGGCACGTACGTCGGTCCCGGCGGCGTTGGAAACATGCGTGGCTACCCAGAGCCACAACGCTCCAGCGATCGATCGTACGATGAGGCGACCGCTGAGCGGCTGTGGTCGGTGTCAGAGGAACTGACCGGCGTGACCTACGATCTCTAACGGCTCGGAGCGTTCGGAGCGAGCAATCCCGCCATAAACAGCTACAAATCGCTCCCATCCGTAACCGTCGTATGAACGATAGAAGCCTTCCGGGAGTGACCTCGGAAGAGCGGATCGTTCTACACGTCGACATGGACTGTTTCTATGCGTCCTGTGAACGTCGCCGCGAGTCAGCACTCGAAGAGAAACCGGTGGTAGTCGGGATGGGGTACGAGGCTGGCGAAACCCACGGCGCGGTAGCGACGGCGAGCTACGAGGCGCGCGAGCACGGCGTTGAGAGCGCACAGGCCATTTCCCAAGCACTAACACGCCTCCCTCGTGCTGTAGACGCCGATGAGCAGGAGGAGGCTGTCGGCCACTACCGCCCGGTAGACATGGCCTACTACGAATCAGTGAGTGAGGAGGTGAAGGCGGTGTTACACGAAGTCGCTGACACCGTGCGGGAGGTCAGCATCGACGAGGCGTACGTGGACGTGAGCGATCGGTTGGGGTGGGAGGGTGCGCCAGTGTTCGCCCGAAACCTCAAAGCGCGGATTCACGAGACGGCCGGCGTGCCAGCGAGTATCGGCGTCGCGCCGAACATGAGCACTGCGAAAATAGCAAGCGACCACGACAAACCCGACGGATTGGTCGTTGTGACGCCTGACGAAATTCGGTCGTTTCTGGCACCACTGGACACCAAGCGACTGCACGGCGTCGGTCCCGTCACTGCTCGTGAGTTGCGGTCGATGGGGATCGAAACGGTGGGAGAGCTGGCTCAAACCGATCGGAGCCGCCTCGTTGATCGATTCGGTGCCCGTGGCGGGGAAATTTACGATTACGCACGCGGGCATGACGACCGCGACGTCGAACCGGTCGGGGATCCAAAGAGCCTCTCGAACGAGTCGGCGTTCACCGAACCGACCGAGGACTCCGATCGCGTCCGTGACCGACTCCGCAGGCTGGTCGAACAAGTGACGACCCGCACGGCCCGGCGCAACGCACTGTACAAAACGATCGGCATCAAAGTCGTGACGCCACCGTTCGATGTGCACACGCGGTCACACACCCTGTCCGGCCCGGTCAACGATCCGGCGCTCGTCGAACGCATCGTACTCGATCTGATCGAGGAGTTCGACGGACGATCGGTCCGGAAACTCGGCGTCCGCGTCTCGAACCTCTCGTTCGTTGAAACCGATCAAGCCAGCCTCAACGATTGGGAGCGGCCGACCACCGAATCGAACGGCACCGACGGTGCCCCCGTGAAGCCGGACGGCGGCTCCGCCACCGAAAACGAGTGTACCCGTCAAACGTCGGTGTTCGAGTTCACCTGACTACTTTTTATTACGGAACACTGTCGTCCGGAACCGGTTGATTTTATGTGAGAGCGATCGCTCATACGACACCAACATCGCGTCGTCTGGTGCCTTGTAATAGGCGATGAGACTCCACACACAAAGTCCGGCGGCCGCACCGACCGCTGAACCCACCAGATCGAGCGTGTAGTACGCAAAGCCTTGTCCCGAGAGGACAACCAACGTGGGAACACTCGTCGTGTGTGGAACGAGCGCGTTCTCATCGATCAGCGTGGGAATGAGGCTGGCGATCGCAACGATGCTCCCGGCGAGGATGACGATGTCTTGCCACATGGTTTTAATTAAGGGTGAAAGCGCCGATGGCTTCGAAGTGAAGGGTGCCCTGAACGGGCTTGTTCCAACATAGGAACTCGGACCGTAGTAAATGTTATCCTTCGTTGTCAACTGGGGTTGTGATGTCATATCACGAACATAGTTTGTGGATAATCATGATGTAGTACCGGTGGTAAATGAGATCCGGACTACTTCTGGTGGTTCTAGGGTGTGCTGACGGCCAGCAGAGAACCTATCGTTCGAACTATCTTGATGATAGATTGTGAGTAACACGAGAGTTCAGTCTCGCCAGATACATCTGGTAATAGAAAGCAATAGAAATTCATGTTTACGTTATGTCAGACTTCTTTTGATTGGTGTCGGCCGAAGGGATCCCGCCGGAACAGTTGTCGGGAGTCGGTGAGGGGAAGCTTGTTCGTGTTCCTCCGCAGTCCATCGATGAAGGGAACCATTACCAAGGGGATCGATTCGGAGACCGACACTCTCATTTCGTGCGGCCGTTCCGTGTGGGATGTGGAACTTCGGGGTCCTGTCGTGGCTGTTGAGGAGCCAAGAACGGTGAGCACACGCAACGGCTCTCGGGACGTTGCGGAGGTCACGATGCGTCCGGGACGGGGCGAGGAGCCGCCAGTAACGGTGTCTTTGTGGGGATCTTGGGCCGAAACGGCCGAGTCGCTGGTAACAGGAATGACGGTCCTCGTGACCGAGCCGAGCCAAGAGGAGTTTCGGGGTGAAACCCGATACGCGACCACAGCAGAATCGTACGTCGTTATTGAGCCGGAATTCATGGTCAACGTGACCGATATCCGCGAGTGGGTGCAGTGTTCCCGGCAGTATTATCTAAGCAAGTTCACGGGCGCGTCCCTGTCCTACCCGTTGGTGAAGGGATCACTGGTACACGAGGTGTTCGGTGATCTGCTCAGAGGCCGCGATCTCGAAACATCGGTCGAGGAGCGGGTCGCAGACGCCGGATTGAAGCTGGGGCTGCTCGATCGGGATCGGACAGCAGTCGTTGAAGACGTTCGATCGAACGCACAGGCCATCGAGAGATGGCTCCAACAGGGAACGCTCACCGAAGACGACGAGTGGCGCTCGGAGCTGACGCTGATCAGCGAGACGTTCGGGATCAAAGGTCGAGCAGACGCTGTCAGACGTGGCGGTCCCGTCGAGCTCAAGACCGGAAAGAACACCGACGCCGAACCTCGGTTCAAGGACAAAGTGCAGGCGACTTGTTATGCGCTGTTGCTCGGTGAGCACGGGCAGACACCGGAAACAGGAACACTGCTGTACACGAAAAACGCCGTGCTCGATCGAACCGAGGAGACCGGTGATCTCTCCCCGGCCAAGGAGTTCTCGATCAGTTCGGGGCTGTTGCAGTTCGTCGTCCGCGCGCGGAATGAACTCGTCGCCATGGAGTTCGACAGCTCGGTCCCGACGGGATATGAGAGCAATGCGATCTGTGAGTACTGCTTCGAGCAGGACACGTGTATGGTCGTCTCCGGGCGACTCGATCAGGAGTCGAAAGCGGGTGCGGTCGGTACGGCGCTCCCAGCAGCAGAACGTGAGTATTTCGACCGGCTCTACCGCGCGGCTGAAGCCGAGCGCCGGGAGATTCACCGCGAGTACGCGAAGCTGTGGACCCAATCCGCGGCCGAGCGCGCGGCCGATGATAAGGCGCTTCTCGATCTCCAGCCACAGGAACGGAGCCAGAGAGCCAATGGAACGTGGGAACTCCGAGCAGAGAACGACGACACGACCGCGGTGTCGAAGATCCGCGAGGGGGAGACGGTGCTCGCTAGCGACGGCCATCCGACACGGGGGGACACCGAACTCGCGCGGGTTGTTCGACTCCGAACAAGCACGGACGGAACGACGGAAATCGTCGTTCACGCCGACGAACCGATCGAACTCCGTCGGCTCGACGTGTATCCCTCCGATTACGGCATCAATGGGCTGCTGACGGCGGTGCACGACAGCGTGCTGAAAGGCGCACAACGCCGTCGTGATCTCCTGTTCGGTCGGCGCGATCCGACCTTCGGAGAGACAGACGCCACGTTCATCGATAACAACGCCGCGCAGAATCGTGCCGTCGAGCTTGCGGTGACCGCTGAGGACTGCGCACTCATCCATGGACCGCCCGGAACGGGAAAGACCTACACGTTGGCACAAACGGTACGCGCGCTGTGTGAGCGCGGCGAACGAGTGTTGCTGTCGGCGTTCACGAACCGGGCCGTCGACAACGCGCTCGAACAGCTCCGCGAACAGGGTTTTACGGACTTCGTCCGGATCGGCACCGAGCACGGCGTCAGCGACTCGATGCAGGACGCTCGGCTCGACTACCGGGGCGATCCCGAGGAACGAGCCGCGACGCTCCGGAACGCGCCCGTCGTGGCCGGGACCGCTGCCACGTGTGGGTCGCCGGTACTGAAAGAATGTGCGTTCGATGTGGCGATCGTCGATGAGGCCGGTCAGCTCACCGAACCGGACACGCTTGCGGCCATCAACCTCGCGGATCGGTTCGTGCTCGTCGGTGACCACGAACAGCTCCCGCCGGTCGTCAGAGACGACGACTCGGCGCTACAAACGTCGTTGTTCGAGCGGCTCATCGACCGGTACCCCGACGCAGCGGTGACGCTCGACAAGCAGTACCGGATGGCCCAGCGCATCCAATATTTCTCCTCACAGACGTTTTATGACGGCCAACTCCGTCCAGCGTCGCCGGCAGTTGCGGGCCAACAGCTCAGCGAACTGCCCACCGTCTCCCACGAGGCGCTTCCATCCGCGCTACAGGATGCGGTGGCGTTCGTCGATCCCGACGGCACGGCGACAGGAAACGTCAACCGGACGGAGGCCGAGCGCGTCGCTGAGATCGTCGACGCCTACCGATCGGCGGGCGTCCCTGCGGACGATATCGGTGTCATCGCCCCGTTCCGCGCACAAGTGGCGGAAATCACGCGACGCGTGTCACCTGATATCACTGTCGACACGGTTGACCGATTCCAGGGCTCCGATCGGTCAGTGATCATCGTCTCCTTCGTCGCCACCGGAACGCTCGACAGCCCCATCTTCGAGGACCGCAGGCGCGTGAACGTGGCGCTCACGCGGGCGAAAAAGGCCCTCTGCCTCGTGGGTGATGAGCGCGCCCTCCGGAGCGATCCGTTCTACGAACGAATGTTGGAATGGGCGCAATCGTGATGTGCTCCGAACGCACCCGGAACTCCGCGAAGAGTACGAACGGTTAAAACGAGAACTCACGGAGCAACACGACGATCTGACGGCGTACTCCCGTGGAAAGACGCGGTTCATCAGACGGGTCCTCGACGCCGCTCGTCAGACCGACGACCCGCTGTACGCGTTCGCCGTGCCGTCGGTGTGAATCAGTCCTGACAGCAGCCGCCGGCTTTCTCACCGAAATCGACCGACAGCGGCGCAGAAATCATCTCGTTGAGTTCCTGCAGTTCGAGTTCTAACTCCGACTGCAGTTCAAGGAAGTCGCTCATCACCGGCACGTCATGGAGTTCCTCTTGGGCGGCCTGTAGCTCCCGGAGATCCTCGTTGGTGGCGTTGCCAGTTTGACGTGCGAGCATGAACTCCTCGCGCAACTGTTCGAACCGTTGGACCTTCTGTTGGGCCTCCTCGCTCGCTTCGACGCGCTCCTTGGCCTCAAGGAATTCCTGGTACGTCGGAAGCTGCGTGATCGCTTCCCCGAGGTCGCTCGCCAACTCGGTTACCGTCGCCTGCGGTATCTCGGCGTCAGCTGTCGTCTCGGTGCTCATACCCGCAATTGGTGATCGAGCGGTTTATACTGACCGACAAGACTGGACGACACGCACCGAAGCCGAGATTCGTATTATTTATACGAAATATTCAATTGTATGTTTGTCGTACACACTATGTGAAAAAACCGCACGTCGTTTCGTTGTCGGCTGCCGACGACGGGACAGCCGACCGGGCGCTCCTCGGTGGAAAGGGCGCTGCATTGACTCGTCTCGTGGACGCCGGGCTGTCGGTTCCGGCGGGGTTCTGTGTGACAACCGTCGCCTACCGCGAGTTGCTCGATGAGGAAACGCGGACGATGATCCGAGAGCTTTCAGCGATCGATCCGACGGACACCGAGGCGATCGAGACGGCGGGGGCTGGCCTCCGCGCCCGGCTCCGAAATCGGGCGTTTCGGGTCTCCACTCGGGACGCGATTACGGACGCACTTTCCGACGTGAGCGGCGAACGGTACGCCGTCCGTTCGAGCGCGACGGCCGAAGACCATCCGACGACATCGTTTGCGGGCCAGCACGAAACGTTTCTCAACGTCCCTAGCGACGCTGTTATCGATCGCGTGCGTGACTGCATGGCGAGTTTGTTCACCGATCGCGCGATCGTTTACCGGGCGACTAACGACGTGTCTCACGCGCAGGCGTCGATCGCGGTCGTCGTCCAGCGAATGATCAACGCCAACGTGTCGGGCGTCCTGTTCACCGCTGATCCGATCACGGGCAACCGCCACACCGCGTCGATCGAAGCAAGCTTCGGTCTCGGAGCGGGGTTGGTGTCGGGGGATGTGACAGGGGATACCGTTTGCGTCGACAAGCGAACCGGAGAAATCCATGAATACGATATCAACGAGCAACGGCGTGAAACGCGATCACAGCCGGACAGCGGCACCGAGGCGGTCGAACGCCCCGCCACAGAACACACCGCCCGCGCGCTCACGGAACGACAGGCCCACACGCTCACTGAATTGGGAACGGAGATCGAGGGGCTGTTCGGTCGGCCACAGGACATCGAATGGTGTCTCGCAGACGGTGACGTGTCCATCGTCCAGTCCCGCCCGATCACGTCGCTCTTTCCTGTTCCCGAGCCGGAGCCTGCTGACGACCGACTGCACGCCTACATCAGCGTGGGCCACGGGCAGGCGTTCGCCGAAACGATGCCGCCGCTCGTGTGTGATCTCTGGAAAGCGTACACTCAGAGATCGATGTCACTGTTCGGTCTCAGTCCCACAACCCAGTGGGTAGCCGAGGCTGGCGGCCGTATCTACGTGGACATCACGAAACCGTTGACCATCGGTCCGCTCCGGCGACGGCTTCCGGCGATAATGAGCAGTGTGAGCGGCTCGGTGGGAGCTGCGCTCGATGAGCTGCTGGCTCGCCGTAGCGGGGCGTTCCGCGACGACCAGACAGTGCGCTCAGTGCTCGCATCAGTACCACAGATCGTGAACGCGGTCTTGACGGGTGCGAGAGCGGGATTCCCGCTACTTCGAATGATGACCGACGGCTTCGTTGGGGCGTTCGTCGGTGCGCCGGTTCCGCCTGACGAGGAAGCGGCGAAATGGAACGCGTGGGGCAAACAGATTGCCGCGCGAATGCGCGACCCCGATACACCCGCAGGGCGTGCCCGCGCTGCGTTCAACGTCTGGGAGTCGATCACCGACTTCCCGCCAGTCGGGCCGTTGTACGCCGCGTTTGCGGTGGACGTCTGGTTGCGGCGGTGGGCAGACAACGAGCCGAGCGTTGCGGACGACGTAACCGCTGTCGGACGAGGGTTCCCGGAAGAGCTCGTGACTCGCATCAACCTCGGATTGGGCGATCTCGCAGACGTGGCCCGTGACCATCCAGAAGTCGCTGCGGCGCTCAGGGCGGATGAATCACTCAGTGAGATCGAGTCGTCTGCAGGCGGCAAAGCGTTCGTAGACGCGCTAGAGGAGTATCTCGCCGTGTTCGGCCACCGGGCGACCGGAGAGATGGATGTCAGCCGACCACGGTGGCGTGACGACCCATCTGGGCTACTCGCAGCAGTTCGTGCAAACCTCGAACACAGTGAGCCGGGCAGCCACCGCGAACACGTCCATCAGATGGAACGGGCGGCTCACACGGCAGTGCGGCGGCTCGAAGCACACGCCAACCACGGCGTGTTCGGTCCAGTTCGGAAGCGCGTTGTCCACCAACTCCTCCGGACGTATCGGGGCTACATCCGGACGCGAGAGTATCCAAAACACGGCGTCGCTCGCATGTTCGCTGCGTGGCACGAGATATTCCGTGATACTGGTGAGGCGCTCGCAGCCGACGGGCAGTTAGACCGTGCTACGGACGTGTGGTTTCTTCGCAAAGGCGAACTGTTCGCTGCGCTGGACGGTGATTCGATCGACGTGGATATCGACGCCCGCCGAGCAGAGTTCAAGCGCCACGCCGAGATGGACGCGCCGCCGGTACTGACGAGCGAGGGCGACGCTCCCAGCGCACGGATCGATCGGACGGCTGTTCCCGACGACGCACTGGTCGGCACCGGCGTCTCTGCGGGCAGCGTAGACGGGATCGCTCGCGTGGTTCACGATCCCACGACGGAAACGGTCAAATCCGGTGAGATCCTCATCGCTCCCTCTGCGGATCCCGGTTGGACGCCGCTGTTTTTGAACGCTGCCGGTATGGTTGTCGAAGTGGGAGGACGGATGAGCCACGGCGCGCTCGTCGCCCGCGAATACGGGCTTCCAGCGGTCGTGTCGGTCCCGAACGCCACACACCGGATCGAAACCGGCCAACGGGTTCGTGTCGACGGCGCAGACGGAACTGTCGAGATACTCGACTGAACCGGTCGCAACCACACGGGTTATCCGCTCCGATCCACTGAAATGGATAATGAGCCACGGATCGACAGGATCGGAACCCTCCGAGGGTGATCTCCGAAAAACGGGGTTAGCGCTCAAACACGACCGTGAGTGGGATTACGAACTCGATCGGATCGTTTCGGCAGTCAACGAGCGAGACGCTTCGACGGTCGGATTACAGTTTCCGGAAGGGCTGAAACGGCGCGGCCCAGCGGTTGCTGACGATTTGCGCTCCCTTCTCGGTGACGACGTTCACGTGATGATCTCGGGCCAGCCCTGTTACGGTGCGTGCGATCTGGATACGTACCTCATGCGTCGGACGGATGTGTTCGTCCACTTCGGTCACTCACCGATGAAAGAGTCGGAGAAGATCATCTACGTGCCGTTGTTCTCGAACGTCGATGTCACGCCCATCATGGAAGAAACAATCGACGAACTGCCCGAAGAAGACGTAGGGCTGGTCACGACCGCGCAACACATGAACCGATTCGAAGAGATGCGGTCGTGGCTCGAAGAACGCGACTACACGGTACACACCCGTCGTGGTGACGAACGGCTCACCCACGAGGGGCAGGTGCTCGGTTGTAACTACGCGAGCGCCGACATCGACGCGGACCAGATCCTCTACGTCGGCGGCGGAAAATTCCATCCGCTCGGGCTGGCGATGGAGCATCCCGACAAGCGGGTCGTGATCGCTGATCCGGTGAACAACGTAGTCACCGTCGCTGACACCGAGAAGTTCATGAAACAGCGCTATGGCGCGGTCCACCGCGCGATGGACGCTGACAGGTGGGGCGTGGTCTTCTGTACGAAGATCGGTCAAGGTCGGTGGGAAGTCGCCACCGACATCGTCGAGAACAACGACGACGCGTATCTCATCACGATGGACGAGGTAACGCCCGACCGGTTGCGAAACTTCGATTTCGACGCGTTCGTGAACACGGGCTGTCCGCGCATCACGACCGACGACGGCCCACAGTTCCACAAACCGATGCTCACGCCCGGCGAGTACGAAATCGCTGTTGGGAACGAGCCGCTCGAATCGCTGTCCTTCGATACGTTCCACGGCACGTGGTGATCCATGCGCCGGGGGGCGCTTGAACGCGCGTTATCGGTGGTCGCTGACTTCACGGAGCCGTCCGTCCAACTCGAACAGTACCCGACACCGGCCGACATCGCAGCCCACCTTATCCATCTCGCCGGCGTGCAGGGTGATCTCGACCGGACCATCGTGGATCTCGGCACCGGAACGGGGATGCTCGCACTCGGCGCAGCGCTGTGTGGCGCGCCCCGAGTGATTGGGATCGACCGCGATCGGTGCGCGCTCACACGTGCCCGCGAGAACACACGACGCGTGACCCCATCGACGCACCCCGAATGGGTGTGTGCGGACGCGACAACCCTCCCCCTCACCGTCGAGCACGCGACCGTGGTGATGAATCCACCCTTTGGCGCACAGCGCGGGAACGAACACGCAGACCGGGCATTCCTCGAAACGACGGCTGACATCGCGGCGGTCTCCTATTCGCTTCACAACGCGGGCAGCCGCTCGTTCGTCGAGGCGTTCGCAGACGACCACGGCGGAACGGTCACCCACGCCTTCGCCGTCGATCTGGAACTGCCACGCCAGTTCGACTTTCACACCGACCAGCGCCGGACGATCGACGCCGAAGCCTACCGAGTTGAGTGGTGAGAACGAACCGACCTTACTCGGCTATAACACCATTTTCAGCGGCTGTATGGACGATATCCGTTGTGGACCGTGAACGGCGGACGAATTCCTCTGGGGTGAGGGGAATGATTGCTCCGAACCGTCTTCAACGAAGCGATAGCGGGTGCCGATCTCGATCTTCTCGCGTGCAAGTTGGCGCTAGGTCTCGCTCAGATCCACGAGGGTGACCGTGTATCCTCTCCGGGCGAGCCAGATGCTGTACCGGCCAGCGCCCCCACCAACATCGAGGACGTGCGGCGAGTGGTGGGGATCGCTGGGCGGGAGATGGGTGTCGAGTTGGTCGACGGTGCCCTCCCACTCCAGCCGGTGGAAAAAGTCCCGGTCGAGGCGCTCCCACTCCAGCCGGTGGAAAAAGTCCCGGTCGAGGCGCTCCCACTCCTGTTCACCGTACTCGTCGTAGTACGTTTCGGGATCGGTCCGGTTGGGGTGTACCATGTATGAAAAAATTTTCTTTATGTTGATAATTTCCGGTGCAGCAATCGATGACTCTGACCTCTATTGTCATATCACACAGTTCACCGAAGACGATTGAATTGTCATTCTTCACCAGTGTCCGCATCAGCACCGAGCAACGCGGCCATGTCGTCGATGAACACCTCTGTGCGGACGTAGAGTGCTTCGACATTCGCCGTGGGGGGTGGTTTGTAATCTGCCTCTGTCCGGAGATCGTACATTTCGTTGAAAAACGAACCAGCAGCCTCACTCGCATCGCCAGGAACCACAACTTCCTGGCCGAACCACCGGATCGCAGTCCCGTGTGTTTGCGGGTCGAAGCCACGATCGTACAAGACGGCTTGTGCCGCGTGGAAACAGGCGTAGTAGAGACGGCTGATCGCTCCTCGATCTCCGCCCTGCTTTCGCAACACATCAGCTTCGTTGAGGGCGTCGTATGCCAACTCCAATTCGATCACTGGATCGGGCGGTGACGGCGAATCAGGCATACACACGTCCATCCTGACGCATTGCGGTGAGATAGGAGCTATCCTTCTGGGCGTCGTACTCGTCTTCTGTCATTATCTGTTTCGAAATCACCACATCATACTCGATCATGACATCGAACCCGATGCTTGAGGCACGGTCGCGGACACGCTCGCGTACCGACTCGTTCTCGATGACGACCAGCACATCCACATCCGAGTCCTCGCGTGCCTCACCGCGTGCGACACTTCCATAGAGGATGACCCGTTCAACGGCGTCATTGCACTCTTCTGTGAGGCGGTCAGCAAACGACTCGAACGCCTGCTCGTGGATCGCGCCGTGTCGAATGAACCAGATGACGGCGCGCGCACCGACCTGTTTACGGATGACTGTTGGGTCGCTCTCGTTCAATTCGTTTAACTTATCGAGGGCAGTTCGATTCGAGATATCGAGTCTCTCTGCTATCTCTGTCGCCGTCAGTGGTTCGTGTGCAGTTTTGAGCACCTGTAATACGTCACCAGTGGTGGTGTTTTCAACATACGTACCATCGGGACCACGGCTCTTGGGCATACGCATCCTACGCACGCGCCCCAATTAGCCATTGCGCTCGTATGAGACCGTAACAAGACAGAAAATCAGGTCGAAGCGATCATCACCGTTCGATCAGCACGCTCAGCAATCGGCTCAGTCCTCTCCGACCACGTCGAGCGCGTTGCGGACGGTGCCGTGTTCGGCGGCGTGCGGTCGGCCGGGTGCGTCGCCGTAGCCATACTCCAACAGCCGGTTGCGGTTGAGACAGAGTTTCGTGAACTCCGGTCGGAGCAGATCGAACAGCTCGAAGCGGTCTTGAAGCTCCGGGAACCGGTCTTGGTACCGGAGGATCGTTTCGCGTGCGTGGGTCCATAGGCGTCGTTCGTCGTAACCGTGGTGGGTTTCGAGAATATCAGCGACGTACCGGAGCACGCCGACGAACAGCCCGCTGAAGATGAACTGACACAGCCCTTCTGGTGGTTCGGTCCGGAGCACGCTGCGCAGTTCGTCGGGCAGCGCTTCCAGTTCCGGCAGTGGCTGGTCGCTGACGTTCACGTCATCCACGAAATCCTTGACCGCGAGCCGGGTTGGAATGCCGTCCTCCAGTATGAGAATCGTGTTCTGACCGTGGGGAGAGAAGACGGTGCCGTACCGATAGAGGAAATGCAACAGCGGCGGCAACACCACATCGAAAAGCTGTTCGAGCCACTCATCCAGCGTAAGCCCCGAACGCTCGACAAGCTGTGAGAGATACGGCGTCCCGTTCTCGACGTGAGCCAACGCCGCCAACGTGATCGGCTGTTCGTCCTCATCGACGAACGTGTAGATGCTCTCGCGCCAGATCGTCCCCAGTAGTTCCGTGTACTGATATGGGACGCCATCGATGGCGGTGAAATCCTCGTGATCGTAGTTGATTCCGGCGATCTCCCCCGGCAAGATGAGGTCACACTCCGAAGAGAGGAACTCGTCGGTCTCATAGATCCCTTTGATGTACTCCGTGATCGTCGGTGCTAGCTCCGTTCGGCTGCCCGGCAGCCCGCGCCACACGAGCGTGTTGAGCATCCGCATCGGGAGTTTCACGTGGTGGCGATCCACCGAATCGATGTTCACGAACGTCCGGACGGACTGTTGGGGCAGATACCGATCCGGGCCATCCCCGAGCGGAACGATGTCGTCGGTGGCGATATCCCGAGGGAACAACTGCACGATCGAGTTGTCCCACTGCCAGTCGTGGATCGGCAGGAAGTAGTACGAATCAGGATCGAGACCGTCCGACCGGAGTTGGCTACAGAACTGGTGGTAGTGATCGCCAAGCTCACTCTGCACGAGCGAGTCGTGTGAGACGCCGTTTACGGCGGAGAACGTCGCGTTCTCGCGGGACACAGCCACCCACGATAGCGTGATTGGTCGCTGTTGTTCGGGTGCGTACGATCGGTAGTCGGTGTACCCCCACCCGAGCCGGCCCTTATTGTACGTGATCCACGGATGGCCCTCCATTTCACCCTCCAGTTGGGCGTAGTCGAGTTCGGTGAGATCGGTCGTTTCGCGCGTTCGGCTCCGGGCTTCGATGTGAGCGTCCGCGAGCAACGTGTTGTTGTACTCGCGGATGAGGTTGCCGGCCGTGAGCGGATCGATACCAATCGTCGGCTGGAGATCCCGCAGAAACCGGATCGGATCGGTTGCCGGTTGCCACGCTCCATCCGTCTGACGCTCGATCGTCGCTTCGTGCACGTGATAGCTGTCCAGCAACCGCTCGGTCGCTTCGAACCGATAGTTGCTGTCGGTGTCCATCGGCAACCGATACCGGATTCGATCACCGGTCTCGGTGTCGTCCTCCGGAACGGGCGTGATGATCTCCTCGTACATGAACATCGAGAGCATCTTGCTCAGCAACCGGCGGCTGACGGTTTCCCACACATCAGGCGTCAACGCCGTTTCGAGCGGGATGGTGTCGGCTATCGATTCCTCCGTCTGGGAGTTCTGATATCCAAGCGTCATTGTTGGTAGTCGGTGTGTGTCTCCGACGCCGGCCGTGTGGACGGGTCGGACTGCTGGTCGTCAGTCGATTCGTTTGGCACCGTAGCGCCGGGGGCGTGCTCGATGAACTGATCGAGAGCGAAATCCTGGTAAACGGTGTCGGTATCCAACGGGTACCGCTCACGGCCGAGGAGTTGGTTCACGATGCGTGTGTTCCGGTAGCAGCCAAGACCGAGATCCGGCGTTCCGACGCCGTGGGTGTGTAATTCGGCGTTCTGAACGAACACCTGACCACCGATGTCGGGGAGTTCGAGCCGATAATCCTCGGTGATCTCGAATCGGCCGTGATCGTCGACCGTGATCCGTTCGGACAGCGGATCGAGACAGTCCGGAACGGGACGCTCGTAGCCAGTTCCGAGGACCACCACGTCGCTCTCGTGGGAAAACGCCTGTTCGGTCTGGGTTTGCTCACACGCCAACCGATAGCCTTCGTCCGTTGATTCGATCCCGGACACCGCGGTCATCGCAAAGAGACCGACGTTCGGGTCACGGTTCCCGATCGAACGCCGGTAGAGCAGGTCGTAAATCTCCGCGCTCGTAGTCACGTCGATTCCTTTGTACAGCAGGTCTTGGTCCGGAATAAGTTCGTCTTTGGTTTCCTGTGGAAGGTCGTACACGTATTGAGTGTACTCTGGGGTGAAATGCTGGAGTCCGAGTTTCGAATACTCCATCGGGAAAAAGCCATCCGAGCGCGTCAGCCAATCGAGGCGGTAGCCGCCGTCGGGTTGGTGGTCAAGGAGATCGAGAAAGACTTCCGCGGCGCTCTGGCCAGATCCGACGACCGTGATCGAATCGGCGTCGAGACACCGCTCTCTGCGATGGAGATACGAGGCGGTGTGGAACACGTCCTGAGCGGGGTGATCACCCAGTTCATCCGGAACGTGGGGCTGACTCCCGATCCCGAGCGCGACGTTCTCGGCGTGGTATTCGTGGGTGTCACCGGTCTCTGGGTCGACGGCCGTGAGGACGAACCGTTCTGTGTGTTCGTCCCAGCGGACGGAATCGACCCGACGGTCGAACACACAGCTGTTGAGCCGTTCGGACACCCACCGGAGGTAGTCGTCGTACTCCCGCCGAGGGATCTGGAACGTCTCATAGAAATAAAATTCGTAGATCCGTCCCGTTTCGCGCAGATAGTTGAGGTAGCTGTAGGGGTTGGTTGGATCGGCAAGCGTGACGAGATCCGCCAGAAACGGCACTTCGAGCGTCGTCCCCTCGATGAGCATGCCCTCGTGCCAGACGAATTCCGAGCGCTGTTCGAGAAACAGCCCCGTCGCCTCGGTGTCGTCGAGCAGGGCCGCTAATCCGAGATTGAACGGCCCGAGACCGATCCCGACGACATCATACACCTCAGTCATCGGTGGGCACCTCTCGGTCGCTGTGGAGCGCCTGAAACCGATCGCGCTCACACACCATCAACAGGGCGTCTTTTTCAGGGAGTTCGATCTCCCGTCGTGGCTCGAACCCACACCGTTCGAACACGTGGATAACGGCGTCGTTTCTGATATCGGGTTCTGTGAGGATGCGGTCGGTTTCGGGGTGGGAAAACTGCAGTTCCGTGACTGCTCGCACCAACGGGATCGCGTATCCGCGTCCGAGATACTCTTCAGGCCCGATGAGCAGATGAATCCCCTGATCGGCCGGTTCGGTCTCACAGTAGTCGGCCAGTTCGTCGCTTCCTGCCCAGTAACACTCCCAGTAGCTCATCGGTACGTGGTCGAGATAGCCGATGTACGGCGTTAGATGCGCGTCGTCGAGTTTCTCTGCGACAGCCGCCCGAACCGCCGGGAGGGGATCGTTCAGCTGCCAGTACGGCAGCACGTGCTCGGCATTGAACCACGCGTGAAGCCGCTCTAAATCACGGTCCATCGTCGCCTTCCGGAACGCGATCGTCCGTTCCAGTGTCGGATCGTACGTTCGGTAGTCGTAGGCAGCCGTGTTGATGCCGGTGCTCATTGCTGGGACACCTCCAGCTCGGTCACGAGGGGATTGTCGATCTCCGTGTACACCGACTGGTTTTCGATCGATCCTTCGAGTTCATCCATCCCGTGAAGCCGTGTCAGTAAGTTCGCCTTACACGGAAGCGTCTCGGCGGTGAGCAGCTCTTCGAGCAGCGTTGAGGAGTCACGATCGAACTGGCGCAGTTCCTGCAACACCTCTCGAAGCAGCTCAAGCAGCCGGCGTTCCGCAATGAGTCCAGCGGAACCGAAGGCGTTGATGAGTCCGAAGGCGTTGTTGAGGATCACGTAGTACCGGATCCGCTCGTCTGTAACGTCGTCACGACAGATCGTATCGGCGCGCTCACCGACACCCGGTACCAACGCATCGACGGTCTCGTAGGTCGATTCAGCGAAGTAATACCCCTGGTTGTCGCGGTAGTAGAACCGATCCGGATATCCGTCCGTCATGGCGAGCACGCTGTTTTGCTGGTGAGCTTCGAGTCCGACCCCGTAGGTGAGATACAGCCACAACACCGGTCGAACGGAGATCGACAGATACCGCCGGAACCACTCCTCGCTCACAGCCGCCGTATCCCGCCCCTCACGCTCCGCTATCGCGTGAACGATGGTGCTGAGCCGGGAGCGAGTTCCGTCGCCATCGCCAGTGAGGTGGGTGCTGTGGACGTGGTCCTGACAGAGCGCGACGACCGGCGTGACACCGGTTTCGTGCCCATCACAAAACGGGTTCTCTCGCAACACGACTTCGAACCCGGATTCTGGTTCGGTCCCCAGATCGAGCGTGAGATACGCCGGATCCCGAACGATGTCGAAGGCCGGATATCGCTCGTGAAGCTGCGTCCCGAGATCAGTTTCGAGCAGCTCCGATACTGCGACGCCTCGCCGTAGCTCAGGTTGCTTGTTCGTCCGAACCGAGTTCGTGATCCGCACGTTCAACGATCCTTTCACCATGAACGACGTACTCGGGCTGTAGAGGGTCCGTACCGATGACGTAGGATAAAACGTCGGTCCGAGCGCGCCGAGGTGTTCGAGCGTCCCTGCCTCGATCGCCGCCTCGACGTGTGGCTGATCAAGCAGATACGCCGCCTGCCACGGATGGACCGGAATCACCGCGTCGTCGCCATCAAGGCGACTGTCAGGCACGCCCGAATCACGCAGCTCCGTTTTTACCCACTCGATGGCCGACGCCTCTCGCGCCGAGCCATGGTGCACGAGTTCGGGCGCGGCGCGGAAGTAGTGGAGCTGGAACTGTCCGCGCAACTCGGGCGCGTACGTCGGTTCGTCGCGCGTGGCAATTCCCTCTCTGTGTTTCGGTGTGGGATGAAGGAGGTGACCGAACACAAGCGACTGCTCGGCGTCTCGGAACGTCGGATCGTCGCCGTACAGCCGGTCAACATCGTCCCGAGCCGCCACGTACCGCGCCGTGTTCTGACAGCTGCGAATGATCCCCAGCAGGAGTTCGTCCGCGCTGTCAGGATCCGAGTGCGACAGCGCGAGATCCCGAACGATCACGCTGGCGAGCGTGGCGTAGTCCAACTCGGTCCAGCCGTCTGACCCGGAGCGACAGTACACCGGCAACGCGAACAGGTGCCGACCGGTCGGTGAATCGTGTCGGACGGGCACCGCTAACTCCATGCCCATGTTCGGCAGCTCGCTGTGGAACACCACCGAACAGTCAGAGTGGGCGATCGCCGCCGGCTCTCGACGGTCGAACCGCCCGGTTTCCCTGAAATAGCAGTTCAACAGTCCGTGTGTCGTCGCTGCTCGGGCGATTGACTCCGCGTCGGGCGATTGTGCCGTCATTGTTCCACCCCCCGTGTCGTTCGCTCACCGGTCGAAAGCGCCGACCCGTGTCGTTTGATCGCCGTGAGGACGTCCTCGATGGTCTCAACCGTCGTCCGTGGGTTCAACAGCGTGAATTTGAGACACGGCTCGCCGTCGACGGTCGTTCTGGCGATCATGGCGGTGCCCGCAGCGCGTAACCGATCTCGGATCCGGTCGTTGATCGCTGTCTCTGCGTTCGTCGGCGGACGATACCGGAACACTACGGCGTTCAACGTCGGTTCGTGTTTCAGCTCGAACGCGGGATCGTCCTTGATCCGTTGGGCGACTGCGGTTGTGAGATCGAGGGTGTAATCGATCAGCTCCTCGAAGCCGTCCCGGCCGAGCGTTCGAAACGCGATGTACGGTTTCAGCGCGTCGAACCGCCGGGAGGTTTGAACCGACTTGGAGACGAGATGCGCGGCGTCATCGGATTCTGGGTTGAGATACTCGGCGTTGCGGTCGATGTACTGGTAGTGTGTGCCGTCCCCGAGGAGGAACGCTCCACAGCTGAGCGGCTGGTAAAACAGCTTGTGAAAGTCCACGGCGATCGAATCGGCCATCTCGATGCCGCGTAGTTTCTCTCGGTGACGATCGCTGAGCGCGAGTGCGCCGCCGTACGCCGCGTCGACGTGGAACCACAGATCGTGTTCGCGCGCGTGAGCACCGAGTTTGGCCAACGGATCGATGCTACCGAAATCGGTCGTCCCAGCCGTTCCGATCAACGCGAACGGCTCGCAGTCATCGGCGGCCAACTCCGCGAGTGTCGAATCGAGGGCGTCGATCGAGAGGCGATGGTGCTCGTCGGTGGGGATCGAAACGATGGCGCGCTCACCGAGTCCGAGCTGTGCCGCGGCTTGGCGCGCCGTGAAATGGGCGTCCGCCGAACAGAGGATTCGCAGCGAATCCGCAGCCGGTGGGAGACCGTCCGCCTGTGCGTCGTGGTCGAACCGTTCATCGAGCACCCAGTTGCGCGCGAGCAACAGCCCCATGAAATTCGACTGGGTGCCGCCGGACGTGAACACGCCGTCAGCGTCGTCTCCGTAGCCGAACACGCCCGCCAGCGCCTCGATCAGACGAGTTTCCAGTTCCGTCGCCGCCGGTGCCTGATCCCACGAATCCAACGACTGGTTGGTGGCAGAGATAAGCACCTCTGCCGCCAACGCCGGGATCATTGGTGGACACTGGAGGTGTGCCACACACGCGGGGTCGGACGTTCCGACGGAGTTGGCGACCACCGTCTGGGCAACCGTTTCGATCGTCTCCGTCACTCCCTGTCCGTTCTCGGGAAGTACGTCGTGGTCCTCGAACTGCGCGGCGAGTTGCTCGGGTGAGCGGCCGGTGTACGGCGTCGCTCGTTCGAGATACACGTCGGTCACGGCCCGGTACGCCTGTTCCATCGCAGTTCGGTAGGCGGGTGTGGTGTCCGATCCCAAGAAGAGACCGGCAGTACGCTCCCGCTCGGGCGCGTCAGTACGGCTCATCGACGCCCCTCCGTGGCTGCTTCGGCTACCACGGCTTCGTGGAAGATCGCCGCGATCTCGTCGATCTGTGCCTTCGAAACGGTCAACGGCGGAAGGAATCGCACCGTCGCGCCCGCACGACCCCCCCGCTCGATGATCAACCCGCGATCGAGACACGACGCTTGAATCCGTTTTGCGAGGTCGGGATGCTCTGGATGCGGAGGGGCGTGCTCGTCCGGCGTTTCGCTCGGATCAGTCCCGTCCGGGTCGACGGTTTCGCCACCGGCGGCTGCCGGATCGACGATTTCGACGCCGAGCATCAGCCCACGGCCCCGAACATCACCGATCACATCGAACTGCTCGTCGGTGCGTTCGAGTCGGGATTCGAGGCGCGCACCCATCTGTGCCGCGTGCTCGTCTAAGTCGTTGTCAAGCACGTATTCGATCGTCGCCTGACCCGCCGCCATCGCCAGCTGGTGCCCCCGGAACGTCCCCGCATGAGCACCCGGCTCCCAAACATCGAGACGCTCATCGTACACGATCACCGACAGCGGAAGCCCTCCGCCGATCGCCTTCGAGAGCGTCACAACATCGGGCGTGATGTCGGCGTGCTCGAACGCGTACAGCTCACCTGTCCGTCCGAGTCCGGTTTGGATCTCGTCTACGATGAGGGGAATATCACGCTCGCGGGTGATCCGTCGGATCTCCTGTGTCCACGCGTCGGGCGCGGGGATCACGCCCCCCTCGCCCTGAACAAGTTCGGTGATCAACCCCGCCGGCTCCCCGATGCCGCCGTTAGGATCGTCTAACACGTGCTCGACGTATCGGCTGGCGGTCTCGTGGCCGGCCGCCGACCCGAACGGACTCCGGTAGTCGTAGGGATACGGCAGGTGGTGAACACCGGGCATCAAACCGGAAACGTCGGATTTGACAGCAACGTCGCCCATCAGGCTCAACGCACCGGTGGTCATCCCGTGGTAGCCACCCTGAAACGCCAGCACGTCACGGTTGCCGGTCGCGGTTTTCACCAGCTTCAATGCCGCCTCCACGGCGTCAGTTCCCGCCGGGCTACAGAATTGGATCTTCGCTGAGGAGACGAATCGATCGGGAAGGCTCTCGAACAGCGTATCGACAAACCGTTCTTTGAGCGGCGTCGTGAGGTCGAGCGTGTGATGGGGCCGTTCGTTTTGTAACGCCTGATCGATCGCGTCGACCACAACCGGGTGGTTGTGTCCCAACGCGAGGCTCCCGGCACCGGCGAGACAGTCGAGATAACTGTTCCCATCCACGTCCTCGACGACTAGTCCCGTGGCGGTCTCGATGGTGATCGGAAGGTGACGAGGGTACGTCCGAGCGTTCGATTCCCGGGCAGCCTGTTGAGACAACAGCTCATCAGCGTCCGGCATCGCTACACCCCCCTAAACCCTTGGAACCGTCGACGGTACTCCACATCGGAGATATCAGTTCGTGCATGTATGGATTTAGGCGAACCTAAAACACATAAAGCCACCGATTTTTAGGCCATCCTAAATAAGAGAAGCGGCAGCCGCCTCTCTGAAACGCAACTGGTGTGACCGTCGAAAAACGTCGTTTCGGCAGTTGGAGCGTTATTCGTCAGCGAGGCACCCGCGCTGGGATCCTCAGTCGATCGTGAACACGGGTTCGTCGACGTTTTCGCTCTTGCAGTTCGGACAGCGCGACGGTCGGTTGATGATGTCGTCGAACTCCGAGAAGCCACACTCCCGACATTCAGGCGGTGCGGCGAGCAACTGTTCGTCGGTGGAGCGAAGAGATTGAGCGAGATGTTCGACGTGCGAGAGCACCACACTGCACGGAATAGCGAACTCGCTCGCAAGCACACCGGGCGGAGACGGGTCGTTTCGAATGCGGGCTGCGATCTGCTGGCGCGTCGTTTCGCGCTCACCCTGCATACGTCTCGTACCCACTCATGCCACAAACGATTATCGGAGGGTTCTGAGTCGCAATGGCTATACATCCACGCTGAGTGGCAGCGACTATGCACGCAGTCGTCCTGGCTGGTGGTTACGCTACTCGATTATGGCCGATCACCCGTCACCGCCCCAAGATGCTCCTTCCAGTCGGTGAAACGACTGTTATCGACCGGATTCTCACGGAGCTTGAGGGGGATGACCGCATCGAGAACGTGTATTTGAGTACGAACGAAAACTTCGCTGCGGAGTTCAAATCGCATATTGCGGACGAGGAATACGAGAAAACGACGCTCTCGATCGAGGATACGACCGAAGAGAGCGAGAAGTTCGGCGTCATGGGCGCGCTGGCCCAACTCGTCGAGCGCGAAGGGATCGATGACCGGTTGCTCGTCGTTGCTGGGGACAATCTCATGGGATTCGAGATGTCGGCGTTCATCGATTACTTCGAGGAGCGCCAAGCCCCGACGCTCGCGGCGTACGACGTTGGGTCCCGTGAAAAAGCGAAATCGTACGGGCTGCTCGCACTCGACGGCGAACAGGTGGTAGATGTACAAGAAAAGCCCGACAATCCAAAAAGCACCCTTGTCTCGATTGCTTGCTATGCGTTCCCTGCGGAGTCGATTCGGTTCGAGGAGTATCTTTCGGGGGACAACAATCCCGACGAACCGGGATGGTTCATCGAGTGGCTCCAAGCCCGCGAAGACGTGTACGCATACAGCTTCGACGAAGCGTGGTTCGACATCGGCACGCCCAAAAGCTACCTCGAAGCGCTCGGCTGGGCACTCGATGGGGCGTCACTCGTTCACGAAACCGCCGACATCACGAACTGCGAGATCGGGGAGAACGTCCAGATCATGGCTGATACCGAGCTGACGGATGTCACACTCTCGAACACCGTTGTGTTCCCGCATTCGGAGCTATCGAACGCGGAACTCACGGACACAGTCGTCGACGAACACGTCACCATCGACGACGCCGTGCTGTCGGACGCGCTCATTGGACCGTACTCACGGGTGTCGTGAGGTTTCAGCGAGTCCCGCCGAGTCGTGCGTCGGTGACGAGCAGCCGACCACGCTGGCCGTCCCATTCGGTGTCGTATTCGAGTTCGATCGGAGACGCCATGTGTGGCCCGTCAGTGACGATGGTTTCGAATTCGCCGCCCTCTCCGAGTACGTGCACGCCGTACCGGTCGTTAAGATCACGGAGGTCCCGGAGCGCCTGTTCGTCGAGCGTCCGTCCGAGCCACGACTCGTCCAGTCCAGCAGCGGCGACCTGCACGATCGTGATTTCGAAGCCAGCGTCGAGCATTGAATGGGCGAGCGCCGTGGGGTTTTCGTGCCACAGCGGCGCGAACAGTTCCGCTCCGAGACGGTCGCACATCGCCGCGACGCGGGAATTCTGATACTCGCTCTCGACCGCGCCGGCCGCGATCCCTCCAAGCCCGTGGTCCGCCGCGAATGACTGGAGTGCCTGTTCGAGCGGTTCGATCTCTCGGTCGCCCTGTTCGCTCGCGTTAGTCGTGGCGTCGGTGTCGAACGCCTCGGGACGGACGTTCAACAGTGGGATCCCGATGCTTTCGGCAGCGAGCGCCGCTAGCTCCGTCGCCGGAACGTGATACATGTACGAATCGCCTTCCGGATGCACGGTGACGAGCCGCTCGACCGGATGGCCCGCCGCAAGCGCTCGGTAGAGCGCCCACGAGGAGTCCTTGCCGCCCGAAAAGAGGCTCACCCACGGCGTTTCGGTCATTGGATGGGGTACGCCGTGGATGGGGAAACGAACTGCGATCGTCGTCCGAACGGTCCCGCAAGGACGTAGTGGCTGGGTCACCGTACTGAGAAAGCTGTCTGACAACGGGATGGTTCCGAAATTTCAAAACGGCTGGGACCGGTAGAATGTGCAAATGGCACAGTTGCGTTTTGCGTTGTTAAACGCGTCCACGACGGATGCAGCCATCCCTTCGACCAACCGGAATTTCCGGCGGGAGGTGGACGCCGATCTCACGGAGTTTCTCGTTTCTCGCGGACAGCTCCCGGATTCGTTCGACTTCGATGGGGTGATCGTCACAGGATCAGCCGCGTCGGCGTACTGGGACGAACAGTGGATTGATGACACCCGCGAGTGGGTACAGGGTGCACATGAGCGAGGGCTGCCGATTTTGGGCGTCTGTTTCGGACACCAACTGTTGGCGACCGCGCTGGGCGGGACCGTCGCGGAGATGGATGAATTCGAGATCGGTTATCGGGAGGTTTCACACGAGGGCTCTCCGCTGTTCGCAGGGATCGGTGACCAGTTCACTGTCTTTACCACGCACGGAGACCGCGTAATCGAGCTTCCCGATGGCGCGGCACGGATCGCTGAAAACGAATACGGCGTTCACGGCTTCCGTGTCGGCCACGCGTTCGGGGTGCAGTTCCACCCCGAATACGACATGGAAACCGCTGCGGCCGTCACGCAGCGCAAGGAGTTCCTCGGTGCGGACCGCATCGAATCGGTGCTCGCAGACATCACCGACGAGCGGTACGCCGCAGCCTGTGAAGCGAAGCAGCTATTCAACAACTTCACTGACTACGCCGCGCAGGTCCACCACGCACCGGCGTGAGTGCTGACTCCAGGCCGAATGGGCGAGTGTTTTTACCGAGTGGTCCCGGAGAACCTCCATGCTCGATTACGTAGATTTACAGGCAGATCTCTCGGCTGAGGAGCGACTGATTCGGGACACTGCGCAGGAATTCATTGCTGACAAACTCGAATCTGAGATTGGCGAGTATTGGATCGAGGGGACGTTTCCGACCGAACTCATCCCGGAGATGGGCGATCTGGGATTTTACGCGCCCAATCTTGAGGGGTACGGACTGCCGGGCGTGAGCGAGACAGCTTACGGGCTGTTGATGGCCGAACTCGAAGCCTGTGATTCGGGGCTGCGGTCGATGGCCAGCGTTCAAGGCGCGCTCGTGATGTATCCGATCCACGCCTACGGCTCTGAAGCCCAGAAAGACGAATGGCTGGAGCCACTCGGCGCGGGCGAGGCGGTCGGCTGTTTCGGGCTGACAGAACCACAGCACGGTTCGAATCCCTCGGGGATGGAAACCACAGCCGAGCGTGTGGACGATGGGTACGTTCTGAACGGCTCGAAAACGTGGATCACCAACGCGCCGATCGCTGACATCGCGCTCGTCTGGGCACGCGTGACTGGTGGAGATGAAGACAGCGACGGCTCCATTCGAGGCTTTCTGGTCGAAACTGATCGTGCGGGCGTCACCACCAACGAAATCAAAGAGAAGCTCTCGCTGCGGGCGTCTATCACTGGTGAGATCGGACTAAACGACGTGCATGTGCCTGAAGAAAGCGTTCTGCCGGGCGTTGCGGGGATGAAAGGACCGCTTTCGTGTCTGACACAAGCACGCTACGGTATCGCGTGGGGCACGGTTGGCGCGGCGCGGGACTGTTTCGAAACCGCCCGGCAGTACGCACTCGATCGAGACCAGTTCGGGGGACCGATCGCGCGGTTCCAACTCCAACAGGAGAAGCTTGCGGAGATGGCAACCCAGATCACGCTCGCTCAACTGCTCGCTCACCGACTGGCCGATCTCAAAGAGCGCGGTGAACTCCGGCCACAACAGGTGTCGATGGCGAAACGCAACAACGTCCGTGTAGCCCGGAATCAGTCCCGAATCGCTCGGGAAATCCTCGGGGGCAACGGCATTACCGCTGATTACTCACCCATGCGCCATCTCACGAACATGGAAACTGTTTACACCTACGAGGGAACCCACGACATCCACTCACTCATCCTCGGGCAGGATCTGACCGGCGTTGCGGCGTTCGAATAGGGGCTTGGTGTCGTCTACCGTTGGTGTCCCGATTCGACCGGTGGCTCAGCGCTCCAAATCCGGCCGAACCACGGCCGGTGGTCACCAACCCAGTCGTACAGTCGTTCGCGGAGACCCACGTATCCCGGAACGTGATCAAGCACCCAAAACGGTCGCTGTAGCCCGGGATATGCGCGGATCAGCGCCTCTTCGACGGCCTCACCACAGGAGTACACGTCGGTGTCAGTGAGCAGGTGGGCGCAGTCAGTGAAATCGGCCGGGAGTCGAGACTGCTGTTGAGGCGTCAGGTTGGCGAACCCGACGGCGTCAAACGCGCCACGGCGGACGATCCACTCCGCACACCACGTACAAAAGCCACAGTCGTCGTCGTAGACGACCACAGGATGATCGGCTGTCATGGCTACGTGAATCGCCCGGTTTCTCCGTCGCAGTGTTCACAGAGCGTCCGGAGTGCGTCGTCGACCGGCTCGATGCGCTGTGGCGTCCGTTCCCCACAGTCGGGACAGTCACGACGGATCTCAGTGTCACCCGGTTCTGCCGGCCCGCCGAGCGCGATTGCCGTGACGCGCGCTTCGCCGTGGTTCGTTCCTTGCTGGAACTCACCGGGCGCAAACCGGATGGTCTCACCGGATTCGACCGTCACGTCACCAGCCTCGGTCTCGAACGTGACCCTCCCCGACTGGATGTAAAACACCTCCTCTTGCTCGGTGTGGCGGTGGTAACCGAACGCGAAGCTCTCTCCCGGCGCGAGTTCGTAGTAGTTGATCGCCAACGACGTGGTTCCGAGCGCCCGGCCGAGCGGCCGCTTGACTGACGCCGGCCCCATCCAGTCCTCCACCGATTCGATGTGGACGTGCTCCATACCGGTAGTTGGTTAATTGCGATAGTAAAAGTCAGGTCCGACCCCCAGCACCCGACTGCCTCATTCGACGCGCTCGGTGTTTAACTCCTCCTGAAGCGCTTCGAGCCACCCCTCTGACTGTAGCTCCGCAAACCGGTCACGGAAATGCTGTTGACACAGTCCGACCTTCACACCGTCTTTCTCGACGGACAGGGCAGCCTCCGTCTCGCAGTAGTGACACTGCATACGTCCCCTTCGGCGTCGAGAGTACTGAACGCTACGGCCTTCTCGGTCCCACACATTTGTGGTTTGATTCGTTCAGATACGGAAAATATGACACCAACCACCATGGATAATTGGATCGGTAACGAGGTGATGATGAGGGACCAACGCAGACGCGTCCGTCGATCGGTATTGGGATGCCATTCCTCTCCCTCGTTCGCCTGGTCCCTTCGGACGAGGGAGTACTCATTTGTCATTGAGTATACTCGTATTAGAATTTACAACTCGATAAATACTCCGACAGCGGGACTCAGACCAGAGAACTACCGGAACCGGAACGTCTCTAAGTTCTTGGGAGCGAACGTCCTCATGTCGAACTTGTGATACAACGCCGAGGAGAGGTCCTGAACCGACGATTCATCACCGTGAACACACAGCACCTTCTCGGGGCGTGGGTTCATCGTTCGGACGTAATCCACGAGTCCCTGTCGTCCGGAGTGGCCGGAGAATCCATCGACGGTTTCGACCGACAGATCGAGCGACAAGGTGTCCGACCGGCCACGGCCGTTCATCGGGATTTCATCCCACCCGCTCTGGATGCGTCGCCCGAGCGTGCCTTGGGCCTGGTAGCCCACGAACACCATCGTGGTGTCCGGATCCGGTCCGAGGTGTTCAAGCCACGACATGATCGGGCCACCAGTGACCATTCCCGACGTGGAGAGGATGATGGAGGGACCGCCGTCGGTGACATCGCGGCGTTCGTCTTCACCGCCGTCGATGTGGTTGAACTGGGACGAAAGGAACGGGTTTTCGTTTTCGTGGAAGATCCGATCGCGCAGGTCATCCCGGAGATACTCGGGGTAGGTTGTGTGAATAGCCGTTGCCTCCCAGATCATTCCATCGAGGTGGACGGGCATCTCAGGGATCTTCCCTTTGCGCATCGCCTCCTCGATCACGAGCATGATCTCCTGGGAGCGACCGACAGCGAACGCCGGAATGAGGATTTTCCCATCCCGATCGTACGTTTCCTGAATGACTTCCATCAGCTTCTGCTCGGAATCGGCTTGGTCGGTCTGGTAGTCGTTCCGGCCGCCGTAGGTCGACTCCATGACGAGCGTCTCGACACGCGGGAACTCGTTGACCGCGCCGTTGAACAGCCGAGTGTCCTCGTAGTGGATGTCGCCCGAGAAGGCGACGTTGTACAGCCCATCACCGATGTGGAAATGCGACACTGCGCTCCCGAGAATGTGCCCGGCGTTGTGCAGGGTGAGCTTCACGTCGGGCGCGATGTCGGTTACGTCGCCGTATTCCAGCGGAATCGTGTGTTTGAGCGCCTCACGGACCATCTCGCTTTCGTACGGTGGCGTCCGTCCTTCCTTGGCAGCGACATCGAGGTAATCCAGCGTCAACAGACCCATCAGGTCACGGGTCGGCTCCGTGCAGTAGATCGGTCCGTCGTAGCCGTATTTGAACAGGAGCGGAATGAGCGCCGAGTGATCGAGGTGGGCGTGGGTGAGCACCACGGCGTCGATGGAGTTGAGCGGGTTGGCTTCGGGAGCCTGAAGATACGGCACTTCGTCCTCCGCGCCGGGCTTGTCACCACAGTCGATGAGGATCCGGGTTTCGGCCGTCGAGAGGATGAAGCTCGCGCGACCAACCTCACGACAACAGCCGAGCGTACTGATCCGAACCCACTGTTCATCGGAGAGTTCCTCGCGGTGGATCTGCCGCCCGACGCGCTCTAAGATCTCGCGGCGGTCCTCGCGTTCCTGTTTCAGGAAGTTCCGAACGTTCGAGACGGTTGCGGACTCGATCGGTGGCGTTCGAACGACTTCCGGCGTCCATCCGATCTTCTGTGTAATTTCGCGCAGCGTCGATCCGTGACGACCGATCACCATTCCTGGCTTTTGGGCTTCGATCACGACCTCACCGGTGTCCGCGTGGAAGTCGAGATCTGTGACGCCCGCCTCGTCGGGAATGATCGCTCGAATCTGCGCTTCCGCGTCCGTTGGCCGCGCGAGCACGTCGGGATCGGGTCGGACGGTGATGCGTTTTCGAAGCTTTCCCGCGAGCGTCCGAATCAGGTCGCCGTTCTGTGCAAACTTCTTCGGATCCCGGGTGTAGATGACGAGTTCGGGACCCTCATACGTTACATCAGAAACGGAGATGTCGTTCGGTATCTCGGCTGCAATCTCTGCTTTCAAATCGTCAAGTTGCTTCTCTACCGTGCTCATAGGTCACGTAGATAGGCGGGGTTCCGGAACATACGACACCACTGCACGTTACACGACACATCATCTAACATCGATCTGATCGGACATGGAACCAGCATTGAAATCGAACAACAGGTCATACTCTGATATCACGACCGTTCACGACGGTCCGGAAAACCCGCGTTACTCATTTCTACTGTACGGTCATTATAAAACCCTTCGCAACCACACAGGATATACCGCCCCGAGCGTAACTAGTTTCAGTCGTTCGTGCGATCAGTGGACAAACGAGGACGTACAGACATGCATCTGACACCGTCTCGCGTCCGGTCGGAGTACGAATTCGTCCGCGATCGACCGGTCGCGCCGTTGATCACTGAAGTCCGAGACGCGCTGGGTGAGCAGTTCGGAACGACCGTCGATCCCGTGAGCGACGAGCAGTATCGCGCCGAAGTCGATGTCGTGTTCACTGACGGCGACCGCGCCGTCAACGTCGCCGCCCTCGTCGCTATCCTCCGCGAACTCGATGTTGAGGATGATTATCCGGGCTTCGTCGTAGACGAACTGCTCGGACAGGAACTCGCCGCCACCATCGCGGGCGGACAGCCCCGGTCGTTGCTCGCAGCGGCCACGTTTCACTACGCCGACATCCACCACCATTCGGGCGAGACAGCCGGCATCGACGATCTCGACGCTGCTCTGGCCGCCGGCTTTCAGACGCGACTGCCGGGCTGGGAGTGGACTGACGGAGAGTCGCCGTTTGCTGTGGACGGAAGAAGCGAAACGTAGAAAAGTGAACAGTCGCGGCCGTGTTGCTCACAGCCTGAGCCGCTCTGTTAGGAATTCGACAGCCGTCTGAATTCGTCCAGACGATTCCGTATGTAGAAATTCTGCTTGGTGGCGCTTGTACAGATACACGAGGACGGCGGGGATGTTGAGGAACCAAACCAGCGAAAGAATCGGCCAGACCCACTTGTTCGGCGTCCACGTGCTCCGTTCTCGCACGTGTTGGTTGTCGAAGTACATCCCCACGGGGAAGACGAGCCACGCGAGTATCGTAATATCCACTATAGGAGTGTATTGATGTAGCGGGAAATAGAGAGTCCAGCTAAGAAAGCACGCAATGACGACGTAGTACCAGTGTGGTGAGGTCAGGCCAGAATCGTCGAGTGACTCCACATCGGAGTTCTCACTCGACACGTCGGTCTCCGCCGTGGCCGACGTGTCGAGTGACTCGTGTTCGAGATCCACAACGTAGTGGCTGCCGTCGCGTTCTACAGGGATTTCACGCCCGAGGATGTCGGCAAACGAGTGCGCAGGCACATCGACAGTCGACAACAGCTGATCGAGAGAGGTGTCACCCGTTAACTGTTCGGGCCACGCGATGTACACCGATGTGTTACGATTCGGGCTCAGTTGAACATCCAATCGGAGGGCGTGTGGTGAGAGGATCGTCGTCGGATACGTGTCCGGCACCGCATCGAACAGTACGCGTTCGGCACCCAGCACTGTCCCCGATTCGTACTGTTCGTTCGGGTCCATTTCAGCACCCACCATCGAGCTGAGATCCGATTCCAGTTCAAGCAGCTCTTCGGCCTGTTCGTCGAATTCGTTCATCGATATTTCGTCGGGACCATCGGGCATCGTGTAGGTATACAATTGTTTGAGCTAATATCATTGTTTTGAACGCCACGCACCACAGGTCACAACGCGTTTATCGGCTCCCCGTGTGGACGGTGATGTTCGACAATGCCAGATTCAGTAAGTGAGTTGTTAGGACACAACGAGCATCACGCACACGAATTCGAGAACGACCGGTTCGAGGAGGTCCAAGACGGTCAAGCACCGCCTTTCGTCACGGTGTGTTGTTCCGATTCGCGCGTCTTGCAAGATGAGCTGTTCGACAACCGCACGCCGGGAGAGATCTTCACGGTGGGCGCGATCGGCAACCGGGTGTACGAGGAAACGGCCGACGGAATGGCCGTCTCAGGTGACGTGCTGTACCCACTAGTGCACGCCGACACCGAGACGGTCGTTGTGATCGGTCACACCGGCTGTGGCGCTGTCACGGCCACCTACAAGGACATAACGGACGGAATCGAAGAGCCAGCCGGCATCCGCCACTGCATCGACCTGTTGAAACAGCGGCTCGCTGACGGCGTTGGGGCGCTGCCCGACGGTCTCGAAGAGAGCGAGGCGATCAACCGACTCGTGGAGTACAACGTCGACCAACAGGTCGCGTTCCTGCGCGAAAGCGACGATGTACCCGAAGACACCGACATCGTCGGCGTAGTGTACGACTTCCAGGACGTGTACACCGACGAGCGCGGGCTGGTCCACGTCATCAACGTCGATGGGACGCGCGATCCCGACCAGATCGAAGCGGAACACCCCGAACTCGCAGATCGCGTCCGACGGCTCTGGACGTACTGACGGCGTGATACGCTCAAGCATTCGTGGGGTGGTCGCCGGTCAGCCTCCGGCGTCCATTGTGTGCGGGAGCGACAGCGCGCTCAAGCCCGAACTGGATTGATGACGCGCTCCGCTTTTCGGAGTGAGCCGTACTCGGTTCCGTTGTCGAAGCCCAGCGCCAGAGATGGCGACACGTCGGGTTTAATAGGGGTGTCCGTTAGGTTTCTACATGAGCAACGAGCAGGATCTCGGAATAACGGCGAGCAAAGAGCACGAAACGGGGGACTGGTACGCACAGGTCGTCCAGAAGGCTGAGCTTGCGGATTACGCCCCTATGGGCGGGTTCATCGTCACGCGCCCCCGTGGGTACGCGCTGTGGGAGGCGATTCAGGATCACCTCGATGGCTGGTTCAAGGACAGTGGCGTCCAGAACGCGTATTTCCCGATGTTCATCCCCGAATCGTATCTCCAAGCGGAGAAGGACATCGTGGAGGGGTTCGACCCGGAAGTGGCGTGGGTGACTCAGGGAGGGTACGACGAACTTGAAGAACGGCTCGCAGTCCGACCCACAAGCGAGTCGATCATCACCCCCTACATCTCCCAATGGGTGCGCAGCCACCGGGATCTGCCGCTGCGAGTGAATCAGTGGTGTTCGGTGGTACGGTGGGAGGCCACCGAAACCAAGCCGTTCTTTCGCACCAAGGAGTTCCTCTGGCAGGAGGGCCACACCGCTCACCACAACCGTGATGACGCGTGGGAGGAGACGATGCTCCGACTCGATCAGTACGAACGGCTGTACACCGACGTGCTCGCGCTACCCCCGCTTCGTGGTCGAAAACCCGAACACGATAAGTTCCCCGGTGCGGATACGACAACGACGCTTGAGGTGTTGATGCCCGACGGAAAGAGCGTGCAGGCCGCGACGAGCCACTATCTCGGGACGAGCTTCGCTGAGGCGTTCGACATCACGTACCTCGACGAAAACGAGGACGAGCGGACCGCACACACCACCTCGTGGGGACTGTCGTGGCGCGCGCTCGGTGCGCTCATCATGACCCATTCGGATGATCAGGGGCTCGTTCTCCCGCCCACGATCGCGCCGAAGCAGGTCGTGATCGTCCCGATCTGGCAGGAGGACACCCGCGAAGAAGTGCTCGGATACGCTGAGCAGATCCGATCGGCGTTGGCGGCAGCGGGAATCCGCGTCCACCTGGATGATCGGGACGAACGCAACCCCGGATTCAAGTTCAACGAATGGGAGCTAAAGGGCGTGCCCGTCCGGTTTGAGATCGGTCCGAACGAAGTCGAAGACGAACAGGTGTCAGTCGTTCACCGGCCCGACGGAGAAACAACAGCCGAACCGCGAGAGAGCATCGTCGAGACCACCCGCGAACACCTCGATACGGTGTACGCGAAGCTGTACGCCGCCGCAGAAGAACACCGCGACGAAAACATCCGTGAAGCCGCGTCCCGCGAGGAGATCCTCGGAACGATCGGTCAACATGGTGGCTACGTCAAAACCGGCTGGTGCGGTGAGGAAGCGTGTGAAACCGAGATCAAAGACCAGATCGCCGCCGAAATCGTGTTAGTTCCCGGTGATGAGGAACCGATCCACGACAGCTGTGGCGTCTGTGGAGAGTCCGCAGAAACGACTGCGTATTTCGCCAAATCCTACTGATCGCCGCTCTCAATCCCGGCGGCATTCATCGCTCCATCAAGCCGGATGATGGCCTTGCCGATGAACCCTCACACTGCTTGTGAGCACAGTGAATTCCGTATCACGGCAACGCTCTCCCACTTCGGCGGCTTCGATTGAGTTCAGGCCATATGTATTAGTTGGAGAGTGTATATATGACCTTATTTGACTTGAACATACCCTTACCCCTTGAGGAGAAATGACTTAAGAATCTATCGGACAGATAGCGGTATGACAGAGAGACAAACACCCACGTTCGCGAGTGGTGCCGGGCTCGCGGACCCAACAGACACCCGTGCGAGTTGTGGGGTCGGCGTCGTCATGGATCTCGATGGCGAACGGACCCACCAGCCGGTATCGGACGGGCTTGAACTGCTCGCTAACCTCGAACACCGAGGAACGACAGGCGCAGAAAAAAACACGGGAGACGGTGCTGGTATCTTGGTACAACATCCACACGATTTTTTCGTCTCCGAATTCGATTTCTCGCTTCCTGAGCTGTACGCCGTCGGCTCG
>NZ_RRCH01000038.1 GCF_003862495.1 Halocatena pleomorpha | reverse complement strand
GGAACCAGCGAGTCGCAGCGCGAACGAAGTGAGCGACCGGCTCGCTAGGCGAGCGGTGCGCGAAGCGTGGTTCGAAACGGCGTAGCCGTTTCGTCATGCCAAAAGGCGCGTAGCGCCTTTTGTAGCACACCCGAGCGGAAAAAAGTGGGTGCAAAAAAGTGGGGATTCTAGAACTCGCAGCTCACGGTGCCGTCGCCGTGGAGATCGATGATACCATCGAACAGCTCGCGGTATCCATCAAGTACGTCTTGGGAGTGGACCGAGCGGGCGACGTGGAACAGACCGACAGCGTCATGTGCGTCGATGAGATCGACGATCTGCTCGACTGCATCGCGGGTGCGCTCCTCGTCGGCGTAGTAGGCCATCTCGGTGACGGAGTCGATGCTGATGCGCAGTTTCCCATCATGGGTTTCGAGAAACGTTCGAATGGCGTCGATCATGCCGTCGAGATCCTCTGGAGAGGGAACGTACCGAACGTTACTACTCGACCGGCGGGAGTACCCCCGTTCGATCGACAGCGTATCGAGGATGACGGCTTTCGACGCGTCAACATCGTAATGATCGAGTTTCTGTTTAACCTCGCGCGCTGTGGTTCGCGTTGAAAGGATGAACAGGTGATCCGTGTCGGTTTTGAAGAAATCGGTGTCGAGTCGGTCGGTCTCCCCGGTGCTGGTGTGGAGAAGCATGAGACACGTTCCGGCTGAAATGGTTTCGGGTGCGTTCTCGATGGCGAGGCGATAATCCATAATATCGTACCCATCCGGGGCACTATTAACTTTTCAGGAAGCGTGCAGCACTCACCAACGAGGAACGAAGGAGAAACGATGGTGAATTGATGTGGATCAGTCCGGAAGCTCCTCGAACGTCTTTCTGGCCCACACGATGGCGTATTCGGGACCGCTCTCCCGATAGGCCGCCGTATCGAGCGCCTCAAACGGCGTCGGGAGATCACATCCGTGTTTCAACGCGTTGCAAGCGAGCTCTGCGGCCGCAGCGAAACTCGTTTCGCCCGTTGCGACTTCCGATGTCAATCCGGACAGCCGAGGGGTGAGTCGCTCGCCAGCATCGCGCCACGCGGCGTGCAGTTCCGGGACGGTCTCCGCCCACGACTCAAAGATCGGTCGGGTGTGGAGTCCGAGGTAGGCCGCGTACAGAGCGGTCGCCAGCTGGTAGGTGTCGGCCGGTGAAAGCGGCGTCGCGGCGTCCAACGTGGAATACTCTGAGCGGAAAAAGCCGATGAACTGTTCGGGAACACCCAACCCCGCTTGCACCAGCGCCTCCGCAATGAGAAACTCCACGAACGAGTCGGGCGATCCCGCCGTCCGGTCTTTGACGAACACCGTGGGCGGCGTGGTCTGTGTTGTCCACGTCACGCCGCCATCGCCGGGAAGACCGATCGTGAAGTCAGAGCCGACGTACGCACGGAGTTGCTCGGGACAGTCCGAAGGTAGCCAGTCGTCAGGATGAGTGACCGGATCGAGTGCGTTGACGAGCAGGCCGAGGTCCTCTGCCTGTGCGGAGGGCAGCGTCTGGAAATCAGAGGCGTCGACGACGATCGCCTCCGGCGCGTGCTCATCCCGGACGGCCGCGAGCGATTCGGAGAGATCACGCGGAGTGAACATCCCACTCACACGGCAACGACCGCAATGATTGCGAGCGCGGCCACAGCGGAGCCACCTAGGGTACCAACGACAATCTCTGTTGCAGTGCTCATACGTGTATACGACTATCTCACCGACGAACGTTTAATCTTGTTGTGTTGCCCCACAAAGATGATAGTCGACAGTCCGACGTTCCACTCCGAACGTATCGACTATTTCCGAGTGGCTGAGCTGGTTTCTCCATTGTCACGAGACACTCATCACTGGAAACACGATTTCAGGTCCGGCAGAACGTCACTCAATCACTCCCAGCCGGCAGGCACTATACCCGGGGCTGATGGGGTATCTCGGATAGAACCAATGAACCACAGCAGGGCTGCGCCGCTGACGAGTGCATAAGCAGCAAACTGGCTCTGGATAGCCCATCCGGAGAGGGTTTGGTACCCAAACGTGACTGTCATCACGGAAAATCCAGCCGCGGTCCACGGCGCACCGTATGCGAGCGCAATGACGCCACACCACCCCATACCTACTGTCATCGTCGTCCCGATGGCTGTTTGGACCGATACGCCGACCATCAGCACTGGATCGAAGATCAACAAGAACGCGAGAACGCCGACAACAGGATACATACCGACGGTAAACGGACGATAAAGATTCGTTTCCATTACCATATATTAAATTTCCAACATAATAACTATTATGTTAAATTCCCCTACTCGCCCGGTCAGGTGAACCTCACACCGCTACGTCCAGTGATTCGAGTAGCTCCTCGGCTTCCTCGCGTTTCTCTTGGTGATCTTCGAGAAACGCCTTCATCAGCTGTGCGGCTTGTTCTTTACAGTCGCCACAGAGGCGCTCGCCGTTGACGCACTCATCGTACACCGTTTTAGCTAAGTCGTCGTCGTCCCCGGCGAGCAGGTAGGCGTACAGCTCATAGACGGGGCACTCATCGGCCTCGCCGCCGAGTTTCCGCTGGAGTTCGGCGGTTTCCCGTCCTGCGGTGGTTGCTGCGTTGACCTTATCGTATCCGTCGTCGGGATCATCAAGCAGGCTGATGTGGCTCGCAGGAACAGACGAGGACATCTTGCCGCCGGTCAGGCCGGTCATAAAGCGGTGGTAGATCGAGGAGGGCGGATAAAAGCCGTAGCCGTCGTGCTCGATCTCGATCTCGCGCGCCAACGCTGTGGCCGCCTCGCGGGAGTACTCGAACGCGTCGATGTGACCTTCATACACGCGCTTTTCGCCGTCGATCGCGTTGATGAGCGCCGTGAACGCCTCGTCACTGGCGTTCCGATCGAGAAATCGAACGCGGGGCCGAATCGGTTCCTTCCCCGCTGCCCGAAGACTTTCTTCGAGATCGGGCGCGTCACGGTGGTCGGCAATCCAGTCGGCAGCCGCCACACACCGGATCGGTTCTTCTGCGTCCGCACCGCCGAGCGCCTCGTAGGCCGCTTCGATGAGTGCACGCTCCTCGGAATCTGCCTCGAAGCTCGCGTACGCTTCGGTGACTTTGAACGATCGCATTCGTGCCGCGAGATCGCGCGCGAGCCGTACGTGTGGATCCTGATCAGGACCCACAGGGATCACGGTCGGTTTCGGTTCGTCGAGTTGGGGGTAGAGGATGTCCGCCATCTGGGTGACGACGCTCTGCATGTGAGAGATGTCGGTCTCCCCATCAAAGCCATAAATTGCCTGTAGCTCCGAGGCGTTCGTTTCGATCCCCAATTCAAAGGCGAGATCCTGCACAGCACGGTTTTCCGATTGGCGGTACAGCGTCCCCTCGTCGGGATCGAACCCGAGCGCGAGCAGTGACAGTAGGTAATCGCGGGCGTGTTCGTCGATCTCATCCCAGTCGAGTCCCCGAGCGGAATGGGCTTCGAGATCCGCGATCAATCCATAGGCGTCGGCCCCCTGCCGCTGGTGCCAGATGATCTCATCGAAGACGAGTTTGTGCCCAATGTGTGGCTCACCGGTTGGCATGAACCCCGAGAGGACGGCCGCCTCTCCCGTCTCTAGCCCATCGAGCACCCGATCATACTCCCGGTGGCCGAAGATGACGCCCCGTCGCATTAGATAATGGGGGTTCGGAACGTTGGGCAGCACCGACTCGAACGATTCGATACCGAACTCCGAAAAGAGCTTCTGGTAGTCCTCGACGGTTGCCGAACCCCACGGATCGAGTGTGAGATCGTCAGCTCCTGCCGTTCCGGAGTCCGTCTCGGCCGTTCGTTCGTCGGTGTCCCGTTCGGAATCGTGATCGTGCTCGCTCATGGTGTGAGTCGACTGATCGACCGCCAGTCTATTGCACCTGTCGCGTCGGTCAGCGCAAAAACCATTCGTTTGCGGACCCCATGGGCCAACCGGCCATCGAGTGCGAGATCACGCGGCGAAAAGGTGTGATCCTGAGAGACCACTCTGATAAGCTGTTCGGAGTGATCAAGCTCATCGACGTGTTCGATGCGTGCGTACGTTCGGAAGTCGGCACCGAACTTGTATCCGGTTTTGGGAACCACACCCTGATCCCGAAGCGTGCTGTAGACGGCCCGCCGGCGATCGAACCGATCGCCCTCGACGACGCGACCCCGCTCAATGATGCCCTCTATCCCAGCATCGACCCGAATGATACCGCGCTCGGCGAGATGAGCCGCCTCAACGAGCGAACATTGGATCGACATCGACCCAGTGGAAGACGCATCGCGTGCACTCAGCGGTTGGCCGTAAAACGCGCGTTCGTAGAGCACAGACGGGGCATCCCACAACACGACACGATCAGCGAGCAACATTCCGGGAACGTTTTCGGGAAGACTGTGGTCGGTCGAGCCGGTCACATCGGGGGTGTCGACCGAGAAGTAGGTGATTTCGCTCTCTTCATCGACGACTGCAAGCGTCTCTGTGAGTGAGGATGCCGAAACCGCCGCACGCTCACCGACCACTCGAACGCGGTACTCGGTGACGCCGTCCCACGGCCCGTTTCCTCGCGGATAAACGACAAAATCGATGTTGTCGGTTGCGTCCGATCCGACCCATCCATCACGCGCTGGCGACAAATAGAACCCCCGTTCCCTGAGATCCTTGTACACCAGAAACCGAACGAGCGTGTCAGTCGTGGCAAGAAAGGATCGAAAACCCATCCCATCGACCGCTTCCAGATCGCCGCGAAAGAGGAGATGAGCCGCCTCGACGGGTGAGAGCGCGAGTGCGTCGCCGCGCGGATGGCCGTAGCCCCGATTATCGTAAAACCGCTCGCGGGCGGGGGACGGAACGTGTACCGTATCGCCCTCCATCGAACCGTGCATACGCCTATTCGCGGAGCGACGGACAAAGCGACTGTGGTTGGCTGGCGGGGGTCAGTTTGACTGTCCACAGCCGGGATCGAGACACCGCAGCTGATCACCTGTCTCTGCCCGACCGATCCGAATCAACGGCAACCCACACGCACACGACTGATCGATCACAGTGGACTCCCTCTTGAGCGCGTACTGATCACCACTCGCGATGTCTACGACCGGACCACGACTTCGAACGTATGGACCCGTCCCGTCTGCCGTATCCGATGGCCCGACGGGGACACCGGCGACGCTCACAGGATACTCGCTACAGCCCGCAAGGTGGTGAAACCGAACAGTGAGACGTTGCTCGCCGTCGACAGCAGTAATCCGCGGGTGCTCGTCGTGATCGATGGCGAGCGACGCGGCGCGGGTCAGCCACACCGCCGGGGAGTAGCCACTGCGATCGTGGACGAGCACCGTACCGTCGGGTTTCACCAACACCACGACGTGTCCGCGAGCCGTCCGGGCTACCGGTCCCTGATACTCTGCCGTACAGTCGCCAGCGTACACCCGAATCCACTCGGTCATTGGCGAAGGTGGCTTCGGTTTTGTATATAAACCTTCACAGTATTCACAAATCACGAACGCACACCCGAGATGTCGGGCCACAAAACCCTTGTCACCAACGACGAGTATTTTGTCATGACAAAAGGACAAAGATACGATAGGCGAACGGTGTTACGTGGAACGGCGGCCCTCGGTGCGGGATCGCTCGCTGGCTGTTCGATGTTTTCAGAGGAGACTCAACCCGCTCAATCAGCAGAACCGCTACGGGACGCTCCTCGATGGGTCGGACCGCAGGAGGCACGTCCAGAGAGCGGCGAGCAGGCCGGCCATGAGTATCTCGTCGATCGGGGACCACAGCAAGGGACGCTGTACATCTGGCGAGAGGATAAATGGCACCGGATAGACGAACACGCCGAGAGCAGGGATCGATTCGCCGCTCAGTCCGCAACTGGCGGGAGTGGAACACCGGACGATCCGTGGACGCTCGAAGCCGACGTGGTACCGGACGGCGGGACGGTGTATTTCCAGCCGGGAAACTACGCCGCTTCGGCGTTGGCAACGCCTCCGGCTGCTGATTATGAGCAGACGGCGATGTATCTCAGGGGTGCCGGCGTTCGGACTACCACGTTGACCGACGACGCCACCGATGGATCGCTCATCACGTTTCAGAGCGATTCGTCGGGTAACTTCGGTGGCGTCAGCGACATGAGTGTGTTGGGACAGTTCCCCGACAAAGACAAACGCTCGAAAGGGCACCTCATCCACGGAACCGGGAAGATCATCGATACGCTGTATGAGAACCTCATCGTCCGGTATTCGTGGGGCGACGGACTCCGTCTCGAAGCCTCCACTTCGGGAACGCGACTCCGCAACAGTTGGATCGAGAATAATTTCGGGTGGAACGTGTATCTCGGTGGGGGAACGAGGCTAAAGCTCTCGAATTTACACATCGTTACCGGGAAGAGCGGCGGGATCTATCTCAGACCGAGCTACAGTCAGGTGTCAGGCGTTTCGATCGTCAACTGCTCACCCGGTCTCGAACTCGCTGGGGCCAACAATACCGTCACGAACGTGTACGTCACGGACGCAGAGGAGGGACCTGCGATCCGAGAAGGCGACGTGACCGGAAACGTTGTCAGCAACACGACGATCAAAGCGTCGGCGGTTGGCATCGCTACCGACGGAACCCGATCGCAGTACACGAACGTCGGCGTTTTCAACGCGAAACGGGAGGCGGTTCGGCTGAACGGAACGGGTGTATCAGTGACCGGGCTAACCGTTTCTGGGTTCGCAAGCGCGTCGAACGTACCAGCGATCGACTGTTCTGGCAGCAACTGTCGTCTCACGGGCGTCTCGCTCGCCCAGCCAAGCAGGGACGGAACGACCGTCGCGGCTCGGATCTCGGGGTCGCACACCACGCTGTCGAACATCGTTTGTCAGGGCACCAAACCGTGGCAGCTGATCGTGGACAACGCGGTCGAAACGGTGCTCGATTCCGTTCGGGGAGTGACGTTCGGCACTCTCAAAGATAAGGGAACGCGAACGCTACTCAACCGACAAGGGACGAACGCCGGAGACCCGCGATCGACGGGCGAATGGAACGGGCACGGCGGATACGCCAGCGCGATGGGTGCCACGGTGTGGAACACGAACACGACGCCGTGGACCGCGTTTCGAGCCGACGGTGCTGGAAACTGGGTTCAAACGGTGTAGTCGCTCAACCACGACGAGCGCGCTCACACGACACGCACGGTTTTCGATTCCGTGATCGGAACGAGGGGCAACTCGGGAAACGCCACGGTGATGGTGTACTCCAGTTCGTCCGCGTCGCCACCGAACACCCCGACAGGAACGGTGGTTTCCCCGAGATACGTGCTCGTATCCATCATCGACACGCCGTTGACGGTGACCGCGACGGTCGCTCGGGCGGTTCCGGCGGTTGTCGTGACGGTGACCTCACGAACGTCGTTCTCTCCGGCCGGAATAGCGTCGGGAAACGCACCCCACTTGATGGCGACAGCAGGAAGCTCACGGGCGCTATCGAGGACTCGTTTCGCAACTCCTTTTGAGAGTCCGGCGTCGATGAGTCCGTCGACACCCGTTTCAATGACATCTGCTGGTGTCGACAACCCTGCCCTCGCGAGGGTTTTGGCTCGGCCGGATCCGACGCCGTCGATCGCGGTCAACCCGACGGCTTCGGTGCTGATTGCGTTCTCGACGCGTGCCTCGACACGACGCGCCACGTTCGCCGCGGGCGGATCAGCAAATCGATCGAGAAACGTCCGGAGTGCTCCCAATAGCCGGAGCGCGTTGTGCCGGATCACCCACGCGTCGCTCTGCAGTTCTGACGGCGTCGAGCCAGTCGTACTCGATTTAAGGATCGCCAACACCTTACGGTGGCTGGGTTCCGAAAGCGACGTACGCCCCGATACGACGGCAGAGATGGCCTCTCGCTCGCTCTGCCGAGCACTGACGCTGTCGAATTCTGTCGCGCCGGCAACCGTCTCCAACACGTCGGCTTCAGTCACCGCGTCGCGCTTACAGAGCGTGTCGAACCGGGCGGCGGTGTCGAGCCGGAGGTAGTAGCGGGAGGTGAGCTGCCCCAGCGGCGTGGGTTCGATGTGGCGTTCGTCGGTCTTCACGAACCCATCGGTGACGAGCGAAGAGAGTGTCTCGCGTGCGGTGTCCCGGAGTTGCTCCCCTGAATCGTACGTCGATGCGCGTCGAGCGCGCACGAAGTAAAACGTGGTTTCGAGCCACTCCATCACGTCGTTGAGATCACCGATCGTGCCGAGCGCGATCTCGGCGTTGAGATGGGTAGCGAGATCGTCCGCGAGTCTGGATTCGATCGGCGTTCCGTCCTGTAACAGCGTGCGATAGCTCTCAGCGTCCGCTCGATCGCAAACCACGTAGGCGTAGCCGGCGTCGTCGTAGCCCGGTCTGCCCGCTCGTCCGAGCATTTGGAGCACGTCGAGCGGACTCATGTCGACTTCCCCTTCGAGTGGATCGTGAAGCTTCGTGTCCCGAATGACGACACAACGGGCGGGGAGATTCACGCCCCACGCGAGCGTCGAAGTCGAGAACAACAGCTGTATATCACCCCGACGAAACCACTGCTCGACGTGAGTTTTGTCCTCTCGGGACAGCCCGGCGTGGTGAAACGCGACGCCGTCAAGCACGGACTTTCGAAGAGTATCGTTCGTGAGCGTTTGGGTTTCAGTGTGAAAGTCGTATTCGCCGCGTGCGCCGATCGGAACATCTCGGGATGCCAGTTCGTCTCGGGCTTTCTCCGCGGCTTGGCGCGTGTCCTGCCGGGAGGCGACGAACATGAGCGCCTGCCCACCGTCACGGATGTGTGGCTCGGCCAGATCGAGCGCGCGGTACAGCCGGCGGTACTTGTCAGCAAACGGATTGTCGCCGTGAGTGTACGTCCGAACCTCCGCAGAGAGGGGGATCGGCCGGTAGTCCTCTCCAAACTGGAACGTTGTTTCCGGAACGGCGTCGAGCCAGCCAGCCACGTCGTCGACGTTCGGCATCGTGGCCGAGAGGGCGACGATACGCGGGTCACAGAGCCGGCGAAGGCGCGCAACTGTCACCTCAAGGACGCTGCCCCGCCGATCCGAATCAAGCAGATGCACCTCGTCAATAACACAACAGTCGACGTTCCGGATGAACTGGTATCTGGATGAATCGTGTTTCCGGGTTGCGGAATCGGCCTTTTCCGGCGTCATCACGAGGATGTCCGCGCGTTCTGCTTTTCGAGAATTAAAATCACGCTCGCCCGTGACGACGTACACCGAGTAGCCGAGTTCCTCAAACCGTTCCCATTCGCGTTCTTTCTCGTTCGTGAGCGCACGAAGCGGAGCGAGAAACAACGCCGTGCCAGCCGCTTTGAGCGTCTTGCAGATGGCGAGTTCGGCTAACGCGGTCTTTCCCGACGCCGTCGGGGCACTGACGACGACGTTCTCCTCGCGTTCTAAAATCGCCGGCAGCGCCTCTGTTTGCATCCGATTGAACGAATCGAAGGGGAAGGCACCGGCGAACTCCGGGATCCGCTCTGCGACGTTCACAGCGAAGGACGGATCCGACGGACCAAATGGATTTCTTTCTCTGTCTGGCGGGGGGAGTCTTCACTCCAATCGGGCCGACTGCGGAGTGTAGCTAACCGACGCAACGCCGTACTTCGCGTCGGTTGCGGTGCCCTTTCGAACCTCGCCATCCGCCAAAATTTGAACCGTGAGTGTCTCAGGGCTGTCGTCAAGTTTCTGTACGGTCGCGATGATCATGACCGGATGGTCGTCCTCGATAGCGATCGTTTCCGACCCGGTTCCATCTACGGACCGGGATCGCTCACCACTACCGACGACACCACTCCATTCCCGTTCATAGCGAACCCGAACCGAAAAATCGGCCGCGACCGCCCCTGAATCGGTATCAGTATCAGTATCAGTATCGGTATCGGTATCCCGATCGTCATCTGGCTCTCCGGCTCCCCTGTTATCGTCCCGTTCGACTGTTTCGTCGATCGTTTCGAGCAACTCCTCACGAGACAGTTCTCCGTGGAGATACTCGCGGGCGTGATCGTCAGTCAGGGTCCACTCGTAGGACGCCCCCTCAGACAGTGCCACGACGAAGTGGAGATCCCAACCGGACCCACCAGTCCGTCGTGTTAACTCGATAAATGCGTCGACAAACGCCGTCCTCCGCTGCTTGTGATTGGAGTTATCAGCCGAATACAACACTGCGATCGTTTCGCCACGGACATCGAACGACCACTGGATCCGGAGACCGTTCGACGCCAAGATCTCTTCGTACATGCTAACGAAAGCGTCCGCTTCGATCGGTCGCGATCGATCAGTTTCGGTGAACGAACCGTTTGACACAGGCGTTCTCTGTTCTACGGAGAGGATATTCGGCTGCGTTTCCTGTGAGCCATTCGATGGTTGTGCCGTCGACGAATAAGCATTGTGGCTACCCACGGTGAGTAGAAACGCCGTGAGAGCGTCCGCGCGGTTAGTCAGCGGCTGCGGCGTAGGCCGCTCGGTCGAGCATCCCTTCTGCGGTTGCGTAGCGGTAGTAGCCAGCCAGCCCGAGAGCGGCGACGATGTTCGAGATCGTGACGGCCCAGAACACCCCCGATGCTTGCAACGAGAGGACGATCCCACCGACGACTGCGATCGGAAGCCGCACACCCCAATACTGGAGGAGGCTCGCCGCGAAACTCGTTTGGGTACGGCGTGCGCCGTTGAACCCGGCTTGAAAGAGATACACAGCACCGATCGCCGGGTAGCCGTACGCGAGAATGGCGAGATACTCGACGGCGAGATGCGTCGCGGTCGACGACAGCGAGGGGACGAACAGGGTGGCGATCGTTTCTGGGATGGCCAACTGTGCGAGTCCGATGAAAGCGAGTGTGCCGCCGGCAATCCCGACGCCGATCCACGTGGTTCGACGCGCGCGGTCAGTCGCTCCCGCGCCGAGATTCTGCCCGATGATGCTCTGGGCGGCCTGTTGGAGGCTTCTCGATGGAATGACGGCGATGCTCGCAACCCGGTAACCGACGATGTAGGCTGCAAGACCGGCACTTCCAGCCGCACGGAAAACGACCAGAATCAATGCCAGCTCTACACCTTGTTTCAAGATGGACTGACCACCGGCCGGGACACCGATGTCCACAAGTTCACGAACTGTGCCCATGTCGATCCCAACGGCGGCCCGCGAAAGCATACCGTCGTTGCGACCGCGTGCGATCAACGCCAGTCCGGTTGCCCCGCCGACACCGTATCCGACGAGCGTCGACAGCGCAGCGCCAGCGATGCCGACGCCACTGAACTGCGTCATCGACGCTGCTGCCGACTGGAGCCCCGTCAATCCGAGCCCCACGAACAACGGATTATCGTAAAAGCCGAAGATCAAGATCGGATCGAGGATCATGTTCACCGAGAGGGCGATGACGTTCATGTACAGCGCTGCCCGAGAATCACCCCATCCGATGAACGCGGCTTCTGTCGTATCGGAGACGCCCGCGATCCACACACCGGCGGCGAAGACACCGAAATACGCCACTGCGAGATCGACGACCTGGGATGACACAGAGCCAGGACGGACACTCATGAGCAGTTCGAAGAATGGACGCGCCCCGACGAATGCAACCACGCCGAGGACGAGTCCAGTACCGACCGAAACGACTAGCCCTGTGAACAATCCCCGGCGAGCACCGGACCAGTGTTCGCTACCGACGCGTTGTGAAACCAACACCTGTGTTCCGACGAACGGCATGACCAACACCACGGAAGAAACGACCGAGATGAGCGGCATCGTAAAGCCGATCGCCGCGACCGCGTCGCTACTCAACCGCCCGACCCAAAACAGATCGACCACTTGCTGGATTACTTGCACTATATTCTGGACCAACAACGGGCCTGATAACACCAACAACCCCCGTGCCAACGATCCTTGTGTTATATCTTCGTTATTGATGTTGAACATTAACCAGTATTCACATAATACATTGATAATATTTATGTAATCTAATTGTTATGAAAATTGTGAACCACAGATTTTAATCACGGACGGTCGTCCCTTCGGTTATGAGTCGCGCGCGCAAGCCCGATTGGTTGAAGATGCGTCCGCCGTCGGGTCGGCGCTTCACTGAGATCAAACAGGTGCTCCGAGATCACGATCTCCACACGGTGTGTGAGGAGGCAAACTGTCCGAATCTGGGTGAGTGTTGGAGCGGCCGCGAGGGACCAGGGACCGCGACGATCATGCTCATGGGTGATCGGTGCTCACGGGGATGTAACTTCTGTGACGTGAAGACCGGAGGAATGGAGCCGCTCGATCCAGATGAGCCGGCGAACGTCGCCAGCGCGATCGCGGAGATCGGATTGGAGTACGTCGTTCTCACCTCCGTCGACCGGGATGATCTCCCTGATCAGGGAGCTGGACATTTCGCTCGAACGATCGAGGAGATCAAAACTCACCACCCCGAGACGGTGGTCGAAGTACTCGTTCCCGACTTCCGCGGAGAATCCGACTGCGTCGAGAAGATCATCGACGCCGAGCCGGATGTGATCGCCCACAACATCGAGACGGTCGAACGGCTCCAGTGGCCGGTTCGGGATCGGCGGGCTGGCTATGAACAGTCGTTGTCTGTGCTTGAACAGGTGAGTGAGACATCCGATATCCATACCAAGACATCGCTCATGCTCGGTATCGGAGAGTACGACCACGAGATCTACCAGACGATGGGCGATCTCCGCGAGATCGGTGTCGATATCGTGACGTTCGGTCAGTATCTCCAACCGTCTCGAAGCCACCTCGAAGTGAGCGAGCATGTTCATCCAGACAAGTTTTCGACATGGCAACAGATAGCACACGAGGAGTTCGGATTTCTCTACTGTGCGAGCGGCCCGCTTGTGCGGTCGTCCTATCGTGCTGGTGAGCTGTTCGTTGAAGCCGTTCTCCGCGAAGGGAAATCCGTTGAAGCGGCCAGACGGACTGCTGGCGTCGACGCGGAGTAACGCTCAGGGCAACACGGATTCGAGTGCAGGGATCGATTCGACGAAAAACTCCTTATCCTCTTGTTCGATTCCGAGTGCGAACAATCCAAGCGCGAAGACGATTCCGCCGACAACCCCACCGATGACGAGCAGGGGATATCCAGAAAGGAACGTTTTCAGGCCATACATCACAGCGCCGGCACCGAGGCCGGCAAGAATCGGCTTGAAGAATTTCAGCGAATACGGCATCAATCCTTCGAGATACCACACCTCCACGACACGGACAAGGTTGATCACCGACAGGACACTCACCGTCGCAAGCGCAGCACCGACGAGACCGAACCGGCTGATGAACAGGTAGTTGAGAACGACGTTGAACACGCCGAGCGCCCACTCGTTGACCATCGATACGTACTGGTGGTCAGTCATTATCAGCATGTAATTGCTCGGACCGGCGAGGGCGTTCATCAGCTCACCGAGGACGAACAATAGAAGCACGGTGACACCAGCAGTGAACGCGTTCCCGAATACCCCGAGCAGTTCCTCCGCGTAGACGATCGTGGCGGCCGCAGGAAGCAACGAGACCGTGAACGTCCATCTGGTCACCATCGTGTACACTGATTGGAGTTCCTCGATCTCTCCGTTCGAATACAGCCGCGAGGCGATTGGAGGAAACAGCTGATTAAAACCGGTGAGTGGGAGTCGGAGCAGGCTTGCGAGTACGGTTGCGATGTTGTAGACGCCAACACGACTGCCCGCAGAAAGCAAAAATCCGACCATCAACACGTCGATCCGTCGGTACAGTAACCGTCCGACATCCGAAAACGTCAGTGGAAGTGAGACATCGTAAAACTCCCGAATGTCTCCGCGTGAGCCGCCAAGCGTCGGATGGAATGAGGTACGAGAGAGAAACACCACGGCTGCAATCCCGAATGTCAGGACGGTCCCGACGATGATGGCAGCCGTAACGCCGACGACGGACGCCCCGACGACAAGCGCGATGCCGGCGAAGAGAATCCGGATCGTCTGTGTAGTGACATTCTCTAAAAGCATCTTGTACGCTTGGCGTTCAACACTCTGGAACACGCTGCTGACGATTCTAATGAGTGTATAGAACACGATGAAGACAGCAAAGAGCCGCAAAACGTCGGTGAGCAGCGGATTGTTCAGCGTCAGCTCAGTTATCGTGGGAGCAGAGACGTACACCCCTCCACCTAACAGGACGCTTCCCCCAAGAGAGGTCAGAGACGCGAGACCAAGCAGTCGATTCTGCTTGCGGGGATCGTCCTCATACAGAGGGACGAACTTCAAAATCGCCTTGCTCGTCCCGAGATCGGCGAAATTGACAATGAACATGGCGATCGTGAACCCATACGTGTAGATACCGTACAGTTCAGCACCCAATCCTCGGGTCAACAACAGCTGAAACACGAATCCGAGCGCCTTGCTGAGCCCAGACCCGACCGCGAACACTGATGCACCACGCGTCACCGATCGAAGCGAGGAATAAAGGCCAGAATCAGAGCGAGACGGCATCTGTACGTGAACGTGAGTGAGACCTGTTGATTATCTTTTTCGTTTCGATCTTGACGGTGCAACAACTGGGTCGTGTGTGACTTATACGTATCCCAGATCCCGAAGTCGGTCGGTCACCGCGTCGTCGTCAATCTCTTCGACGCGATCGATCGTCGGCTCGTATTCGCCATTGTCCACCCCAGTCGTTACGCTCCATGGCACTTGCCTAATAGAGGGAAGCAGCATGTAAGATGGATGACCCCAAAATCCAAACTCACCGAAGGCGTTGGCGTGATCAGCAGAGATCACGACTCGGTTTGCATCGAGGTTCTCTAGGAGCAACTCGACGTCATCAAGCACGTATTGGAGGTTGTCCCGATAGGCGTTCCACACACGATCCGCTGAGAGCGTGTATCCGGCTTGATCCCAGAGATCATTGAACCCATCACCGAAGTCCTCAGGACCCTTGTATGATCCTAGCTCCGGTTCGGTCACGAACGGGACGTGAGGTTGCATGTAGTGGACGATCATTTGGTCTACGGATTCGTTGCGCCAGACGTCGATCGCCGAATCGGTTAACGGCCGTGCTGGGATCGTATGGAGCTCATCATCCCATGCATACCGCCAGACCTCATCGAAATACGCGAATTCCGATCCTGAAAACATCCTCGAAAACGGATTACCAGTCACGTAGGCGGTACTGGCCGTCTTCTCCGTGTATTCGCCCTTGAAATTGCGCTCCATCCACGTGGACGATTTGCTTGCGATCGAATAGAACGTCTCTATCTCACCGAGAAAGTCGTATTCGTCGGCAACCTCCCGGAGGAGATCGACTCGGCACGCGTCTAACACGACGAGAACATCCCACTCGCGTTCGTAAATTGAGTGACCAGGGTTCCCGATTCGACGAATGTACTGTTCATTCAGTTCGTGGAACGCCGCCCTCCACGTAGTCACTGCCCCCTCTCGAGCACCCGCAAGTCCGTTCTTTTGCCACTCTTCATAGCCGTATCGGATCCGTTTTCGGAACCAGCGAGTTGGTGAGGGAGACACGTGGTAATGCTGATGATTGAAGTACAATACCGTTTCGTTATTCCATTGTTGGTGTGTGAGCAAGCCTTAAAATATAGCATCTTGAGCGCTATCACGGAACGAAAGACGACAGAGAGGGCGTTTTTGATTGTCACCTAAATTCCCAGTGATACGTTAATTCTGAATATATAGAATCTTCCTGTAATAGAATCCAAGCGTTAATATGTACCGTTGATACAAATCCATCCATGAATAGCCATCGTGCAGATGGTCTCGGTGGGGATCCGAGTACACAGGCGATCATTCTCGCTGCCGGTCAGGGGCGACGACTCCAACCACTAACCGACAATACACCCAAGACGCTACTGGACGTCGGTGGGCAGGCGATCCTCGAACACATCCTCCAAGCACTCGAAGCGAACGGATACGAGCGAGTCGTCGTCGTGACGGGGTTCGAAAGCGAGCAGATTAGAGACCACTGTCGATCCCGAGAATCACTGGAGATCGAATTCGTTCACAGCGAGCGGTTCGACTCAACCAACAACATCTATTCGTTGTGGTTGGCGCGGGACGACGCCCAAAATGGATTTACGCTGATAAATTCCGATACCTTATTTCCGACAAAGAGCCTTTCGAAATTACAGCAACACGACGGGAGCGCTCTCCTTGTTGATCCGGAAACCGAACAAACGGGCGAGGAGATGGTGGTAGCGTTCGACGGTGATAACATCGAAACCATTGGCAAGGATCTCGACGAGGGAGACGCCGAGTACATCGGTCTCTCGAAGTTCACCGCCGAAGACGCGAGCGTGCTGTTCAAGCACATCGGAGACTTCATCGAGCAGGACAAAGTCAACGGGTGGTACGAAGGGGCATTCGATCTCCTGTTCAACGATGTAAGCGTTGGATTCGTGGAAACGGATGGCCCATGGATCGAGATCGACACCGAAGAAGACCTATCAAAAGCAAAGAATATCTGCGGACGGCTCACAGTCGAGTAACGGGGAAACGATATGGATTCTACCGGAGTAGTGTCTCGGGTGAGTGCTGGTCTGACGTACCTTTGGTTCGGGTTACTGTACGTACTTTCGTTCGTTTGGCCAAAAGACGAAACACTGTGGGTGTTTGGTGCCAAAGAGGGGTCGGCGTTCGTTGACAATTCGAAGTATCTGTATCTTCACACAGTCGAAGAACGCCCGAACGTTCGGGCGGTGTGGCTGTCGAGAAACGAGTCAGTGGTCGAGACACTACAATCACAAGGACACGAGGCGTACCATGCCGACTCGTTCCGTGGAACGTACGCGAGCCTCCGAGCGAGCGTCGCATACGTGAGTCACGGTACACGGGATGTGAACGTGTGGTGTGCTGGTGGCACAACAATTGTTGGGTTGTGGCACGGAATCATGCTGAAGCAGGTCGAATGGGATGCTCATCGACAGATCGATCACCCCATTGTTGGACCAATTGAGCGGGGCAAATACGCCCTCTTCAAGCAATTCGACCGGTTGACCGTCACGAGTGAAGCGATGGTCGAACCGTTTGCGTCCGGTCGGAACATGGATCCATCGCGGGTCGTCGTCACAGGGTATCCGAGAAACGATCTTCTCGACGGGACGTTTCCGGACGAACGAATCGAAGCCAAAGCGGACATCTACGAAATGGCGGCTGAACGTCATAAGGAGAGCAACGTGTTCCTGTATGCTCCCACGTTCCACGAGGAAACGGGCGAGCACGTCGGGGAGCATCTCGATCTGTCGGAACTCGACGCGAAACTCACCGAGATCGACGCGTACCTCATCGTCAAACCCCACCCACGGGACCAGATAGACGTCGATCGAGCAGAATACTCGCGAATCATCTCAATGCCCTCTCCACTAGACGTGTATCCGCTGTTGCCATCGGTTGATGCGTTGATCACAGATTACTCATCGTTATACTTCGATTACTTGTTGCTTGATAGACCCGTCATCTTCTATCCGTTCGATCGAAAGCGGTACGGTGAGACACGAGGGTTCAATCTGAACTACGACGCGGTGACGCCCGGCCCGGTTGCGACCGAGTTCGAGGAATTGCTAGCCAGCATCGAATCAGTAGTCGAAACTGACGAGTTCGCTAACGAGCGAGATGCGGTTCGAGAGGAGTTTCTCCAGCCGCTAGGAACGAATCGGTGTGAAGCCGTCTGTGATCAGTTCGATCCCACTCGGGAGTGAACGGCCTGTTATCGATCGAGTTACTGGTGAGAGCGGCGAGAGAAGCAATCGTTAGCCGAGAATGGAGTCGTGAGTGGCGGACGTGGTAATAACTTGTTCGAAGACATTAACCATCTGATCCGCAGTGTGCTGCCACGAGAAGGTGGTCGCCCGTTTGCGCCCTTGACGTGCTAATTCAGCACGGCGCGTTGCGTCAGTGATCAGCCGATCGAGAGCAGCAGCGATCTCCTCTGGAGCTTCGGGATCAACGAGGATCGCACCATCGCCCGCGATTTCAGGGATCGCGTACCGATCTGATGCAACAACAGGAGTCCCACAAGCCATCGACTCAAGAACTGGCAGTCCGAACGTTTCATGAAGGGATGGAAAGACAGTTGCCACGGCATTGGAAAGCAACTGGACGAGCGTCTGCTGTTCGATCCAGCCGGTAAATAGGATCTCTGACTCAATCCCCAGACGATCGATCTCCTCTCGAACCTGTGTGTTTGATTCCCAACCCGGGCCACAAACGACGAGTTGTACGTCCTGCTCTAAACGCGCGAATGATCGTAACACCCCCTGTGGATTTTTCTTTGGATCAAAAGAGCTGACATGGAAAACGTACGGAGTATCACTGTCAAGACCGTTGAGATGTGGTGTCGTTTCAACGGGGGTGAACACGTCGTGATCGATTCCATTTGGGACGGTACTCGTCGATGGGGTCCACGGATACCGATCCGCAACCCGCCGTCGAAGATCGTCTGAGACACAGACGACATGGTCGAACTGCATCATCCGCCACCCTTCAAGGACACGCAGAGCGTAACTTTTCGCCCGGCCATCGACGTGAGGAATTTCCCAGTGCTCGTCGCCGTGATACCAGAGAACAGACGGCGTCGAGAGAAATCCCGGTTGTACTCTATCGGTCAATCGATACCAAAGAACGCTATCAAAATCGGCGTTATCAATCGCGCGCTCACACTGCCACGGCGTTCGGGGAACAGATAACCACTGGACGTCACCGAGTGGTTTTGGCCTGGATACAGGATCCTCATGACCAATGACAGTAACTGTGATCTTGTCACGAGGTATGAATTGTTCTATTAAATGTGAGAGGCATTGCTGAGGAGCGCTATCGGTTCCCGTTCGGAGGCGAGGGGCATAGATTCCGATGTCGGCCATACGATGGATTCAGACATCCAGATACAAATACAGCACGTGACCACACTTCGTTGGGGATCGAAGCAGCCGTTTCTGCAGGCCGGCTACGTCCGGGATCCGACGACCGCGCCAGCGAGCATCCAGAACGTCATGTACGCGACTTTCCCGATTTCGCCCGCAGCGATCCAGAAGTTGATGGCGTGAAAGCCAAGCATCCCACAGGCGATCATCGCCCAGAGCAGTCGATCCTCGTCATCGACTGTCATGGCGTTTTTGACCGCCACAAAGAGCACTGCCAGAAGGCTGGTGACGAACAGGATCACTCCCGGTATCCCGGTTCCGACCAGAAAGGATAGATACACGTTGTGCATCGAGATCGCGCGAGGAACGCCGTAATTCTGCGCAACGAGTGAAAAGTTCATCCCACCGATCCCGAACAGGGGGTTGGTGATGCCGATCTCAAGGGCCGCAATGTACTGTTGGACACGGATCGAGAGATTTCCCGTGTTTATCAACGGAACAGCGTCAACAACCGACACGACCATTTCAGAATCGACCTGAGACAACATCCCGGAGTCGCCCTTTGGTTCCGGGGTTGGTTTCGGCTCTGGGGCTTTCTCACTCGATGTTCTCGAGAGAAACAGAAGACAGCTCAGCAGACCTGCACCGACAGTAGTAGCGTAACCGCGCGCGTAGTCGTACGGTCCGCTCCGTGTCTCATTGGTGCGAAGATGAATGTACACTATCGAACCGAACAACAACAGGACAGTAAGCAAAAACGCAGCCCATCCAGAATCACTTGCGTTGACACGAAGGAGAAAGACACCGCCAGTGATAAATCCGAGAGAAAGCATCTGTTGCCAGTTCGATCCTCGGATAACGCGCTCTATCGCGACCGGCATCACGAGAAACAACAGCGTGATCAAAATCCGTGAAATGCCGGTGAACCCACCAGCGTATGTCGAGGCCGTGACCGCCATGGGTCCGATATGGAAGATCTCAAAGCCGTAACCGCTTGCCTCTCCGAGATAGCTGAGACCGAACGAGCCTCGATTGAACACCTCAGCGATCGCAAACAACGTGTGTCCGCTCACCGCGATAAGCAGCGAATACGCGATAGTTCGGAGTCCAACGTACCGTCCAATAACCATTGCGGTGCCGAACAACAGCAGATGTCGAAGTTGCGCTACCGAGAAGAAAAGTCCCATCATCGTCGATGGGCCATCCCCTACGACAGCAGCAATTACCGACCAAACGACAAGTCCGGCAAGAGCATACACGGCGATCCGCCCATGACGGTCGGTTGGCAGTCTGAACCGGGTTGAGGACCACATCGCCAACAAAACGACAAGCGGCACTGCCGCGACGTCAGCCAGCATGATCTCAACAGTGTACGCCCCGAGTCGACCACCGCGGCTGATCCCAGCGATCGGAATCTCGGCCTGAAACGTACAGAGGACGATGATCCCGCTACACATTCCTTCAAGGAGGTTATCCGTGAGAACTATCCCACTAGCATAAACAACGCCAGCGATGGCTACCACTGCGAGGAGTGGGAAACCAGTTGTGAGCGTTACGACAGGAACGACAACCACGAGAAGAGCCGTAAGCGAAAGCGCAGAGAGAAGTACACCGCGTTTGGAAGCAGTACCGGGCGGTTCGGAGAGAAAAGAGAGTAGTGAGTTTCGCACTACTGTATAACTCATGACTGCTCAGTGACTTTCAGCGTAGATAATTATTTTGTCTTAGAATCAACTTGATAACGTCTCTCATCGAGACAATGATCGGAAATGCCTCACGCTGTGTCTGTATGGCAAGATTAGCAACGAGAGAAAGATATTTACGAAAACACTATACGGACAGCGAGAAAGTTTCGTATATGCTGCAGAGGGAAGTATGAGTACGCTACAACGCGACCCCGACAAGCGCGTCCAAGTGCTCGACGAAGAGGGACGTGTCCGCGATGGGGCCACGGTACCGGAACTTGAGGAGGACGAACTCATCGAGATGTATCGAGAGATGAAGATCGGGCGTCACTTCGACCAGCGAGCGGTGAGTCTCCAGCGACAGGGACGGATGGGCACGTTCCCACCGATGTCAGGACAGGAAGGGGCACAGGTCGGGAGCGTGCACGCGTTGGCGGAGGACGACTGGCTGATACCCTCCTACCGCGAACACGCGGGTGTCTATAGCTCTGGCGTCGAGCTGTCGGAGACGCTTCGGTACTGGATGGGAGACGAGCGGGGCAACCAGATGGACGGACAGCCCGTTTTCCCGTCGACCGTTCCGATCGCAACGCAGATTCCCCACGCGACGGGCATGGCGTGGGCGTCGAAACTCAAGGGAGAAGACCGCGTGTTCATGTGTTATTTCGGAGACGGTGCGACGAGCGAAGGTGACTTCCACGAGGGGTTGAACTTCGCAGGCGTGTTCGACACGCCGTCCGTCTTTTTCTGCAACAATAACCAGTGGGCGATCTCTGTCCCGCGGGAGCGTCAGACGGCGGCCCAGACAATCGCACAGAAAGCCACCGCGTACGGGTTTGAAGGCGTTCAGGTCGATGGGATGGATCCGCTCGCGGTGTACCAGGTGACCGAGGCGGCCGTTGAAAAAGCACGAGAGCCAACTGGGGAAGACAGACGGCCAACGCTGATCGAAGCCGTTCAGTACCGGTTCGGTGCGCACACGACGGCGGACGATCCGAGCGTCTACCGCGACGACGACGAAGTCGAACAGTGGAAGCGCCGTGATCCGATCCCGCGGTTCGAGGCGTATCTCCGGAGCGAGGGACTTCTCGACGCGGAACGCATCGACGCGATTACGGCCGAGATCGAGTCTGAGGTTGATGACGCGATCACTGCAGCCGAATCCACCGACCGACCCGATCCCTCGGAGATGTTCGAGCACGTTCATTCTGAGACACCGGATCGGGTGGCCGATCAGCGCGAGGCGTTCGAACGACTTCGTGACAGACACGGCGATGAGGAGCTACTGGAATGAGTACACAAAACCAACAATCAGCTACAGAAGATCTCACGCTCGTACAGGCGGTCCGAGACGGGCTGTACGGCGAGATGGAGCGGAGTGAAGACGTCATCGTTATGGGTGAAGATGTCGGAAAAAACGGTGGCGTCTTCCGCGCAACTGAAGGACTGTACGAGGAGTTCGGGGGAGATCGCGTTATCGACACGCCGCTGGCCGAATCGGGGATCGTCGGCACCGCGATCGGGATGGCAGCGTACGGGTTGCGTCCGGTCCCCGAAATCCAGTTCATGGGGTTCATCTACCCCGCATTCGATCAGATCGTCTCACACGCGGCGCGTCTTCGCACCCGATCACGAGGACGATTCTCCTGTCCGATGGTGGTGCGCGCACCCTACGGTGGTGGGATCCGCGCGCCCGAACACCACTCTGAATCCAAGGAGGCGTTTTTCGTCCACGAGCCCGGCTTGAAAGTCGTTGTACCGAGCACTCCGACCGACGCGAAAGGGCTGCTCGCGTCAGCGATCCGCGACCCGGATCCAGTCGTGTTTCTCGAACCGAAGCTCATCTACCGGGCGTTCCGCGAGGAGGTGGCAGACGACACCTACACCACGCCACTCGGTGAGGCAGCGGTCCGTCGGGAGGGATCGGACGTATCGGTGTTCACGTGGGGCGCGATGGCCTACCGGACGCTCGAAGCCGCCGAGGAACTCGCTGGCGAAATCGACGTGGAAGTCGTCGATCTCCGGACGCTCTCGCCGCTAGACACCGATACCATCGTGGAGTCGTTCAAGAAGACAGGGCGGGGAGCCGTTGTTCACGAAGCGCCCAAGACCGGTGGGCTTGCGGGCGAGATCACTGCCACCATCCAAGAGGAGGCACTGCTCTATCAAGAGGCACCGATCAAGCGCATCACCGGGTTCGACACGCCGTTCCCGCTGTACGCGCTCGAAGATTACTATCTCCCGGAAGCGACACGGATCGCTGATGGGATTCGAGATGTCGTGAACTACTGAGTACGGAGAGCAAACCATGACACACGAATTCGAACTTCCGGATGTCGGGGAAGGTGTCGCGGAAGGTGAAATCGTCAACTGGCTCGTCGAACCCGGCGACACGGTCGAAGAAGACCAGCCGGTGGCCGAAGTCGAGACGGACAAAGCCGTTGTTGACGTTCCCTCACCAGTGGATGGGACGGTTGCCGAGCGACGGGCCGAGGCAGGCGAGATGGTGCCCGTCGGTGATGTCTTCATCGTCTTCGACACCGACGGCGATGGAGATGGAGATGGAACAGCGGCCGAGACCGAACCAGAAACCGAAGCCGAGCCGGAGTCGGTGACTGACACCGATGCGGAAGGCACGGACCGTGTTTTCGCTGCTCCCAGCGCGCGCCGTCTCGCACGCGAGCGCGGGGTGGATATCAGTGCCGTCGAAGGGGCAGATCCGAGTGGCCGCATCACCGCAGCGGATGTACGCGCCCACACCGAGGAAACCCAAGCGGAAACCAGCGACAGCGTCGAATCGGCTGTTCAGCCAGTTGACGAAAGCGAAGCGGTCACAGCCACGACAGCCGCTTCGACGAGCGAACGCGCCGACCGCGAGAGAACGCTCGCCGTACCCGCAACTCGGAAGCTCGCCGCCGAGGAGGGGGTAGACATCGACGCCGTGCCGACTGACGAACAGCGCGACGGCGAACCGTTCGTTGCGGCCGAGCAGATCGAAGCGTACACGGAGCGCCAGCAGGCTGCTCAGGCGGCTGACGCTCGGGCGCTACAGCCCGGAGGGCAGGAAAAACGCGTTCCCTACCAAGGGATCCGACGCACGATCGGCCAGCAGATGGAGCGTTCGAAGTTCACTGCGCCCCATGTCACTCACCACGATGAGGTGGACGTGACCGAACTGGTCGAAACGCGCGACGATCTCAAACAGGACGCAGAAGAGCGGGGCGTCTCGCTCACGTACATGCCGTTCGTGATGAAAGCCGTCGTTGCCGCGCTGCAAGACCATCCGTATCTCAACGCCTCACTGGACGAATCTGCCGAGGAGATCGTACTCAAACACTACTACAACGTCGGGGTTGCCGTCGCAACCGATGCGGGGCTGATGGTGCCAGTGATCGACGACGTTGACCGGAAAGGGCTGCTCCAACTCAGCTCCGAGATGAACGAGCTTGTAACGAAAGCCCGAGACCGTGAAATCACCCGCGAGGAGATGCAAGGCGGGACGTTCACGATCACCAACTTCGGTGCCGTCGGCGGTGAGTACGCCACGCCGATCATCAACCATCCCGAATCCGCGATTCTCGGGCTGGGTGAGATCAAAGAGAAACCCCGCGTGATAGACGGCGAGATCGTTCCACGGAAAGTAATGACGCTCTCCCTGTCGATCGATCACCGCGTCATCGACGGGGCGGTCGCCGGAGCGTTCACGAACACAGTGAAGCAGTATTTGAACAACCCAACACGGTTATTACTATAAGAATATGGTCGTTGGAGACATCGCAACCGGAACCGACGTCGTGGTCATCGGCGGCGGTCCGGCCGGCTACACCGCAGCCATCCGGGCTGCACAGTTCGATCTCGATGTGACGCTTGCTGAAGCGAACGCCCTCGGTGGGACCTGCCTCAATCACGGCTGTATCCCATCGAAGGCCTTGGTAACTGGTGCAGACACCGCACACGAAGCCGCCACTGCCGAGGAGTTGGGGATCCACGCCGATCCCAGCGTCGATCTCGGTGAGATGGTGGCGTGGAAAGACGATGTTGTTGACCAGCTCACGGGCGGCGTCGAGAAGCTCTGTAAGGCAAACGGCGTGAATCTCTTGGAGGGTCGGGCCGAATTCGCTGACGAGAACACGGTCCGTGTTATCCACGACGGGGAGGGCCAAGGCAGCGAATCGGTCGAGTTCGAAGACGCCATCATCGCAACCGGAAGCCGCCCCATCGAAATTCCCGGGTTCACGTTCGATGGCGATCGGATCCTCACGTCGCGCCACGCGCTTGCACTGGAATCGATCCCGGAGAGCCTTCTCGTGGTCGGCGCGGGCTACATCGGGATGGAGCTGTCGACCGTGTTCGCCAAACTCGGAACGGATGTAACGGTTGTCGAGATGCTCGATGACGTGTTACCGACGTACGAATCCGACGTATCGAGCGTCGTGAAAAAGCGCGCCGAGCAGCTCGGCATTGATTTCCAGTTCGGTGAGTCCGCACAGGATTACGAAGAGACGGACGGAGGAATCACCGTCCACACCGAGACTGATGATGGAGAGATCGACGAATACAGCGCAGAAAAAGCGCTTGTGGCCGTCGGTCGTGAACCTATCACAGACACGCTGAACCTCGACGCGATCGATCTCGACACTGATGACACGGGATGCATCCGACCGATAGCCGCGCGCGACGAGTCTTGATCACGTGTACGCTGTTGGCGACGTGGCTGGGGAGCCGATGCTCGCCCACAAGGGGATGAAAGAGGGAGAAGTCGCGGCCGAAGTGATCGCTGGCGAGCCAGCGGCGCTTGACTACCAAGCCGTCCCGGCGGCGGTGTTCACCGATCCCGAGATCGGAACCGTCGGGCTGACCGAAGCCGAAGCCGAAGAAGAGGGATTCGAGCCGGTCGTCGGCCAGATGCCGATGCGCGCGAGCGGACGCGCGCTCACCCTCGAAGAGACGGACGGGTTCGTGCGCGTCGTCGCTGACGAACCTAGTGGGTTTCTCCTCGGTGCCCAAGTCGTCGCTCCTGAAGCCTCCGAGTTGATCGGTGAGTTGGGGCTTGCCATCGAGATGGGCGCAACCCTCGAAGACGTGGGCGCGACAATCCACACCCACCCCACTCTCTCGGAAGCCGTCATGGAAGCCGCTGAGAACGCGACCGGCAAAGCGATCCACACGCTGAATCGGTGACCGACGCAACCGACTCGATCGGAGGGGATGATCAGTAACTACGGATGTCGAGGTCGGGAACCCGATCGAAGTGCGCCGTATTGGCTGTCACGAGCGGTTCATCCTCAGAAAGGGCTGTTGCGGCGATGACACAGTCTTCGCGGTCGATTCGTTGCCCGTCAGTGATCAGTTGACCACTCAGTTCACCAGCACGTTTCATGATGTCATGGTCAGCTGTCACGATCGGTTTCGAGTCGAGAACCGACAACACCCGTTGACGTTCGGCGTCGGGATTTGATACGCGCTGAATACCTTCATAGAGTTCGAGGACGGTAATCGCGGCGACCTTCTCGGGACGGCGTTCGCGCTCGATCAACTCGAGTACGTCGAGAGCAGCCTCATCTCCATCGAGAACGTCGATAATGAACGACGTATCCTCGATCATTCGCGGTCCAGTCTCTCATCAATCCGGTCACGACGCCGCCGAGATCGTTCCCGACCCTCCTCGATAGCGGCCGCTAGATCGGTAGTATCACTCGCCCAAATTCCGGCGACCTCTTTCCAAGAACGCTCCCCGGAGAGACGTTTGACCACATCACTGAAGCTTTCTCCCTCCTGTTTGCGCCCGCTGAGGAGCTCATAAGCTTCCTCGTCAAGCGAAATGGTTTTCGTCCCCATTCGTACTACATAGTAGTCTGTGTATGCTTAAATAGTTTGTCGGCGAAAGTCAGCAGGCAGTCCGCCAACGATCCGAACACACCGCACAGTCCGACGTGTTTTTCACGCGACCGGGGAAACGCCGTGTAATGAGAGCTATCACACTGGGACCGTCGGGGACGTACTCTCACCGCGCGGCGCGGGCGGTCGCTGAAGAGATCGAATTCGCTGAATCGGTGACGGGCATCGTCGAGCACGTCGCAAATGAGGAGATCGAGCGCGGCGTGATCCCGATCGAAAACAGCATCGAGGGATCAGTGACGGAATCGATCGACGCGCTGGCCGAGTACGAGGTCACGGTCGTCGCAGAGGTTGTCACGCCGATCCGGCACGCGCTGCTCGCCCAAGAACCGGAGTTCGAAGTCGTCGCCAGCCACGCCCAAGCGCTCGCACAGTGTCGGACATATCTCGAATCGAACTACCCCGACGCTGTGCTGGAACCTGTTTCAAGCACGGCGCGCGGGGTCGAACAAGCACGGAACGATCCAACGGTGGCGGCGATCGCCCGGCCCGACAACAGCGGCGAGCAACTCGACGTGGTCGCTGAAGACATTCAGGATCGCAGTTCGAACGCCACGCGGTTCGTCGTGGTCGCACCACCCGATGAGCGATCGATCGCGGGCGGGAAGACATCGGTGATCATCTATCCCGACGCCGATCACCCCGGACTCCTACTCGAACTACTCGAACCGTTCGCAGACCGGGATATCAATCTCTCGCGGATCGAATCACGACCGAGCGGCGACCGACTCGGTGACTATCTGTTTCACCTCGATATCAACGCCGGACTGTACGAGGAGCGCACCCAGCAGGCACTTGCGGAAGTCGAAAGCGTCGTCCAGTCGGGATGGGTCCGACGGCTCGGCTCGTACGACACCAAACACGTCTTAGAGTGAGAGTGAGATCTGTGGCCGTGGATTGGAGCCGTTCGTGTGCTAGATTTATTCGATGTGAGATCGTATCTAGTGATATGACGTCGCGTAACCCGTTCGAAGAGATCGAACGCATGTTCGAACAGATGGACAAGGGGCTTCGCTCGTTCGACGCGAACCTCACACAGGGTATTCCACTCGATCTGGTCGACGAGGGCGACACCTACCACATCACGGCAGATCTCCCCGGCTACGAGAAAGACGACATCGAGGTGCGGCTCTCACGATCGACGCTGCAAATCAGCGCCGAACGGGACGTGGAAACCGAATCGAGCGATGGAGAATTCGTCCGGCGCGAGCGCAGTCGGGAATCCGTCAGCCGTTCCGTCCGACTGCCGGAAGCGGTCGTCGAAGACGAAACGGACGCGAGCTACCAAAACGGGGTGCTCACAATCACGCTGTCGAAGGAATCACACGGCGACGACGGAAAATCCATCTCGATTGAATAACGACTCCGCAGCGACTGACCAGGAAACCGACGGGACGAGATGTATACTTCTTTAGGCAGCCCTCCCATTCGTAGCCTCATGACCGACTACGATCCCAACAGTATCGAATCGAGGTGGCACGACCGATGGACCGAGACGGAACGTTACCAAGCGGATCCTACCGATGACGAATCGACGTTCATCACGGTGCCGTATCCGTATCCCAGTGGGGGGATGCACATCGGTCACGCCCGAACGTACACCGTTCCTGATGTGTACGCCCGTTACCGGCGGTTGCAAGGCGACGCCGTGCTGTTCCCGATCGGGTGGCACGTCACCGGAACGCCGATCATCGGTGCCGTCGAGCGGCTGAAAAAAGGCGAAGAGGAGCAACTCGACGTGCTCCAAAACACCTACAACGTTCCCAGTGACACCCTCTCGGAGCTGGAAACGCCGATGGGATTTGCTCGATATTTCATCGAAGAGCACTACAAAACGAACATGAAGGCGCTGGGGTTGTCCGTCGATTGGCGTCGTGAGTTCACCACCAACGACGAACGCTACAAGCGATTCATCACGTGGCAGTACGAACGGCTGAACGATCGGGAACTGTTAGAAAAGGGACTGCATCCCGTCAAATACGATCTCGAACAGGAAAACGCCGTCACGACTCACGACATCTTAGAGGGTGAAGAGGCGGAATTTCAGGAGTACACGCTCGTAAAATTCGAGTGGGATGGAACAACCGTTCCGATGGCGACGCTGCGTCCCGAAACGATCCACGGCGTGACCAACACCTATATCGATCCTGACGCCGAGTACGTCCGGGCAGCGGTCGACGACGAGGAGTGGATCGTCTCGGCCGACGGGGCTGAGAAGCTCGACCACCAAGCCCGCGATGTCGAGATTCTCGATTCGTTCACGGGGGACAGCCTCGTGGGCGAGCAGGTCACGAATCCGGTCACTGAGGAGTCGGTGCCCGTGTTGCCCGCTGGATTCGTAGACCCAGACAACGCGACGGGCGTAGTGATGAGCGTACCTGCCCACAGCCCCGACGATTGGATCGCTCTTCAAGCGGCGAAAGCGGATGCGGAACGCCTTCGTGAACACGGCATCGACCCGCAAACGGTGCAGGCAATCGATGCGCGTCCCATCGCGAATGTCGAGGGGTACGGCGAAATCCCTGCGCGCGACGCTGTCGAATTCGCTGAAGTCGAGTCAACGACCGATCCGGAACTCGAAACCGTCCGGCAGGAACTGTACAACAACGAGTTCCACGGCGGTCGGCTGAAAGAGATGTACGGCGAATACGCCGGAGAGATCATCAGCGACGTGCGTGATGAGATCAAACAGGAGTACCAACAACGGGGGGCGTTCGATGCGATGTACGACTTCGCGGAGACGGTCATTTCCCGGGCAGGGGGGAAGGTAATCGTCGCGGAACAGGAAACGTGGTTCCTTCGGTACAACGACACCGACTGGACAGAGAAGGCCCACGAGGCGGTCGAATCGATGACGGCGATTCCCGAAACGACGAGGGAACAGTACACCCACACGATCGACTGGCTCGAAGAGTGGCCGTGTATCCGCAACTACGGGCTGGGGACGCCGCTGCCGATGGATGAGGACTTCATCATCGAGCCGCTGTCGGACTCGACGATCTACATGTCGTATTACACCATCGCTCACCGGCTTCAGGATATCCCGGTTGAGCAGCTCACCCCCGCGTTCTTCGACACACTCTTTTATGGAGCAGACGCCGTCGAGGAACCCGACGAAACGGCGCTTGAACTCCACGAGGAGTGGGAGTACTGGTATCCGGTCGACTTCCGTTGTTCGGGGAACGATCTCATCTCGAATCATCTGACGTTTTACCTCTATCACCACGCGGAGCTGTTCGAAGAGCCACAGTGGCCCCAAGGAATCACCAGCATGGGAATGGGGCTGCTCGAAGGCAAGAAAATGTCGTCCTCGAAAGGCCACGTCGTGCTCCCAAGCGAGGCGATCGAGGAGTACGGCGCGGACACGGTGCGGTTTTTCCTGCTCAACAGCGCCGAGCCGTGGCAGGATTTCGACTGGCGCGCCGATCGGGTCGAAGACACCCGTGATCAACTCGAACGGTTCTACAGCCGGGCGACTGAACTCATTGAGCGAGACGTGCCCGACGAGCAGCCGTCCCTCGAACCGATCGACCGCTGGCTGCTCGTCAAGTTGCAAGCGACGATTGAGGCGACCACTGACGCGCTCGAAGCGTTCGAAACCCGGAAGGCCAGTCAGGCCGCCTTCTACGGCTTCGAGGAACACCTTCGGTGGTATCGACGCCGAACCGACCGAGACCGCGCTGGTGCGCGCTGGACGCTTCAGGAAGTGCTTCGAACCCGATTGGAGCTGCTCGCGCCGTTCGTCCCGTTCCTGACGAACGAACTCCACGAACAGTTGATTGGCGAGCCGGCGACTGGATGGCCGAGCGTCGATCCGGCGTTCATCGACCAAACCGTCGAGATCGAGGAATCGCTGGTCGAACAGCTCACCGAGGACATCAACGACATTGTCGATGTCACTGGCACGGATCCGGATCGGATCGCCGTCTACACGGCTGCCGACTGGAAACGCGACGTGTTTGAGCAGGTCACCGAAACCGGTCCCGATGTCGGGGCCGTGATGAGCGAAGTGATGGAACAGCCCGAACTCCGCGAGCGCGGTGACGAGGTGAACCAGCTCGTGGGAGATCTCGTCGAGGACGTCCGTGGCCGCGACGACGAAACGCTCTCGACGATGACGGAGATCGAAGAGCAGACAGTGTATGAGCAGGCAGAGGAGTTCTTCGCTCAGGAATTCGACGCCGAAATCGTCGTCAAAAACGAAGCCGACGCCGAAGACGACGAACAGGAGCAGGCTGACGACGCGGTGCCGTTCCGCCCAGCCGTCCACTTGGACTGAGAGCGTTCACGGTCACTGGGTCGAAGCCACCCAGTCCGCGTACCGCGTTTGAGGGAACGTTTTATCTGTTGGCGTACTAGTTACAACTATGAGCACCGACGAAGAAAGCGAAACAGGCGCCCCTACCGTGACGCCGGAGTATTTCGGCCGTCCGGATCGAGAGATGGACGTGATCGGCTGGGTGATCTTTCTCGGACTGGTCGTGTTACTCATTCCCTTGTCACCGTTTTTGATCCTCATCTGGGTTGTCGGCCGGCTCACGAACCGCGCAACCAGCCGACGCCGCGAATGACCCGTAAGCGAGATCTCACCGAACCGTCGTGTCAACGAGAGAGACGGGCGTCCCGTTCTCCTCCGCCTGTGCGCGCCCATAAACCACGTGCGCGGCGGCGACATCCTGAATGGCCAACCCTGTGCTGTCGAAGACGGTGAAACCAGTGTCTGCTGTCCGCCCGGTGGCGTCGCCAACGACGATCTCACCGAGCGCCGCGTGAATATCGTCGTCAGTCAACACGCCTGCACTCCAAGGAACGTTGATCTCGCCGGAGTGGGTCGTCTGTTCGAAGTCGTCGATGACGAGTGTCGACTCCGCGAGCAGTTGATCCCCGAGTTCGTGTTTCCCGGGCGCGTCCGCGCCGATCGCGTTAATGTGGGTGTGGTCGCTCACCATCGATCGATCGATGATCGGCTCAGTGACAGGGGTAACTGTCGAGAGCACGTCACAGGCAGCAGCGTCGGCCACAGAGCCGGCTGTCACCTCGAACTCATCGCTGTATCGGTCGATGAAGCGCTCGACGCGCTCCTCATCGAGATCGCTGATCACGACTTCCTTGATCGGCCGCACCGCGGCGATGGCCTCCAACTGGGTGTACGATTGCACCCCTGCGCCGACGATACCGAGACTGGTGGCGTCCTCGACAGCGAGGTGGTCGGTGGCGACCGCGGCCGCTGCACCTGTCCGGAGTCGCGTCAGCGCCGTGCCGTCCATGATCGCTAACGGAAACGCGTTTGTCGGATCAGAGTAGATCATCGTCCCTAACACGGTCGGCAGGTCGTACTTCTGGGCGTTTTCAGGATGGACGTTCACCCATTTGATACCGGCTGCGTCCCACTCTCCGGCGTCCAGATACGCGGGCATCGATCGAAAATCACCGTTGTACCGGTCCAACTCGATGTAGGACTTCGCTGGCATCTGGGCGTTGCCCCGCTCGTAGGCGGCGAATGCGTCCGATACCGCGCTGGTCACGTCCGCCATCGGAGCGTTCGCCTCGACAGCCTCGTGGTCCAAGAGTAGCGTCTCCATGACGGCAAGTTTTGCGCGGGCATACTAAACCCATCTGAATCGAAAGAAGCGCGACTGATGTCACATAAGACTTATTATAACATTGTATGAATGAGAAGTATGAGAACACTCGTACCGGTCGTGCTTGTCACGGTCGTTCTGGCGGGTTGTAGCGGGCTTCCAGCGATCGGATCGGACTCGGATCCCGTGACCGTCACGCCCGCCCAGGTGCCGACCGACGAGGGTGAAGGGCTGCCGCCGGGTGTGACGGAAAGCGGGATCAGCAGCGTGCAAACGTTGATCGACGCCCATCGGGAGGCGCTTGCGAACCGATCGGTCGCGATCAACTCGACGTATCGGATCGTGGTGAACAATCGGACAGTCGGACGGTCGAACACCACCATTCGCATCGCTTCGGATCGAATGGCTGTCTCCACCGTCTCGAAGCACACTCCATCTAATGGGACACGCGAGATGTGGACGAACGAAACGGGGTTTTACTCGAACAGCACGCAGAACGGGACGAATACGTACCGTCACTACAACGGGACACGGGAGAGTTTGCCCCAAGAGCGATCCAACAGACGGCTGACAATGGGCATTAAATCGCTGCTGCAGAAGGCGTCGAACGTGTCGGTCGAGCCGATATTGGACGACGGATCTCCGGATCGGTATCTGCTTCAAGGAACACGACAGAATGATGAGCAATCGGGATTCTCCAGTGCCTATATGACAATACAGGAAAGTAATCTGTCCGCAGTGATCGATGAGCACGGATTCATCCGCGGGTACGAATACGAACGGCGACAGCGAAACGAGACCACGACTGCCAAGATCGTTACGACCGTTCGGTTCCACAGAGACACCACTCCACCGAAGCGGCCGGCGTGGATAGATGAAGCAGCGCGTGCCACGGAAAACGAAACGACGGAACGATATCGACAGTGAGAGAGCAGACAGTGAGGGTGCGGTGTTACATCGCGCCGCCCATGCCACCCATGCCGCCCATGCCGCCCATGCCGCCGGGGGCACCACCGGGACCGCCGTCCTCTTCGCCCTCGGTGGAGAGATCACCAGCGGAGATGATGTCGTCGATCTTGAGCACGAGGTTAGCGGCCTCGGAAGCGCTCGCTAGGGCCTGTTCTTTGGCGTGGGCCGGTTCGACAACGCCACCCTCGAACGTGTCCTCGATGTCGCCACCGAAGACGTTCAGCCCGGCGTTAGCGTCGCCATCCTCGTGAGCCGAGCGGAGATCGACCAGCGTGTCGATGGGATCGATACCGGCGTTCTCAGCGAGCACTCGTGGGATGAGTTCGATCGAATCCGCGAACGCCTCGACAGCGAGCTGTTCGCGCCCACTGACGCTGTCAGCGTAGTCACGGAGTCGGCTTGCGAGTTCGACTTCGATCGCGCCGCCGCCGGCGAGCACCCGCCCGTCAGCGACGGTCTGTGAGACGACATCCAGCGCGTCGGTGAGTCCGCGTTCGAGTTCGTCAGCGACGTGCTCGGTCGAGCCGCGGAGCAACAGCGTCACGCCGTGTGACGCTTCGTTGTCGCCCTCAACGTAGAACAGCTCGTCATCATCGTCACGACGGATCGATGCCGAGCCGAGATCCGCTTCGTTGGCGGTATCGAGGTTGCTCACGATTCGCGCGCCCGTGAGTTCCTTGAGGAAGCCGATGTCGGACTTCTTCACGCGGCGCGCCGCGAGGATACCTTCTTTGGCAAGGTAGTGCTGGGCCATGTCGTCGATGCCCTTCTGACAGAAGACGACGTTCGCGCCCGAATCGACGATCTGCTCGACCTTCTCTTTGAGCTGCGCTTCCTCCTTGTCGAGGAACTGCTGGAGTTGGTCGGGGCTGTCGACGCTGAGTTGAGTGTCGACATCGGCCTCGTCGACCTCAACTGGCTCGTCGATGAGTAGGATATCCGCGTCCTCGACATCGCTCGGCATGTCCGGATGAACCGGATCCTTGCTGATAACGGCCCCATCGAGCAACTCGGACGCGCCCGCGGAGCTGCCGGTCTGTGTCTCGATGTTCACGTAATCGAGATCGACGATGTTCTCACCGTCGTCGCTTTCGACCGTTACGGCACCGACGGCGTCGACGATGAGCTGACTGAGTAGTTCCTTATTGAGTTCCGCACCCTTGCCGGTCATCGACGTCTCGGCTACCTTTCGCAGTAGCTCCTCGTCAGTGGTGTCGACGCCCGTGGAAATCTCGTCGATCTCCGCCCGAGCCTGTTCGCTCGCCATGTTGAACCCGCGGATCACAGCCGTCGGATGGATGTCCTGTTCGATCAGATCCTCGGCCTTTTTCAACAGTTCACCAGCGATCGCTACCGCCGTTGTCGTGCCGTCGCCCGCCTCGTCCTCTTGGGTTTCGGCCACCTCGATGATCATCTCCGCCGTCGGATTGTCGATGTCCATCTCCTGAAGGATCGTGACGCCGTCGTTCGTGACGGTCACATCACCCATCGAGGAGACGAGCATCTTGTCCATTCCTTTCGGTCCGAGTGTCGATCGAACGGCTTCAGACACCGCTCGCGCGGCAGCGATGTTGTGTGACTGTGCATCGCGGTCCTTGACCCGTTGAGCATCGTCACCGAGGATAACCATCGGCTGACCCATTTGCTGACTCATGATCAGTCAGTCGTTGTTTGCGATTCTATATAAATGTATGTGGTTCAGGAAGCAATAGGGTAACACACGGCACAGGGGCGTCTCCGTTCAAACCACAGGAAACAGCGAGCACACAACGCTCAAGTGTGTCGTACGAACAGCAATCACACCAACAGAGAGTCCGCTGCGCTAGCAGATTTATATGCGAGTAACCCATCGATGGCGGATCACAACGCGAGAAAACGAGACGAATGAAAGCGCCGGGACAGGGATTTGAACCCTGGATCCCAGAGGGAACACGCTTTCCAGGCGTGCGCCTTACCACTCGGCCATCCCGGCCCGTGTGACTGTAGTTTGACCGCCCGTTAATCTTTTTCGTTATCCACGGACGCGCCGGGGTGTCACGGTTGCTCACTGTCGAGCGTTTTCCTGACGTGATCGGTGTCGATGTGGGTGGCTGCCGCCCGATAATCACGATACAGTTGCTTTGCCCACCCAACGGCTCGTCTGGTGTCGTTTTCGATGATCCCACTCAGCCCGTTGTCGGCGTACAGGGCCAATACGACCGTGTGGGAGCCGTCCGATTTCCGTTCGAAAATGGCGAGCCCGAAGGGAGGGAGCTGTTGGCATTCATAGATCACGAACGCGTCCCGCTGGAACGCGTTGATGAGCCATTCAGAATACAATGAAACGAGTCCATCAAAGATCTGGGACGTGATGAGAAACTCGAACTCCAAATCGTGCATCATCACCTGTTCGTAGCTGGTAGAGATGTACTGATCGTGAATAACTGGGGTGAACCCGTACACTGCACAGGAGTCAGTGATCAACGAAAGGATCCGTCGTGTGGGTTTCTCCGGGAGGTGCGGCTCCGGAAGAACGACATTGCCGCCGTCGAAGAGGATCTTCTCACCGTACTGGTCGATCGGCAAGGGTGTCTGCATCGCTTGGGCGCGATGGATCGTCTCCAGCGAACGCAGGTACGATTTCCGGAGCTGAGACAAGAGTTCACCGAACGCTGTCAGACGATAGCCATCAGTAGTTCGGTCGACGATGTTAGCCGATTCCAACCCAGACATGCCCCTATCGACGGTCGAGCGAGAAACATCTATTCGATTACACAACTCCGGCTTCGTGAGAGTAGATTCGCTTAAGTGCGGAAGCCAGTCATATCTTTTTCGTAGTATTTCGGCAATGTCTGAGGTGGATGGCATACGAAGGATCTTTGAGCAAGCAACAAAAAATTTATTGATACATAACCACATCCAATCGACAAATTGATAAATGATCTATAGGACCATATAATTACTATTCTAGTAACATTTGCTCCCCAGTGTGACTGCTTGATTATGAAAGGAACCAGTCGATAGCGACGTGATAGCCCACGTCGGTAGTGTGTTGTTCAGAACACCGATCGGACGGGAGAAGGGGAGCTTCAAGGGAAATCGGAATCGGATCGAGTTGATCGGTCGTGATATCGTAAAGAACCGCCGTGTCGGCTCGTGTCGCGTTCGGTGTCGGATCGATAATGGTTGCCACGGAGTCAACCGCTCGATCGATCCTGCGGCCAAGAATCGAGTACACGGTGCTCGTTTGGGGATACGCGATCTCGAACGCGAGGAGTTCCCACGTTCGTTCAGCGACATCGACGACGGCAGTCAACGTACACCGAGGGACGGTCAGCCGGCAGCCGTTGCGTGCCTCAACGACTGCGGCAAGTTGGTCGTAGTTGGGGAGTTGTTGGACGATTTCAGCGGTTTCTAAGGGTTCGAACGCCGTTTGACGAACGTCGATCTCAGCGTTCGATACCGCGTCTTCCGACCGATTGAGGATATGAGCGGCGAATTCACGGAGACAGCCGCTTTCAATGAGGACGTGTGATCGGTCATCATCGAGTGTACTGATTCGTTCGTCGGTCTGTCCATCAGTCGGACCGGGAGGCGGTGTCATTGTCAACCGGTATTCGTCAGAATCTTATTATCTCGCTGGTCGAAAACGTCCTGCAACCGTTACCGATTCATGTACTGTGGTACAGAAATAGCTAGGGATTGAGTGAATTTCTCATGTAGTGAGTAGATCGCTCAAGGAGTGAGCAGCGTACGCGCGCTACAGCCAATCCACAAAGCGGCCCTCGATGAGCGTCTGCTCCTGTCGTTCGATGTACTCGGTCTGCATCTCCCAAACGGCCTCGACGAACGGCGTTCCCGAATCGACTGCGTTTCTGACCCGGTCGTGTTTCCACCGAGCGGGCGTGACGCCCTTTTGATACCGTTCTTCCAGTGGCGCGATGTATCGATCAATCTCTCGGCGCGTCAGTCCTCGCAACGACAGCCCATCCCGGGCGTAGTCGAACAGTTCCTCGTAGATGATCGCTTTATCGGTTGTCTCGACACCATCGGCAGTGAGCCACTGGAACGATCCCGAGAGTCCGTCCTGAGCGGCTGTATAGAAGTTCTCTTCGCTCGCATCCCACGAGAGCTGTTTCACGGGGTGTTCACGCTTTGCGAGGCTTTCGAGGAGGCCTGCGTACATCGCCTGAAGACAGATCACGTCTCGAACCGTCGGCTGTCCGGGAAGCGGACGGAACTCGATGCGGGCGTTGGCGTGTGATTTCGTCGGACCGTCGAAGACGGGGCGAACCCACCGCCAGTACGTACCGTGTTTGTGTCGGAAGTGGGCGAACTGATCGCCAAAGCGATCCGATCCGTCGAACAGCATCGGAACGACGGTACGGTCGTCCACGATCCGGTCGATCGCCGTCTCGACGGAATCGATGTCCTCGGGAAAGCAGACTTTGGGCTGTTGTGGGGGATTGAGAATCGACTCGAAAACCGGAATCCGGTTTTCCATCCAGCCGTCGTCGAGGATGGTTTGGATATCGACATCGTCGTCGTACAGTTCCGGCGGGAAAAACGGCGAGTTCACACCGAGCGCGAGCAACGGCCCGGCGATCCGGAGCGCGTACTGAAAGTACGTCGGAAGATCGGGCGCGTGAGAGACCTGGTAGTGGGGTTGCACCGAAGTGATGAGACTCTCAGACATCACGGTGTCGGCCGACACCGTGACGTGGGGAGCGTCCAAGGACAACTCCGCACCGAATTCCACATTCGCCATCGCGTGGTAACGTTCGGAACCGCTCATGTTCGTCGCAATGCGAATGTCGTTGTCGACGACGCTTCCCGTGAGATACCCCGTAGCGCTCTCTCCGACTGGGGGGATCGTCCACATCCCATCGCTTACAAGGCGGATCCCAGACGATTTCGTCTCGCGCAACGCCGCGTCGAGTCGAGCTTGCACTTCCGCCTCCTGAGCGGCCAGTCCGTACGTCGACAGCGGCTGTGGCGTGGTTTGCATCTCCGCATTATGCAATCCGAGTTCCTTTTCGAATCCGATGTAGTCGAGTAGCCGACGCGGAACTCGTTTCAACGCGTCGGTCTCGTCATCGACACCGTAAAACTCGTATTCGAGACCGACAATTCCCTGTGGGTTGTCGAAGGTCCCATCCCGTATCTCTCCTTTCAACCACTCGGTTTCCCGTTCAACACGAGCTATGAACTCGTCGTGATCCACCGACAGCAACTCGGCAACACGATCCGCGAGATCCGGTGTGGACATACTCTCACCATGTCATCTGGGGTTTTCAACTGTGCGGTAGCACGGATTTGTGGCAGGGCTACCAGTCTATCTATTGACAGTATCAAACTGATCGAATGGAAAAGATGGATAGTCCCACCAGGATTCGAACCTGGGTCTCGGCCCCCAGAAGGCGGAAGGATTGGCCACTACCCCATGGGACTGTCTCGTCATGCAGTGGTATTCGATACATCCTAATGAGTGTTGCGAAGGCGAATCGAGTTACCGGCGGGGTATCGCCAGCTATATGCCCGTTAGCAAGCGACGGGCGAGCATGTACGTCGGACGCTTCATCGTCGTCGCGCCCGGTATCGGTGCGTACCGTGTCTCCTCTCGTTCGTTCCCCCATCGGAAGATAACCGATCGGGACGGAACGCTGACCGTCGGTCCCACAGCGTCGGCACCGGAGACGGACAACCCCTACATCGCGTACAACTGTCTGCAGCAGGTCGGAAACAGGGTTGTTCTCGGGAATGGTTCGCACGTCGATCCGATTGCTGAGAAGCTAGAGCGGGGGTATCCAGCCCGCGATGGGTTGGCTGCGGCGCTGCTGGCGCTTGATTACGAGAAAGATGACTACAACACGCCACGTATCGCTGGCGTCGTCGGAGCAAAAGCAGCGTACGTCGGGACAGTCCGGGCTGACGCACTCCTCGTACAGGAGGTTGACACTCCAACGATCGTCGCAACGTACGAACGAGACAGCCCTGAGCCATTCGCGTTCGACGCCGAAACAGCCACGGAAGCAGCCCGCGGCGTGTACTCCCACGAATTCGAGCATCCCGTCTGTGCCGCCGGCGTCACCGTCGATGGGGCTATCGAAACAGCTGTCGTAAACGACTAACTGGCGCGTGGTGACCAGTCTCCGATCCCAAGCGTGGATCCACGTTCGTGTAGACACGTCATACAGGGGAGTGTACCGAATGAACCACAGAGCGTGGTAACACGACAATCCGGAGGTGACTGAACACGGATCTTCGGTGGTCGAATCGGCTGGTGGCACGCGCCAACTGACCATTGGCGTGCGCGCCATGTAACTCTCGCTAAGAGCAGTATAGAGGACTATTGTTGACTCTGGAGAGATTGGTCGTCGAAGCGGGTTCATCAGGAGTGTTTTTGGCTGTGTGGACGTAATTGCTCTACATGTCTGTAGACAAAGTCAACTATCACGACGTGGAGCCGGTTGGCGACGCGATGCACTTTCTCAGGGAGCCGTTGGGCTGTGAACAGCTCGGTCTGACTGTCGTCGAGTGTGAGCCGGGCTGGACCGGAAAGGAACACGATCACGGCGAACAGGGCGAGGAAGAAGTGTATCTACTTCTCGACGGCAACGCGACCATCGTGGCCGACGGTGAGGAAATCGCGCTAGAATCGGGGGACGCGCTTCGTCTCTCACCTGATACGACGCGACAGATTCAAAACGGCGACACCGAAAGCACGTTCGTCCTCGCGGGTGCGCCCTGAACCTGACCGACCGATCACCCGAACTTGCCGGTGATGTAGTCCTCAACGCGCTGGTTGTCCGGGTTTTCGAAGATCTTCTGCGTGTCGTCGAATTCCACGAGTTCGCCACCCGTGAGAAACACGGCCGTCTTATCGGAGATTCGCGCGGCCTGTTGCATGTTGTGGGTGACGATGACGACGGTGTACTCTTCGGCTAACGAGTCGATGAGATCCTCGATCTGGGACGTTGCGACGGGATCAAGCGCGCTCGCCGGTTCGTCCATGAGAAGCACCTCCGGATCGGGCGCGATCGCCCGCGCGATGCAGAGCCGCTGTTGTTGACCGCCGGAAAGTTCGAGTCCACTCTCATCCAATCGCCCGGATACTTCGTCCCACAACGCCGCCTTCCGGAGCGCGTTCTCGACGATCTCGTCGTGATCGCCGTCGACATCCTGAATCTTCAGTCCGTAGGCGACGTTGTCGTAGATGCTCTTTGGGAACGGGTTGGGTTTCTGGAACACCATCCCGACCCGGCGTCGCAGCGCAACCGGATCGACATCGGAATCGTACACGTTCTTTCCGGCAAGGCTGAGATCTCCGTCGACTCGCGCAGCGTCGATGAGATCGTTCATCCGGTTAATACACCGCAGGAACGTCGACTTCCCACATCCAGACGGACCGATCATCGCCGTCACCCCCTGTTCGGGAATGTCCATGGTGATGTCGGTGAGCGCTTGCACGTCGTCATACCAGACGTTGATGTCGCGCGCTTCGATGATCGCCTCCCCGACAGACGACTCCGTTGTGTTGAATCCAGCAGACTCGGTCGTTCCGTTACGATCGGTGGATGTCGTAGCGGCCGACGGCTGATCGGACTCTAAATCCGATGCCGACGCCGGATCTGGATCGATTTCGGGCGTGATTTCGCTCTCAGTCGATACCGATTCGTCAGTTGTTACGGTCTCGTCGGTCATTGTTGTTCAGTTTCGTACTTGTTACGAACGACGATCGCGATCGAGTTGATTGACAGCAATACCACGATCATGGTCACGACGCCCGCCGCGAGCACGCCGTGACGGAACGCCTCGTCGGGCAGAAACGCCCAGTTGTACACCTGTAGCGGTAGCGCGCTCGTCTTATCGAAGAGGCTTGTCGGCGGAGTCACCTTGAAGTCCGCCGCCAGCACCATGATCAGCGGTGCAGTCTCACCGACTGCGCGGCCGATCGCGAGGATCGTCCCGGTCAGAATACCGGGGATCGAGCGCGGCAACACTACGTTTTTGATTGTCTGCCACTGTGTCGCGCCCATTCCGAATGAGGCCTGTCTGAGCGAGTCGGGCACCGATCGGATCGCCTCCTGAGAGGAGATAATGACGATGGGAAGGATGAGCAAGGAAATCGCAAGACCACCTGCGAGCAAGGACCCCGCTGGCAGCCCAGACAGCGTGACGGTCGTCCCAGCGATCGACACCGTCTGTCCGCTAAAGCCACCGAGGTTAATGAACAGTCCGAGTCCGAGCAGGCCGTACACGACCGACGGAACGCCAGCAAGGTTCGAGATGTTGAGCTGGATGAACCGCGTGTACCAGGTGTCGGGCGCATACTCTTCCAGATACACCGCCGCACCGACGCCCAGCGGGAACGACGACGCGATCACGACGACCATCAACAACAACGATCCGACGAGTGCGGGGTTGATTCCCGTCGTTTTGGGCATCCCTGAGGGGGTGCTCGTGAGAAACGCCATGTCGATCCACGCCGTCGGACCGTCCATTCCAAGCAGCCAGACGAGCGCGCGACCGAGGAGCGCACCGACGACGATGACCGCCGGAAAGAGCAATCCGATGCGGACATCGGGCCGGTGTCTGATCGTCATCACCACGTAGTAGGCGGTCGGAACGGCGGCCGCGAGCACGAGAATGAGCACCGTTCCGGGGGGGAGGACTATCTGAAAGACGACCGACAGCGCGGCGATTATGACGAGAGCGCTGGTGAGCAGTCCGAAACGCCAGCTCTCTTTATGGCGCACGCGATGACCCATGTAGAGGGCAGCCGGAAGTGCGAGCGTGAACAGATACGTGAGATACCGATTCGGGATGGTCAGCACGTGGAACTGGATGTATTCCGGGATCCCGAGCACTAACAGGGTCAAGACGTGAGACGGGATCGACTCGATCGTCAGCGGGAGGGTGTCGGGCACAGCAACGAACCGAGAGACAGGAACGCCGAGCAGCGCGATCCAGCCGATGACAAGCACCGCGATCGTTCGCGTCCGAGTAGACAGATCCAACGCTCGACAGCCGGCGTACACGAGAGCCGGCACTGCGATCGCGGCGATCCATGCGAACCAGACGTAAAACGCGATCGCTTCGAATAACAAAAGCAGGGTTCCGGCACCGAACAACCCAGCGATCGGAACGAACAGCCCTTCGACTCCGACAGCTAACGCGTCACGGTTGTTGGAGTAGAGAAACAGCCCAACAAGCACGCTTGGGCACAGAAACGCTACGAGGTACGTGGCATACCAGCCAGGATCAGCGCTGAACGGACGGATCGCGTCGACCGCCACGTTGGTGAGAAGCATCCCCAGAGATACGAGTCCGGAAAGCGTGGCGACCAACAACACGTATCTGAACACCACACCACGGATTCGACTCACCTCTCCGAAGCCGGACGCGGTCTCGGTGTTGGTGTTGGTGTTAGTGTCGGTTGCCATCACTGATACACCTCCCTGTACCGTTGGGCGATCCGATCGCTGATGAGATTCATGAGCAGTGTGACGACGAACAGCGTCAGTCCGAGCGCGAACATGGCGTGGTACGCCGGTCCGCGAGCGGAGATGTCACCGAGCGCGAGGTTGATCATCTGGGCCGTGATCGGTGAGTTCGGACCGAGATACGCCGACGGATCCAACGGATTTCGGAGCACGGACCGACTCCCGGAGGCAATCGCGACAGCCATCGTCTCACCGATTGCCCGTGACAGCGCGAGAATGAACGCTGAGACGATGCCAGAAACAGCCGACGGAACGACAACGCTCGTCGAGACATCGAACTTCGTCGCACCGAGACCGTAGCCTGCTTGCCGGAGCGAGTCGGGCACCGCACTCATCGCGTCCTCGCTGATCGAAGACACCATTGGGATGATCATGATCCCGACGACGATGCACGCGGACAACAGGTTGAACGTCGCGAGATCAAACGGGACGACGGCGTTGATCGCGGGCGTGATGTACACCAGTGCGCA
>NZ_RRCH01000037.1 GCF_003862495.1 Halocatena pleomorpha | reverse complement strand
GTCGCTCACTCCGCTCGCGCTGCGACTCGTTGGCTCCCGCTCGCTGCGCTCACGGGAACTTCGTTCGCGGGGGGAAGGAGATGACGCTGCCAGTGTTTCAGTTCTGGGATCGGCTTGGTGAGTCGGTGAACATCTCGACTCTTGATGATCGATCAAAGATCTCGAAGGCGGAGCTGTATTACGTGATGGACGTAGGCACAGGAGTGTGGTGCAAGCCGTGTCGGAGTACAGGCTGCGCCCACGCCACCCAGATCGAGGAGATTCTAGCAACCGCCGGACTCGGCCGATCACAGGTGAACTACGACGATTTACCCGGCATTGCGAACATCACGCGCTATGAAGCGACGGGCGAAATGGTCGTCACGGGCTGGTTCGAGAACGGCGGCCGGGTGCGATACCACGAACAGCGTGACGGCACCGTCGTGCAGTCAGTGTACACGCCGGAAGACGGTCAGGACCCGACCGAGATAACCGAACAGCCCGAGGCGATGAGTGCCCCAGCTGCACTGGTCGCAACGCTGGCGGAGTACTGCCACTATCGCCAGCGTGGCGATCTCGATGGGTTGCGCCAGCAGTATCCAGAGGTGGCGCGTGTCGTGAGCGAGGCTCCCGTCGTCCACGCCGACGATTGAGAACACAAAGGCGGTAGCGGGTCGGGTAAGACGCAGCACCGCGAGCGTCAGCGAGCGGCCTTTTTTGGTCCAGATTTTTTGCGTGAGGGTACGCGGAGCGTACCCGAGCGGAAAAAAGGTGGGTTTAGAGCAACTCACCGGTGGCGACCCGAACGACCGAGCCGCCGACGTCGATACTGTTACTGTGTTCGTCCGCGCGCAGATGGAGCACCGACGGACGACCCATCTCATAGCCCTGTTCGACCCGGAGCGCCACGTCGTCGCCCCTCTGCTCGACCAGATAACCCGCGAGACAGCCGTTTGCACTACCTGTAGCGGGATCTTCAGGCACGCCGAGGTACGGCGCGAACATCCGCGCCGCGAGGTCGTTGTCGTCGCTGCGCGGTTCAGCACAGAAGATAAACACGTTCTTTGCGTCTCTCGATTCGACGAGTGCGTCGTAGGCCGCTCGGTCGATGCTTGCTCGTTCAAGCGCAACACGACCAGTGAGCGGCACAATGATCGTCGGAAGCCCCGTCGAGACGATCTGAACGGGATGGTCCCCAGACAGATCGTCCGGCGACAACGAGAGCGCCCTCGCAACCGGCTCCCGCTCCAACCGCTCACCGAACTCGGGCTGTCGTTGCGTCATCCAGAGCGTCTCCTGTTCACCGTCGCCCTCGGTCCGAACCGGGATCGTTCCGACCGGCAGCTCCAAATCGATCTCATCAGCACCTGTTCGCTCCCGGAGGACAGCCGCCGTGCCCAGTGTCGGGTGTCCGGCAAAGGGGATCTCCTCGGAAGGGGTGAAAATGCGCACGTCGTATCCACCGCTGGGATCGAACGACTCGATGAACGTCGTCTCCGAATAGTCCATCTCCGCAGCAATCCGTTGCATCTCGTCATCGGACAGCTCACCACGGCTTTCGACGACAGCGAGTTGGTTGCCGGCGTATCGGCGCTGGGTGAACACGTCCACGATATGAAAGCGCATACGAAAGCTGCTCGTCGGATCACGAAAAGCATTGATGGCCGGTGATGAACGGTGTCGAGACACACGACCGGACAGACGTCACTCCTCGGGAAACGGAACATCGATCGCTTGGCCGTCGTCTGGAACGAACACCGTGCCGTCGAACGCCTCGCGGGCCTCGCGTTCGAGTCGATCGACAGCCCCGCCATAGCGAGTCGAGACATGAACGAGTGCGAGCCGCTTCGCGCCAGCTCGGTTAGCTATGTCTGCTGCCTCTCGGGCAGTGGCGTGATCGGTCTGTCGCGCACGGCCAGCGTTGTCGTCAGCAAACGTCGCGTCGTGAATCAGCAGATCAGCGTCTCTGGCCTCCGAGACCGTCACATTAGTCGGTCGGGTGTCGCCCGTGTAGACGAGCCGACGGCCGGGCCGAGACGGACCAACAACCTGTTCAGGATGAACGACCGTTCCGTCCTCCAGTTCAACCGATTCCCCACGGTGGAGGGCACTGAACTTCGGACCGACGGGGACACCGAGCGCTTCTGCAGTTTCGCGGTCAAACCGTCCCTTGCGCTCGTCTTCGATGAGCGCGTAGCCGACCGACTGGGTGTGATGATTCGTTCTGAACGCGCGGATCTCATACTCCTCACCACGTACGGCGACGGATCCCGGACGAGATTCATGAACGGACACCGGATAGTCGGGATCCGTGCCAGCAACCCCGAGCAACGACTCGATAGCGGGTTTCGTTCCGGGCGGCGTGTGGATCGCGAGCGGTGATTCTCGATCGTTGAAATCCCACGTCTGACACAGCCCCGGAAGACCGAGCACATGGTCGCCGTGCAGGTGTGTGAGAAACACATGGGACACGTCGAACCCGGTTTCATACCGCATCATCTGGCGCTGGGTCCCCTCGCCACAGTCAAAGAGAAACCGCTCGCCCGAGCGTCGGACCAGCACCGCGCTGGTGTTGCGCTCGACCGACGGGATCGCCCCGCTCGTCCCGAGAAACGTCACGTGCATACATCTATTGGCCATGCCCGCCGGATAGCCGCTTCGAAAGTCGAAAGCAGCCCGATCGAGGAATCGACCGATTCTTACCCACTTGGAGCAAGACAGTGGTATGGACGCACCGCTGTGGATCGAGACCCACCAACCCACCATCGAATCGCTTCCACAGCAGGGAGTGCGCGAGGAACTCACTCGTGCCGTCGACGAACCGATGAACCTCATTCTCGCTGGACCAAAGGGAGTCGGGAAGACCGCTGCTGTTCGGGCGCTCGCTACCGAAACTCACGAGGATCCCGACAACGATTTGATCGAGATCAACGTCGACGACGTGTTCTCCCGGACGAAAACAGAGATCAAAAACGATCCGCGGTTCGCGCCGTTTCTCACGGGCCGGAGCCGGCTCTCGAAACGGGAGATGATCAATCATGTACTCAAGGAATCGGCGGGGTATGCCCCTGTCACGGGAACCTACAAGACGATCCTCCTCGACAACGCCGAATCGATCCGCGAGGATTTCCAACAGGCGTTACGCCGGATCATGGAACAGCACCACCGCACCACCCAGTTCGTCATCACCACTCGTCAACCCGCAACGCTGATCGGGCCGCTGCGATCGCGGTGTTTCACCGTCCCCGTGCGTGCGCCAACACACGGCGAGACCGTGACGGTTCTGTCCGAAATACTCGACGCCGAAGGTGTCGAATACGACAGTGACGGCGTCGAGTACGTCGCTGGCTACGCCAGCGGTGATCTCCGCCGGGCAATCCTCGGTGCCCAAACCACCTTCGAGGAACACGGCGAAGTAACCATGTCAGCTGCTTATGAAGCACTCGGGGACGTCTTACTCACAGACACCGTCGAAGAAATGCTCAGTGACGCCGAAGACGGGCAGTTCACCGACGCACGAAACACGCTCGACGATCTCCTCATTGAGGACGGCTACAGCGGCAGTGAGGTGCTGTCGGACGTGCTATCGGTCGCGCGCTCCCGGTACTCGGGACAAAAGAGAGCCGAGATTCACCGGCTCGCTGGGGAAGTAGACGCAGAGCTTACTGAAGGAACGAACGACCGACTCCATCTCTCGCGACTGCTGGCGGAACTCGGACGGAATGAAACCCGCGTTCACTCTGGTTCGTAATTCACAGTCTGGGTCCACGAATCAACCTGTTCGTCCTGTCCGGGATCTCTGTCCATCAGTTGAACGGTTATCTGTAACTGTCCCCGATCGTACCGCGCGAGGTCCGACGGCTTGACATCGATCGAGAATACGCCGTCTGCAGTTCGTTGCTTCAGTATATCCGTCCGTCCGAACTGCTGGCCGTTAATTTGGACGGCAAGATACGGATCGCCGTTTTTCCCCGAATCCATGCCCGCCAGCCGTGTGTCTGCCCTGACCGTGATGTCGAAATCAGAAACGTAACCGTTGCCGTTCTGATCAGTGGTGTCCACGATGCTCAATCCGCCGGAAGTGGCCGTTCGGGTCGCTTCGGTTGTCGTTTGCGTGGGGGACGACGTTTGTGTCGGCTCTTCTGTCGTTGTGGTTGTCTCTGTTGGCTCTTCCGTCGTCGTGGTTGTCTCTGTTGGCTCTTCTGTCGTTGTGGTTGTCTCTGTCGACTCTTCCGTCGTGGTGTCAGAAGACATCTCGCTGGTCGCCGTCGGTGTCTGTTCCGGGTCAGGAGTGGATGCACTGCTGCTGTCGTCACCGGTGTTCGATAGCGCGCCAGTGCCGGGGAGGTTGATCCCTGCCGCGATGACAGCCCCGATCAACAGAAACAGAACCCCTGCACCGATGAGCACAACTTGTAATATCTGTTGGCTCTGGTTGCTCGTGGTGTCTCTTTCTCTTCCCCGTGGACCTCGTCGTCGACTCATTCGGTTCCCTTTTGGACTCATCCCGTATCAGCGCATCGTTGCTTTGCCAGTCAAAAACGGGGCGAGAACGCTGAAAGAACCTTATAGAAAACTACACTACGTATCGATTCGGTGTCCCCGATTATCGCCTGAACCGATAACATAATAGATACGGTTCACCACCGTACTCGCCGGTACGTTTATAAGTTCTGATAGTAGGCCGTGGTCAGTGTCGATGGGCCCTGCCGGATTCGAACCAGCGATCAATCCGTTATGAGCGGATCGCTTTGACCAGACTAAGCTAAGGGCCCGCTGGATAGTTCTTTTCGGGCTGATGTCTTTAACGCTACGGTGCTAGCGCTACTCCGCCCGCCTCTGATAGAGCACGCGTCCGGTCATCGCCATGACCTCGGTATCTCCCGCGAAGACAGTCGTACGCGAGGAGATGAGTCCGAGAGCATCATCCCACGGCTCTTTGTCTATGACTTCGGTCCGTACCGAAAGCGTGTCTCCTGGGCGAACAGGTTCTTTCCATCGCAGTTCATCGACGCCGACAGCGCCCATCGCGCGCGAATCGGCTGAACTGTTGTCGACGAGCATCCGCATCGTCATCGCTGCAGTGTGCCACCCGCTGGCGACGAGTTCACCAAAGAGCGATTCCTCGGCGGCCGATTCGTCAACATGGAAGGGTTGGGGATCGTACTGCTCGGCAAACGAGACGAGTTCCTCTTTCTCGACGGTGTAGCTGCCGAACTCCTGGGTTGTACCGATCTCGATGTCCTCATAATAACCGGACAGCATACCGGGTCTGCGGTGAGGAGAAGGATAACGCTGCCGTACTGCTCTCGCCTCGACGAGATGGTTTTGCGGACACAGAAACAACTCGATCGTATGGACTCCAACTCAACTGTGGACGACGAGCACGGACAGACGGAGAGGGAATCGGAACTCGCGGAGGATTTCGGCGCACATCTCCGTGCCGGTGCGGCAATCTATAATGCGGGCGAATTCCACGCGGCCCACGACGCGTGGGAATCGGTGTGGCTCGACTTGAAGGACGGACCTGACCGAGAGCTACTCAACGGACTGATCCAGTTCACCGCAGCGGTGTACCACGCCGACCAGCGCAACTGGGCGGGTACAACGGGGCTTGCACGGAGCGGGCAGGAGTATCTCTCCGGGTTGGGTTCGACCCACCGCGCGGTGTCTCTCGATCCGCTTCGCGGGTATCTCACAGCGTTGGAACGGGATCCGGCACGCATCGAGCGCGAGCCGCCAGTCGGGATCGTCGTGGCTGGTGAACGAGTGCGCCTTGGGGAACTCCCGTTCGGAGCAATCGCCATCGCGGCCCGCGTACTCACGGAAGAACACGGCGGTGATCGGGCACTCATCGATCGCGCAATCGAGTACGGCCGTGCCGATCTCGAAGCAGGGCAGGCGACGAGTCCGTTCGTCACGCTGCTCGTCGATATCTTCCGGAGTGATGGCGTCGAACGCGACACCGCACGGCAACGGCTTTCCGACCACGTTCGTCGACGAACAACCCAAGAATCGGATGTGAAAGGCCTGTTCGAGTGATCAGGTGAGACTCAGCTCCGAGGTTCGAGTTCGGCGTAGTCAGCGGAGTTATCTTGTGGATTGTAGCCGAGTCGTTCGCGGGCGCGATCGATCGAGTAGTATTTGCGGTCATTATCGGAAATGCCATACACGATCTCGTAATCGACATCAGCAGTGATGCAACAATCAAAGAGGTGGGCGCAGTCCCGGTAAGAGAGCCACATTGCCTGTCCGCGCTCGTAGTCGATAGGAGGATGATCCTTGGTGAGATTACCGATACGGACACAGATAACGCTCAGATCGTGCTCGTCGTGGAAATACCGCCCGATGATCTCGCCTGTGGCTTTGCTCACGCCGTACCGGTTCGAGGGCCGTGGAAGCTCCGTGCCATCGAGCCGATAATCATCACTGCTCCGATATATATCGGGCTTGCGCTCGGTTTCGTAATGTCCAACGACGTGATTCGACGAGGCGAACACGACCTTCTCGACGCCGGCGTCAAGCGCAGCCTCGAAAACGGTGTGTGTGCCATCGATATTGTTCGTCAACACGCTGTCCCACCCGGCTTCCGGACGGGGATCACCGGCGAGATGGACCACGACATCGATACCGGACATCGACTCACGGACACGACTGGTATCGGAGAGATCGGCCGCGATATACTCGTGATTCGTGACGTTGTACTCTAGATCCGAGCTTGTGCCCGTCTCTGTTGGGGGTGGCTCCCGATCGAGCAATCGCCAATCGTACTTCTGTCCGAGACCACCGAGGATGGCACCCCCGACCCGCCCCGCGGCCCCCGTGAGCAACACCGACGTAGCCATTCATACGACAAAACGAGGGTTACCAGTAAGAATCGTGCGGTTCGAATGACCGCGATAGAACGTGAAACATTCACGAGCGGGGAGCAACGAATCGAGCTGTATCAGTTCGATACCAATCGTGCGAACGCGAGCGAGCCGGAGATGTTCTCGATGTAGGCATCAACAACATCACCTTCGCTAGCCCCTGGTACGAACACCGTATACTCCCCGCGCTCAGCGACCCCATCGCCCTTTCGGCCAGTACTGACGATCTCAAGCGTGTACGTGTTGCCCTCTTCGATCGCGTCGCGTTGTTGGGTTTGAGTGGTGCTCCGACGGCGTTTCGAAACCGGACGGAATGCGCCACAGGCGTCACATCTGAGCATCGGCGTGCCGTCCTCAGTCACGAGACGGGTGTCAGGCAGCCCACACTCCGCACAGAGGACGTACACATCAACGTAGGAGTCGACAGCCGAATCGAAATCGGACCCCGAGAAGGTGCCGTTGTATCGACCCACACCGTCGTCGAGCTTACCGTTCGTCCCGAGATCGCGCTGGATGAACCGGTGGAGGTGGTCCGGCGACCGAGACACCGTCTCAGCGATGTCTTCAAGGTTCGTCAACCGGGTGAACGCACCGTCTTTCTGTGCGTTGGCATTGGGTACCGAAAGCCGTTCACCCTCCGATTGGATGTCCGGAACCGCATCCATGGCTCTGTCGAGGCTCGATTCGTAATCCATACATGATAGAAGGACCTTGAGCCGTAAACCCGTTGCGAGATACACCGCCACATGGGAGACGTGATTCGAATCAAGCGCGTGTCCGGTGGATCAAAATCGGGCGGCATTTAGTGACGGGAATACGACCCCCCCTATGGACCCGACGGACCGCGAAACGGCCTGTTTCGAGGCAGGCGTGAAATTCGGGGCGCTCTATCACCAGTTTGCTGGTACCCCGGTTAGTGCCGATAACGCGGACAGTCTCGAAGCCGCGATTGAGGAAAGCATCGAAAACCAACCCGGCTGTACCGACGTATCGGTCGATATCCACACTGACGAACTCGAAACCACTCGTGGGTACACGGAACTTACGGGGGAGTACATGGACGTTACGCTCCGTATCGAGTACGCCGACTGCATCGTCCACGCCGAGATGGGGATGGAAGACGGCTATCCGCTCATGCGCGTCGTCGACGTTGTTGAGGAGTAGCTGGTCGCCACGGCCACGAAACTACTCCAACGACAGGGATAGAACAACCCTTTATTTCACTTTCGGTCTCGGGCGGGCGTTTATACTCACCCGGGATAAACCGCCTACCATGAGCCAAACGACCCTCGACGACGACGAACTGTTTGGGGAGGCAGCGAACGAGATCCGGACCGACGTAGAATCGAGTTTGGAGACGACCCGGGCGGCGCTCCCCGACACCGAGACGATTTGGACCGTCGAGGCCGACAACAGCCTTGGAGTGCTCAACGCCCTCCACTCGGCGCTTGAAACGGGAGACGCTGCGACGCACCTCCGGGACGCCAAGAAGTGGTATACGATGGGCAAACGGGCAGACGCGTTCGATGACGCCGAGGATCTTGATGCAGAGATCGAACGGCTCGAAACCATCGTTGAAGATCTCGAAACCGCACACGAGCAGGTAGGTGATCTCACACGCACAGTTCCGGAACTACGGAGCATGCTCGATGAAGTCGACACCACCGAGGAACGCGACGAGTCGGACTAGAAGAGGCGTCCGGTGTTCGATCCGCATCCGACGGCAACAGACCCGATCAGAGTGGATCGATCCATCACCAGCGTTCGGGGGGCGTCAGCCCTCGCGCCGAAACCGTTTCGATCAGCTCAACGAGAGCGGCTGCAGCTTCGTCCAGCAGCTCCGCGCCGAGCGTGCCATCGCCTCGTGAGGGATCGCCCACGACGCCGTTCTCGGTGAACTCCGCAGAATCGTACGCGAGGTTCGTTCCGGACTGCCACTCGCCCCAGTGGTCGGTCCCGTTCTCCGTTGCTTCCGCAAGTCGGTCATCGCGTATGAGTTCCGAGCGCAGGTGACTAATGAGCGAGGTTTCGAGCGTGCCACCATGACCCATTCGGCCGGAGACGGCCTCGAACCACGTGAACGGCACTGCATACGCGGCTTCGTGTCGTGAGATTGTGGCACAACACTCCCGAAGCGCGTCTACGTTGCCCCCGTGGCCGTTGACGACGATGACGCGGTTGAACCCGTGATGGATGAGGCTCTCGATCGTCTCTCGAACGTATCGCCGGAACGTCTCCTCGGTAACCCACAGCGTGCCGGTGAAATGCCGGTGTTCCTCCGCTATCCCGACCGGAACCGTCGGTCCCACGACGACATCACCGTCGTACCGCTCATCCGCGGTCTCAGCGACGGCAGACGCGATCACGGTGTCCGTCCCGAGCGGGGCGTGTGGACCGTGTTGTTCCGTCGAGCCGACGGGAAGCAATGCGAGATCTGTGTCGGCGTTCTCGACATCTGTCCAGGTGCTCTCCGAAAGCTGCATATCACCCCAAGGGGGCACGATAGATTTAAGCAGATGGGACGGCCGTCTCTCAGAGTGATCATTCTTCGACAGTAGCTTTCGGTTATCTGCTACGAGTGGTGACGCATCGATTGTTCGCCTGCGTCAAACTGTTCGCCGGTCGCTATTGGGATCGATACCGGTTAGTGACAATCCCTCCTCCGCACAACGGATGGCCGAAACGGACATTCAGGAGCTGGTGACCGAAGCGGAGTGGCGATCGGCGTTCCCGGTCATGAGCCAACTACGGACCCATCTCGATGAAGAGACGTATCTCGATTACGTGCGACAGATGACGGCGGACGGCTACCGGCTGTTCGCCCGCCTAGTAGACGGCGAGATCGCCGCGCTCGCAGGGGTTCAGATTCAAATAAACATGTATTATGGCCGTCACGTATGGGTGTGTGAGTTGGTTACTGACGCCGAGCGTCGGTCATCGGGACACGGACTGGCGCTGTTGACGTTCATTGCGGAGTGGGCCGACGAGCAGGGGTGTGAACTCGTTGCGCTCTCCTCGGGAGTGCAGAGGACGGACGCCCATCGGTTTTACGAAGAACGCGCTGACATGGAGCGGGCGAGCTACGTGTACAAACAGCCGTTGCAGTGAAGGCAACTCAGTCGTCGGCTCCGGTTTGGGCCTGTCGCTCCGCGGCCCGATCGATAAATTCCTGTGGGAGGTCGTCGATCTCGCCCGCTTGAACGCCCCAGAGATGCGCGTACAGCCCCTCAGTGTCGATCAGGTCCTCGTGTGTGCCTCGTTCAGCGATCTGTCCGTCTTCAAGGACGAGAATGCCGTCCGCGTCTTTGATCGTCGAGAGCCGGTGTGCGATGGCGAACGTGGTTCGGTCAGCTGTGAGTCGGTCGAGGCTGCGCTGGATGAGCATCTCGGTTTCGGTGTCAACGTCACTCGTCGCCTCATCAAGCACGAGGATCTCCGGATCCTTGAGGATCGCCCGTGCGATGGAGATGCGCTGGCGCTGGCCACCCGAGAGTTTCACGCCGCGTTCACCGACCATGGTGTCGTAGCCCTCTGGAAGGTTCGTGATGAATTCATGGGCTTCCGCGGCCTTTGCGGCCGCCTCGATCTCTTCTTCGTCGGCGTCGAACGCCCCATACGCGATGTTCTCTCCCACTGAGCCGTAGAACAGGAACGTGTCCTGACTCACATAGCCCACGTGTCGGCGGAGACTCGGGATGGTTACGTTCCGAATGTCCTCGCCGTCGATCCGGATCGCACCCTCGTTCACGTCGTACATCCGGAGCAGGAGCTTCAACACGGTTGACTTCCCTGCACCCGTCGGTCCGACAAGCGCGACCGTCTCCCCACCGTCAACCGTGAACGAAACATCTTCGACGATCGTCTCCTCGTCGTAGCCGAACGTCACATCCTCATATTCGACAGCACCGTCAGAAACGGCGAGTTCCTCGGCATCGGGATTCTCAGCGATCCGGCTCGGCTCGTCCATCAACCCGAAGATCCGGGCCGCGGAGGCGTACGCGCGCTGGTACATGTTGATTATCTGTCCGAACTGGGCCATCGGCCAGATAAAGCGCTGGGTGTAGAGGATGAACACGACGAATTCGCCGGCCAGAAGTTCACCGGTGAAGGGACCGGGAGCAGTCCCCATCGTCTGGTACGTGAACACCCAGTACCCCCCGATGGCGAACGTGAGCACGAACCCGATACCGGCAATCACCCGCAGTCCGGGGAAGAACTTGATTCGGGTTTCGATGGCGTCCCAGTTCGCATCGAAGTAGTCCCGTGAAACGTCATCAACCCGATCGGACTCATACCCCTCCGTGTTGGCGGTCTTGATCACCTGAATGCCACCGAGGTTGTTTTCGAGTCGGGAGTTGACCTGCCCGACCGAAGAACGGACCTCGGCGTATTTTGGTTGGATCGTCTGCACGAACTTGTAGGTGAAGATGGCGATGAGGGGCACCGGAAGCAGCGCAATCAGCGCGAGCTGCCAGTTGCTGGCGAGGAGGATCACGCCGATCCCAACGACCATCACCGACAGCCGAAACACGGAGTTCATGCCGTCGTTGAGGAACTTCTCAAGACGGTTTACGTCGTTCGAGAGCACGGACATCAGTTCGCCAGTCTGTTTGTCCGCGAAAAAGTCCATGTTCAGCCGCTGCATGTTGTCGTAAGTGTCCGTCCGGACATCGTGTTGGATGTTCTGGGCGAACACGTTCCATCCCCAGTTGCGCGTCCAGTGAAACGCCGCGCCCCCGAAAAAGGAGACAGCGATGAGAGACGCCAACAGGACGAGCTGATCGGATTCGTTCGTCGGCAACCACGCTTGGGGCACGATCCAGAGGGAAAACGCCTTCTCGCCGTAGAAGATCGCATCGACCGCGAGACCGAGCAGCAACGGCGGAAGTAGATCGAGAATCCGTGCAACGATGCTCGCGCTCACGCCACTCACGAACGCGACCGGGTTCTTGCGGCCATACTCCGAGAACAACCGCCGCATCGGACTCGTCGCGTTCTCCCGTTGCTCTTCAAACGGGTCATCTTCGTCGACGGTACGTTCCATTCATTACGATACAATCGGATTCTGCAAAAGGCTTCGTGGAAACTGTCAACATATCACGTCTGACCGTGATCGCGATGCACAGCGAGTAGTGGATCCGTTCTATTCGTTCTCGATCTGGACACGATCACCGACGTCGATACCCCGTTCGGTCGTCCAGTGGTGGTTCACCTCCAGCACGTACTGGCCGTATCCAGGGTAGCGGTAGTCGGTCCCATCGGTTCCCTCGGGGGGTTTCGGTGCGTGGTGGATCGACGTGATCCGTTCGTTCGGTCCGATATAGACGATGTCGATACCGAAATCCATCTCCCGCATCACGTAGGTGTGGTTCTGGGCAGTGTCGTAGGTGAACAGCATTCCGTCGTTTTTCGGAAGGTGCTCCGTGTCGCTCAGTCCGGTGTACTGTTTGTGGGTGGTGTCGGCAACGCGGGCGTCAACGCTGCCGAGGCGGGTCCCGTTCTCGTCGTGGATCGTCACCGTGGCGTGATCGTAGCTGTCCGGCGACGGTGCCGGAATCGGAAGCGAGATCACGCCCGTGCCTACGAGGACGAGCACGAGGATGAGCCACGCGATAACCACGCCAAGAGAGGTCCGAACCCATTTGGAGACCATTCGTCTGCGGTTAGAAGGGAGAGAACTAAACAGTCCCGACAGGGAGCCAGTAGCGGACAACGAGCGACCGACGAACGGAAAGTGTTATTCGGATCGGGGGTGTGTGTTCGGGTGTGGGTCCGTGGTCTAGTGGTTTATGACGCGTCCCTTACAAGGACGAGATCGGTGGTTCGACTCCGCCCGGACCCATGAGCATCGAGGGAGGAAGCGCCGTCCACGCCCGTGATTCGGCCGAGCGTTTCGAAACGCTTTTTCAACTCCTCGTCGTTGCTCAGCATGAGCCGCCTTAGCTCAGACTGGGAGAGCACTCGACTGAAGATCGAGCTGTCCCCGGTTCAAATCCGGGAGGCGGCATATTCTGAAGCTGTGAACGGAGTGAACAGCTGAAGAAACGACGCCGAGCGGATTCTGAACCCTGGAAGACGGTCTGACGAGCGAACGGAGTGAGCGAGCCAGACCGTCTTCCTCCGGTTCAAATCCGGGAGGCGGCACTATGTTTTATTCGCAGTAGATGTAGCATGGGACCCAACCCCTCCGAATTCCTGCAATGAGAGATGAATAAAGTTCCTTGTTGAATGCTCTTTAAGCCACTGGAGTCATCAGGAGCAGACCAATCTGACAGAATATTGTTGCGATACTGGCGATATCGTGACTATTATACGATAACAGGCGGGAAAATCCGCAACTTTAGCGACCTGTCTGTACGCTGGGCGATTCAACAGCCAACCGATGCTATTCACTCCCTTCTTCTTTCGTTACTCGGGTCATATCGAGGGCTTTTCCTCGTGATGATTGAACTGTGACAACTTCGCCATCGAGAAGACCACGCCACTGCCCATCATCACGTTGTTCGGCCTCAATATCATCCATTGCTTCTGTTTCATCTCTACGGAGATAGGCATCCCACGCTCCAGCGGAACCTGTCGGTTTTACTGTTACCGTCGATTTGTCAGCAGTCTCTTTGTTGTCATCCATTGTTGTTTCATCTCTATAGGAGGTAGTCAAGGTTAAACACTACTCTGAAGTCCCTTGAGCTAGTCGCTAATCGATATACCCTGCAAGGTCTGCGTTCAATCGCTTACCTTGATGATCGTTATCTGTAGTTTGACAATGATTTTCATAGATCATCATCGCTAAAAATCAACTGTACACTGTTCACTTCGAGCCAGTGGGCCGTGGCTTTGTAGTCCGGAACGTACTCCCCAACGAGCTGCCAAAACGCCCGTCCGTGATGCTGCTCAGTTAGATGCGCGAGTTCGTGAACGACAAGATAATCTACTTGTAGTAAACCAGCGGCAGAATGTACTCCTTGTAGTCCGTCGGATCGACAGCGTCCCGGATGATGTCGGCACACTTGAACAGATGAGATTCAAGTTCATCCAATGAGAGAGTCATATCCGACCTGTTTCGAGCGATCATGATATAGGCTGCGGTACTACGTCGGCGTCACCGATTGAGCACCGTGAGCCGGTGGAGGCAAACGGCTGTAGCGCGATACACCGCACGATGGAACTCCGGTTTCTGGGCGGTGCTCGTGAGGTGGGACGGAGCGCAGTGCTCGTCAACGACACGCTGTTGCTCGATTATGGAATGATGAACGACACGCCGCCACGCTTTCCAGTCGGGTCGGTCACACCCGAGGCGGTGGTGCTCTCCCACGGCCACCTTGACCACGTGGGGGCGCTGCCGTCGCTGCTGTCGGGCACCGACCGCCCTGCGATCCACTGGACGCCCCCCACCCGCGAGCTGACCCACCTGCTCGCCCGAGACACGCTGAAACTCCACGGCGGGACGTACGACTGCCCATTCACCGCAGAGGAGGTCCGGCGGATGCGAGAGGTCTCAACCGCCCATGCGTATGGGGAGCCGTTCGAGGCAGCCGGCCACGAGATCACGCTGTACGACGCGGGCCACATCCCCGGCAGCGCCCACGTGCTGGTCGACGACGGGGAGACGCGCCTGCTGTACACCGGCGATTTTCACACCGACGACCAACGACTTATTGCTGGCACGACCGCCCGGCCGGAGGCGGACGTGGTGATCTGTGAGAGCACGTACGCCGACGTAGCACACACCGACCGTTCCGAACTGGAGCGCCAGTTCGTCGAAACCGTCCGAACGACCGTCTGGAACGGTGGCACGGTTGTCGTTCCGGTGTTCGCGATTGGCCGGACACAGGAGTTGAGCATGATCTGTACGGCTAACGACATCGACTGCCACGTGGATGGTATGGGCACGCGCGTGACGGAACTGCTCAGCCAGTATCCGAGCTATCTCCGTGATCCAGACGCGTTTCGACGCGCAAAATCCGCCGTCAGAACCGTCTCAGGTGGTGATGAACGACGCAGACGCGTCGCAGACACGAACACGACAATACTTACGACCGCTGGCATGGTGACCGGCGGCCCGGTGATGACGTACCTCCCCGCGATTCGATCGAACCCCACGAACGCGGTTGCGCTCACCGGTTACCAAGTCGAAGGAACGCCGGGCCGAGAGCTACTCGAAACCGGACGAGCGGAAATCGATGGGCGCGTACTGCCCGTGAGCGCCCGCGTCGAATCATTCGATTTCTCAGCCCACGCGGATCGAAACGGCCTGTTCGAATTCCTCGAATCGTATCGAGACGCGGCGATCTTGGTCAATCACGGCGATGACTGCGTCTCGTTTGCAACCGAACTCCAGTCCGATGGCTATACCGCGAGGGCACCGGCGCTAAACGACCGGATCGTCGTATAAAAAATGGGTACGCTCGCGCCGCTATTAAGCGAGGGCGGGGAGGAGAACTGCGCTGTCACCGTCAGTCAGACCGCCCAGAACGTTCAGGTTGACGTCGTCGAGGAGCTCGTCGGCGTCGACGGCATCGTCGTCGTTGACGATCGTGGTCTCCCCACTGTCGATATCGGTCGTTTCAGCCACAGCGGTACCCATTCCACCGGCGACGAGACTCAACAACAGGACAGCGGTCAATGCTGCTTTAAGTTTCGATGTCATGATTGGTCTTTACTGGAGTATAATCAATTTAATAACGTATACGCCATATCATAGTATTGTGTTATACCAAGCAAATCAACATTTGTCTGAGGCACTTTTTCTTATTTACAGGCATGCATACGCCCGTATCGCTGTTTTCACACCGTAGTGCCCCATCCACTGAACCAACACACTTCATAGCTACTAGTATGTTTCAATGACGTATCGTTCGATACCCCAGTATCGAGTACATCATCGAGGAGGGTATAAAACGCATCGAAGGGACAAACATTGATCTGATCGGTGAGGAGGACACAGCTCCGATCCGGTGAAGAAGGAGACGCTTTGCCTGTAAGCGCACACGTATCGAACCGATCTGGTGACACGTTGACATCCGTCGAGAGAAAAGCTCTTGCTTCGGATCACGGGAGCAACGAACTTTTCAGTGACAATCGATTGGGTTGGGTGTACGTTGGTGTATGAACCGAAACACCGATAGCAGTAGCGACAGCAGTGTTCGTGATCGTTCAAGAAGCAGCGAGCGAGCGGTTTCGACGAATAACCGATAATGGGCTCGTGGTACATTTTGGGTCTAGAAGGGACCTCAAGATCTGAACGCGTACTGTTCGGTGTCACGATGACCATAATGCTCGCGTTGGGTGGGGTTGGGCTTGTGGCTCCGGCGTTTCTGAGCAGCGCACTCACCGCTACCCAGAGCTGGATACTCACGTATTTCGAGTGGTGGTTCATTCTGCTCGGATTCGTGCTACTGATCGGCACAGTGCTGTTTATGGTCTCGAAATACGGCCAGATCCGGATCGGTGGACCGGACACTGAGCCGGAATTCGGGCTGTTTTCGTGGGTTTCGATGGTATTTACGGTGGGTTTCGGTGCGTCGATTCTCATCTGGGGTGTTGCTGAGCCGATCCAGATCGTCAAATCGCCACCCTCACCCGCACCGGTTTCAGGCGCGTCTACCGAAGCAATGGCGCTGGCGTTCATGTTCATCCACGAGGTGTTTCCCGGGCTAGCGATGTGGTATCTTCCCGTTGCGATGGCGTTCGGGATCACCATCTACACGTGGGGTGTTGATGAGTACAAGATCAGCTCAATGCTCACCGGCATTCGTGGCTGGAAGTGGCTGCCCGATTGGCTCGCTGACGCGGAGGGATCGAAATCCCTTCTCTACTGGATCGTTGACGCAGCGGCGCTCATCGCCATTATTGGTGGGATCGCAACGACGCTCGGGTTCAGCGCACAGACGATGTCCGCCATCATCGGGCGCGTCTTCGGGTTCGAAGCGGCGATCCTGACCTACGCGGTCTTCGGACTCATCGGCGTCATTTTCCTCCTAGACGTCTGGCTCGGACTCCGTTCAGGGATCCGCAACGCTGCCCGCGCAACTGTCGTGTGCATCACGCTTGCGATGGCGATGCTCGTCGTGGTAGGACCAACCCTCTACATGTTCGAGTTGGGCTTGGACGCGACAGGGGTTTGGCTCAGCGAGATGTTCCGGCTGACGCTGTACACCGCACCGAACGGCGGCGGCAACGGCGCGGCCGGGCTGACTGGATTCTGGTGGGCTTGGTGGGCTGCATGGAGCATCTTCGTCGGGAGCTTCGTCGCGCGCGTCTCGAAAGGCCGAACACTCCGAGAGATGTTCGCCGTGCTCGTGATCGTCCCCACAGTGTTCACGTGGATCCAGCACTCGCTCATCGGTGGGTGGGTGCTCGCACCTGGTAACCAGCAACCGATCGCGCAAGCAATAGAAGCCGGCGAGCCGGCCGCGATCGCTACAGCACTCAACATCACACCGTACGGAACGGTGTTGGCGGTGTTGTTCTGCTTCGTCATCGCGGGGTACATCATCACCTCGCTCGATTCGGCCGTGTACATGCTATCGGCAATCACGCTCGGCACCGAAAACCCCAACCCACGAAACCGCGCGTGGTGGGGCGCACTGCTGGCGGTCTTCGGTATGATATCGCTCCAATTCGAAGAGTTCAGTGCCATCGAATCGCTGTCCGTGACGATGGCGCTCCCGTTCTCGCTGTTCTTGCTCGTGATCCTCTATGGCAGCTACCGCATCGCCAAACAGCATGTGGATGAGGATGACGACGCCGAGTCAACTACCACCGTGCCCCACAAGCGGCGGTCAGATTCGGACTCGGGAATGGCAACTGACGACTGAGTCACACCAGAAACAGCGAGTGTGAACGACCATTGGCTCCTCTACGTCGTTTACGGCGTGAGACTCAACGATCGGCTGTCAGCTGGTCGTGACCGGCCAGAAGCGCGCCACAACTAAAACGGCAGCAATATCACTCCCAGATAACGTCGGTATCGCCCTCGTGGCCGTGGACAGCTTGTACGTCATTCATATTGTCGTAGACGCTGACGCTGCCGACATCAGTGATCCACGCGACGACACATTTCCCGTTGGGTGGCGGAAACTGCACACCGTAAGCGACGATTCCGGTGCCGGACACACCCGAGGCGTCTTCGTGGCGATACAACGCGAACTTCCGGAACTCTGGGGATTGTGAGAACGGATTAGGCATACACACTCCCTTTCGATACCATATCCGAACTGGCAGCGCAACGCTCAAGCCCTTTGTGTTGTGGCGGATAGAAACGCAGACTGGAGACACTCACTCCAACCGGTGGCTCCAAACCAACTCCTGCATCGTTTCGGCGCTGTCGTTGCTGTAGAGGAGCGGGACCGTCGGCGTTCCTGTGTTCTCGATGTCAGTGTAGCGTGTCATGATCGATCTGCACCGTGTGGCGCGTATCGGTACAACGACGCCCTTCACTATAAACATAATTATTAATAATACTAAATTCGCTTAGGTTCCTAAAGGATCATCAGGAAACGGGAACGGAGTTGATGGGCGAAAGGAGTTCGAAGCGACCGCTACCCCTTTAGGTGTCCCCCCAAGAGACGGATATGATGGCGAATCGCAAGGGTGAGCGGCGAGAACGAGAGCTTGTCAACCGACTCGACGAGCGCGGATTCGCGGTGATGCGCGCGCCCGCGAGTGGGAGCGCGACCGAGCGGGAGCTACCGGACGTGCTCGCAGGCAACGGATCGGCGTTTTACGCGATCGAGGCGAAATCGAGTGCCGGCAATCCGATCTATCTTTCTGGAGAAGAAGTGGAAAGCCTCGTTTTCTTCGCGCAGAATTTTGGTGCAAAACCCCGTATCGGCGTGCGGTTCGACCGGGAAGACTGGTACTTCTTTCATCCGGGGGATCTCCACGTCACCGACGGAGGAAACTACCGCGTGAAACGCGAGACAGCACTCTCTTCGGGGACGGATCTCACCGAACTCACGGGCGAATCCACGAAAACGACGATTACGGACTACTAGCGGGCACTACCGGAAAATCACGTTCGTCCCGCTGGGGCCGCCATTCTCGTTTGAGCCGTGAGTGTGGAAACGCGTACTGCTGTTGCTGTTCGAACGGTTCGTCTGCGGGCCCGGAGAAGGGATAGACACACATAACGACCGGATCTCCGTGGGGATACCCGACGTTTGTCGGGTAGTCGGCAACGGTTCCTTCATCGATCAGTACGCAATCCGTTCGGTCCCCGGTCTGTTCGACCACGACGAGTAGGTCGTCGGTTTCTCGATCACGAACGGTCGTTCCCGGTGTGAACCGACACGACTCACAAACTGCTGGCTCCTCAGACCGGACGAACGCCCGTCGGCCACAGGCCATACAGGTGGTGGCCCGGCGGTCAGGATCTGGGAGACGACCCCCTGTTATTTCGAGTGCAACCCGTCGGAGATGCTTACATCTCTCGCCTCGATACTGGTGGTCGGGACACGTACACCACCCCGACTGAAGATCGACTTCGTACGCCGAATCACTCTGACCAACGACGACGTATCTTCCGTCTCCAAGCGCTCTAACGCGCATTTTTTCCGTCCATGCCCGCGCCGCCCGCGGCGGGAGGCGACGGGTGTCCGGAGCGAGAGCGACCGCCGATGACGCTGGTGGGTGTTCTGGATGCGTCATGATGTTTCGTGAACTGAGTTCCACACGAAACGTAGGTGTTGGAACAGTATGAACCATACGCCCGTTCCCGCTGGTGGATCACTCGGTGTCTTCGGAGACGGCCGGGAGTGCTGCGACGTAGGCTTCGAGTGGATGATCGTAGTCAGGGTGGTCGCCCTCACAGACGCCGTGCGCGCGCATCGTGTCGAAGCTCGGTGGCGAGAAGGGGATCGCTTGGCCTGCCAACCGTTGTGAGGCGTAAAGGAACTGTTCGTCGTCGATACCACAGATCTCGGGGATCGTCTCGGGCGACTGGCCGACGCCGGAGAGGAATGTGATGAGCGTGAACCGCTCTACCTGATCGAGGGGTTCCTCACCGGCCCGTCGGAGGAGCGTGGCGATGCAGTCGGGGAACGCGTCTGGTTCGAAGCGATCGATTGCGTCGGGATGTTCGACGCCGACGAGTTGAGTTCGGATCTCCCGAACGGCTGGGCGGAGCGGTTCTGCGATTTCTGGGGGGACATCGAACGGGAGTCCATCGAGCACTCGCGCCTCAATGGCTTTCCGGAGAAGTTCGAGGAGTTCCGACTGGCTCACGGAGACGGAACCATCAGCTAGTTCGCGTTGGACGAGTGACCATCCGTCTTCCTCGGGCACGAACTGGAGATACCGATCGACAGAAATGCGATACGCAGCCGTCTCACGGCGGTTCCGACGGTCTAATTGCTGGACATCGTCGTCCAATCCTAGTTCCGCTAACACCGTTTCAAGCGAGAACGACCGATCAGTGCGCCGGTCCGTCCGTGTTGTCACCTCCTCGCTGATGCGTGTGTGGGCGGTCGCTGCCTCGATGGCCGCGTATTTTTCCACCGCACCGGGGGTTTCCAGTACGGAGACCAGCATCCGCGCGACGGGGTATGACAACAGCTCAGTTCGGGACGAAACACGACGCTCGGATTCGACGGTGCCCTCGGTGAGCGCGCGTATCACCCGTTCTCGGCCTCGTTCGACCACTGCGTTGTCGGTTCTCACGAGCGAACTGAGGTCCACGTCCGCGTTGGCAACGGCGTCGCGGGCCGCGTCGAGAAACGGGTAGCGGGCGTGGTAGGCGTCCATGTCCCCGCTTCGCCGTGCCAGCGAATAAACACGGCGGTCGACAAGAAGGTACCACTGTCTGGGCGGTCGGGATCCGAACGGTATTGTACTCCGAGAGCAAACGCAGCGTTCGTGGCGCAGTTTCAGTATCCGTGTCCGGAGTGTCGAACAACGACGAACCTCCACACGCCCGACTGTCGGTTCGATGGGACACCGTGGACCGACATCGAGGCGGCGTACATCGATATTCTGAGCACGCTCGCACAGGGAGCACAACGCGAGGGCAGGCTCCGCGAGGAGTCACCCGGTCGGTGGGATCGCTTGCATTCCGCCATACTCAGTCGGCTCCGGCACGACCAGCGCGTCCGTGAAACGCCCGGCGGTGCGCTGGAGTTGCTTACGCCGTCGGAGTTCAAAGAGCAGATCGCCGTTCCCTCTCAAGAGCCGCTGGGACTCATCTACGAGCAAGGGAGCGTTCCGGGCTGTCACGATCACGCTGTCTTCGCGCTCATCGCGTATTATGAGATGGTCGGTCTCTCATGGAACGAAACGCGCGAGTATGTCGCGGACTGGCTCCGTGAGTCCGGAGCGTGGAATCGAGGGGGATTCGAGGAAGCGGATCCCGAGGCGGTCGTCGACAATAAGCGCCACGTCTACACCCGGGGGTACGGCTGGCGACAGGCCGCAGAAGAAGCCGCCGCTGTTATCAAACGACGGAAGTAATAGCGTTCTGTAGTCATCACATGGAGAGTGTTCTGCTCCTCTTTGCAATGGGAACAGCGGTGTTCGTTGGTATCAACATCGGCGGCTCATCAACCGGCGTCGCCTTCGGTCCCGCAGTCGGAAGCAGATCCATCTCGAAACTCGGTGCCGCAGCCCTGATGACAGTGTTCGCGTTCGCTGGCGGATTTACGTGGGGGAAAAACGTGATCAGAACGATCAGCGTCAAGGTCGTGCCACAGAGCGTTTACACCCTCGAAGCCGCAGCGGGCGTTCTGTTGTTCGTCGGGTTGGCGTTGCTCGTCTCGAATCTGTCGGGCGTTCCGGCCTCAACGTCGATGACGGCCGTCGGTGCCGTCGCCGGATTGGGCGTGGCGTCGGGGACACTTCGATGGGATGTCCTCGGCCGGATCGTTGTCTGGTGGCTGATCGCTCCGATTCTCGCCTTCTGGATCTGTGCCGTCGTCGGTCGGTATCTGTATCCACACCTCGCCGTTCGGTTTCCGGTCGATCAGAGCGACGGATCGTTGGTCGACATCGACTGGAGCGGTTCGTATCCGCGCGTCTCGATCGGAGACGGAACGACGACCAAAGAGCTACTGGCGAGCGCGCTGGTCATCGTGGTTGCGTGCTATATGGCGTTCGCGGCGGGGGCGTCAAACGCCGCGAATGCGGTCGCGCCGCTCGTTGGAAACGAAGCCATCGGAATGAACGCGGGAGTCGTATTGGCGAGCGTCGCCATCGGAATCGGGGCGTTCTCTATCGCCCGTCGGACGCTCGATACGGTCGGCAATGACCTGACTGATCTGCCGATTCTCGCCGCCTTGATCGTCGAGATCGTGAGTGCCTCGCTCATCACGTTCCTCTCCCAGCTCGGGATCCCGGCCTCATTGGCGGTCAGCGCGACGATGTGTATCGTCGGACTTGGGTGGGGACGGGCGACACGGTCCGTGACGTTGGCAAACGCGGCTGTCGATGCCGTCGGTTCCGACCGCAGGAATCGCTCGAACCCATCAGCGTCGGCGTCGACAGCAGAGGCAGAGACCGGCGACGGGGTACCCGAAATCGGCGTGCAAGATCCGAACACGTTTTCGGCCCGAGAGCTGTTCGATCCGTCAGCGACCGCTCGGGTGGTCGTTCTCTGGATGCTCACGCCCTCGTTTGCAGCAGTCGCGGCGTATCTGCTGTTCGAGTTCTTCGTCGGCTTGTGAGATCTGATCAGCGCGCAATGTGGCCTGTAGCTCGGTGAACGCGGCGCTACGATTCCGACTGTTCGACTACCCACCGGTCGGAATACGTCGCGTCACAGGTACAGCCAGCGTAAGCGTGAATCACGTCGCCCTCGGCGTACAGTCCGCCAGCGTCCTCGTTCTGTTCCTCTGCGAAGGCGAGAAGCACGCGCACCCGGTGCTCGGTCTCCGGATCTGCGTTGGGACACTCGCCACCGGTACAGTCGTTGCGAACGGTTCCGTCGGTCTCCATGGCTGTGCCCGCGAACGTCATGGGAGGCACACCAACGGCCTGTTCGAACACGCTTCGTCCTTGATCCCCGGGAAGCACGAGCACCGTACCGCCGTCAACGCGAGTGCCGTGCTCGGCAAGTGCCTCGCCGTCAGAGACGGCGGCGTCGCTCAGGTAGATGAGCACGTCGTCCGGGCGTTTTCCGGAAAGGAACGCGTGGTGTCGTTGATCCATACGCCGGATAGCGACCGTGAACGGAAAAGTCGACCTACTCCTAACTGTGGCGCCTCAGTGATCTTCGAGGCTGTCAGCGATATCGGACAGCGACTGATCGGGTTGTGGGACGACCGCGTACACTGCAGTCGCGCCTGGTCGCCTGACGGCGTACTGGTGACCGGGTTCGATGATGTCGACGTGAATCGACCGACCGTAGTCGAGATCGCCCTCGTCGAACCATTCCCGAAGTCGGTTCACGCTCTGTTCACGCGCCCCATCACGGACGAGGCGAGCGTTGTCGTACACGCTTCGGATCTCCGGCGTGTCATCGAAGCTCCGCTCGATGCGAGCGCGATACTGCTGGCCGTCTAACGTGATGTGAACGATACCCGCAGGAAACAGCGACGGCTCCGCAGGGAGCACGAGCTTTGGGTGGGCCATCGAACCCGCGCGATCGATCGTTGCGCGGACGGTGTCAATCGACGGATGATCGTGAGGAATACGGTCAGACACAGATCTGAAAGAGTGAATGCCGAACGGTGTTACTCCGTCTCGATCAGTTCCTCAACCGACTGGGAGCCACGACCGACGATCTTCGCGTTGATCTGCCGGGCGTCGCTCCCGACTTCTCGGCCACGAACGGTCACACGCTTTCGCTCGCCGTCAACGGTGGGGTTAAAGCCCACACCGCCAGTGAGAAGCACCGACGACAGATCCTGACCAGCGACATCCGACCGCATCGGTCGGCCAGCGTTGTCGGTTCCACCGGTGATTTCGATCGTGTATCCAGAAAGACCCAACGCCCCAGCGTCGATCTCGGCTCCGATTTCGCGTCCGACGAATCGGTTCGCTGTCTGTCCATCGACTTCGAACTGGTGCGTCGTCCCGTCCTCGGGATCGGCAACGTCAACCTGAAACTCGGCCATATCCTTCGTCAGTCGGTCAGCAGGCAAAAGCGTACTGAAACGAGCCACTCGACGTTCCACCCCTGCCGACAGAACCAAGCCAACGGACGCTAAGCTGTCGTATGGACCGTGAACGGCTCGACACTGCTCTCGACGTGTTCGATTCGACGCCCGACGAGCGACGGGTCGTCATCCGGCAGGCGATCGACCTGTACGATTCGGACCGGTTCGAGAAAGACGCGGGCACCGAACTCACGGCCGATGTGATCGTCGACAACCTTCAGGACGCTCCCGATGATCGGCTCGCTGACCGCTGGAACTGGTGGATCGGCGCGCTCACGATTGCCTACGGCGGCTACGAACGGTTTCAAGTGCGAGCCATGAACCGTTGACATCGCAGTCAGGAGATCGTAACTGAAGTTTGAGCGCGCAGATCCCGTGACGATCTCCCGACTGAGATCGTATACGAGCCAGCCGGGACTGTCCAACCATCGGATTCCTCGTAATGAGCGAACGACCGTTCTTCGAGCGACAGTGAAACGATCCGACGCTCGCCGGGATTGAGATGGAGCTTCTCGAAGGCAGCGAGTTCGCGCTCGGGACGGGTGACGGTAGAATCGAGGGTGTCACCCCCCAGATACGCTTGGACGACCTCTGTGCCAGCGCGGTCGGAAACGTTCTCGACGGGTACGCTGACGCTCACGGTTTGTCCACTGGCGTCGTGCTCGTCGGAGTCGAGAGTGACGTCGCCGTACTCGAACCGGGCGTAACTCAACCCGTGACCAAACGGGAACAATGGTTCGATCGACTCACAATCGAAGTGGGGATAGCCAACGAAGACATCCTCTCCGTACGCGACAGTTCCCTCCTTGCCAGGGAACCGCTCGGTGGGTGCTGTCGGATACTGTGCCTGCTCAGCGAATGTGACCGGAAGCCGCCCGCCAGGATCGGCGTCGCCATACAGCACGTCAGCGAGCGCTGTCCCGTCAGCTTGACCGGGATACCACGTCACGAGCACCGCGTCGACGGTGTCGAGCCACGGCAACTCCACAGGCCCGCTCGCGCGCACGACGACGACCGTCCGGGACGCTGCCTCGGCCACCGACGCGACGAGATCGTTCTGGTCGCCGGGCAACCGGAGATCATCCCGGTCTTGCCCTTCCGTTGCGTCGTCTTGGACGACGACGACCGCACAGTCGGCCGCCGTTGCGGCGTCGACTGCGGCTGGAATGCTCGTTTGTGCTGTCGTGTCCGCAGAATCCGCAGTGCTGAAGACATCGAACAACGAGGTTTCAGGCACGGGATCAACGCCACGCTCAAACGTCAGTGACGGTGCGCGTGCTTTGAGTCCATCAAGCGGGGACGTTTTGACAGTGGGAATGACTTCCGAACTCCCACCACCTCGCTTAGTTTCGTCGGCGTTTGGACCACAGAGCGCAATCGTCGAAGCAGTCGACAGCGGGAGCACGTCCTCGTTTTTCAACAACACCGAGCCCTCGGTTGCGATACGACGAGCAAGCTCGCGGTGGCCCGCGGTGTCGAGTGCTCCCTCGCTGTCTCCGTCGAGCACGCCGAACCGTTCCATCGTTCCGAGCAACCGCTGGAGTTTTGTATCGATTGTCGTTGAATCAATCCGGCCGTCAGCCACTGCTGTGCGCAGTGGCTCCCCGAACCACGGTTCGGAGGGAATAGTGGGCAGAGCCGCAGTCGATAGTGCGTCGTCGAGGTCTGCGTTTGCCTCCAACGCCGAATCATCCTCAACGGCGGAGAGAAACAGCTCCGGATCCACGCCGGGCATCTCAACGTCTAAACCTGCGTTAGCGGCGTCGACTGCGCTTTCGGTTCCGAACCAATCAGAGACAACGTACCCCTCAAAGCCGAACTCATCACGCAGAACATCCGTCAACAGCCGACGGTGTTCGCTCATGTGTGAATCGTTGACGCGATTATAGGCAGTCATAATAGACCCGACATCAGCCTCCTCGACGACAGCGCGGAATGCCGGAAGGTAACACTCTCGGAGCGCGCGCTCGCTGACGTCAGCGTTGATCGAATACCGTTCTGTCTCCTGATTGTTGGCGACGTAGTGTTTCGCGGTGGCGATCACGCCCTCCGACTGGATGCCCTCTACAGTGGCGACGCCAAGACGGCTCGTGAGATACGGATCTTCGCTGTAGTACTCGAAGTTGCGCCCACAGTGAGGTGTCCGAATGAGATTCAAGCCAGGTCCCAACACGGCATCCTGTCCGTAAGCGAGGGCTTCCCGAGCGATTGCAGCCCCCTGTTCGTTGGCTAACGATGGATCCCATGCGGCCGCCAGTGCGATCGGGGCCGGAAACGCCGTTGCCGGTTCACCCGGAATCCGTACACCGGCTGGTCCATCAACCAAACGAAAGGCGGGGATGCCGAGTCGCTCGATCGACGGCAGATATCCCGTCGCTGTTCCAGTTGGATCTGCATCGCCGCTGAGCAATTGATAGCGCTCCTCGTCGGTAAGCGCCTCGACGAGTTGCGTGCTGCGATCGCGCGTGGGTCCGTCATCCATAGAGGAAGGTAGTAGCCGTATACAATAAGCTTGTGTGACATGAGGGTCGCAGAGCGGGGCCTGATATATCGATATCTTAGTTTAAATTTCACTCACACAGTAGCTCTATCGAGCCGTTTGGTTTGATAGAACTCTGTCACAGAAACAACTCAAAAATAACAAGTGTCGGTGCCCAGAAGGTGGTGTATGTTGAGAGAAGCCCTGACGTACCCGTTGCAATCCGATCATCGGCTCAAAACCATTGGGATCGGTGGCGCGTTGCAGTTCAGCGCAGGAATCATTCTCACCGTCGGTGCGTTGTTCAGTGTCGGGGTCTTTGTCCTCGTCGCACTCATTTCGCTGTCGCTGACGGCTGTCTTCTGGGGGTATTATCTCCGGGTTCTGCGTACCACAGCGACTGAGAAGACAACGCTCCCGGTGTTCGATGACTGGAAAGAGTTGGGCGTCAATGGGGTCAAATTCTTTGCTATCACAATCGGGTATCTGTCCGTTCCGATCGTTTTGATCTTCACTGAAGTGATTTTTCTCACGGGTGATGGTGGTACGATGACAGAAACAGGAGCCACCGTCTACATCGTTGCTCGATTGCTCACGTTTGTCATCGTGTTCTTCGTTCCTGTCGGGTGGACCAATTACGCTCTCACGAACCAACTGCGCGAAGCGTTCGCCGTTCGAGATATCGTCGGAGCCGCGTTGACCCGCTCGTACGTGAAGACCGTGCTCCTATCGCTACCACTGTGGTTTTGCTACCGGCTCATTCAGCTCTTCCAAGCGTTTGTGTCGGGACCCGGTGCGTATATCCTGTATCTGGCGATTGCGTCGGTCGTCTCGTTCTATCTCCTGATAGTGATTTTCTCGCTGCTCGGCCGGGGCTGTGGTCCACACCTCCGTGAAGTGGAAGGGGAAGAAGTCAGCGATTGAATGCGATAGTGATTACGATCCGAACAGTCACAGATATGAAAATAATGAATCGGTCGTCAATTGCCTTCATCTCATATCCCCGTACCAAGGAAGTGATCATTCGTTATCTCACCGTACTGGGTGAGCGTTCCGTAAGGATCTTTGCGTTTTTCTCAAGATTACCCTTCATACCGTACTGGATAATCTCGTCCATCGATTCATCTCGCTGTAGCAACACAGACGCCGATCTGTCACTGAGTATGTCTAATATCAGTGATGGGTAATCCACGATACTTCGATCGGCAGGGAGCGATGCGGTACCTCTACACTATTCTGCGACTTTGGGGGATTTTAATTACGCCAATCGATGTACAGCCACGACGGTCACACGCCGTGCTCAGCTCACTGTTAATTCGAAGCGTCCTCGGTGGACGTTCGGATACGGGAGGTAACCGCCACACCGAGCAGGCTGACGAGCACGCCAGAAATCACGAACGCGAGGAGTCGAGTGCCGGTGAGCAACACCAGTCCCTCGGTAGCGATCGGACCGACCGATATCGCTGGGAGTTCGATCGGTTCGATAACCGCTGCGTTTTCAAGCACGAACGCGCCAAAGCCCCTGACGACGAGCCCCAAAGCGACGATACCGAACGGAGCGTTGAAAAGCGCAGTCGGCACTCGGTCATCGGCGAGGAGCCTGTCAAACAGGCGGCCAGTACTAGCCGTGAGCGCGGCGAGCGCGAACCACGGAACGCTGACGAAGACGAACTTGATGCCCATCAACACGCCAGGCTGCATCCCGGAGACACCGATCGCCCCGGCGAACACGCCGCTGAGCGCCAGTCCGGCACCAACGACGTAGGTGACGAGCGACACTTGGCCGGAGTAAAACGCCGACCGAACGATACTTGGGAACTGTTCAACGGCGTCGTCGATTCCGAGACCTTTGTACAGCAAGAACGCCCCGACGCCGGCAGTCATGACGGCCACCACAGCCGTCACGTTGTCAGTGAGCGAGACGATCACGGGAATAGCGAGCAGCGCGGTTCCCAACGGAATGAACAGTGTGCGACGAAGCTCCTCATCAACGAGGAGGCGTTTCAGGAGGTAGTACGTCGACTCAATGTCTCGTGCCTGCTGGACGATGACGCGATCGACGGCGTCAACCCGGAGGCGACTTTCGATGATCGGAACAGCCTGCTCGTCAGCGACGCTATCGACGACGACGACCGCCGACTGGGGCTCGTATTCGTCGACCAGTGTATCGATCTGCGCAGCGATATCCCGATCGATGTCGACGGTGTCTCCCGATCCAGAGACGACCACCGAGATCGCGTCCGTACACTCCGATCGGAGATTACGCGCGACCCGGAGCGTTTCGAGGAGACTGTTAACGCGGCTATCCTCGGGATCAGTGACGCCAGCCGACGTGATGAGATCGATGATCGCCGCTTCGCCGACGACTGGCGTCCCGTGGTCGAAATCGCCGGCTCGATCGACACACAGTACCAGCGTGGTCACAGTGGGTCGGATGTTCCACCGAAATAAAAATCTATAGTCGGACGTTGAATCGCTCGTCCACGTGGCTCCGTACACCAGCTCCGAACGCGAACGCAAGCCCGTGCGCACCGCGTTGGAAGCGTTGACGGAAGCCCCGTTTCGGTTCGAATTCGGTGTGAACCGCTTCGGTGCCGAGCAGGTCAGTCACGTGATCAAGCACCTCCTCATGGGTGCCAACCGTGTCGATGAGATCGAGATCCTGTGCTTCGTCACCCAGATAGACGCGCGCTTCGGTATCACGGATCGCGTCCGGATCGAGATCACGACCCGCCGCGACTCGCTCAATGAAGTGTTCGTAGTAGTCGTCAATCAACCCCTGAAGATACGCCCGTTCGTCGTCGTCGATCTCCTTTAGCGCCGCGCCGGCGTCCTTGTACCGCCCGGCAGCAAACCGTTCGTACGACAGACCAAGTTCCTCAGCGAGCGTACTCGCGTTGAGTCGGGAGCCGATCACGCCGATACTCCCGATGACGCTCGTCTCCCGCGCCCAGATCTCATCACACGCGCTGGCGATCCAGTAGCCACCGCTTGCGCACGTATCCGTCGCGTAGGCGATCGTCGGTCCCTCGAACGCTAGCACGGCGTTTCGGATGTCGTCACTCGGGACAACCTCGCCGCCGGGCGTGTTGAGTTTCATGACGAGCGCGTCCGCGTTGCGATCGTCCTCGGCTCGTTCGATCTGCTCAACGATGTCATCAACAGGGATCGACTGACCCCGACCCGGAACCGGGCCGAAATCGCCATCACGAGCGATCGGTCCCGTGACGGCAACCTCCGCGACGTTGTAGGTGGGGAGCACCGTTGTTGCGAGTCTACCAGCAATCCGAGCACCAAGCACCGTCGTGATGACCGCCAGCAACACACCGAAGACGCTCGTTCCCGATGGAAGCCAGACGAACAGGAACACCCCCCCAGCAGCCACAAGAAGCGTCCCAACCGATCCAATCACAAACTGACAGATGGTGGTCACCGTGCTGTTCGGACGTATCATGTCGTCTCGATCTGGCATACACCAGGCTATGAGCGGAATAATAAAAAACCAGGAGGAAAAACGGAAGCGACACCGGGGTGGCTCACTCGTTGGACGGTGACCACGACAACGACACCACCACTTCCTCTTTGTCGGTTCCGAGCATTGGTGAGCGTTCGGTCACCGATGTCTCACACGAAACGGTCGGTGACGGATGAAGCGTTACCTCCTTGTTCCCGACAGGCACCGTCATCGGTGCCTCCTCATCAACGAACTCGTTCGCGAGCTCGTGGAGATACTCTGCAACCTCACTCCGGCTTAACTCCGATTCGAAGTCTGTCGTCTCGGACATTGGTACCACCCATCATGGGTAGGGCCTTGGCCCATAAATACCCGATTGACGATTGCTGATTTGTTTTTTATATATTCATCGTGGTCACAGCTATCCTCGACAAAAGAAGCATAGAAACCCCGGGATAACGCGGCAGCAGGCTGGCTGTGTAACGACCATATCACTTGTGATGTTTTGCGTTCAATCCCGGCGTTTATACAGTCTGACCTATTCCGGGGATGTATGAAGTTCTGCGACGAGTGTGGTTCGATCATGCACAAGGAGGACGATACGTGGGTGTGTCGCTCCTGTGGATATGAAACAGGGGGCGATGCCGAAGCCGAGGAGGCGATGGTGACCACGCAAGCCCAAGAGGACGGTGGCATCGTCGACGTGAGCGACGCCGAGGACAAAGGACTTCCCACGACATCCGTCATCTGTCCGAACTGTGATAACGATCGAGCGTACTGGTACATGCAACAGATTAGATCGGCCGACGAGTCAGAAACGCGGTTTTTCATCTGCACCGAATGCGAGCACCGGTGGCGAGAGGACGACCACTGAACTGTTCTAATCTCGATCCGTTCGAGTGACTACTATCACACTCAATGAGAACGGGACTGTCACGAACTGACGATCACTCGCGTCTATTCCCGTACATTGCGTCGTGATCGGGACAGAACGCTGGCGCACGAAGTTGGGCAGCGATGACACCGGGGTGTCGGTGCGGATTCGAAAGCCGACATCGTTCGTCGTCACAGAACGCTTCACCAGTGGCAAGATAATGGATCGCACTCAACACGTACCCCTGTAGCGCCGCAGTCGTGCGAGGATCGTCTTCGACGAGGAAGTCACCATCAACCTCGTTTTCGAGTACCTCACGCGGTGGGGTGTCACCGGAGAGTAGCGCGTGGCGGTGTTGTGCCTCGTAGTAGCTCTCGGGTTTCGCTGGTGCTTCGTACAAACCGGGCACGGAGATGAGCGCCGGCTGTCCGAGCACGCTCACCCGCTTGTGCCAGCGGCCGTCGTGCTCGCCCCACGTGCCGAGCACCCGATCAAGCAGGACGACGTGAGCGTGATCGAGCGATCCGGTCGGCAATCGCTTCCGAAGCGCGTCCTGCAACGATCGGCCGTCGTACAGCACCCCACCGGCTCGTTCGGGGTGTGACAGCGCCCGCTTCTCATACCGAACGACACCGAACATCTCCGAGCCGGTCTCGGGTTCGTACGGCGATCGGACCCGCGCCTGGGCAAACGCTGACGGCAGTGCCTCATCGGCGTGCCGGTCGAGAAACCGCTCTCGAACCGTCACGTCGGCGTCCACGCGCTCATCGAGCCACGCCGCGAGACGCTCGCTGTCTGTGACCGTTGTGGGTGCGCGATACAGTGATATCTGCTCGACCATGCGGCCTCAGTCGTCAGCAGACGCCGTTCTGGCGGTCAGTTCCACCGGCTCGGCGTCGACGCCGAGCTCTTTGAGCGCGATCTGCGCCGCCCGTTTGCCCGAGAGCAGCATGGCACCGAACGTCGGACCCATGCGCGGCAGGCCGTACGTCGTAGCGACGGCCATCCCGGTGGCGATGAGTCCATCATGAACCAGTCCCGTGTGTTCGACAACCGCGTCCTCGCTCTTGCCGACCCACATCGAGTCGTGTCCCGGCGAGTCGTGTCCGGGCGCGCCGTACTGTCCGTCTTCGGTTTGATCCATCCCTGTGTTCGTCTTTGCGTCCTCGATGCCGGGCGCGTTCAATACGCCACGCTGATCGAGCTTTTTCACTGCCATGGCGTCGTGGCCCGTCGCGTCAATCACCAGATCCGATTCGACAGCGATCGGATCCACGCACGTCAGTTCACGGGGCAGCGCGTGCACCGGCGTCCAGTTCATCACGATCCCACCGATGCGATGGTCCTCGCGGATCACGATGTCCGTGAACTCAGTCATGTTCTGTATCTTCGCCCCTGCATCACACGCCGCCTTGATCATCGCGGAGCAGGCGTGTGGACCGTTTGCCACGTACAACCCCTCGCTGTCGGCCGCTGGCTTGTAATCGACATCGTACTCGTCGAACACCGCTTCGGCGGGCGACCGGACGGTCACCTTGTTCATCAGGAAGCCGCCAAGCCAAAAGCCACCACCCAGATAGTTGTTCTTCTCGACGATCATCGTCTTCACGCCGCGAGACGCCAACTCCGTCGCCGCCATCAGGCCGGATGGACCGCCACCGACGATGATCACGTCGCTGTCGGAGAAATCCATGAACTCGTCGGTCCACTCCTGACCGATCGCACGCGTCACGTCTGCCTCGCCAACCTCACTGAACGTGCCGAACTCGGATTCGGACATACAACACAGTGGTATTTCCGAGTGGTGATGGATGTTTCGGTTGTTCATAAATAGAATATAATCATATTTTTCATTATGTTAATCTGTGTGTTCGTAGGCACGGGACCGGATAACGGTTCGAGACAGGCGGGTTCGGATTCGGATTCAGTCGAAGAGTCGGCGCTTTATCCGGCGATACCACGGGATCATCGTTTCGGGATCTTTTGCGAGGAGGACGGACGACTCCGTCTCGGCGGCGACGATGTCGGTGGTTGGGCCGAAAAAGCCGGGGACGGGGTGAGACGAGGATCCGAGAATCAACAGGTCAGCGGCGTCGCCGCGTTCGATCAGCGCCGTTCGAACATCGTCTCCGAGGACGATCTCGGTTTCTGTCGGACTCGACACCAACTCCTGTAGATTGTCTAAGTACTCCTTCGCCGTGGTGATCATCTCTTGGGAAGCGTCCGCGGGGATGACTTTCATCAGCGTGAGCGAACTATTCGTTGAAGCAGCAATCGCATCAGCGAGTTCGACTTCGGTACGGTCGTACGGTTTCTCTTCGGTGGCGACAACGATGTCCTGCAACTTCGCCATTCCCCGGTGTTTCAGCACTGCGATCTGGACGGGAATATCGGAATGGAGGATCTTATCGACGTGGCTCCCCCGAAGGTACTGTTTCTCGATCGGCGCGTACCAATCGATGACCACTAGTTCTGTCCGGTCGTCGATCTGATCGAACAGCGCGTCGGTGCGGTCGCGGGCGAGGACGTGCTCGAAGTTGACATCACAATCAGTCGATTCTAATCGGCGTTCGAGCGTATCGACCCACGCCCGGTCGAGACGCGGGTCGTACTCCGACAGGGGAAGCTGTGCAGGGACTTCGGAGATCACGACAACGTCGAGTGTGGCGTCGTACCGTCGGGCGAACGCGGCGACGATCGCCAACAGATCCCTGTTTGGCCGTTCTTGGAGAACTTCGACAACGATCTTCGAGTGGGTGTCGACCTCGGTGCCGAGACGTTCTGCTTTATCGTCAATTGCTTGCCGGTACTGGACCCGCTGGAGTTGGTCTCCGATGGTGTGGTCCGGCTGTACCGTCTCACCGATCTGCGTTTGGACGTAGTACCACGCAATCCCGAGGACGATCAGGACGATGGCGCTCACCTGCGAGAGCAACCCCATGAACGGAATCAACAGCAACGCGGCAGTCGCTCCGAGAAGGGGAAGCCACGGCGAGAAGGGCGTCCGAAAGTCCGGATCGTACCACTCCGGCTGTGCACCGCGGAGCAACACGACGGTCACGTTCAACAGCGCGAACACGAGAATGCCGAACGTTCCGCCGAGTTTCGCCAGTCCCTCGGCATCGAACAGCAGCGCCAAGCCGATCATGATCAACCCAGTCAGCCAGATCGATCGGGTCGGTGTTCCAAACCGGGTCGAAGATTTCCTGAGTTTCGGGGTCATGAGTCCGTCCTGTGACATGGCGAACGGGAACCGGGATGACGACAACGTCGCCGCGTTCGCCGTCGAGACAGTGGCAAAAACGCCAGCAAGCGCTATGATGGCTCCACCCACGGTACCCAAAAACAGTTCGCCCGCATCAGCGACCGGTGCCGTGCTCGCTTCGATTTCCGGGAGCGACATCACACCGGTGATGATCAGCATGATCCCTGCATACAGCAGCGTCACGAACACGACGGCAGCGATCAATGCCCGCGGGAACGTCGTTCCCGGATCTTCGACTTCGCCTGCGACGGCGGTCGCTTTGACGACGCCCAGATAGGAGATGAACACCAGGCCGGTCGCAGTGATAACGCCATTCCAGCCGTGTTCTAACAGCGGGTCGAAGTTGCTGGTGTCGATGACGGGAACTCCCCCACCAACGAACACCGCGAGGATCATAAGGAGTCCCAACACCACGAACGTCTGAAGTCGGCCGCTTTGCTCGGCTCCGAGCCAGTTGACGATGATGAGGAAGATCCCACCGACGGCAGCGACAGCGAGAACGGAAACGGAAGAGAAATACGTGATGTACCAGCCAAGTCCGACGAGGGCGAACGAGCCTTTCAAAATGAGCGCGAGCCAGGCACCTAGACCGATGATGGTTCCGACCAGCGGACCCATCGCACGGCTCACAAAGAAATACGGGCCGCCGGCACGCGGCATGGCTGTCGCCAGTTCGACAGCGCACATCGTTGCGACCAAAGCGATGATTCCTGCAAACACGAACGCAAGCGCCGATGATGGTCCCGCCTCTGCCGCAGCTGGTCCCGGCAAGACAAAGATCCCGGCCCCGATCATGGTGCCCGCTGCAGTGGTAAAAACCGCAGCGAGACCGAGCTCACGTGTGAGTTTGGAGTCGTTCTCGGTCGGAACCATATCGTTCGAACTTCGGCGTTCAGCTGGTTAACCTTAGCGTGAGTTCGACCGCCGTTCCGAACGGACAGCACCGCTTGATAGGGATTTGTGCCGGTATCGTCGATCGAACACCGCTCTCAGTCACCGCCGGTTCGAATGGCCCGTTCGGTTTCGGTCAACACCGTTTCCGGATCGAACGCGTCGATGATGGCGGTTAGTTCCTCGGTGGACGTGTCAGCGAGATCGTGCGCGTGAGTCGTGATGTTCGGAAGCGCCCGGATGACGTTGTCGATGATCGGCACGGCTGCGGTCTGGGGCGAGCGCGACAGCGGATTGAGATCGATGACGAGTTCGGTTTTGCCCATCTCCGCGAGCGCTTGGGCACGGTCGCCATCTTCGAGTGGAACGAGCACGACATCGGCGTCATAGATGCCATCAGCGTCGACTTTTGCCCGCTCGTGATCGAGACCGGGGATGCGCTCGTCAGCAGTGGTCCCTTTCACCGCACCCGCGCCGTGCTCCTGGAGGTGATCCACAATGGCGCGAATCCGCTCGTCGGTCCGGTTGAAGAGATTCACTTCGAGTTCCGCACCGGTCGCCTCTGCGAGCGCGACGAGTTCGTCTGGAACGAGCGCGGCGACGTTACCGTTGACCGAAAGAACAGGATGACGGGCACGCAGGAGATGGGCAGCAGCGACGCGTTCGGCCCGGTCGACGCTGGGTAGCGTCCGCTCACCGAGCAGATAATCGAACGCTTCGCCGCGTCCTTGGGCGATGAGACCCTGTGGACTGGTGATTCCCTTTTCTACCCCGTCTTCGATTCGGTGTCGGGTGAGAAGTGACTGGTACCGGGGGTGGCTCTCGGGCACCTCGATGTCGCTCATGAATCGGGTTTACCGAGCGTCCAAAAAAGTCGTGCGTTGTCTGCATTCGTTTCGAGGACCACCGTCAATGTGACAGACAGTCGGGTCGTACCCCGCTTTCGTTAGCCCCTCCCCGAGTGCGAACACCGTTTCTCCAAGCATCGCCATCGACGCCTCGCCACCGACGTTTTGAACGGCTGCGATGGTCTCTTCGACGCGCTCGGTGAGGAGACCAGCCTCGCGGGCGAACCGACGGGATTCGGCCATGAACTGTTCGAGTGTGGGCTGTTCGAGCAGGCCAGTGAGCGCGTCCTCCCCGGCTCGTGAGAGCGCAGCAGTGTCTCCACCGAGGATTGCGGCCGTATCCAGGCCGCCGAAGGAGACGTATTCGATCCGATCGCGGACGAAAAGCCCGTCGATCTGTCCGTGGGGGGGTCCGCCGGGTTCGCGTCGGATCGGGACGCCACCACGGGCCTGCCCGACCACGTCGCCGAGACCGGTTCCGGCCTCGACCTCTGCGGCGTGAGCAAGCGCGATCAGTTCGTTTTCGGTTCGGTCGTCTTCGGTGATGGTGTTGGCGGTCAGGGCCGTTCCGAGCGCGCTCGCCCCGGAGACGCCAAAGCCGGCACTCACCGGCAGCTCGGTGCGGATGGTCACCCGCGCAGTCACTCCCAATCGGTCAAGCACACCCTCGACTGCAGCCATCGACACCTGCTCGTCGTTTAACACCACAGCGGACTCCGCAGCACGTTCGATACTGACGGAAACACCATCCGAGAGCGCGAGTCCCGCCCCCCGCGATCCTGCCTTTTCAGGGTTCTTGTGCGGATGGGTGCTGAAAAAGCCGGTTATATGACCAGGGACGAACGCGCTCGGACTCCTTGACATCGATCCTGAGTCAGGGGGTCACTTCCTTGAACGTTACAGTTCGTGGCGAATGCATCGAACGCCGTTCCCGAACAATCGTAGTACCACTACGCCGCCGGGTGACAGTGACAGAAAATTTTGTAACAATGATATAATATTACATATCATTTAAAATAGTTTACCCCTAGACTTTCCGGAGATAGCCGTGATATTATTTGTCGTTCTCATACTGATCGCACACATCTACATCCTATTACAATATCGCACGACCCATCGACCGGACGACACGACCGGACAGGGCGGGGCAGACGAATGCCATTTTGGACACTCATCCGGGGGCTAATCCTTGTAGCAACGTAACATATATTGTCAATCAACTACAACGTACTGGTATGCGTTTGGCCCTCTATCGAACTGCACGTGAGCAGTTCACGCTCAGACACCTCCTCGGTATCGCCGTTTTGTTCGGGGTGTTCGCCTTCATTCTCGACGCGTCCCGGGAGACGCTGATCGGGGTTGCCATTGCGCTCACCGTGGCCGAATGCGTCACCGTGTTTCAGAACACGCCCAAGATCGATCAGCGGTACGTGAAAGGTGCGATCGGGATGGGCGTGACGGGCGGCAGCGCCGTCATGGCCTACTCCCTCGTGGCTGGCGGTTCCGGGCCGATGTGGTTTCCGGCGCTTCTGGGGATCGGTGGCGTGTGGCTGCTCGCTGATGTGTACGCCGATTTCCGTCGTGGCGAAGGTGTAAACGCCGGGCAGTCCGAGGACCTCTCCTCAGCAGACGTGATGCTCCTTTCGAACCACAGTCACCTCGTGGCGACCGCGCTCGAAGACGGACCCCACACTGTCGAACAGCTCGCCACCGAGTGTGATCTGACGGAGTCACGCGTCCAAGAGGCACTCGATCACATGGAACGGTCGGGCGTCGTCGCTCACAACGGCGATCGGTACGCGCTTCGAGAGGAGAATGTGGGATTGGTGGCGTTCGTTCGGAATATCGTCACGGGTGCCGCTCGTCGGCTCGCCCGGCCGTTTTTCTAACCCCTGTTGTCGCTACGGCGAGAGCCGTTGGCGATCCCGCGGGAAGAGAACGGCTTCACGAATGTTCGGAAGCCCGAGCATCGTCATGACGAGGCGCTCGACGCCGTAAGCCCAGCCGGCGTGTGGCGGCATCCCGTACCTGAACATCTTCGTGTAGTACTCGAACGCCTCCGGATCCAGCCCTTGCTGTTCGAACCCGGCGACGAGCTCGTCGTAGCGGTGCTCGCGCTGTCCGCCTGAGACGAGTTCCATTCGGGGATGCATGAGATCGAACCCTTTCGAGAGGTCGGGATCGTCGTCGTAATCCTGAATGTAGAACGGCTTGATCTCGCTGGGCCAGTCAGTGATGAAGTAGTGTCCACCAACGTCATCCCCGAGGGCTTTCTCGGCCTCAGTCGAGAGATCGTCGCCCCAAACCAGCTGTTCGTCGAGCTCGCCGGTGGCGTTGATGCGCTCGATCGCCTCCTCGTAGGTGAGCCGAGGAAACTCCTGTTGGGGGACCGTAACCGCGTCCGTGAGATCAAGCGTTTCGAGCTGTTCGTGACAGTTTGCTTCGACGGCCTCATACGCCGCCCGGAGCGTTCCTTCACACACGTCCATCGCTTCGTGATGGTCGATGAACGCGCTCTCGAAGTCGATCATCGTCGCCTCGTTGAGGTGCCGAGGGGTGTTGTGCTCCTCAGCCCGGAAGATCGGGCCGACCTCGAAGACGCGTTCGAGTCCAGAGCCGACCATCAGCTGTTTGAATAGCTGTGGCGACTGGTTCATGAACGCCTCTTGTCCGAAATACGTGAGTGGGAACAGCTCCGTCCCGCCTTCTGTTCCGGTAGCGACGATCTTCGGGGTGTTGATTTCGGTGCAACCGACCGACCGGAAGTAGTCTCGAACGGCTTTCAGCACCGTAGACCGGATCTCGAAGATCGCCTTGCTCTCCCCGCTTCGGAGATCGAGCGTTCGGTTGTCCAGCCGTGTCGAAAGATCGGCGTCGACCTTTCCCGTCGGATCGAGCGGCAACTCCGGATCGGCCGGGGCCAGAACCTCGACCGATTCCGGCACGATTTCAACGCCAGTCGGTGCGCGTGGCTCTTCCTCGACGGTGCCGGTCACGCTGACGACGCTCTCACGACTCACGTTCGTTCCGGTCTCGACAAGCGACTCGTCCATCTCGTCGGTGGCAAACTTTACCTGAATCTTTCCAGTCCGGTCTCGGACGATGAGAAAGGCGATCCCTCCGAGATCGCGGACCTCGTGTACCCACCCGGCGACCGTGATGCGCTCGCCCGGTTCGGCGTCTGCTGTGTGCGTTCGATCGTCCATATCCGGATCTGGCGGTCGGGCGTCTTAAGCCCGGTCAATTTCGATCCACCGGAACGACGGCCACGATAAAACCACGAATCACGGACTCGTCATTTCGCGTCGTGAACGCCGCGGACGGTCTCACGGACCGCCTCGATCCCTTCGTCGTGGACGAGATCGCCAACGATGATCGTGTCGGCGTACTGTCCCATCTCGTAGGCCGAGTCGTAATCGTGGATCCCACCGCCGTAGAATAGGGTCGCTGAATCGAGCGCGTCAGCCGTGGATTTCACGAACGATGGCTCGCCTAGCATTCCTGAATATTCAAGGTAGATGATGGATTGTCCGAACAGTTGCTCTGCGACTTCTGCGTAGGCAGCGATGTCGTCGGAATCGAGATCACAGTCGGCTGCTGTCAACTCTCCAACTGAAGAGTCGGGATTCAACACGACGTACGCCTCCGGAAACGTGTGTGTCCAGTCGATGCTGTCGTCGAGGCGCACCCACTCTTTGTGCATACCAGTTAACCAGGAGATGTCGCCGGCGTTCATCACCACTGGAATGAGATAGCCATCGAGCGCGTCCGAATGAACGACCACACCTGTGCCGCTCGGTTCGATGAACACCGGAACGGAAACGTTGCGACACGCCTCGATGACGCGAGTCATCTTCTCTTCGGTCATCCCCATCGTCCCGCCGACGATGATGGCGTCAGTCCCTGTCTCGCCAACATCCGTAACGGATTCATCATTGAGAAGTGTTTTGTCGGGATCGATCTTGACGACGTGATCCCAGTCCTCCCACGGTTGCATATCTGCCTCCACCCGACCACCGAACAAAACGGCTTCGAAACGGGAGCACAGCGACGAAAACACTACCAAATCACCGAATTAGCCTCAAGACGGTCGTCCCGTCTTGCGGGACGAGAACACCCACCATAATTGAACTATGAATTCAACGTATATAACCGTTACTCGCCTGATCGATCGTTTGTTGTAAGAACGAGAATACGGCGCGTCAGCGACGCGTGAACGCGCCGCGTCAGCGTGGTTTCAACAGTCCACCCCGCCGACGTGGCAGCCTCCTCCCACGGTCGATCGGCCACGAGCACCGCACGGGGGGCGACGCGATTGGCTTCTTCGAGCGTGGCGGAGACGAGTCGGGAGAGACTGCCGTCGGAGTGTTCGTCGACGATCTTCGATTGGCGACCGTACGGCGCGTCGAAGACGACGCCGTCGATCGTATCAGCTTCGAACGGCAACCGCGTCGCGGTGCCGGTGAGCACCGTTCCGGCGTCGGGACCGAGATACTCTGTGAGATTGTCCCGAGTTCCCTGCGTCATCTTGGGTTGTGCGTCGAGTCCGATCACGTCCGCACCGGCTAGTCCGGACTCGATGAGCAGCCCGCCGGTGCCACACATCGGATCGAGTACCCGCGCACCCGGACGCGCTCCCGCAATGTTAGCTAGTGCACGGGCGAGCAGCGGTCCCATGCTGCCCGGTTGGAAGAACGGCCGCTTCGACGGCATCCGGTCCCCGAAGTCGCGGACGCTGCGCGCGACGAGCCACCCCAACGCACAGCTGTCGTCCGAAAACAGTGCTCGAAGTTCGTGGTCGGGATCGTCGAGGTCGACATCGAACCCGCGTCGGGTGAGCACAGCGCCCAACTCGCGCTCTGCGCGCTGGGTGTCGACGCCGGCCGTTCCGCGAACGTCCCGCGCACGAACAGCAACCGTCCCGCGCCGATCGATGGCGGCCTCCGTCAAGCGTGTCCGCGCAGCTTCGACAGCGGCGTCCGTGTGACCCAACAACACACTCGCGCGACGGGTGAACGCCAACGACTCGATCCGATCGATGTTGGTCGCACTCGCCAATCCGGGTGCCAGTCGAGCAACGCCGGAGCAGCCACTCGCCGCCTCACAAGCGGCTAACGCGTCGTCTTCGCCGGCGAGCTCAAGGACGTACACACGGATGCTCACCGCTCCGAACGCATGAGCACACCGATCTCTCGACAACTGGATCTATCAGTACAACCCCCGTACCTTTATAAGCCTTAAATACGTTCTTTAAGTCGAACGATGACCGATCCAAAGGAAACAATCAATATCGAGAACGTCGTTGCGTCGACGGGCATCGGCCAGGAGCTTGATCTGCAGAGTGTCGCCATGGATTTGGAGGGGGCGGACTACGATCCTGAGCAGTTCCCGGGACTGGTGTACCGGACACAGAGTCCGAAGTCGGCAGCACTCATCTTCCGGTCGGGAAAGATCGTCTGCACGGGCGCGAAATCGACCGACGACGTTCACGAGAGTCTCCGTATCGTTTTCGATAAGCTTCGTGATCTCAACATTCAGGTGGATGAGGATCCGGAGATCGTTGTTCAGAATATTGTCACTAGTGCCGATCTCGGTCGAACGCTGAATCTCAATGCTATTGCGATCGGTCTCGGACTGGAGAACATCGAGTACGAACCCGAGCAGTTCCCGGGGCTGGTGTACCGGCTCGACAATCCGGATGTCGTTGCGCTGTTGTTCGGTTCGGGGAAGCTCGTCATCACGGGGGGCAAACAGCCACAAGACGCCGAAGAGGCCGTGGACAAGATCGTCTCCCGGTTGTCCGAACTCGGACTGTTGGACTAACACCCACTTTTTTTGCGTTCGGGTGGCTGCGCCACCACTCACCGCGCGAGACGGTCGCTCACTTCGTTCGCGCTGCGACTCGCTGGTT
>NZ_RRCH01000036.1 GCF_003862495.1 Halocatena pleomorpha | reverse complement strand
CGGGCAGCCAGATTCCGGTGGAATCTGGCGACGGCGGCGAACATTGCACGTCGCGTAGACCCGTGGGGAGAGAGCGTTCCTTGGAAACCGGAACGCGATGACTCACCACAGGACGGGAGCGGTAGTGACACCGCCACAGTCCACCGGAAGACGAGTGCGAAACCCGCACAGATGACGCTTTCGGTGTATTCGGGCTGAAACCTACGGCCACGGTCGGCCGGAATCCCCTTGAAAGGGAAGCCCCGCCGTTTACGGCGGGGAGGATGTCACATCGTTTTCACCAATGACGACGATTTCTACACAGAGACGCTCTCCCACGATCTTATCACCTACAGTCAAATCGAAGATCCAACACTACAAACGGTATGCGACGCGCCTGCGGTGATCGAGGCTGCTTATGATGGCACCCACTCATCTGGGGAGCACGTGCCGAATGGATAGGCGTGACTAGCGGATGTTGTGTAATGATGGCGCTATTATCAGTATTCGTCTTAGTGTTTCTACAGCTCCTGGGGGTGGTTCTTACTCAAGCTCTCCAAATCCCTCCTCTCGCATACGCTCAGCAACTTGCTCAGGATCATTGTAGGCCGCGAGGAGGGCAAACTCGCGTTTGGGACCTCATCTACCCCAAACTGCTCAGCAAGCTCGGTCCGGAACTTAGCTTCTCGGTCGGCTACCTTGTCCCGAACGGGATTTCGAGCCGGTTCTCCCGCTCGTCGCCAACATTGGTTCGCCGAACAAAGTATGGATATTTTGATGAGTTTGTTCGCTCTGATGAACTTTCTGCTTACGATGGCGACTGCTGGGCCGAGGTGGCGGCGTTACTAGACGTTGAATCAGTAGATATCTCGCTATCAGCAGCCTCTTTTGTTTCTTTTTCTTCACTGCTGTCATTCTCACTGAAATCAAGGTTGCCTGAACCAGACTTGAAACTATTCATGCGGTTGCTCCCTGTGTCGTCTCTTCTTCCTCTCTGAGATCGATGGCCCTCGCGTCCCGTAGTCATCTCTATCGAATCAGGTGGCGTCGACATCTTCTGTCCTATTTTACTTCACCAATTTATTCTTTCAATAATAGTATTGAAAATTGTTGGTTGTGTAATATATTACATGATTGTGTGGGCAATGTATTATTTGTCCTACAAGAATTCATCTAAAACGATCTCAGAGCAGGTCCGCTTCGTCTTCCCCTGCAGTTCAGTTTTGGTGAGCTCATTGGACGAAGTGGACATGCGATGTACACTGTGGATCGACAACTGTATTAACAACAGTGATGTCCGCGGTATCACCCATTTGGCATCCCCGTGAGGTAAACGACAAGCGCGACCCCAGTTGCACTCCCTGCAGCGGTCAGTGCTGCGTTGAGGAAGGTGTTTGACGGGAACATGAGGCCGGTGGGAACACCGACGCTGAATGCAGCGACCCAAGCCAAAAGCGCGTACTGAAGCGATGAGAGGTTCCGCACCCAGTTATCAATTCTGTCGTAGATTGATTTGATTTGCATAATACCTAGTAGCTGTGGTGAGGCCTACTCGAATATATAGTCGTGATATCTATCGGGTGGTGAATCGTTTCCTGACATCGTCCCCTGATCACAACTACTCGTCGTTCACCAGATGTCGGATCGCCGGTATGTGATTTTCACTGTGATATATGCTGATGGACGTGATGCCCTCTCTGAGCAGTTCCCCTCAAAATGCTCAAGCGACAGGCTGTTGTCCACCCCGTTGATCAGCCTGAGAGCTAACTCTCACGATGAACAACACTGTTGTCCTCACCATGCTAGACTGCTGCCCAGAGTGAAGTTACGTCACGTCCCCTCTATCATCGGTTATTATGTGAGCTTTTGCCGTGGCGTAAAGGACACCTTCTCACCGTGGTAAGAGACAACACCATTCTACAACTCGAATGGATTTTGACTCATGGGGCTGTCAGTTGAAGCCCTCCCAACGATTGGCGGACACACACCGTTTTCGAAGTAGACACAGACTTTTTTGATTAGTCGGGACCGTCCACCGAACAATGTTGGAGACGCCGACCACGACAACACACTGCCGGTCTCATAGAACTCAGTTTGTAAACGACCTCAAACCTCACGACCAATCACAGACGGAATATAGTTTCAGTAGATATCATCGTTGGCACATATGTTATCAAAGAATGACAATTTCACTGCTCTAGCAGCAGGTTCACTCGAACCACTGTACCATCGTGTCTGATGTAATGTCCAGCTTCACCTAATGTTTCGTTATATATTGGCAACTTTTTCAGTGATTCATCAGTTCTTGTGAATTGCTCGTCTTCAAGCCTTATACCTGCTTTTCCACGAGTAGCATCTTTTGCAATCGCTTTTTCAACTACTTTCTGGATCGGTTTTACATCATCAAGCCGATCATCATTTGAAGAGATGATTATTGCACTCGAAGGAGGATCCGCTACTACATTCGCTTGGATTGGTCCACTCTTGTTAGCCATGGAATTATTGGGTCGAGTCTCTCCTGCGGTAGGAGTGTCAGTATTTCCTGTAGTAGGAGTGGTAGTGAGACAGCCAGCAATACTACCCGACAGAACTAACAATACCATCAATATCAATTTTTGTATTCTATTCATTATCTTATTTATAATATCTTCACTCTCTTCCATCAAAAAACATTCGGAAAACAATCGTATTATCACGCATCACAATCGCGTCCTTACGGTACCGTTCAGATGCTGGTTCGTACTGTTCATCAGCTATCCTGTCGTACTCTGACAACTGGCTGTTGTTGACATCACGCCTCCCTGTATCCGACAACTGAGACGACATGATTGAGTGCGCCATCTGTAGCAAGAACGACCTGCGCGAGGAGTTCGACGCGAGCGGAATCGGGGAGTAGTTAGAGAGTGACGAAAGCCACTGCCGCGGTTGAGACACTGTTCGCAACACAGACCCGCACTGCTTGTTCCGTATCACGCTCGCAATCCGCAAAACACTCATCTATAGGTGATTGTCGATATGGGCATCAGTAGGGCTCGGGCAGTGGTGATCGTCCGTGTTGGCTACCCACAGCATCGAATACGGAGTTGCTCCAATCGACGTGAATTGCAAGACAGCACTCCATCAACAATGTACTACTCATGAACGTAGCACGTTTATTAGTGGGAGGATCAATCCGGACAACGATGAGCGAGACACGAACCGACGTGACGGCACTCGACCGGGGCAGCGTCCGATCCTACCTGCGCGAGATGGGGCCCTCGTGGGTGGCTGGCGCGATTGCCGCCGGTCCTGCGACGATGGGGTCGCTAATCACCGCGGGCGGCTCGTACGATTACGCGCTTTTCTGGGTCGTTGTTCTTTCGGCGATTGCCGGCGCACTGGCGCAGTACCTCGCGATGCGTCTTGGCTTACTCACAGAACGCGGGATTGTCGGCGTTATCGAGGACCACCTTGGCGACACGTGGGCCTGGCTGCTCGTTATCGACGTGGTGCTGGCCGCTGGCAGCGCACAGCTGCTGATTATGAAGACCGTCGCTGCTGTCTCAGCGACCCTCACGGGAATCGATGCCCGCGTTTGGGGCGTCGTGTGGGCACTCGTCCTTGCTGCGGGGCTCGCCACCCAAGGCTATCGCTTCCTCGAAGCTGTGGCGAAGGTGCTCGTGACGGGCGTCGTAATTACGTTCGTCGCCTCACTGTTCGTCGTGCCGCTCGACATGGGCGCCGCTGTGTCCGGGCTCGTACCTTCCCTTCCGCGGGGAAGTGCCCTCGTCGCAGCGGGCATCCTGGGCGGCGCCGTGCATATCACGCTAATCACGATGCACTCCTACACGATGCGGACGAGGGGCTGGCTCCGCGAGGAGTACAGCTTGGCGACGTTCGACGTTGTTGCCTCCATGCTCATTGCTTTCGGGATCTACAGCGTCTCGATCTTCCTCGTGGTTGCGAGTGTCCTCACGTCGGGTGATCTTTCGACGGTTGAGGCAGCGAACGCGCTCGGTCCCCTAGTCGGTGAGAGCGCGAAGGGACTGTTCCTCCTCGGACTCGCGGGCGCCGCCGTCTCAACCCTCGGGGGAAACACCATTGTCCTCCCATTTCTGGTCGCGGACAAGCTCGGCTGGGGGACAACCGTCGAGGACGACCGATATCGCTGGCTGCTGGTCGCCACCGCGCTGCTCTCCGCGCTGGGCGCGTTCATCGGCGGGCCTGTGTTGAGTCAACTTGCGCTCGTCCTCGCGATCGGCACTGTCGGGACGCCGTTCGCCATCGCAGTCGTGCTCTACCTCCTGAACTCCGAGGTGGTCCCGGAATCCAATTCAACGTTCTCGAACCTCGGCGGCCTGACCCTCCTGTTGGTTTCGGGAGGTCTAGCCGCGAACTTCGTCTGGGAACAGGTTGCGGGCGGTCTCGATCTCCTCTCAGGTGCGATCCTTGTGTTCGCAGCCGCACTCGGCATCGCAACGGCCGGGTTGTTCGCGAAGTTTGTCCACGAGGAGGCGGTCCTCGCGTGACAGACGTTTCATTCCCACTCGCAGGATCGACGCTGATCGTCGGCCCCTCACAGGCGGGAAAGACCCGTCTTACTGCCCGTGCGCTTGAAACCTGGGTCGAACACAATGGGCCAGAGGGTATGGTCGTCTGGGAGTTTGCGCCCGAGGTCGAGCGCGGCGGTGAGATTCTGGGAGGGCGTCTGGATCGATTTACGGACGTCCCCGACGGTGCGTGGCTCGGCGTCCTTAACGCCCACGCGCCCCGATATGAAGGCAAGACGACAGACGAGTCGGTGGCGCTCGCGAGGAACAACACAGAGCGAGCGCAGGAGCTTATAGATGCCGCGCCCGCGGACCCGCGGGCGGTGTTTATCAACGACGCGACCATCCCCTATCAGCACGAAGCCAGTGAACCGAAACGCCTCATGGCTTACTGCAATCGCGCGGAGTACGTCATCTTGAACGCCTTAGAGAGCGATGAGCTGGGGACGGACGACCCGGTTTCGCGGCGGGAACGGGAGGCCCTGTCAATGCTAAAGGACTGGGCCGACCGGACGGTCTCGCTCGGGTAGAGATGAATCGTATTTGATTGATGTCCTCCCACGACTGAACTACGGGATTCCCCCACTCGGAGCGGATCTTTTCTGCCCTGCCGGAGGAACTTCTCGACTGTACTGTCCGGTAAAGATTTCGGTGGTCACTCATCGGTACTCACCTCGGTTGCGTGGTACTCGTGGTTCATTCCCCTGTCAGCAGGGACATGATGACAGGGTGACATCAACGCTGGGGCTGTTTGCTCAGAGAAGGGGCTTTTGAGACTAGGTTCGTGCTTCTCAAGAATATTTACGCAATTTCCTCACTCATGTCGTATGGAGAGAGTGAGCGGGCAGATCAGGCCGATTCAGTGGCGGTTGGTGGCATTCGTAGCCGGTTAATCATACAAGTCGGTACCACTTGGCGGAGCCAGTGGTTCGGGACGACTGGGGAATGTTCCGCAAATACTGTTTTGGCACTTACGGTGCGGAGATGCAGGCTAGCAACTCGCAGGAGAGAGTGACTGTAAGCAGAACGAGGAATACTTATTCAAATATCCATGCCAATATACTGTGTCTCGATTTCGATCAGCAGTCCGCGTGATCGTGACGTTCTTTCTGGTGGGTTGGGCCGTGTACCCAGCCTTTGCGTTGCTTGGGGTATATCTCCTGCCTCCAGACGCACTCCTAGCGATCTTGCCGATGGTCGGGACAATCCTCGGAGGGATCGTTGGAACGCCCCTATTCATCTCTCGCTCGGGATCCCTCCGTCAACTCGGACGATTCGATGTCGCACAATACGGTATGTTCATTGTCTGCTTGCCAATTGATATGCTGTATGACGTGATTATACACTACTCCACGATCGATACGCGCAATATCGTACTGTCTGTACTTTGGGCGCTGCTTCTGATCGGTGTGTGCTATGGTGGTGCTTATACACTCGTCTATGGTGACGGATATCAACGATTGGTACACTGGTTCAAAACAGGCGATCTCTACAGTTGAGTTTGTAGCGGATAAAGCCTCACACGCGACATATAGACGTTGAATGAGCCGTCTTTGTGGCGCTCGGTTCTCATTGATTCACGTTTTTCCTAAGGATTTCGTATAATTTGCAGCTGTCGGTTGCTATATTGTTCTCGTGAGGCGACCAAAACCGGGCAGATAGTGCGGGTTGGGGGTGAGTTGCACGTTTCTGTGCAAACATGCAATCAGTAGTAAGGACTGACCGAAACCATTTTTATCGACTGCCCGAACCGTCTGGACACCTTCTCTCGGCCGTAGCCGTAGCACTGTCCTGCGTACGGCCGATCGCCATCCGTCACGTGGCAACTTACCAATGAGGCACACTGTCCACGATACGTTCGCGGCAGCGTTTGAGAGCTACAGCATCGTGCGCCAACTGCATGACGTTCCACCCCACGAAGTGTATGAAGTCACCGTCAATGGCCATCGCGCCGTGTACAAAGGCGATACTGGCCCGACAGGGAATGCCGCGATCGAGGTACGGGTAGCCGCATTCATCGGTGAACAGACATCCGTCCCAGTACCGCGGATACTACTTGTGGGAGACGATCACTTCGTCGCCGCGTGGCATCCAGACGCCCCCCAGTCGACACAGGAAGGGACACAGACGAAACGTGGGCATTCGCCGCGGGACGTGGTCTCGCGACCTTACATGCTGAAACTGATCGATTGATCGACACGTATGGCCAGTTCCAGCCACAGAGCGGCGAACTCGCGATTACCGAAGCGGGCGACTGGCACACCGCTGCAATCGCGTATGTCCGTCGTCACCGGTCAGTCCCCGACCAACACGGACACGCCGACATCGTCGATACCGTCATCGATGTCCTCACCGATCATTCGGATCTCTTCGAGGGCGCAGGCAATCCTGTCTGCTGTCACGGCTGGGCAACGTCCGAACACGTCTCAGTGACAGATGACCGTGTGAGCTGCATGATTGACTTCGAGCACGCACTCGCAGCACCGGGCGAGTTCGATTACTGGCGAACCGTCCTGACGATCACATCCAAAGCGCAGATACCACCCCTGCTGGCGTCACCATCGAACCTTGGGCAGGAAGCTATCCCGTACGTGTATGTCGTCACCACCGATATCGACGCAGAGGCTAGCATTGCTAAAGCCGTCAAAAAACGCGTCCCCAGAGCAGATCGATGTCATCGGTGGGTTCGATCTCATTGACCATCTCACTACATGACCACTACCGGTGGACCAGCCAAACCAGCAGGACAGCACGGTCAGGTACCCGATGGGGTCCGGTGGATGCTGCTCGATCTCATCGAACACGCTGCGGACTTCGATTGGATAACGACCTACGAACAGACGATCGAACTACTTGATGCACACATCGACAGCTGAGCAAAGGCGATCTGAGCCAGTCGTCGATCGACATGCTTTGGTACTATTTGGAGATAGGTGCGAATCGACTGTTTACTCAACGCTGCTGAAGATCTTCTCACACCGACTGCCCGCGACGGTGATGTTCCAGCGTAGGACGCGACCGATGCCGCATGGGCAGCCATTCGATACGCTTGCTGATTACATGGCGCAGCACAATGCGGCGCTTGAATGGGTGTGAGGACAATCATCATGACGAGCTTCAATCATGGTCTGATCGACAGAGCCGGTGTTCCGTCTACACTCCGTCTGGCAGCGTCGGCGTCGGTGTGTTCCGATCGACTGGTGCAGACACCCCGGATTGGGAGTGAAAAACCACGTGACGAGCCGGGGATCACACACCACCACTTCCAGTGTTTCCAGATCGTGCGCTACCCGATCAGTTGCGCTCGGAACACACCATCTGCAATATGAAGAACGTCCCGATGGAACAGTTTGTGAGGTCTGTCTCATTCCCTCTCGGTTCGGTGGGCCGTCTCTACGCGCGAGGATGAATGTATCCGACGTTTATACCATGCCGATAGTCACCATGTCGGTAATACATACTAACCTATATGAATATACTGCCATACCGACTGAGGAGAGGCGATATGACCGTCGATTCATCCCTTCTGTGCTGATTCCGAATAATGCGGTACTCTGGTTACAGTTTCATGAGCTGTGCTGCCAGCCAGCGGTCGGGAAGCGCAGTTGCCCCAAAGCGGGCTCCGGCGATGGCTCTGGTGACAGCGCCGATGGGATTCGTATCACCGCCGCGATTCACACTTCGGACGATCGCCGTCTCAACATCTCCTGCATGGAGGCCGTCGTGGAGCGCCGTCTGGAGGGTATGAATCACGTATCCTGACGTCGGCAGGGAAGCGCTCTCACTCGGATCGCCACTTAGACCGGAAGAGCAAAGCAAATGTTCTCTACGTCGGGCGCGAGTGAGATGACCTGAGCCTTCCGTTGCAATTCCTGACGCCGGTCTTCGATACGCTGTTCAAGTTTGTTGAGGCGTTCTTGTTGTCCCCGAATCGCGATATCCATATTCGATCCGGCCTCTGCCTTCCGTTCGTAGTCTTCAATGAACTCCTCGATCCGTCTGCGTTCTGCTTTGGCATACTCCTTGAGGTCATCCAGTTCTTGCTGGGTTTCCTCTCTACGGCGTTCATGTAGTTCCTCTCTCAGAGACGCGACCTGCTGACTGATATAACGATCAGCCGCTGCTCGCAACTGCTCCTGACTCTGAATGAGCGATCGTACGCGATCAGTGTCGGGCGATCCTTTGATACTATCACCCTGAACAATACGCTGCCCTATTCGCTGTTGGGGATCGTGGTGGCGGGCATCGACATACACAGGGATCATGTCTTCGCGGATGACCTCGCCTGTTCCGTCTTCGAACTTCACACGGTAATTGTACGCAATTCCTGATGCGTCGACGAACGGGAGAAGCTTCAATCCAACATCGCCGTGCTCACTCTCTAGCACTTGCTGCATGAGTCGCTGGACCAGATCATCGTCGGGCGAGACGTAGTCGATACCATCGTGGTCCATAGCGAAGTCTCGACTGAACGTGAACGGACCGTATTCTTCGTCCGCTTGCCGAAGGGGGCGAGGGAGTTGGGCTCTGTAGAGATTGTTCCCGGCCTTCTCGACATCTCCTCCCAGGGCCTCGACACCGCGTTCCACGAACTCGTGAATGTCGGCCTCGGTCCCGTAGACGTCCTCTGACTCGTCCATTACTTCTTGAATCTTCTCCCGACTTTCTTGGTCGAACGTACTCGTGTCAATGAGGCTGCGTTCGTACCACTCTTGAAGTGTACGCTGGCGCTCGTCGATGAGTTCCTCAAGTTCCTCTTTGGTCACACTCGCAGGCTCCTCATTCTGGATGGACTCCATGATGAGTGAGTCTACATTGATGTCGTCGAGCACCCCGAGGACGTCGGCGGTGTTCCCAAGCTTCCCCCGAATGTTCTCGACTTTGTTCTGGAGCATCTCGAAGATCTCACCCTCTCGAGTGTCCTCAAACGTGAAATTCCACACCTTCACTTCCTTGTCTTGGCCATACCGATGGAGACGGCCGATCCGCTGTTCGAGCCGGTTGGGATTCCAGGGCAACTCGTAGTTGATCATGATGTGGCAACTGTGCTGCAGGTCGATCCCCTCGCTTGCTGCGTCTGTCGCGAAGAGCAGTCGAGACTGCCCGTGATTGAACTCGTCTTCGATCTTCGCTCGATCCCCTTTATCGATGTCACCGTGGATCACGAGAATTTCGTCTGCCCACGGTTCGTCTTTCACGAGACCGAGGATGTAATCGAGTGTGTCACGGTATTCTGTAAAGAGTAGTACCTTCTCGTTCGGGTTCTCCTCAAGTAATTGCTGGATGTAGCGACGAACCTTCTGGGCCTTGGAATCGACTGGAATACCTTCAGCAAGCGAGACGAGGTCACGTAGCGTTTCGATTTCTTCTTCGAGTTGAGCATCGCTCTCGGTGATGGTGAGACCTGCGAGTTCTTCCTCGGCTTTCTGCTTGTCTGCTTCGTCGAGATCTTCGCCTTCGAGATAGGCTGAAGCTCCTTCAGAAAGCGAGGTTGCAGTGGATTGCTGGTCGACAAGATTCGCAAGCCTGCGGCTTAGTGTGGCTTTAATCGCTCCAATACTACTCACAAGGCGTTTTTGCATCAGCGCCATCGCGAACCCGACTGCAGGTTCGTTGAGCTGCTCTGAGCGATTGTAGACGTGTTTGACGTACTCGGTGACTGCCTGGTAGAACTGCCGCTCTTCGTGTGTCCGCTCGACAGGGATCGTCCCAACCTCGCGATTCGGGAAAATTCGTTCACCGGTATCGTCGTAGATCGTCTGCTTGCCACGACGCATCATCACGCGGTCGACCGCTTCCTTTGAAAGCTCTTGATCTTCTGCAACGAGGAACGGATCAATATACTCGATGAGAGAACCGAAGGCATCCCCTTTGCCGTCGTGTGGCGTCGCACTGAGGAGCAACAGCGAGTCGGAGTTGTCGGCAACACGTTCGACCATCTTCGAAGTCTTGCTCGGGGACTCGCCTCGCTTGGCTGTCTTGTGTGCTTCATCGACGACGACAACATCCCAGAACGCGTTGTCGAGTTCGTCGCGGAACTCTTCCTGACGCAGAAACGCCATACTTGTGACCATCTGCTGGTGGTCCTGGTTCCAGATGTTGGCTGCCTCGCCAAGCCGTCGCCGCTCGCCCTCGACCCACTGGCGATCGCCCGGAGTGAGCGAGATATCGAAAAAGCGGTCCATGTCTCGGATCCACTTTTTCTGGAGATGGGCTGGGACGACAAACAACACCCGATCCGCACGGTTGCGTACAGTGAGCTCTTTGAGGATAAGCCCCGCCTCGATGGTCTTTCCCAGTCCGACGTCGTCGGCGATGAGCGCTCGCTGGCGGAGCTTCTGCATGACCCAGTTGACTGCGGCGAGCTGGTACGGTTCGAGACGAACCAGCGAGTTTGAGATACTGAGTAGTTGCCCTTGTTCGTGTGCGATTTGAAGCTGGAGGGCTTGTGAGCGTAAGTCGAACCACTCGGCCGATACCGCATCGTGATCTGGGTGGAGTTGCTCTGCAATCGCTGTATCGAGTGTACCGAGCTGTTCTCGCCTTGACTCGATGTTTACGTCGTCGACGCAGACGGTTTTCACACCGACGTTCTCGACGTAGGTCCTGAGATAATCGAGATCACCGACGGAGTATGTCTTGATGACCTCAGCGGGTTGATCGTTGAGGAGAATCGCGTCTCCGGATGCGAGATCATTCATAGCTCATTACTCCTGTGTGATTGTGATGAAGTTCAAGACGAACTCTTGTGGGAGGACGCCCCCATGGTAGAATCGAGCATCTGGAAGCCCCTGATTCCTGAAACGCTGAATCGGGTCCGTCAGGATGCTGATTTTGGTATCGTCGTTGAGGTAGCCCAGATGTGCGTCTTCGCCCAACAGGACGCCGGGTGCGTCCTCGTCGAGATCTTCGCCGGCGATCCACCGACGAGTCACTTTCTCAGCGTCGCTCGGTGGATGCAGATCGTCGATGTCGACGTGTCGGGGGAGTGAGACGAAGCCGTGATCCGAGAGGATGTAGGCGCGGTCGAACCCGCTGTTGCCGAGTTTTTCACAGATGATCCGAGAGATAGCGTCGATCCGGTCGCTGAACAGTTCTTCAAAGTCCGTGAGTTCCGTCTCGCCGGTTTCATCGATGTCGTTCCAGTAGTAAGCGACGCGGGACTGCCCCCAACCGCTCTCGTACTCGTCGTCTTGCACAATGTACGTCCATCCCTCGTTTTCGAGGAGCGTCTGTCGCCAGTAGTTCGTGATCTTGCGTCCGTTTCGTTCGGGAACGAGTTCTCCGTCCTGCAGTTCGATGTTGAAGCTGAACTTGCTGCCGGGGGTGAGCGCTGCCTTCCCGAACTCGGTGTCAGAGGGCAGCGTGCTAACCCACTTGCTCTCGTCTATTTCGAGCTGGGGAAGCTCACACCGGATGGACTCTGCGAGTTCGTGAGCCAGATCGAAGCGCAGTGCGTCAACAATGAATAGCGCGACGCTCTGGCCGCTCTGGAGGTGTTCCTGTTCTTCAGCGAAAAACTGGTGGACGTGATTCTCGCCGACGAACGGGGATCCGGCGTCAATCTGCTCTGCGACGAGTTCACCGAGATCGGTGAGGTAGTCTAGATATCTGGATTCAACGAGCGACGAACGGAGATCATCGAGCTTCGTAGTTGCAGGATGCTCTTCTGGAAGCGCGGCTTCCGGTTCACCGGAGACAATGAGGTTGAACACAGCGTTATCGATCTGCCACGTTCCGTCTTCTACGTCGCCGTACAGCTTCACGACGTCACCAGTATCACCGGTTTCTTCCCAGGTTTCGAGTTCGTTCGCAAGCGTCGCAATATCGATGGCCTGATCCCAGAGTTCTGTCCACGGAACGTCGCCGTAGGTCGCGTTGAGGCGTTCGTGGCGTCGTTTTGCCTGAGTTGCACACTGTTCGTAGTCGCCGGCGTAGAACGACCGCGTCCACTCCTCCCAGAGGCGGTGTTCGAGCGAAGCGTCGACCGGACAGTCCACGAGGTCCCACGGATCGTCGTGGGTGCGAAGGATGTCGTGCCAGAACCGCTGTGTAGGGTCGAGATAGACGCGAGCCAACTCTTGTTTGCGTTCGGTTTTGCTCAGCACAGAGCGAAGTTCGGGTCTGGAGACGCCGATCCCTGTGTGTGGTTCGGGCTGGTACTCAGTTGGCAGCACGGACTTGTCCAAGCCCTCATCGACGAGCCACTCAGCGACCCCCCAGCGTCTCGTTCGGTCGACGATGGTCTGGGCGTCGTGTTCGCCGTCGACGGGCGTCATGCCGTTGTCGACCAAGAGTCCCTGAAGCTTGGTCAGGTCGTCACCGCTGGGAAGCTGTTCCGTGCCGTGTTCGAGCACGAACTGCACCGGGTCATCGTGGCCGTCGAGAACGATCTTCGTCTGGAGACCTTGGAGTGATGGAAGCCCACCGTCGCCGTTCAGTTCTTCATAGAGCGTTTTGGCGACGGTCTCCCGATCATCGGCGTCCTCGTACGCTGTCCGAATGGACGCAGCTTGCAGACGGTCGGTCTCGAAACAGCGGGCAGCGAGCTTCCCGATATGCTGTTCGATCACGTTGCCGGTGTGCTCGACGTCTTTGAACCAGTCCACGTCGTCGCTGCTGGCGTGTGGGACGTACCAGACAGCGCGGTCTCGTGGTGCTTCTGTGCGAAGTTCGAGGGGCGTCTGTTCTACGGCTTGGAACGCACAGCCGAGTTGCTTGCTCGCGTTTCGGACGATGTCACGGAGGTAGCCGCCGTCGTCCCACCAGAGAATGACCGGCTCCTCGTCTGGGGCTTCATCGATGGCACTCTCGATGGCGTCGTGAGCGCACTGGGGGAGGGTCTTGGTCGCTGGCATGGTCACAGGACGTTGTCGTCGACGGTTTTCGGCACGATTTCGGCCTGTGCGAGCGGTGTGATGTTGATCTCGACGCCGTGCTTGTGGTTGGGCTGGTAGCCGGCGGTCGTTATCTCTGAGAGCGCACGGTCGGACCAGTCCGAAGGGATGTCGGCTGCGATCTCGTCGCAGGCATCTGCGATCTCGTTGGCGAGTTCTTGATAGTCATCGAGATCGCTTGCCAACTTGGAGAGGAGGCGCTGGCGTTCGGAGATTCCCTTGTCGCCGATCTGTGTCTGTTCGGGATCCTCGAATTTGTCGAAGTAGTAGGTCATGAAGAGGATGCCGTTGCTCGCGTAGTGGGTGGATCCGACGAGGTCGTCGTAATACTCAAAGAGATCGTAGAGATGAGCTTCGACGGGTTCGGAACCATCCTCGGCGTATGTCTCGAAGGCGGTTTCCAAGGCGTCGAGGGCGTCCAGCCACTCCTCACGGTTTTCCTGAACGGTCTCGTAGAAGGTGGGGCTGAACAGGTCGGCCATGTCGGTGTCATCGAGAGCGGCGAGCGTGTCGAGCGCGTTCAGTCTGGTGGCTGTCCGCTTGCGGAACGCCGCGACCTGCTCGGCTGCCGCCTCGGCGAGCGTCTGGTTTTCCTCGGGCCAGTCTCGGGCGGCGGGCTGTGCGAGTTCTGCGAGCCGGTCTTCGAACACGCCGATCTGTTCGAGACCGCTCTCACATCGCGCGTACTCCTCTGTGGCCGCTGCTCGTTCGGAGGCCGAGAGCGAGTCGTCGCCCCGTCGGCGGTTGGCCGCGCTCCGGCGTTCGCGGAGCAGTGCCTTTCGCGGTTCGAGGTAGCGGTTCTGGAGTCGGTCGAAAACGTTCGCGTCGAGTTGGTGGTAGTCGACGAGGCAAGCAAATCCTTCGCCCTCCGGATCGGAGACAAGGCGCTCAGTCGTGAACCGCCAGAGGATCGGCGTTCGGTCGAACGTCGAAACGTGATAGTCGAAGAGGTCGCTTTCGAGCCACTCTCGGAGGTTCGGGTACGCCTCTTCGTCGGCTGTTTGGCTTCCAAGGAGTTGATCGACCTCTGCGAGGCGTTCGTCCGCGTGTTCGCCGAATATCCGTTCGAATTCGTCTTCGAGGCGGGTAAGTAGGTCGTCCTCGCTGTCGACATCTGAGAGAGGAACGATCCCGTCGTCGTCCTCATGGACGATGCGGAGAGTGAGATGGAGCAGGAGATCCTTCACCATCTCCGAGAATTCGTCCGACGGTTCAGTGATCGACTCGGGATCGTGTTCTTCGCGCTCGCGGGGGTCCTCGTTGGTTCGGAGTGCGATCTCTTGGAGGATGGTCTCGCGCTGCTCGTCGGTGATGTCGAAGGAGTCGAAGATTGCCTCGTCAATAGCGTCCGCACACGACTGGAGATCCGATTCGATGCGTTCGAAGTGTCGTGCTGCTGTCATCCCGAATTCCTCCAGCGACGCCGACCGGTCGACAGTATCCACCGGATCGTTGAGATCAAGATCCTCGCGGAGGCCGCGATGGGGATGGTCATACTGCGGCAGGGAATCGTTGACGCCGAGGACATCAAGGAGTACTGGCCCATTGTAGTGCGGCGACACGAAATCGTACTGGCGCTTCGAGACAAGGTAACCGACCGCCTCCTTCGAGAGCGACTTGAGTTCGTCAATCTCCTCTAACTCCTTCCGCCACGGAATTTTTGAGACTTGGCCGACCTCCCACATCCGCTCAGTAGTCTGAGCGAGCATCAGGTAAGTGAAGAGGCGACTGTTGGTAAAGGATAGAACTGTCCACTGGTCGACATCTGCAAAAATAACCGGTCCCTTGTCACCGAATACAGATTGTGGGTGAAGATATCCGAAGCGACGACCGCTTTCCTTCACCCGATTGAAAGTGTTTCCCTCTCGGTAATAGTATGCTGTGTTACGAGGATATGACCCGGAATACCGTGTCACCTCGGTGCCATTATCTCCCCAAAGGACAGTTTTTCGAATTCTTGGTAGCAACCAAGAATCTTCACCGCCTTTGGCTAGCGGGACCCAATTCGCTCCTTCATCTTCCCAGAAGGCCTGTGTAAACCGTCCATCGTTACCCGTCTGTAGTCCGACTTTGATGTTTCCCACGCTACTCTTATCGAGGCCTGCGTTTGGGGCGTCAAGTACGACATTCGAGTCGTAGAGCTTCCTCAGATCCTGCGAAACCCAATAAGTGAGAGGGGAACCAGGAACGAATTCGAATTCAGACACAGGACGGGTAAAGCGACGACGAACACCATTTTCGGACTCGCTTACAAATGCAGCATGTAAGAAGGACTGTTCTTTCTCACCCTTCTCAACGTCATCTAGTCGAATAAATGTCCCTTTATCATTGCCTTCGCCATCCGAGCGAAGCACCGTCCCTGCCGTTCTAACCGTCGCATTGTCTAGGATGTCGATACCGTACTCAGCAAGAAAGTCGAATGACCCACGGCCACCGATGAAGTCTTCGCGGAAGTTCTGAAAGGATTTGAGGAACATGAACGAACGTGGAACGAGCATCCCAATACGTCCGCTTGTCTGAACAAGACGACCACAGGTCTCAAAAAAGTTGATGTAGTATTCGGTGGTGTAGTCGTAGTGCACCTCAACGTATGATTTGACATCATTCGGCATCCGCCCTTTTGACCCGTACGGCGGATTCATCAGCGCCACGTCGTAGTCCTGCGTCAGCACCACTAGCAGATGCAGAAAGCTCCGGAGGTTCTGCTCGCCAAACGAGTCCGCCGTTTGCTCCTCGACGGCCGCTCTGAGTCGTTTCAGAAACTCGTGCAATGTCTGCGGACCCTCACCGCCCCACTCTAGCACGTCGGACTGACCGCTTTCGAACTCCTCAGCGAGCGTGCCTTGCACGTCGAGTAGGCTCCCGAGCGCCTCGGTCGTCTGGAATTCCTCGATGACCTCTCCGATCGCCTCCCGAACGCCCGTCTCGTCACCAGTGATCTGATCAAGAACATCGACGGCCGTCTCGACCTCTGCCACCCGAGCGTCCGCACAGACGATTCCCAGATTCGGCATTTCGAAACTAGCATTATCCTCGGCTTCCGCCCGCGTGCGAGCCTTCAGATACAGGTTGAACGCCGACAGTTGACAGGAGCGCAGGTCGATGTCCACGCCGTACAGATTGTGCTCCAGCACCTTCGCTGGGATCTCGCCGCGATCCAGATCCGTTTCGGCCCACCAGATCCGCTCCAGAATGTCGAACGCATAGAGGAGAAAGTGACCGCTCCCACACGCCGGGTCGATCACCTGAAGCTCGGAGGGGTGGTCGAACGACGGCGCTTGCTGGTCTTCCTCGTCGGGAATGAGATACGTACAGAGCGACGACACGTCAGGCGCATCCTCGGGCGTAACAAGGCGTTCTTTCCGCTCTTCGGGCGAGAGTTCCTCGGGAGCAGGAACGGATGATTCCTTCCCAGTCGCTTCGAGATAGAGCTTCCCGAGCGAATTATCAGCGAGCATCCGGACGACCCAGTGTGGCGTGTAGAACTGATTCGCCGGACCGACGTCTTCCGGTTCGAGCGTGTTCTTCGCGTCGAGCGCCTCCACGACCGGACGGTTGTAATACTCGTACACCCACCCCAGCACGTCGTCAGCCCGCCAGACCGCATCAGGAATCTCATCGAGCATTCCACAGAGTTCCCCAAAGGTATCGTCGTCGGGATCAACCAAGCTGTACGCCGACGAGCGATCGAAGAGGATCTCGATCTCCGCAGCGAGGGCGTCACACGCACGATGGTACGCCTCAAGGATAGCTTCGTCCTCCAGCAAAAACTCCTCGTGGACGAGCGTCTCGGCGGCGGGTGTTAGCCCGTTCTCTTTGAAAACAGTGACCTCCTCGTCGATGAACCCGCGAACCTCCATACAGCGCAGCGCAGCCAGTCGATTGACGATCGTGTAACCAACGCTCGTGATATACTGCTCCAATCCCTTCTCCCAGTCGTCTCCATCGACAGCCTCCAGTTCGATCGCCTCGACAAGCGACGAGATGTCGTCATTTAGTGCATCCGTATCATCCGGTTTCTCGTCCAATCCGTTCTGTGTGAGTTGGAATCGGACGTTGTCTTCGACCCGCTCTCGCATCCCAGCAACGATCTCTTCGAGCTGTTCGCGTTCGGCCTTATCCAACTGTACCTTCTGTTGAGAGAGAGAATCATTTTCCATGCGACAATGACCTGTATGGTAATTTCAACCGACAGCAGCGTCTTTAATGTTGTTAATGCCTCCTAGTCCGATCTTCCAAGTTTCTTTCAATATTTAAATAGTAGGAACAAATTCTCATCTACAACTCGCTGAAGCAACTGTCACTGAATACCAACACACAGAAACACACTCGTGGACAAAAGATTCTGCTGCCCCCGATCAGAAAGCTGGTTGAGGGCACCCCGGATCTCCTCTACCGCCATTTCCTGAAGTCCAGAGGAACGGTACGCCGTATCTCCAATGAAGACCACTGGCCCCTCGATGTCTGCGACTTCGTATTCACCGACGGGACTCAGTGAAATCGACTCAGAATCGATGGTGAACGAGCTATCGAGATCAGTATCGTTTACGCGTTAAAAGCTGCTCTATTCGATTTGGGCCTCGTATTTGTCCCACAGCGTATCGATGTCTGTGCCGGTCTCTTCGGCGATATAGCGCAGTAGTTGCGCTCTGTTCTCGAACCGCCGGAGCCGGCCCTTTGCGCTCATACCCTAGTGTGATGTGTGATCACTCCTACAGCAATAACTCACGGGAGTACATCTCTAGAATTGTGTGATCGACCGGCTACCGGGTCATTGTTCAGCTTTGTCGATGAGCACAATCTCGTCATCACCAAGACCATCCAACTGCTCTTGGATTGTCCGCATCCGGTCCAAGATCGTTTTCGCTTCCGAGAGGAGTTCTTCCGACCGTTCTTCTGTCGGACGCTCGTCGGCGTTCACAGCCGCGGTCACGTCATCGGTGATCGTCGCGTTCGGCAGTTCCTGACGGAGGGCCTCGGCGACACGCTGCAGTTCCGCCCAGACATCGTCATCGGCTCCCGGTGGCTTCGGATCGTCCGCTTCATCGATGAGCTGCTGTACCCGCTGGAGTGACGGTGGTCGGGATGAACCGAGCACGGTCTCCACCGCCTCGGTCGTGGGTGAGTCCGGATGTTCTGCACGAAGGGTTTCCCCGGCTGATTCCAACTGTGTCCACGGACTTGGATCGCCATCGAGAATTTCACGGACCTTGTCGTACGTCTTCGCCTGCTGGCGCACACTGGAGGTAACGAGCGTCTCCTCCTCGATTTGGTCACCAGCCCACGCTGTTTCGAACACCGTTTCAAGGCTGTCGAACGAAACGCCACTGAACGTGTCTGTAGCGTCATCAAGCAGCGTTCGAACCGACAATTCGTTCTCTCGCACCCACGTCGTGAGATCCGCACAGATTTCTATCGGATCTGCGCCGTCGATCGTCCCGCCTGTGATTTGCCGGTACTGATCGGACAGGACATCGACACGGTGGCCGGTCGCATCAACAATCCGAGTTGTTAGCGTTTCCTTCGTGGGCACGGAGCCGCTTTCAGCCGTGGTCTGCATTCCCGACGTGATCGTCGCACTGGGATACAACGACTCTACCACCGCTAGGGTCTCTGAAAACTGCGCCCAAAGAGATGTCTCACCATCCTCGACGGCGAAGAGTTCACGCGCGTCTGCGAACGTTTCGGCATCCGATTTGACGCCATCTTCGACGAGATCCGATGTAGTGATCGCTCCGCCACTGTACGCGGGTGTTAGTGCGGCTTCCAGCGCGTCCAGAGAGACATCGAACTCCCGGGAGACGCCCTTGAACGTTCGCTTGATGAGGACGCTCTGTTCGTCAACCCGAGTCGCAAGTTCGGCAACCCATTCGTCGGGGTCGTCGCCGTCCGGATCATCGCCAAGGACAGTCGACACGACCGTCCGGATTTCCTTCGGATTGATCGTATCGACGCCGAACCGCACCTGCAACGAGGTGAGACCGCTCTTCGTACGCACCTGGCGTCCAATCGCTGCTGGATCGGTGACGTAGTCGGTGTCTTGTTTGAGAGCAACCTTCTCGTTGGATGTTGCAAGCGTGATGAGCAATGCCGCGATCGACTCTTGGGGCGTCCCCCGATAGTCACCGTTTGCGGTCCGCGTTTGCTGGAGTAGCGTTTCGACATCGACCGCACTCTGTGGCTCGTATTCGTCGATGAATACCCGACACCAGCCATCGTTCCCGATCCGGTGATCCGACGTGTCTATCCCCAACATGACCGCATCGCTATCGGCCAGCGGCCACTCGCCACTGCCTCGGAAGAACTTCGCTATCTCCTTCGCGTCGTCGACCTCGATGAGAGGGCGCGACAGTACCTTCCGGGTCGACCCAAAGACGGACTGAATCTGGTCTTGGACAACCGTTTCGAGAACAGTTGGGCGTTCACCGCGATACTCGTGAACAGTGTGGACGGACGCAGTTTCAAGGAGATCACTTACAGACGATTTCAACCGACGTTTCTCCGTTCGATGTTCCCGTTCGAGTTCCTCGTGTGTCTCTCCATCGAGGACATTATCCATCCCGAGGACGTTCCGAATCCTCTCAAGCGTCGTCTCAGGCACCGTAATCGCGATGAGAATGTGCTCTCCACCTGCTCGGCCGTCGTTTGCGTCCTTCCACGTGTTGACCTGCTCAGTAACTGTCTCTGGATCGTCGGCTACCACACGGATTCGGACGGCATCGAATTCCGTCGTTGGCGCTCGACCGACAGGATCGAGGATGGAATACTCGTATCGAAGTGGAACGAGTCGTTCGTCGCCGACAGCTGCTTCGTGCAGGCTACTATCGCTACGGAGGAAGGCGTCGTTTTCCCGGAGTCGAGCCTCCAGCCACGCAGAGAGCTGATGGGGCGAAATCCGCTCAGCTTCGGTCTGTGCTCGGCTGAGAATACTCTCCTGTTCCTCCGAGACCAGTGTGTACACGTCGTCCCCTTCGTCGTTGGTCTCGGAGAGCACCTTTCGCTTGTCTACGAGCGTGTTCAGCGCCGATTCGGTCTCTTCGATTGTCTCATCGACAGACGAGTGGGTATCATCGAGCATCAGTCGACCCAGATTCTCTGGCGTTGTTGGAACTGCCGGCGTCTGATTGATGAGGTACAACGCTTTCGATACCCGGACCTCCCAGACGCTCTCATCGCCGTCAAAGGTCGGAATCAGCGTGTTGTCGAGCATCTCCTGCACCCACAGCGGGACGTACGTTGTTTCCTCGACCAGCAAGTCGAACAGCTCATCCCAGGTAACGAGTGCCCCCTCGTCGGCCGTCGCCCAACCGAACTTCGTGAAGAGCGACCGAACCAACACGAGCAGCGCTCGTCCTTGGATGTAGTCCCGGTCGGTCTCTCTCCCCTGTGTGATCAACTCCTGCATTACCGTTCGAAGCAAGGTCAAATCGTACTCACGGAATGGATACGACTCGACCGGGTCAGGGTTGGCACTCCTGACTGGCGAGTACGTCTCTAAAGAGAGATCGGACATCGATGAGACGATCGAGGTGATCCGATCGTTGCCCGCGCTGTCCTTCTGCAACCACCGTTTCCGAACGATAATTTCCGTGTCAGCGCCTTTGAGTGGGACCTGCTGGTACGTCCAGTGATTTTCTCTCGGCTCACCGATGAGACTCTCTCGCGTAACCGGGAGTGAATACTGCCCAGTCGTGACGACGACTGGATTCGGGCCATGCTGGAGCGCTTCCATCGTCTCCTCGAACTCCCGGTAGCGGTGACGGCTATCGCCGACGAAGAGCGCGACCTCGTCGAGTCCGAGCAGCAACTCGGTCTGTGATCCACTTTCGCTTACTGCGTCGGTGACAGTTTCCACCCGCTTGACCAACTCTTTCGGGTCGAACGACTCTGGGTTCACCTCCTCCTCTGCTCGCTCAATGGATGCTTTGACGCCGGATTTGCTCTCGAGATTGGTCCCACTTGTCTCTGGCAATGACGGTAGCGTCTCGTAGAGCCAGCGTCGCAACGATGCGCGTTCTTCGCGGACATCTTCGAAGGTCTGGCCGTTCTGCTCGGTCGTAGTGAGTGCGTGCCAGACACCGTCGTATTCCATATCAACAGTCCAGGCCCACTCAAGCAGCCAGTTCGGATCAGTCGGATACCCGAGTTCGCGTCCGATTGCCTCGAAGATGAGAAACGGGAGTGGTGCCTCTTTCGAGGCATCGCGATCCAAGAGATTCAAAAACACGGGTTTGAGCCGGTCGACGTGCGAGGCGTCAATCGACTGTGCTAAGTTGTCGAAGCCAGGCCACCGTTCTGCCAGCTTTTCACCCAGAGGAGCGAACTCGGATTCGCGGTCAGCAACGAGACCGATCAGTTTCAACAGGTGTGTCTTCCCAGACCCGAACGTCGCGTTGAGGTAGAGAAAGCGAGCCGCCTGTCCAGGATGTGTTTGGATGACGCCTCCGAGTTCGGTAAGAGCGCGCTTTGCGCTTTCAGTTTCGTGGAACTCTGCGACGTCGGTTTCTGCTCGCTCTCTGGCGTTTACTTTCTTGACTTCTTCGAGTTCTCGTGTCGGATCCCTCCGGAATAGCCTCTTGATACTCATTGTTGGAGATGCACCTCTCGAATCTGCACATCAATCTGATGGGCTGGATAGTAGTGCCTCGACTCCCCGCCGAAGAAACTCAGCTTCCCACCGACGATGTCTCCGGGGAACGGAATGCCAATGGTGGATCTGACGTTGCGACGATCGAGTTCGTCGAGGAGTTCGGATGCACGGGTGAACGGATAGAGGCTCCCAAGATTGAGGAGTAGTACGATGTGTTGTTGGGTTTGCAGTCGATCGTCGTCGATCTCGCTCACGATTATCTCTTCGACGAGTTCCTCGGCTAGGCGATCTTGCATCGTCTCTTCGATGCGCTCGGCGGTCGTTTTACCTCCCAATGCTACCGAGAGATTGTGCACTTTCGTCTCTGGGAGGAGTTCGTCAAGCCAGATCAGCTGCACGGAGGCTCCGTTTTCGATGGCTGGTGCTTCGTCAGCGTTTGTCGTCCACGCACTGAGCCGATCTGTAACCCGATGCTCGATCGATGGGTCGACTGCTGCAATGACAAACGGATTCCGGATTCCGGCCTGTCCATCGGCGAACGTACACAGTTTTTCTTTGAATGCGAGATACGGTGAGTTTGTCATCGAATGATCACTCCCGAATCAACCCGCTCGATATCCAACTCCCGGTTCTCGATGAGCCGTCCGAGGCGCTGGCTGATGGCATGCCGATCATCTGGGAGGGCGCCGATCTGGTCTACATCCTCGGGGGCTTGATTGCCGACGATTGTCGACAGACGTTCGAGTCTGGACTCTAGTACATCGATATCGTCGTCAGTAGCGTCTGTACGAGGTTGCACGCCGGCGATGTCATCTGCCGCTGAAATGAGCGTATCTTCGTCATCGGCGTCGAGTGCTAAGACTGTCTCCGCGATAGTTTCGTACCAGCGCCGACGTTCGCGGAGCGGCGTGATGTACGTCCGCTCAAACGCTGGTTGCACACTCATCGGAAGCTCCGTTGCAGGAACGATCCACGGATGTTCTTCGAGGCGAGCGACGAACGAAGAGAGACCCTGTTTGTTGACGTACTCGTTCCACGAACGCTGGAGTTCGTCGCTAAGCCCCGTGGTCGTTTCCCCGACCAACACGTTCCATCCATCAGTCGTCCACCAATTCCCGCCGAACGTCGTGAGTGTCTCACGTTGCTCCATCACTACCGATTGGGTTTCCTCATCGATCCATTCGAACTCACACTCACCGACGGTGAGCTCCACATCGAAGCGGTAGAGGGACACGAGCCGGCGATTCCAGACATCTGCGACTTCGTCGAGCCATTCCTGTCCTTCGTTGGTCTGTTCAATCGCGTCTCCGAGCCCGTCACCTTGTGACCTGACGACAGCGAGCCGGGTGGAGGTGGCGTCAATCTGGTCGGATAATTCGTCGGTGAGAGAATCGAGCAGGGTTTCGATAGCATCTGAACGGATGTCAGTGTCTGCAACCAGTTGGATGTCCTCTCGGAGTCCAGTGAGCGCTGAATGGAGCTGTTGATTCGCTTCCTGAAGGTTGATCAGCCCGTCGGCAACTGTCTCCGTGGTTTCTTTGAACCCGCCTTTTTCGAGGAGCTTTCCGATCGGTTTGCGTGGAAGAAGTTTCAGTCTCGTTGTCGGAAGTTGGTTCTGATTGAGCACGACCGCGTTTTCGAGCGTATTCCCTTTTTCGTCGACAGGAACGAGCCGTCCCTTGCGACAGAAACCCCAGATGATGGCGCACAATGCGGGGCGGGCGTCATCGTAGAACGGCTTCTTTCTAGTGATCCCATCGAGAACCGTATTCATGTTGAGACCGTCTTCTTTGTCCTTCAGCTGCCGTCCAGTAAGCGCCATCACGTTGCTTTGTATCGTTTTCTTCCCTTGGCTCGCGGCTGGCTCCGAAGACGGCACTTGGATCGTGTGTGCCCATGCTGGCAGTGGATCTTCAGTGGAAAGCTCCGCGAGTTCCTGCAGACGATCCTCGGTCACTTGAAGCATCATCGGATGGAAATCATCTGGGTACCCGACATCGACCGCAGTCTCCACTGCCGTTGATAGACCCCTGATACCCGTTCGATCTTTCACGGTGTAGGAACCACTCTGCATCACGCTAACGAGCTTGCTTCTGACAGCACTGGCTCGTCGTTCGAGATCACGTTTGACAGCTGGTGGTGCAGTGTGTGTCGAAATTGCATCTCGAAGTGCCCACCACTCGATGATGTGTTTCCGAAGATCGTCGAGCCCATCCGTATCGATCTCCCAGTAGAGAGTCTCTTCATCCCCGTTTTGTGGCGAGTAATCGGGATGAACACCCTGAACTGCGGTGAGGACCTCTAAGCTTCCGTCGGCTTCCGTGGTCGTCTCAAAGTCTACCCCGTCGAGACTGAACTCGTATGCAACGGGATATTCATCGCCAGACGCTCCATACGGGACGGACTCCGGGAGGGAAAGGTCTTGAATGATTCGCCCCCAGAGATACTCATCCAATGTATGGAGAATGGCTTCCCAGTCCGGGTTCTCCTCGTTCGCTTCCGTGTCATCGTAAATGAGTCGTTCTTCCTGCGTAGCGAACCGATATCTGGCGCCAGATTCGTCCTCAGTTGGGCGAATGAATTTCTGAAGCCGGTTGAGCGATTCTTCGACTCGATTTTGCGTACTGATCCACGACTGCCCGTTGAGGTCAGCCATTACGGAGACGGCGATGTTCCCCTCATTCAGTGGGACGATGTCGTAGACATGCTGCAGCAACAACACCGCCTTCGCCACATCAAGGTCGAACTCTTCGAGGGTACCGTCTTCGACCTCGTCAACGATTCCACGGATCGCATCCGCTCCCTCGATAACGCGCACATCCTGTGTGAGTATTTCACGAAGCTCTGGTTTGATCAGCTCATAGAAATCGACCACGGTGATGATGTGGTCTGATTTTCCATCCTCAACCCAGCCCTGAAGGAGATTGTGCATGAGCGCGAGAATCGCGCGAGCGGTTCCTGAGAAGATCGATTTTGCGGGATCTGGGGCTTCCTGCCTGAGATTGAACAATATTTCGAGGAACAAGGGGGCGTGATACGGAAGGAAGGGGTAGAACTCGACGAGTTCGTCGTCGTCAATGCTATCGAGCGGCGGTTTCGTGTTCTGCTTGATTTCGTTGTAAACCAGCGATTCAGTTGGTTTCACCGAGGCCGTGTCGAGTATCTCACTAACTCGGGCCTCACCGTGGGCGGACTTCTCGAACAGACGCCGCTTTGCGATGTCGCCAACGTGCTTACTGGGTAGCTGGTAACGGTGCGGAAAGCGGTCTTTGACGATATTAAAATCAGCACCGTGGGCGGCGAACTTCGGCTGGACGTCTTCGATCTTGGCTTGAGCAGTCGCGACGAGTTGGATGTCGCCACCGCCGATGTCGTCGATATTTTCTGCGAGCGTCTGGAGTTCGGTCAAGCGTTCGAAGTCAGTCCCGATAAAGAGACTCACTTCGTCGAGAAGCAACACCAGCTTCACCGGTTTCTCTAACTCCTCCTCCCGCTCCACTCGCAGTTGATTCAGTCGTGTCACCACCTCCTCTGGATCAATATCCGAGGGTTGGAGGTCCGTATACCCATCCCGGGTTCCGTTGGCTTTTTCGAAGAGTGTCGGGAGAATTACCTCCGCCAGTGCGTTGTATTTTTGGATGTCTGTCCACAGATTCTCTGAATTCCAGTTGTACCCCCCAGATCCGGTGGCGACAGTCGCGAGTGCATCTTGTGCACGAGTCTGGCGCTCGGACCACGCGTCGGTCGTCCGGAACCATTTCTCGAAGTACGCAACATCGAGTTGCGAAGAGAGTCCCCTTGAAATGTCGTCTTCAACCCCAGTCAGATTTGGATCCTGATGAGCATGTCTGAGAACGATTTCGCTGAAACTTCTCTGCTTTTGCCCTTGATATTTGAGGAGATTGACCGAGATGGGAATTATGTTGTACTCGTTGTGGATCGTGCGCCAGTGGTCGCACAACTGAGTTACACTGTCGTCTTCTGTTACCTGCGTAAGGTCGTCCCAGACGTCCTCGTATCGCCCATTGAGCCAGTCGGAGTCAAGCAGCCCGTCGAGGACAGTCAGAAGGTGGCTCTTCCCGCTGCCGTAATAGCCATAGAGCCAATAGTTCGACCCTGTTCGCATATTGTCCTCCTTTCCGAGCATCCGGTCGACGAAGTCTCGAATAAAGCGCTGGGAGTCCGCCGTCATGTGGTATGACTGGATAGCGCGTTCACGATGATCACGTTCATCCCTGTCGATACGAACTGATTCCTCGAAATCTTCTGGAAGGTCCTCAAACCAACTCGCGTCGACCATCAATTGTCACCTCCACTGTTGATCCACGAATACGTTTTTTCGGTGGGACGGAGATTCAGGTTACCGTGGAGTTCGCGATACTCCCAGGCAGGGGTGGTGGCAGCGCGGTCAAACAGCTCTTCCCAGCGTTTCTCCGGTTGGAAGAGGTACAGCAATCCTCGTGGGGCCGTGATCCATTCATCATCACTAATTTCGTAGGAATAGTCCATCGCTACGAGAAGTGGCACAGTGCTGATCGATGGGATGGAACGCATCACTGTTTGTTGCTCTTTGAGCACATCGATCTTACGCATCACTGATCGGATTCCTTCACACCACCGTTCTGTCGTCGATTCTGCATAATCGAAGCTGCTCCCATCCGAATACGTGAGTCCGTTGAGGATGTTCTGGAGGGTTTCGTTAGAGAAGTTCAGTGGTTTCGACTCCTCGCGAGCGAGACGAGCACTGTATTCGTGAACGACGTACCGAACCAAGGCATCGTCGGAAACAAAATATAGGTAGAGGATCTGTGCCTTATCTCGTGTCGTCTCACAGTGCTCGAACACGTTGGGGAGACGACTTGGATTCGGAAGTGCTGTCGGTGCGTTCTTGAATCGAGATGTCAGGATACGAAATATTTTCTGCGAACTCTCCCGCGTGCTCCGATTCGAAAGACGCTCGTCGAACCAGATATGCTTCACGTCGTTCCAGTTTCCCAGATCTGCATAGAGTCGAGCCAGTTCCTCAGCCCGGTCAACGAGAAGGCCGCACATCGTTAGATCCATATTGACTTCATCTGGCGAGAATTGGCCAGACAACGATGGAAGAGGAACGTCACCTCCGTCGGATATGAGGGTCATACGATGATAGAATAAACCGACCCACTTCATATTTCGTCTATACTGATTGCACTCTCATTGGTGGTCTCGGGGTCGGGTTCGAAGGAACAGCAACGAAATGTCAACGCGTAGTACCGCAACTACGAGCGATTCGAAGTTCACTGTTCGTGGAACGATGTCGAAGCAGCCTACGTCAAGGGGAATATCGATCCCTTCGAATATCTCTAGAACGAGGACCATGAAGATGTCGTCCTTACCGACATCGATGGGACCATTGAGGAAGACATCCTTGACTGACAACCCAAGTCGGACGAGAAACTCGAGAAGCACGTCGAACAGCTACAGAAGACGAAAAAGCTGCAGGCTTCTGAGGCGGTAGTGGCACACGACGTATCCGATCGACAGCGTCTCCCTGACGTGTTGCACACGGTTGAGGACATCAGTCCGCCAGTCATCGTACACGTGGGGGAGGCCGTCAGACTCGGCGTAGCGTTTCCGCTGGCGGAGGCCGACCGGATCCTGAAACGTAATCGTTCCACTCCCACCACCCGATGGCGGGAATCGCCCTCTGTTCATGTTTGCGAGCACGACGATCGGATGTTCAAGCCCCTTTGCTGCGTGAATCGTTTGGACAGTCACCGAGTTCGCACCGGCGTTCGCGTGGACATCGTGGGTGCTCCCCGCTTCGATGCCACGCTCGATAAACCGGATCAGATCGCCCCGGGTCAGCGTCGTCGCGGTGTGTACTGACTGAATCGTGTGGAGGACAACATCGGCCGTGGCGCCGTCGTACCCGTACCGCGAGAAGACACATTCTGTCACCCCACCGAGCGTCTCCAGTTCTGCTAGTTGCTCGCGGAACGAGTGCATGTTCTCGGGATACACCTCAGTCTCGACACCCTCCATCATCGTGCCCAACTCGGACAGGATAGCCACCCCACTGGGAGTCCGTTGACATGGAGTAAGTGGAATCCACCGTCACACCTGCGATCGACCATGGCATTGTCGCATCATGCATCCCAGTGGGTGCAGCTCGTCGAAGACACGACAAGGATAGCCACCGACTGTCAGAGGGAGAGACGGTGCAGTTTGGGGACGATGTCATCTTTCTACAAGCAGGAAACCCCGCCCCTTGGGGCGGGGAGGAATGCGACACTTAGCCGTCTGTCCAACTACTGCGTTTCGTTGGTGTCGAGTGCGCGGTAGCCTTCGAGAAGAAGGCCTTTCCATGTGTAGCCGCGCCGCTCTTTGAACTCGCTTAGTTCCTCGTATTGGTCCTCGTCTACTTTGATGTGGATGCTCTTTGGCATACATGAGTATCTCATTCCATAGTCTTATGTATCTTCGGATGCTACGTATCGGTGTCGGATGACCGCCACCGCCACGAAAACGCTCGAAGCCACGCTCGCACCACCGACGGCGCACAAAGAGCATCGGCTTCAGCGTACTGTGGCGACGTACCGGCGTGCCCTTGCCGAGTCGTTCGAGAGTGGCGCGGACACACAGACGGCGGTCAACGATGTCGTCACCGGCTACAACCTCACGTCCTACGCGAAGGACGCGCTCAAGAACTACGTCCCGCAACTCCGCCGGACGTACAACGCTTCCGGGTTGGACGACGACCACCCCGTTCGCTTCACGAACCGAGGGTGGAAGCTCGACCACTCCGAGGACCGCGAACACGATTTCTGTTGGCGCGTCCCGCAGGCCGGACGTGGTAACGCCTTTTGGATTCCGCTCCGCATCAACCCCGCTCAGCGGGAGTTGTGGAACGGTCTGCGCGACGACGACGTGAGTGTCGGAGAGTTTCGACTGCAAGAGCACCGAACCAACTGGGTGCTTCACGTCACCGTCGAGTACGCGGTCGCGGAACCAGAGGAGCCGGACGACCCGACGCCGGTCGGCTTCGACATCGGTGAATCCAAGCTCCTGACGGGCTGTGCCTGTCGGGACGGTACTCCCACCCAACCGTACATCTACGACGGCGGACGCGCCCGACACCTCCGCAAAGAGATGTTCACCACGCTCCGCCGTCTCCAAGAGCGGGACGCCGCCGAATGGCGCGTGGACGGGCGCTTCAGCCACTATCAGAACGCGCTGACGGACATCGTGGAGAAGGCCTCCCGCGAAGCCGTCGAGTACGCTCGGTCCTTCGAGAATCCCGTTATCGTTCTCGAAGACCTGTCGTACATCCGCGAACATCTCGACTACGGCAAGTGGATGAACCGCCGCCTCCACAATTGGGCGTTCGCGCGTCTCACCGGACGCATCGAGGACAAAGCCCGCGACGCGGGTATCCCGGTGCGGTTCGTGAATCCCGCCTACACGAGTCAGACGTGCCACGCCTGCGGCCACCTCGGTTCGCGCTCGTCGCAGGCGTCGTTTCGATGCACGAACGACGAGTGTTGGGTTTCGAAGTACCAAGCGGACATCAACGCGGCGGCCAACATCGCCGGTCGCCTCAACCCGTGGGGAGAGAGCCTGTCGCTGAAACCGACGGGCGATGACTCGCCTCGGGACGGGAGTGCTTGTGACAGCACCACAGGACACCGCACGCCGAGTCCGAAACCTGGACAGACGACGCTTGCGGCGTTTCAGTCCTGAAACCTCCCTCGACGCGAGGCTTCCCTTGTAGGAAGCCCCGCCCTTTAGGGCGGGCGAGGATGTCACCACGACGCCCAATCGGTATCACGAAGAATACGCACTCGCCGCCTTCGAGGCTGGACTTGACGTGCTCATCGAAAAGCCGCTCGCGCACACCACTGAGAGCGCCGAACGTATCGTACAGGCAGCTCGGGACGCCGAATCAATTTGTCGGGTTGGATTTCACAACCGCGTCGCCAGCCCCGTCGAGGTGTTACTGAGCTATCTGTGGGACGATCGCTTTGGTGACATCTATCACATCGAAGCGAACTACCTCCGTCGGCGGGGCATTCCCGGCCGTGGGTCGTGGTTCACAAGCGAAGCACTGGCGGGCGGTGGGGCCCTCGTCGACATCGGTGCCCACGCGATCGATCTCGCGTTGTACCTGCTCGAATTCCCGGCGGTGACGGACGTATCAGGTGTGACGCGGTCGGTGTTCGGTGATCGGTCGGAGTACACGTACCTCGACATGCACGGGACAGAGGGAGATGGAGCGTTCGATGTCGACGATTCCGCGAGTGCGTTCATTCGGTGTGGGGATGACACGACGATCGCGCTCGACATCGCCTGGGCGGCTAATCGCCCACCCACGACCGATGTCGTGCTCCACGGGACGGAGGCTGGCGCACGGCTCGATCTTCAGACTGGGGAGCTGACGATCTTCGAAACTGGCGCTACTGGTGCACCACACTTTGCAGACAGCACCATCACGACGCGCGAGAACAACGCCCACCGGATCGAACAGCGCCGGTTCCTTGATGCCATCGCTGGTAGTGAGTCCCCGCTTGCCATGCCTGAGCAGGCACTCACCACTCAACGTGTGCTCGACGCTATCTACCGATCGAGCGCTGACGGAACCGGCGTGGCTCTCGAATCGAAACCGTTGCTCTCTGCTCACTAGTATGCACGATCTGACTGCCTTCCAACGGGATGTGCTGTATGTGCTTGCAGGCCGAAACGAACCGCATGGCTTTGCGATCAGAGATGAACTCGAAGACTACTACGATAAGCGAATCAATACCGGTCAGCTGTACCCAAGTCTCGACAGACTTGTTGAAAAAGGGTTAGTCGAGAAGGGCAAGCGCGACCAGCGGACGAACGCCTACACACTCACGCGTCGGGGCCAGCGCGAGATCGATGCTCGCACCGACTGGGAAACACAGCAGGTGGCCACTCTCTCACACGACGGAAACGATGAGCAACGGCTCCCCGAGAAGAGACATGTTCAACACGTTTAAGAGGACATAGCGGAGTTGTACGATTTCTGGGTGTAAATCCATCATCTCTCAACCGATGAAACAGAGTGCATAACAGCAATGGGGAACGAAACCGAATACCAGGCTGCTCTCATCGTCCAATCAGCTTTTCCGACAAAACGGGTGAAGCTTGAGCCGGGCATGGGACTGTTTGCAAACCAGCACGTCTGGGCGATTGTAACAGAAGCAAACGAGAAGATCGACGCCGAGCACGTGCCGGAAGGGACGCGTGTCGGACAGATCTGCTGGCAAGGTGAGGACATACTTACGCACGAGCTTGATGAGACGTATGTCACTGATTAAAGTACTGATAATTTGGCAATTTTTAATTTTTCCCAGGTTCGATCTCAAAACCGCAAACGAATTAGGTAATTTATAGAAAATTATAACAACTCTGCTTATAAAGGTGAGTATGTGGTAATGGATAGCAACATACTAGTCGTCACGGACGATGTTCATGCCTTGGGCATCGCTCCTGTGGGGTGTCAGATCCGGAATCTCGATGTTCAGTCGGGACCAGACGCATTGGACGCGGAGATCAACGAGATCAATCAATTGACTGGCGACGCATCAGCGAGGTTGGAGTCCGACATTGTCGAGGGGTCACGGGAATTGTTCCGTCGACTTGGACGACCCGATCAGGAGCCAGCTGGTGAGCAACTCGTGAAACTGATCGAGGCGAGAGGCTTCAATCGCAATAACAACATCGTCGATGCATACAACATCGTTGGGGCACGCTCGGGCGCGGTCATGGGGATGCATGACGCGGGCGAGATCGACGGCCCGGTTACGATCCGCCGGGCAGAGGGTGGCGAGACGATGCTGCCGATCTTCCACGAGGACTCGGAGACGGCCGCAGCGGGTGATCTCCTCTGGGAATTCGACGGGGATCTCTTAGCGCTGCTCGGCCCGGTGAGCCGGGACGCAGACGCATTCAAAGTCACCGAGGCAACTGACGACGTCCTGCTGGTCGTCCCGGGTAATCCGGCCCTGTCTGAAGCAGACGGCCGTGCACTGTGTCGTGACACGTTCGAACTGATCAAGCGCACGTGTCCAACTGCTACAATGGAGTTCCTCGACGTACGGCGTGACGTGGCCACGGACAGTCATACGGCCACGTCAATGCCAGCGGACGACTGACCGTCCGTTTTCCCTTAGACCGGTCCTCGTTTCTTGATGGTAGATCGAAGCTCAACTGACACGGTTTCAACGAGAAATTGATCCTTGAGACCGGTAATAGCTATTTGTAACTCGATATCCGTTGCGAGCTCAAACTCCTCGGCAACCTCGGTGCCGACGAACTGTTTACTGAACGATTTCACCGCTCGACCGTAGGCTTCAGCGGCTGCTGCAGTCAGTTCCCATTGGAGTTGTGGCGTCTTTTTCAGGTCAAACCCGCACGTCAGCGATTGCATGAGCGAGTTGGTCGACGGTCTGGGTTTCATTTTCGATAATGGATTAGGGGCGTCGCTATCTTTCTCATCGTCTAGTGGTTCAGATAGCCGCTCAATGACCACGTCCCGATGATCAACGATATCACTGAGTGCACGTGCCTCGACGACACGCACTCTCAACGGTAGCGACCGGCTCAGATCTCATCGCTACTCACCTCTGCTTGCTTGAGATCGTTGATAAGCCATTCCACCGTTAGGGGAACGCCCAACGTCTGGGAACCGATCGGCGTCGGCTTTCACTTCACGGGCGATGCGTTCCCGATTACGCTCGGGAACGTCCGTTATCGTCGCTTCACCAGCAACGATGCATCGCGTCCATGGAGTGAGCTTCTGTGGAGGGGCAGTCCTGTCGATCGATTTTCCATCACTGGCGATGACTGCCTGTGCTATACCATACGTAATGGTTACACTAGCATTCGTTTTAGAATTACAATAACCAATATTAAAGATACCAGTCGGTTAAGCAGGAAGTACTCCCGTAACGACGGAGAAATCGGGCATAGAGTTGGAAAGTTTTTTAGCAGCCTCTTAGTAGAGTCAAAATGGATGATATCGAGGCGCTGGTGCGTACGACAGTCCGGAAGCCACGGGAGAATCGGGTGTCATCTCCCACCACAGGAGTAATACGGTGCTCAACGGGGGTTGATAGAGTAATGAGCACCCATAGACGGTCGATGCCGCTGCCGATCAGTCGACCCCCTTGATTTCTCCACTGATGACCCGGTTACGAACACCCCTGGTGGAGCGAAGATGAAAGAGACAGCCCTTCTCACAGGCCAGAGTGGCCAGTTGTCGACCTCCGGTCAACCGAGGGATCAGAAGGTCCATTGAATGGTGACCACGTAACCGCCAGATCAAAGCCTATTTTACCCAATATACACATGGTTACAGACGAATCCCAGCCGGGTGAAGCCTCAGTACGATCATCTACTGTGAAGGCTCATCGTTTTTACCGGCTCTCGCCACCTCAGATTTTCTCGATATAACAGCGTCCGAAAATGATTTATGAGAACCGATAGATACTTTGTATATGGCAAAGATCGGTGGACTTCTCATGATTGGCATTTTGTTTTACGCTGTCTGGATTGGTGTCAGCTATTGGGTCTCCCAAGATGCCAAACGCCGCGGCAGTCGCCATCACCTCGCCTGGGGAATCGGTGTGTTCCTGATTGGACTCACCGGCCTCATTCTCTACCTTGTCGTCCGTGGTGATATGAATCAAGGCAGTAGCGCATATTGAACTGCGGGTCGGAAAAGAAGATGTCCGATACATCGCCACACGACGCAGTTACACTCCTTCCGTGGGACGACATCCCCTTCTCGACGATGCCGCCATGTGTGGCCCGACCGGTCGTTCCAGCCGTCACCTAGTCAGAATGTCATAGAACAGTACTCCATTCCTTTACGACTATTCCTGAACGATAAATATAGACAGGCGACGTAATATATCAGCGGATGATCATTCTTTCTCTGATTCCCAATATGCTCGTGTTTCCCATCGATTCATCTGCATAATGCCGTTCCATCAGCGGAATACCATCTTCGTAGAGCCAGTACGATAATAGCGATGGATGAACCCACGACTCTGTCGGACAGCACGATGAGGTCGATCTGTGAGATGTTTCTCCTGTACTTAGCGTTCGTCGGGACAATGAGGATAGTGAACTATTTTAAATATTAAATTATATTACAATAACAGACTTACTACAAGAAGTCGGTGACTAATCCGATTCCATGACTGGGCACCGTCTAGTCGAAGTGTGCGCAGGTCTTGGGTTTGGTGTTCATGCAACACCAAAACCCGCTCACCACGGTCTTACAGCCAGCTTCAATTGAGTGTTGGGACGAATCGCTCGCCCGATTGAGATCGTCCACGACGAGCAGGAGGCGATCGGTATCCCGCGCGATCCGTAGGGCATCCTGCCCCGCTACCAAGTTCAATGTCGGATACAGCCGATCAAACGCCGACTGGATCGCCTGCGAGAGACTCGTAGCTCCCTGAATGTCGGCTGGTTCGAGACGAAGGGCCGGTCCGGAGTCCGACCACTCCTCCATTGCCTGATAGCACGTGACGGTTTTTCCGAATCCCGAGTTCCCGACGATCGGTAGCAGGTAGTTTCTTGAGCTGGAATCACGAGCATGCTCGAGAATCGTGGTCAGTTCCGAGTGCTGAACGACGGCCTTCTCCTCAGTGCGGATACGGACCCGTTCCCGATACGCGTTGAGGCTTTGTTCTGAGAGTTCAAGGTAAGAGCCGTTGCTCACAACATACACTCAACGACGTCAATTTCAACGAGGTTTAGAAATACGGGAACAACCACTGGCAGCAGGGCTGCCAGCAGCGAGTAGGAACCATTCTGTACTTGATGGGCGAAATAGCCGCGTTTCACGTGAATGCTTCCGGCTTTGTCGAGTCCTTTCATCAGTCGGAGCATGAACTTGAGAATGAGATACATCGAGAACAACCCTAATACAACCGTGATGAGTTGGCCGATCGGAACCTGATTATTGCACAAGACCTGTTCGGCTGCAGATATACCAATCTGCATCGGAAGTACTGGAAGCAAGACAGTAGTTGACTGAGCGTGCGATCCGCGATGAAGATGACAGTTCGGAACAACTTCTCTCGACAGCTCGCTATCGCCGATACTGGCACGGACCCGAACAGTCTCGGTTCTCGGGGCCGTTCATGTCTGTATGCGGAACCAGCGGACACCATTGAGTCACACCGAACAAGCCGCCCTTGAGCGACTGTACGAAGACGACGAGCCGGTTGCAGACAGTTTTTCACGAGCGGTGGCCGTCAGCGCACTTGCAGAGCTCGACTGTGAGCCGTCCGTTGCCCACAGCGTCCTTGATCGGTTGCTCTCAAAGGGATATCTGTATGCCGTCGATGGAGACCTCCATATTACCGATAGCCCATAAAGAACGTGCTCCAACCCGACGAGGGGTCGTCTGTAACGTGCTGTGACGCACGTCGTCGAACGAGAGTTCCTTTGGTCGGCGGTTTCAATCCCGTATTGGGTTTCTAGGGTACTGTGACGGGACTGTCCCTGTGCAGATCCCCACAGACACAGTTTCAATCCCGTGTCGGGTTTCTAGGGTACTGTGACACGTTCGTCCCGACCTGCGCCTCAAGGACATCGCCGTTTCAATCCCGTGTTGGGTTTCTAGGGTACTGTGACCCATTCACGCCTTCGGCGCGATAGTAGCCGCACGCGGTTTCAATCCCGTGTTGGGTTTCTAGGGTACTGTGACAGGGGGTGAACATGCGCCGAGAGGGCCTATAAGCATTTCTCATTCCGTGAGCAACAGGGGCATCTTCGTGGACCCCCCCTGTACACAGACTTTATAAAGGTCCACGAAGATCACTCCCTCACAAGAGGTCTCACCCGGGGGTGACTCTGAGAGTGGAGTCGGGACGTGCTTCCAACTCACCCCCTCACTCACTGTTCACCACCAGTTGGCCCGTCAGGGTCAGTGACACACGCTTCGTTTTCCCCTCGCGCCGGCCGGCGACAGCATCGTTCTGTTCGAGGAGATCAACATGACGGGCCACCGTGCTCTTTGGACGGCCAGTGGCCTCCGTGAGTTGCGGTATCGAGATCTCTCCGTCGGCCCCGGCGATGGCGGTAAGAGTCTCATACACGGTGTCGGACACGGTCGTGCTGAGGGTGGGCAGTTCCCATTCACGGACCTTGCCATCAACATCGCTGAAAACGAGAACGCTATCGATCTGCTGGATCTCTGTGAGGACAGCCGTCATCAGCGGCAGCAGAATATCACGCGCACCGCCCCCCAGATTAACCGTCACAGCGCCCCCAGCTGCCTGGAGTAACTCCTGACACCGGACCACAGCCGTTTCAAAATCGTCGTGTGGGATCCGTTCCGTCGTCACCGCGATCTCCGGCTGGACCTCGCCGAGTAGCCGCTGCACATCGTTGATCGCCTCGTCTGCACGACTGGTATCTGTCTCCGCTGTCGGCCGAATTAGAACGATCCGATCGTCGCCGTCTACCCCATGACTCAACACTGTCCGGGTCACACTCGTGCTATTGTAGCCGATCGGAGAAAGATACGTTCGCATTGTCATGCTCCTCGAACTGCAGCGATAAAACAACACCGTCCTATTACCATGGGATCAAAGACGTGAATCCCAGATAACTTGGATCGTCTCACAATATCGAAAGGATTTAGTAGGTGATACTCCATGCAGAGATGTGTGATACAAATTGAAACACATCAGGATAACAGTTGTGGCCAACAGGCAGAGATTATCAGCCCGAGCTGTCAGGGAGGGCCTCTGTAGTGGATAGCATCGTCGATTCTGTCATCAATATACCAATTCCCGTCGGAAATAATCCGACTCTTCAGGTGACACCATGCGACAGATTACATTGACACTTGAGCCAGAGGGGGCGTTCGCTGTGCCGACATGGAACGGCTATCAGGTGTACGGAGCGCTGCTTTCGGCACTCGGAGACGTTTCCGCGGGAGTGAGCGAGCGACTCCACGACGCCCCCCTCGGGAGTCTCCACAACAGTGGGTTGGTGGGATCGTTCGCGAACAGTGAGCGAAAGCATCACAAACAGACGATCACGGACCAGACGTACACGCTTGATCTCGGCGTCACCGATCCACGTGATCAAGACGTGTTCGAAGCGCTCGCGGACGCGTTCGTATTCAGTGGTGACTCATTGGACCTCGATCGCGGCAGCTTCCACGTGCGTAGCTTCGCGAGCATGAACGCGACGCACGAGGAACTGCTAGCCGATGCAGCTGAACTGGTTGAGCAGGCTCCGCCGAACGTCGAGCTCGAACTGACGTTCCGGACGCCGACGTGTATTCGGGAAACAGCTGAGATCACCACGATGTTCCCTCATCGAGCGAGCACGTTCCGCTCGCTGCTGCGTCGCTGGAACAAGACGGTGCCGACCGAACAGGCCGACGAACTGGAACTGAGTCTGGCCCGAGCGGACTTCGAGGAGAACCTCATCGAAAAGCCCGACTTTCGGTCGCTCGACTCCCACAGCGTCCTCGTGAACCGTGGCGAGAACGGCAGACCAATCCAACGTCAAGGCTTCTCTGGGCAGTGCACCTACAAGTTCAAGGGTGCAAGCGAGGCGGTTCGGACGGCGGTGACAGCGCTCGCGCTGTTTGGCGAGTTCGGAGGCGTCGGTGGCTTCGTCGCGCGTGGGTGTGGTGCTGTCGCTGTGGAGGTCAACTCATGAATCCGGCGGAGTTTATCGAGGACGTTCTCAAAGCAGACGATGGCGACGAGGGGCTGAGTCCCTCTGACAATGTCTACTTGCGGTTCAGACAGACAGTTGATCCAGGGATGTTCGACGCCGAGTTCGATGTCATTCCGGCTAAGAGTCGTGCGGTCCGGAGTCGCTGGACGGGCAAACCGTACACCGATCAGACATTGCGGAGTCACGTACTCAACGGTGCTGCTTTCGGGGCTCGTCTCAATCATGCACTCAGCCGACTAGACTCAAGTGCTGCGCTGCCGGAGACGGAGCTACTTAAAGTGCTTGCTCTCTACGCCTGCCATGATCTCCACAAAACCCGAGAGGCCCAGCAGCGGAGAGCGGGGGCCACCGATCGAAAGAACGCCGACAAAGATATTACGAAATCCGAGACGAAGGCATACGTCGACCGCCTCCGACTATCGCAATTGGACACAAACCTTGACCCCGACGACTACAGAGCAAGTGCCCTTGCTGCCGAGGAAAATAGTGGTCGTCACGCCGAGTCTCCAAGCCGTGTATTCACTCGATACCGTGAGTGGATCCGTGTGATGGACGCTGCTGCGGGGCTCGATGTCCCAGTCGTGGACGACCACCTTGAAGAGCGTGTGCAGGCGATCGACTCCGATGTCTGTCTCGCCAGCCACTCATTTGACGATACGAAAGGCCTATCGACAAATATCCTCCATACGACCATTACTGACGAAATCTGCGCTTCGACACCGGCTGCCCTTGTGGTCTACTTTGTCGATGGTGCTCTCTATCTGGTGCCTGATGGAACCGATATCGTGGACCCATTCAAGAGCGAGAATACGTCAGCGAAGGAGATAACAGACTCGTTCATTGAGACCCTCCGTGAAGCTCGAACCGAATTCGCCGACCCGGAGCGGATGACGACGGGAATCAACCCTGATTTCCAGAAAGGGAAACTCGATATCTCAGCCTCGATGTATCTTCTCAGTGGGGTAGAGACGTCTCTCCGGAGTGCACGTCATCTACTCCGTGACCGCAGCGAAAACAGCGATTGGGGAGAGTACAACACATACGAGTACGCTGTTCAGGTCGGAATCGCTGGGGATCTTCTCTCGGAGCCACTACCCTCCACCGAGAAGGCAATCCCGCTCGGACTGCAACTCAGTACCTATTACGGGGAACTCTATTATCCTCTCTCAGGCGAGGAGAGACGTGACGCTATTAGACATTTATGCAAGGCACTGAACATCCCGGATGTTGGAGAATGGATTAGTGCTGAAACCGAGAATTGGTATCTTGAGTACGTGACAGATACACCGTCGAGACGCACGCTCAGTACGCTCGCCGAGCGATTTAATGCAGATCAGTCGGACGTCGCGGAGGACCTCACGTCTGGTGTGAAGTTGACGAGTGGGGGAACGCGGTCGTTCCCAATCTTGATTGCGGCGGCATTCTTACAATCTGACAATGAAGCAGGAGTTAGATGGGATGAGCGCCCGCTTGAGACGATTCTCGAAGCTGCCGAAGAGCACCTGCTATCATACTATCGGTCGTGGCCCACAGACTGGGACCACAGTGCTCCGATCAGCGTAACAGATTCTGACACCTCAGCCAGTAAACGCGAGCAGTTTGAGCGCGTTAAGGAAGGACTCATTTGGAAGTCACACCCAGAATACGTCCGACAGAACCTTCAGGTCAACCAACGTCCGATCTTCGACACGGACGCATCGAAGACAAAACTTGGACAGTACGGACGTAGTTCACAACCGCACGTTTGTCTACTCTGTGATGACGTGCTGATCGGGTCTAGATCGCTTGACGATTTCAAAACGACTGGGAGCGGAGACATAACATTCGGTTTCTCACACTACAAGCCAATCACAACTGAGAAAGGAGAGCCAAAATCAGCCATCTGTCCACAATGTGAACTTGAGCTGACCCTCCGTGACGCTGTACATGACACGTCATCGGACGGGGAATCACATTACCTCTTCCTCGCCCCCGACTACTTCTATGCGCCAGGGGATGTTCTCATCGAGCAGCGCATTCGTGAGGCTGTCTACTTCGCGAGTGGCCTCACTCTATTGCAATTGGCCCGTTCGATAGTCGTCGGTGATAAAACCACTCGTGCATCGATCGTCGAGGAAATATTTTCAGAGTTTGATTCCGCGCGAGAGGGGGCCAACGACGCGTCGTTCCGCAACATGGTGAGGAACTATGATGCGATGTATAAACAGGATGGTGCCCTTGGACTTTTCCGGATTGACCCACCACGGCGGGGGACACAGAGTAGGAAACCCATCACTCGGATTCCAAGCGGGCTCGTCAGCTCAATGGTTGCCACAGGAATGGCATGGTTGACCTCGTCGCGGGTGTTACTCACGAAGACGCAAATTCCGGTAACACAATTCGACGAATTCAACGAACAGGTACATCTCAATAACCTCCCGGGCGTCGTCAAGCGGTTCACTGGCAACGAGGTATCCATCTCGTACCGCCGAGATCTGGGCATTAGTCCGGAATCATTCAATATCGACTCTCGGCTCACCCAGTCGATATCCTCATCGATGCTTCTCGATGACGCCGACCCCGTTGACGAATCGGCCGAGGTAGCGGAGAATGGTGCCGATTCGGCCCATGACTCTGAGTGTGGAAAAACTACGTCGCTTGACTCAACAGACAGGGTGAGTAGACATGTCAACATCGAATTAGAGACGGATCTCGAGACTACACTGTACAAACTCGCCAGTTTGTTCACCGTGGCCTTCCGTGCGCATGGAACGGAGATACAGCGGGTAAAAACCGTTCTCAATCGCGCGAAAGAACCGTTCCCGGGTGCAGAAACAATGCTCAGGGGTAAGGAGCAAAGCACTGATCCGAGAGCATTGCACTCTGCGCTCGTCCTTGATACCCTCCTATATCCAACAATGAGCAATCGAATTGATGCCCTCGCCGATGCAGGGTTCAATACACTTCAACCGGATGCACAGAGCACGAGCAATTACGAGTACGAGCGGCTGTTTCGTGTCGCTCGTGAGTCGATTAGCGATGGGCTGGCACAGAATGCCTCGCAAGATGAACTGATCGATATCGTCACTGGCGATGTAATGAAAGCTGCAGCCCGGGCTGAGACTCCCGGGTACGACGATGTCTCCCGCAAGCGTGAGCCCGCAGAGGAGTTCTCGACGATCTTCGTCGATGACATCTTTTACGGGCTCTGTGATGGGGATTTCTACGAATTGCGGCGTCACGAAAATCATCTCGCCAGCGGATATAATGCTGCTATCCGTCGACGGCTGCAAGAATTCTTCGATGAACACAGAGAATAACCACAGAATACACTAATGACCCTCGATACCTTTACCGACGAGCTTGAACCCGGAACAGTCGCACAGCTACAGAACACCCGACAGAACCGATTCACTCACCTTTTGCTCCTGCGGGAGGTTACTGCTCCGGCTCGATTCACTACCGACGGTGAGACGGTCAATACGATGCGGATACGGACCGGTGATCCACAGGGCGAGACGCAACTTGCTCGGGTTGTTGACCTCTTCTACCGGAAACAACCCGGCGCGGAACGCCGGACGGCCAAAAGTATTCAACGCGATCTCCTCAGCCACATTGATGCATGTGCTGATGACCATATGGCTCCTAATGAGATGCAACAGAACTCCGTTGAGAGTGTCTTGTTCGGGAGTGCGGCAGGCGACGAACAGATCAGTCAACGCAGCCGAGTATACTATAACAGCGCTTACAGCATCAGAACGGCTGAGGCTGCTGTTCAACAGAACGTCCAAAATGCCCCCGGCGATGAGACCCGTGTCGACGCAACTGAGGGGCAGGGAACTTGGACACCTGACTTCGTGAAACCAGGGACGCTATTCCCGAGTGTTGTCACGCTCGATAGCGCTACTCCAGAGGAGGTGGTTTTCGTCATGGCAGCGATTGCTCAAACGACACGCTATGGTGCCAACGAAACGCGCGGCGGAAACGTCCGCAATCACTTCCTCGGAGTTTATACCGGTCGACAGGATGGTCCAGCAAACCTTGAACTTACACGAGTAGCAGCTGGCATGTTAAGTGGTACGGGTGATGAATACGCTGTCGAGGATCTTAAAACAACGATCAGGTCAGATCCCATTGACATTGCAGCGGCTACTGACGCCGTCCAGTCTGCATACACACAACTGCAGGAGCGGCGAGGCCTTGATTTCAACAGGGTTCCGGATGAGATCCTTGAGGGCGTAGTTCAAACATTAGGAGACGATAACCAGCTAGCAACTATACTCGAACGGCAGTACGAAAAAGTCGAAGACTACATCGCCCGCGTCGAAGACTGATGCCGAGGGATGTGACTAGTGTGGTCGAACTATCGATCACACCACTTGACCAGTACTACTACGTCTCCCGGGAGAGTGGTGATCGGTTTTCGACGAAGCCCTACATCATGCACTCCGCGCTGTTTTACGCGCTTGGGCTGCTTCCGACCCGATTCCGTGTCAGCGAACAAACACCCGAATACACCACCCACTACAAACAGTCGGAGGCGGCCAGAGGAATCTATATTCATCCTGCGACGATCGTCGGTGGAGGTCGGCACATGACTCGGCGGTTCAGCGTCAAAGGCGACACATATCGGAGTGAAGCCCAGCAGGAGAACAAAAACCTGCTCGAAACGGGACATCAACGAACGTATGAGCCTGACATCCAGTTTCGAACCTTTGTGACGTGTGATGGCGGGACAGATGCTCTCGCGTTCGCACAGCAACTCCCTTCGTACATCCGCGTCGGGAAGAAAATGACCAGCGCCCGTCTCGAAACGGATGTCCATGACGTAACTCCGAAGGAGGGCCAGTTTACTCTCGACCAACCAGTCGGGAAGCAAGATATTAGCACCGACGAGTACGATATTCTGGGGTCGGTTCGCATGGAGTCAATGGCACCCGTAGACCTGCTTACCCAGAGCGACTTATCGGGCCAATACGTGCGTGTCGACGCTCAGTTTGGTCCCGAAAAAAATGACACAGGGATCACACTCCCCACCGACGTCTACTTTCTCGGAACTGACCAATGACGCTCGACCGCCTCTTCGATACGCAGTTGCGCCTCGCTGGAGCGTGGATGCCTGGTACCACGACAGCGGAATACTTCCCGCTGCCGAGCGAGCACGTAGACGCCCACCAGCTGGAGATGTGTGCAGCACTGCAGAGCGATGCGACTGTCCTCCTCAACACGAATCCGACGGGCGGTGGAAAGACACTTTCATGGGTCGCCCCGATTATTCGGGAGAGTATCACCGACGTGCCATCGCTTGTGATGGCAACCTACCCGACGACAGCTCTGATTCAGGATCAGCAACGGACGATACTGAATCTGTTCCGACGGTACTATGGTACTGACAAAGCACCGTGGGTGAGCGAGCGGTCGTATGAGCTAAATACCCGTAGCGACCTGAATGGCGAGAAAGAGGCGACGGAGGTATTAACCAACGGATCAGAGGCCGTCCCGCTAACGGAGCGTGTCGCCGCAGTGAGTTCAGGCATCGGCGATGAGAGCATCAAGACACAGCTACGTGACATACATGACAAGGCTGTCGATACGCTTCAATCAACGGGGCTTCCGACGGTTATCCTCACGACGCCGGATACACTGACATACATGGCGACGAACCGATTCCATGACAACGATATCTCTCGGATAGTCCCGGAGTTGGACGCCATCGTGGTTGACGAATTCCATCTCACAACCGATCGCGCCCGCCGCTTGCTCCCACTCCATTTGGATGTCTATAATCGTCTCGCTGGCCGATATTTGGATACTTTCGTGTTCCTCTCTGCGACACCAGAGCCCAGCTACATCGAACGTATCAAACGTGCATTCAATCCGACCCATGTTTCCAACACGGTCTTGGATAAAGCACCTAACAAACAGTCGGCTCGCCAAATCCTCCCGGAGGTACAACTGGGCATCACATCGCAGCCACGCTTCACGAGTGACAGATTGCTTGTGAACAACGTTGAGGCCCTCGCTGCGGCACACGAACCACCAGGCCAGTTGCTCATCATCGTCGATAGCATCCGCGAAGTGGAGGCCGTCACCGAGGCGTTTGAGAGTGAGACAGACTTATCGGTCGGCCGAGTCTATGGATGGAAGAAGAAGGGACGGCAGCAGGCAATCGAGAAGAGCGACGTAGTCGTCGGTAACAGTGCAGTTGAGGTTGGGGTAGACTTCGATCGAGTTAATCGACTAATCTGTACAGGTTACGAACCGAGTAGTACCCTCCAACGAATCGGTCGAATGCGGTATCGGTCACAGTTCAATGACTACCGAGCACTCCTCATCACGACACCAGCCGTTCAAGAGTATCTCGTGACGATGACAGATGGAGACACTCTTGCGCGGTCTACGTTCGATGATGCGCTCCACAATGTCAACAACGCCGTCACGAACCGTCCCTACTACGATGTTCTGTGTGGAGCATATCCCCGCTATCTATGGGAACACACCGATAGATCGCTTGATGAACAATATGCCTTGAAGGATGCTGCCTACCGAACGACCGCTTTCGATCATTTCGGGCCCGATTTCGAGCAGTTCTTCGATCAGCAGATGACCGAACCAGCGTTCTGGGCTCTCGCCGACCAGTTGGTCTCAGAATCACCAACAGCCGATATCTTTGAAAGATTGCACTCCTACCGATCATCGTCACTCGGGTGTCTCGTCATTGATGTCAACGATAGTGAGGAGCGGTTAAAAATGTCCAGTCTATATCATGTCATGCGTCACCGTGAAGGCGAAGTGATTCCATGTGACGATCTTCTCAATCGGTTTGAAACTGTCATCGGACGTCAACCATCAAGCGAGGAACGGTCGTTTTTCACCCAGCATATCAACTACGCTGCTGCTGGCTTCGTAGCGACAGGTCGGTGCGAAACCCCCCGGGACTACTATCTGAACGATTTCGGTTTCCTCCATCGGATGGAAAAACGTGCTAAGTCGGGCAATCTCCACCGTGCGATTGGTACCATCGATGATCCCGAAGTGAAGACCAGTCCCGGTGTGATCGGGACCGAGCATATCGATATCGGCGACACGGGAGTCCTCGCGCAGTTCGTACGTGACGATGTTGAACGGGCACGAGCGCGATTCGGACTGGGACCGTATGCAGCTGTGATTCCAACGCCACAAAGTGGAACCTTACTACTATGGGATGATGCTATCAAGGCTCACGCGCAGTTAGTAGCTCAAAAGCGGTGACATAACACCTTAATGGAATCTGGTGAGATTTGATGCTTACATGAGTGAGACACTGACCCACCCCTATTTCGAGTATCAGGTGAGTCGGCGGAAGGCGATCCGCCAGCAAGCGATTCTCCTCCGGAAGGCGATTACAGGAGAGTTAGATGAGTATCACGCGCTGGCGGTGTGTCGATGAGACTCGTTGTAACCTACGATGTGAGTGATGACGCGAATCGTCGGCAGGTGTATCGAACGTTAGAGCGCTACGGAGCATGGCGACAGTACAGCGTCTTCGAACTGGACGTCTCGAAAACAGAACGGGTAGAACTGGAAGACGAACTCGCCACACAGATCGAGCCAACGGATGGGGATCGAATCCGCCTCTATCGGCTCTGTGAGGCCTGTTGCGATAGTGTGACTGATCTTGGTGTCGCACCACCTGAGGAACAGTCGAACGTTCTGTGAAGAGAAGCTACGTGGACCTTTATAAAGTCTGTGTACAGGGGGGGGGGTCCACGAAGATGTCCCTGTTGCTCACTGAATGAGAAACGCTTATAGGCCCTCTCGGCGCATATTCACCCCTTGTCACAGTACCCTAGAAACCCAACACGGGATTGAAAC
>NZ_RRCH01000035.1 GCF_003862495.1 Halocatena pleomorpha | reverse complement strand
GATTTGAACCACCGTCAGACGGTCGCCTCGCTGCGCTCGGCGCTGCGACTGACGTGCCTCGACGTTCGCTCACCGCTGCGCGCTTCGCTGCACGTCTCACCGCCGGCCACTACTCAAAATATAAAACAAAAAACGAACGATATGGGTTCGGGCGGATTTGAACCGCCGGCCTCCTCCATGTCAAGGAGGTGTCATAACCAGCCTAGACCACGAACCCGTTTTCGCTTACAGTTTCCTGTACTGGAGAGGGATACTTGAACCTTTCCGAATCCCCTCGCCCGATCGAGTGATATCGTGCGCCACTTGCTATAGTGTGAGTCAATATCACACATTACCGACAGTATTAAGGCAATGTACATATTTGGACAAAGTAAGACAATATCGATCATCAGTGGTCATTATGAACACCTATATCGAGCGTGTGACTGACGGCGAGGATCTGACACAGAAGGAAGCTCGATCAGTGGCGAACGCCGTATTCGAGGACGCGACGGCGACACAGATCGGTGCGCTGCTGGCGGGACTACGATCGAAAGGAGAAACAGAGGCCGAAATCGCGGGGTTCGCGGAAGGAATGCGAGCGGTTGCTAACACGATTTCCCCCGATCGGACACCGCTGGTGGACACGTGTGGGACGGGCGGCGACGAGCATGACACGATCAACGTCTCGACGACCAGCGCCATCGTCGCCGGAGGGGCGGGCGTTCCGGTTGCCAAACACGGCAACTACTCCGTTTCCTCCTCGTCGGGCAGCACGGACGTGCTTGAGGCGCTTCGTGTACCGGCAGCTGCCGAACCGGCCACTGTCGAGCGGTTGATAGAGAAGCACGGCATCGGATTCATGCACGCGCCGGTGTTCCACCCGGCGATGAAGGCGGTGATCGGGCCGCGACGGGAACTGGGTATGCGGACGATCTTCAACGTGCTCGGACCGCTAACGAACCCCGCCGGAGCGGACGCCCAAGTCGTCGGAGTGTACGATCCGGAGTTGGTGGGGACGCTCGCGCGCGCACTCGCCAGACTTCCGGTCGAGCGGGCGCTTGTTGTCCACGGTCCCGGATTGGACGAAATCGCCATCCACGGAGAAACGCAAGTCGCGGAGGTGACGGGCGAGCAGACCGAGGAGTACACGCTCACGCCCGCCGATATCGGTCTCGATCGGGCACCGATCGAACAGGTCGCGGGCGGAACCCCAGAGGAGAACGCCACCGTGCTCCGGGAGATCGTCACCGGCGAGCACACCGGTCCGAAACGCGACATCGTGCTCGCAAACGCCGGGGCGGCCGTCTACGTCTCGGGAGAAACGGACAGCATCGAGGCGGGCGTCCACCGCGCTCGGGACGCAATCGAGTCAGGAGCCGCCGGGTCGGTGCTCGAAGAACTCCGCTCGGTCTCGATCACCCAATGACGCACTCGGACAGCCGAACGCGGGTGAAGATCTGTGGTCTCACAACGGCCGCGGACCGGGATCTCGCGGTGACAGCCGGTGCGGACGCTGTGGGATTCATCAGCGGCGTCTCGGTGGACACCCCCCGAGAGATCTCCGCCGAGACGGCCGCGACGTTGGTCGAGACGACGCCCCCGTTCGTGAGTACGGTGCTGGTGACGATGCCCGATGACGTAAGCGACGCCCTCGAACGGATCGACCGCGTCGGTCCGGACGCGGTGCAAGTTCACGGACTGTCTCCGTCGGCTGTCGCTGCGCTCGCAGGTGAGACGGACGCGGCGGTGCTCGCCGCGGTGACAGCGGCCAACAGTCCCGACTACGAGTCGGTGGCCGACGCGCTGGTCGTCGATTCGCTCGATGACGACGGTGCCGGCGGAACCGGTGAAACACACGACTGGGAACGCGCCCGCGATCGGGTTGAGGCGCTCGATTCGCCCGTCGTGCTCGCCGGTGGTCTCACCCCCGACAACGTTGGTGCGGCGATCGAGACGGTCGCTCCCTACGGGGTCGATGTCGCCAGCGGCGTCGAACGCAGTAGCGGACATAAAGATCCCGCTGCAGTGCGGTCGTTTCTGGGCCGGGCCGGAACACGAACCGACAGACCGGAACCCACCGATCCAACGCCATGACCGACCCACGATCCGTTACCGACGAGGCGGGAGTGACGCTTGATTGCTCACGCGAGGCATTCATCGAATGGGTGACCGATCACGATCGCCCCATCGTGGCCCACGTGGCAGCGTCGCTCGATGTCGATGTCTCGTCACTACTGGCGTACGCGACGTTGAACGATCAGGGCGAGTACGGCTTTTTGCTCGAAAGCGCGGAGAAAGTGCCATCGAGCGATCCCGATGGCGCGTTTACACCCGATACAGAGGTCGACGACAGACACGCACGCTACTCGTTCGTCGGATACGATCCGGCCGCCGTCATCACTGCAAACGGCGCGGACGTGACCGTCGATCTTCTCGATGATCGCTATGTTGGGCTGCTCGATCCCAATCCAACGGGAACAGACGTACTCGACAGGCTCAATGCCGTCCTGCCGGATGTTGCATTGTGTGGCTTCCCGGACCGATCCAGACGGCGATTGGACGGCGGGTTGGTCGGAGTGCTCGCCTACGACGCGGTGTACGACCTCTTCTTGTCAGAGTTAGAGTACGAACGTCCCGAAACACGAGTGCCTGACGCGGCGTTCGTCCTGAGTGATTCGACGCTCGTCTTCGATCAGTGTACCGACAGCCTCGAACTCGTGTTCACGCCGGTTGTGCGTCCTGAGGAGGACGCAGACGCGCTGTACACTGCGCTTCGTTCCGAGGCAACCCGAGTGGCTCGACAGCTGCGGACGGCCGATGATATCGAGACCGGCGGTGTCGAGCGTGTGAACGCGTGTGCGGGGAGCAGAGAAACGTACGAACAAGCGGTACGGACGGCCAAAGAACACGTTCTCGATGGCGACATCTATCAGGGCGTCATCTCCCGACAGCGGGACGTTGCGGGTGAGATCGATCCTCTCGGGTTGTACAGCGCCCTCCGAGAGATCAACCCCTCACCGTACATGTACGTGCTCGATCGGGGTGACAGCACCATCGTCGGTGCGAGTCCGGAAACGCTCGTGTCGGTCCAAGACGAGACGGTGGCGATGTACCCGCTCGCGGGGACGTGCGATCGTGGTGAGAGTCCCGTCGAGGATCGACGGCTGGCGGGCGAGATGCTTGCCGACGAAAAAGAGCGTGCAGAGCACACGATGCTCGTGGATCTGGCTCGCAACGACGTTCGTCGTGTGAGTGAACCGGGCAGCGTGTCCGTCGAGGAGTTCATGAACGTCTTCAAATACAGCCACGTCCAACACATCGAGAGCACTGTCACCGGCATGCTCGCTGAGGACGCAAACGCGTTCGACGCGACGCGTGCGGCCTTCCCCGCCGGAACGCTGACCGGCGCTCCGAAGATCCGTGCAATGGAACTCATCGATACACTCGAATCCCAACCGCGCGGCGTCTACGGCGGTGGACTCGGTTATTACTCTTGGAACGGTGACGCGGATCTAGCGATCGTCATCCGAACCGCGACGATCGAACACGGGAGCGACGACACCGCGGTGTCGGACCGCATCACGGTTCAGGCGGGCGCTGGAATCGTTGCTGACAGCGATCCCGCCGCCGAATACGAGGAGACCGAACAGAAGATGAACGGCGTACTGACTGCACTCGACGCGATTGAAGCCGAGACGACCGAACCACGCCGGCCGGACGGAGAGACACCACGATGACGACCCACCAACCAGCAGCAACGAGCAAACACGTCTGTTTCGTCGATAATTTCGATTCGTTCACGTACAATCTTGTCGAGTACGTGAGTCAGCACGCGACCACCGAGGTGGTTCGTAACACCGCCTCGCTCGAAGACATCCGTGCGCTCGATCCCGACGCGGTCGTGCTCAGCCCCGGTCCGGGCCACCCGAAAAACGACCGAGATGTCGGCGTCACGCTCGATGTTCTCACGGAACTGAGCACCACTGTGCCGACGCTGGGTATCTGTCTCGGGCTAGAAGCCGCCGTGCACGCTTACGGTGGCACGATCGATCACGCCCCCCAACCGATCCACGGCAAAGCGGTTCCGATCGAACACGACGAAACTGGCGTGTTCGAAGGACTTCCCAACCCGATCCGAGGCGGGCGCTATCACTCGCTCGTTGCGACAGCGGTGCCAGCCTGTTTCGAAGTGACAGCCACTACCACGGAAGTAGCCGACGGAACATCCGAGCTAGTGATGGGTGTTCGCCACCGTGAGTATCCGATCAGCTGCGTCCAGTTCCATCCCGAAAGCGTGCTCACGAACACGGGCCACGAGATCGTTCGGAACTTCCTCGAAGCCGCCTAAGCGTTGTTCATCCGAAGAGAAGTCTCCGAACCACAGATCTGACAGACGCTGACGCGGTACGGTTCACGGGAAAACTGCGCGTTCTCCGGCTTGCTGCTTTCAGTGAGTATTTTTACAGACACGTCGTGAGGCGTTTCGCGTCCGCACGCCGAACACATCTCGTGGATGCCCGCTTGCTTCGACTGCTGCTTGGAGGCTTTCATCGATCACTGCTACCAGGCTAACCGGTATAAAAACCCACCTCCGTTGGGGGTAGTTCACGTCGATTTTCGCATGACGGGAGTCGATTTCTCCAATAACCGTTTTAATTCCGTTGAGAGCGTTTAGAACAGTTTCTAAAACAGTCTGATGGGAAACGGCACTGAAAGAGCCATTATGTTTAAATGGATGTAGGTAGCCCGCAAGAACGGTACGCTATGCTTAACAGGTCGTGGGACGGAGAACGGCCATGGAACAGGTGTTCGCGCCGTGGCGGATCGAGTGGGTCGAACGAAACGGAGGGGAAGATGAGGGGTGTGTCTTTTGTGAGTTGCCGGCGGCCGAACAGGACCGAGAGAGTCGGGTCGTCGCTCGGAGCGAACACGCGTACGTGCTGCTCAACAACTATCCGTACAATCCCGGACACGTAATGGTCATCCCGGAGACGCACACGGGGGAGTACGGAGCGTTATCGGACGCTGTGTTGCTCGACCACGCCCGGTTGAAACAGCGGGCACTCGCCGCACTCGAACAAACCCTCGATCCGGACGGATTCAACACGGGATGTAACCTCGGTCACGGAGCGGGCGGGTCGATTGACGACCATCTCCACACCCATGTCGTTCCCCGGTGGGAAGAGGACACGAACTTCATGCCCGTCATCAGCGAAACGAAAGTCATCGTTGACGCCGTCGAGAACACCTACGACAAGTTGCATGAGGCGTTCGCCGCACAGGATGGGACCGAAACCACTGACGCGGGTGCGATCGGAATCGAACCTGCGGAGTGAGCTAACGACGTTCGAACTAGATGACGTGTTCGGCCATGGATCGAAACACTGCCCTGCGGCGCATCGGTCTCCTCGTGTTGGGGATCAACGGCGTCCTCGTGGTGGCTAAGGGCGGTGTGTATTTCGCCACCGGATCGATCGCGGTCGGTTCAGAAGCGGTGAACAGCATCGCTGATGGGGTGTACAGCCTTGTTGTCGTCGGGGGGCTGTACGTGACCACACAGCCACCGGATCCCGACCATCCCCACGGACACGAGCGAATCGAGCCGTTCGTTTCGCTGTTCGTCGCGCTCGGGATTCTCGCCGCTGGAATCGCCGTGCTTTACAACGCAGTTCGGTCCATCCAAACGGGACCTGTGGCAGTCGGAGAACTGTCCGCGATCGCCGTACTCGCCGGGACTGCGGTCGTGAAATACCTCCTTTACCGGTACTGTCTCCGCGTGAGCCGAACGTACCACTCTCCAGCCATTGAAGCGACGGCGCTGGACAATCGAGCCGACGTTCTCACCGCAATCGCTGCGCTGATCGGCGTGCTCGGCGCGAGCGTCGGCTGGCCGGTGCTTGACCCGGTAGCCGGGATCGTCGTCTCCCTCGGAATCATGTACACGGGAATCGAAATCGTGGTCGATAACGTCGGCTATCTCGTTGGAGTCGCACCGTCTGAAGAACTCCGCAAAGAGATCGTCGACCGTGCGCTCTCACACCCCGATGTTTATGGTGTACACGATGTCGTTCCCCACCACGTGGGTCCCGAGGTTGACGTGAGTCTCCATCTCGAAATTGAGGGCGACCGGTCGTTTACCGACGCTCACGACATCGAAACAGATGTCGTCGAATCGATTCGGGAGATCACGGAAGTCGATGACGTGTTCGTACATCTTGATCCGAAGGAACTCGGGGAGTGGAAGGACACCGATAGCAGTTACACCGACGGAACTGAGACGGATGGGACGGAGTGACGGAAACGGTTAGACAACTGTTGGGTGAGTAACAACGGTCAAAACGGTGGAGGCAATCACTCGGAAACGGAGACGGGTTCACCGAAGCAGTACACCGTTTCTGCGCTGGTGATCTCAACCGTCACGAATTCGCCCGGTTGGATGTCGTGCTCGGTGGCGTTTTTGATGATAACCTGTCGGTAGGCTTCGTCGTAACATTTCACCGAATCACCGGTGCCGTGTTCAACGACGAGTACCTCGTGGTGTTCGCCCACCATGTCGTGGTAGGCGTCACCGACGATCTCCATTTTCTCCTCAACCATCTCCGAGGAGCGTTCTTTCTTGATCGTGCCGCCAAGCCCCTTGCGCTGTGCGGCGTCGGTGCCGGGACGTTTGGAAAAGCGCGTCACGTTGATCTTTTCGGGACGGACTTCTCGTAACAACGCGAGACTCTGCCGGTAGTCTGCGTCGGTTTCACTCGGGAAGCCGACGATGAAGTCCGTCGACAGCGTCCAGTGGTCAAGCGCCGAGTCGAACGTTTCGACCACCTCGACGAACTCCCGGACTTGGTGCTGGCGGCGCATGTCACCGAGCACATCGTTGCTCCCCGACTGCACGGGAGCATGGATGAAGTTGTACAGCTTTTCGTTGGTAGCGAACACCGACGCGAGTTCGTCGCGGATCCCGTGCAGTCCCTTGGGGTTGGCCATTCCGACGCGGACGCGAAAGTCGCCGTCGATGTCACAGATGCGTTCGAGCAGGGTGTGGAGCTTGCGTTCGCCCGTGTCCCACCCGTACACGCCCGTGTCCTGACCCGTGATACGGAGTTCTTTGGCTCCCGCGTGAACGAGCGCACGGGCTTTCTCGACGTTCTCCTCGACTGGGGGACTGTCGATCTTCCCGGTCGCTTTTTTCGTGATGCAGTAAGAACAGTCGCTCATACAGCCACGGGCGATCGGGAGAATCCCAACCACGCCGTCCAACACCGGTTCCGTTCCCGGCGTCGTCGTCGGGCACTCGCCGTTTCGAACGGCGGTCGGAACCGCGTCCCAATGGAGCACGTCCGCGTCGATTTCCTCGAACAGCTCACCCTGAGCGAGCGCCATACAACCCGTGACGATGAGATCCGCCGTTTCCGATTCGAGCTCTTTGGCCCGCGAAAGCATGTTGCGCTCGGTTTTCTCGACAACGGTACACGTGTTGAGGATCGCAACGTCGGCCTCCTCGGGACCGTCAACCGGGTGATGTCCTCCATCACGGAGCAGCCGCTCAATCTGGCGGCTCTCACCACGGTTGGCCGTGCAACCGTACGTCTCGATGTGGTAGCGGGCCATCGCTATCGTCAATTCCGGCTCGTAGCGGGAAAAACACGACGCTTCGTCACGTGGAAAACGTGAAGTGGACGGTCCGACAAGGGAGGATATGAGTCTGGAAACCGAACATTACTGCCCATCGTGTGAGGAAAAACACAACTTCTACCGAACGGCGAGTACGCTCGTCCAGCTTGGCGAGAAAACGAAGTGGAGATGTCCGGAGTGTGGGTACGGCTTCGTGCGGATCGACGACATCGAATCAGACACCCACGCGACTGCCTGAGAAGCGAGCCGAAGTAATCCGTCCATACCACCATACAGCGTCCATCCAACACAAAACGAATCAAAAAGAGGGTGCACTTCCGGCCGACATTTGAGTATTGGTATCAATTAGCATTATACCCCCATTAACCTTCCGGTTACTGAAAGCTTATATTATCTTGTGGTATACTAGGACATGGAAACAATCTGCCCGGCACGACAGGACAATGAGCACACGAACATACGACGGCACGAACGGCGATGACACCGAGCAGGACTGTATCGTCCTCGAACTCGAAGACGGCGAGGTAGTGGTATACGATCCGGACAACCACCGCGCGTGGATACAATCAGATGTAGCGGTAGAGATCAGTTCACAGGTGTAAACTGGCGCATTGACATCCCCGCTGTTGCTGGGTTACCCCGGTATAATTAAACGGCTGGCGGTTCCCCCTTTCTGTGTGACACACGTCCTCATCATCGGGGCCTACGGAAGTGCTGGCGTCGCCGTCGCAAACGCGCTCGCGGACAGCGACGTTCGACTTACGCTCGTAGACGACAACGAACCCGGTGGCCTCTGTATTCTCCGAGGGTGTATGCCGTCCAAAGAGGTGTTGTCAGCGGGTGCGCATCGGTTTCAGGCCCGTCACGACGACCGTCTCTCTGGAGTGCCGTCTGTGGCACTCGATCGAACCGTCGACACCAAAGACGAACACACAGCAGAATTCGGTGCGCATCGGCGTGAAGCCGTCCGGACGCTCACAGACCAAGCAGGAATCGAGTTCATCCACGACACGGCACGCTGTGTCAATGACACCACGGTAGCGGTCGGCACGCGAGAGTTGTCCCCCGATTACGTCGTCGTTGCCACGGGTTCGAAACCATCGATTCCGGAGCTTCCGGGGATCGACGACATCGAATTCATGACCAGTGCGGACGTGCTCGATGCGACCAGTTTCCCCGATTCAGGAATCGTGCTGGGATTCGGTGCTGTCGGTATCGAGTTGGTACCGTATCTGGCCGAAGTGGGCGGTGTGGATCTGACGGTTATTGAACACGGTGACCGTCCGCTGGATGGCTACGACGCGCAGTTTGGAGACGAACTGTTATCCCTGTACCGCGAGACGTTCGGCGTCGATATCCGAACGAACACGCGCGAACGAGCACTCGAAGCGACCGAGCAGGGGGTTCGGCTGACCGTTGAGGAAGCGGGCACGACGCGAACGATCGACGCCGAGGGGTTGTTCGTGTTCACGGGGCGACGACCCGCACTCGACGGACTGGGACTCGGCCAGCGGGGAATCGAACCGAGCGGAGAGTGGGTGCAGGACACGATGCAGGCCCGTGATGACGAGCAGACGTTCGTTGTTGGTGACGCGAACGACAAAGAACCGATCCTTCACGTGGCCAAAGAACAGGGACACAGAGCAGCCGACAACATCCTTCGGCACCGAGACGGTCGGACTCTGCGTCCCTACGAGAACGTGACCCACCGGGTGGTGTTCGCCGGACTCGGCGTGTATCCCGTCGTCCGTATCGGACACACCGCAACGTCGGCACGGACAGCCGACATCGAACACATCACGGTTGACCGACAAGCGAGCGACGACGGTGTGTTCATCACGAAAGACGCCCCGGAAGGAGTTGCGCGACTCGTCGTTGGCACTGACGGCACGGTGCTCGGCTATCAGGGGCTTCACTACCATGCCGACGTGATGGCGAAAACGATGCAGATTGTTCTCGAAAACGAGATGGACATCCACGACATCCCCGACCGCGCCTACCATCCGACGACGCCCGAAATCCTTGATGGACTCCTTCGAGGAGCGAAACAGATGGTGTCTGACTCGAAGCCCTCTGCTACGGATCTGACGGACGAACGGTGAACCGGTGTGCCTCGTGAAAACGTGGCAGAATCGGCCGGAAAGGTTTCCTGTATCGCGCCTCCATCAACAGTAGAGACACAGTATGTCTGGACTGGGGGGGGTAGTGACGGATCTCGTCGCGGATATCGATGCCGTATTTTTGTTCTCCCCGAGCACCGCTAGCTACGAAGCGATCGTCGATGAATCCGATGTGCCGGTCGTTGTGGTGGCTGTGGAGAACACGGTTGGCGCAGAGCTGTTCATCGAGTTGCCAATCGAGTTCAGGGAGATCAAAGAACGGATCCGATTCGGGATGGAAGGCGGCATCGATCAGGAGTACATCGACACGGGCACGATCATTCTGTGTGCGATGAATCTCTTCGATGACGGTATCGATTCAGTAATCCGCGTTCGAGCAGGGGAATTCACACACACAGGTATTTACGATCTGTTCGTCAACTCTCGGGCAGAGCCATCAGTCATCCGAAACGTATTGGAAGTCGTAATCGGACTCGGAAAGAAAGGCCAGAAGGGCAAACCGGTCGGAGCGTTGTTCGTCGTTGGTGACGCCGGAAAGGTGATGAACAAATCGCGGTCGCTGTCGTACAATCCGTTCGAGAAATCACACGTACACGTTGGTGACCCGATCGTCGATGTGATGTTAAAGGAATTTTCACGGCTCGACGGTGCCTTCGTGATCTCTGATTCCGGAAAGATCGTCTCTGCCTACCGGTATCTCGAACCGGCGGCAGAGGGCGTCGACATTCCGAAAGGACTGGGCACGCGCCACATGGCTGCCGGCGCGATCACCCGCGATACGAACGCCATTGCAATCGTGTTATCCGAGAGCGACGGGTTAGTACGAGCTTTTTCCGGCGGTGAGCTGATATTTGAGCTTGATCCGGAGGCGTACTAAGATGGCGGAAATAAATTATATCATAAACAGCTTCCTGAAAGATATATCGAATTCGATCCTTCCGCTCGTTGTGTTCATCACCGGCGTGCTGGTCGCTATCATCGTGGGGCGACTCAGTCGGCGGCTTCTCATCGCGGCTGAGGTTCCCGAGGGGGTCGAGGGAACGCGGTTCGAACGGACGGTGAATCGACTCGGAACGTCGACGATCGGGCTGCTGTCAGGACTTATCACGCTGTTTCTCATCGCGCTCGCGGTCGGACTAACGCTGAGCATCGGTGGCGTGCTCGATACGAGGTATTATCTAGAGCTGCTCCGAGGGTATCTGTTGCAGGTGTTCGTCGCCGCGTTGATCGTGATCATCGGTCTCATCGTCGGTGACAAAGCCGAAGTTGAGATTAAACAATCGTTACAGGACGTAAAGCTCACCGAGATGTCCCTGCTCCCGTCTGCGGTCAAATACAGCATCCTCTTTATTGCGTCACTCATCGCGCTCGCACAGCTCAGAATCGAAACCGCGGCGTTGCTCGTCGTGCTTGGGGGGTATCTGCTCGGTGTCATCGTACTGGGCGGACTCGCGTTCAAAGATCTCCTCGCTGCGGGGGCTGCTGGCGTGTTTCTCATCTTTTCAGATCCGTATTCGATCGGGGACACAGTCGACATCGACGGCCATCGCGGAATCGTACAGGAGGTAGGGCTGTTCGCAACCCACATCGAGAGTGATGAAGAGGAATTCATCCTCCCGAACCATCTCGTGCTCCGCTCTGGGATCGTCCGAATCCGGTCGTAGTCAACCTTCGACGCGGCGTCAGGAACGATCTACCAGACGCACAGGCGTCCATTCCGTCAGCTCCGCCCAAGGTATTTTGTGCGTTATCCCCGAACGTCGATCTTCGAGGACACCATGACCGCACGGAACTCCCCAGTCGACGCCCTCCCAGATGTTTCCTCGGCCGAATCAACGGTTCGCTCGGTCGACGACGTGGAACTGCACGTCGTCACTGCCGGTGAGACCGACGCGCCACTGGTGGTGTGCTTACACGGCTTCCCGGAGTTCTGGTACGGCTGGTCAGAATACATCAAGCCGTTCGTAGACGCGGGGTATCGGGTGCTCGTCCCCGACCAGCGCGGCTACAACTTGAGCGAGAAGCCCGCCGGTATCCGTCCCTACCGGCTGTCTCGGCTCTCGGCGGACATCGTCGCGCTCCTCGAAACGGAGGGACGTGAGTCCGCTCACGTCGTTGGGCACGACTGGGGAGCGGCCGTGGCGTGGGATCTGGCGCTTCGATATCCTGAGACCGTCGACCGGCTCGGCATCGTCAACGTGCCCCATCCCTCGGTGTTCATCGACACCCTCCGGTCAAGTTTCACACAGCTGTTCAAAAGCAGCTACATCGCCACGTTCCAGATTCCGAAACTGCCTGAATGGTACATCAAACGAACCGACTTTGAGCCGTGGGTGAGCGCAATGCGGGACGGATCGCAACCAGGCACGTTCACGGAGGAAGCGTTCGACCGGTACCGCCGTGCGTGGGCACAGACGGGCGCGCCGACCGCGATGATCAACTGGTACCGGGCGTTGTTCCGACACCGGCCGACAGTTCCCCGAGAGCATGTCACTGTTCCGACGCGCGTCGTGTGGGGCGAGAACGATCAGGCGCTCGTGCCCGAGATGGCCGAACAGAGCCTCGGTTACTGCGAACAGGGAGATCTCAAGCGGTTCCCGGAGGCAACCCATTGGATCACACACGAACATCCCGATCGGGTCGCTGCGCTCCTGTTGGACCACTTTAGGAGATGACGCCGGTCGAAAAGCTACGCTCGTGACTGTTCGGTTGCGGGCACGCCAGCGACGGTCGTTTCAGGAGGGACATCTTCGGTCACCAGCGAGTTGGCGGCCACTCGCGCACCCGCACCGATCGTTACTCCGGGGAGCACGACCGCACCCGCGCCGATCAGCGCGCTGTCCTCAACGACGACCGCACCGGTCCGATACTCCTCTTGGAGGAATTCGTGACAGAGGAGCGTGGCGTCGTAACCGATGACGGCGTGGTTCTCGACGGTGACGAGTTCGGGCCAGAACACGTCTGGCGTCGACTCTAAGCCCCACGAAACACCGCGCCCAACGGTAACACCCGTGAGACCCAGCAGGTGGTTCTTCAGCCGCAGGCTGGGCGAGTGGCGCGCAAGGACGATGAGGACGTAGTTGAACACGATACGTAACGGATGTTTGGCGTCGGGCCACCGCCACAGGGAGTTGTGCGCTCCCGGCGTTGGGTATCTATCGAGACGGTCGTGACGGGCCGAATCCGTGTCGTCAGACATGGTGTGATGGGGGGTCGTCACTCCCGGAGCGTTTCGACGTGGTCGATTCGCCGTTGGACCAGCGCAGGGGTCCCGATGTCGTGTCTAACGTGCAGGCCCTCCTCGCCAGCCACGGCCAGCGCCTCCTCTGCGATTCTCTCGGCGGCTTCGATATCATCGGCCAGTCCGACGACGGCGAAGGCGCGGGAGGTGGTGGTGTAAATCCCGTCGTCCCGTTCGTCGACGCTGGCGTAGAACAACGCGGCGTCGCCCGCGCTGTCCTCGTCGATCGTAATCTCGGTGCCTGCACTGGGATCGGTCGGGTAGCCCGCCGGAACGGCGTACTTACACACCGTCGCCTGCTGTGCGAACGTCAGTTCCGGGAGCGCCTCGCCGTCGCGGGCGGCCGTGAGCACGTCAATCAGCGGTGTTTCGAGCACCGGGAGGGTGTTCATCGCCTCGGGGTCACCGAACCGGGCGTTGAACTCCACGACCTTCACACCGTCCGCGGTGAGCATGAACTGCCCGTACAACGTCCCTTTGTATCCGCCGAGGGAGTCAACGACGTGTTTGATGATCGAGACAGCGTCCGTGTAGTCCTGCGCAGTCATAAACGGGAGCAGATCCTCTCCCGCGGAGTAGCTCCCCATCCCGCCGGTGTTGGGGCCGTCGTCCCCTTCGTAGGCGCGTTTGTGGTCCTGAACGGCGGGCGAGACCCGACACTCGCCGTTGGCAACGAACGCTTGGACGGTGAACTCCTCACCGACTAAGCGCTCTTCAAGCACCACCCGGTCGTACTCTGATTCTTGGAGGTACGCCTTCGCTTGGTCTTTCGTTATCTGATCGCCGGTCACACGCACTCCCTTCCCGCCTGTGAGTCCAGCGGGTTTGACCGCGAGATCACCGTCGTAGCTGTCGATGTACTCACACGCCGCGTCCATCTCTTCGAACGTCGCAAAGTCCGGACAGCCCGGAATGTCGTGTTCGGCCATGAACCGCCGCTGGAACGCCTTGTCCGTCTCGATGCGCGCCTCGGCTTCGCGGGGACCGAACGCGTACACACCTGCGTCTTCGAGGGCGTCCACGACGCCGGATTCAAGCGGGGCCTCGGGGCCGATCACCGCCAGCGTGGCATCAATCTCCGTGGCGTAGCTGACGACCGCCGTCGGGTGGGTCTCGTCCAACGTTTCGAATCCGGCCGCGAGCCGCGCGATGCCGGGGTTGCGGTTCGACGCGCAAGCGTACAGTGTACCGTCAGCGTCGGCCAACGCGCGGGCGATTGCGTGTTCGCGTCCGCCGCCACCGACGAGTAGAACGGTCTCGTCCATGACCGAGAGGGCGGGACACGACGACGTAAGCGTTGCCCTCCACTTTTTTTGCGAGGGGGTAGCAAAGCTATCCCCTCGCAAAAAACCTGGACTAAAAAAGCCGCGAGCGAAGCTCGCGGTGAGTAACCTGTCCGCTCCGCGTCCGCTACCGCCACCCCAACGCTCCGTCTCCGCGATCGACGCCATGCCTAACTTAGCAGAATTCATATACTATTATGACTATATTTAACAATGGTCGACTCGACCGAGCAGGACGTGACTGATAGGGTTCCCCCTGAAGATGTCTTTTCGATTCTTGGTAATGAGACGCGGATCGACATCATTCAGGCACTCTGGCAGGCCGAAAACGATCACGTGTCGTTCTCGGAACTCCGAAACCGCGCTGCTGTCGCTGACAGCGGCCGGTTTAACTACCACCTCGGGAAGCTCATCGGGACGTTCGTCCAACGCGAGGAGTGTAGGTACGGACTCACCTACGCCGGGCGGCGGATCGTCGGCGCAATACTCGATGGGACCTACACGAAACGCGCCGAAATCGATCCGTTCGAAATCGGCTCGTTGTGTTCTGCCTGCGGGTCGTCACTCGAAGCGAGCTACGAAAGCGACCAGTTCGTCGTCCGTTGTCCGAACTGTGCGGAAACGGTGTTGCGGTTCGCGTTCCCGCCGGGAGTGCTCGATGGCCGTCCCCGCGAAGAATTCGCTGAAACGGCTAGCCGCTGGATCCGGGCACAGCTCTCGTTCACTGTGAACGGTGTTTGCCCGAATTGTGCTGGGGTCATCACACACTCGATCACGAGAGAGTCCGAGCAGCACAGCCGTGCGGCCGGTCTCGAATACGATTGCAAACGGTGCCAACACCACGCCACAACCACGGTTGGGATGCACCTCAGCTACCACCCCGCTGTCATCGCACTGTACGATGAACATGGCATCGACCTCAACGAGGCGTTCCTGCAGAGCTACGTCGACAACGCTGATCAGTGCACGTCCGTGCGCTCGGAAAACCCGTGGCGGATCAGCGTCTCCGTTTCGCTTGCGGATGATGAACTCGAACTGGTCGTTGATGAAGAGCTGAACGTCGTTGAACGACACCGTGAGTAAGAACTCAGACAGAAGCAGGCTTCGGCTCGACAGTTTACAGAAGTGATTTTCTGCTAACACTTATTCCGAACTGTTTCCTGCTCGTTGGCATGGGATGGGTTCGACGACGTTTCAGCGAGTCTGGTTTCAGTGGTCTCGCCACCAACACAAACTTCCTGCGGCTGTTTTCTGGACGGGTTATTACCGATGCTGGTGGCAGCCTGTACTTCATCGGGACGATGTGGCTTGTGGGGGAGCTGACAGGCTCAGCGTTTTACACGGGGCTTGCCACTGCGCTCGTACGGGCACCCGACCTCCTCAGCGTTTTCATCGGGCCACTCGTGGACCGGTGGCGATTGCGTCGGCTACTCCTGAGCACGCAGCTCATCAACGGTATCGGCGTGCTGGTTGTGCCCATCGCCGCTGTGGTGGATCGGCTCTCCGTCTGGCTGGTGTTCGCCCTCATACCCATGTTGTATTTCGTCAACGGGTTCGTTTACCCGGCACAGAACGCGGCGCTCCCTCGAATCGTAGAGAGTGATGAACTCACTCGGGCAAACTCACTCTTCTCGATGTCTGTTCGAACGGTCGATATGGTCGCCAACGCCGTCGCTGGCGTGCTCATCGCGGTCATCGGCGCAGTCTCTCTGTTTGTCATTAATTCGATCACGTTCGCCGTCGCGGCACTCCTGTTCGTGGGTGTCACCGTTCCCGAGACGGCACGGAACACCACCGCCGATACCGAAACCGAAGAAGGGGAGAACGCGAACGATGACGGGTACATCTCCGAGTTCCGAAAGGGAATCGACTACGTGCGTGGCTCGATCCTGCAAGCGATGCTGGTCGGGATGATGGTGAGTAATTCCGCGGCGACAGCACTGACTGCACTCCTGCCGATCGTTGCGGATTCACTCGCTGGGCCGACAGCGTACGGTCTGCTCGTGGCAGCGATGGGTGCGGGGAGTCTCGTCGGAACTGGTGGTGCGTTTCTCGTTGCAGGGTATCCCATCGGCTGGGTCGCGATCGCTTCGCACGCGTGCTCTGGGGCACTGTTGCTCACAGCAGCCGCCACGCCTGGCGTCTGGCCTACCGGCGCAGTGCTGTTCATGGCCGCAGTTCCGATCGGCACGTTCAACGTGTTGTTTTTCTCGATGGTGCAATCCGCGCTCGACGACGCATTCCTCGGTCGTGTTACAGCACTCATGCGAACCGTGCTGTCGGGAATAGCGCCTGTCGGTGGAGTACTCGGTGGAGCGATCGCTGGCGTTGTCGGCAGCACGATGGCGCTGTATGGAGTGGGTGGGCTCACAGTGGCTATCGGCGTGTATTACCTGCTTCACCCACAACTCCGGTCGCTCCCAGCAGTAGCTGCGACCGACGAGGGGGTGCTCGGTGTTCACACAGATCGAAAGAAACGTTGATATCCAGTTCGATCGGGCCGAAGTGTTCGTTTCGGAGACATAGAAGACTAAAGCAGCCACTCTTTAGTGTCGCACCGCTACGTGGAGTATGACCGATCCCACTCGACGCAACCGTCTCGATGAGGAGCAGAGTCCGTATCTCCAACAGCACGCAGACAATCCGGTGCACTGGCAGCCGTGGGATGACGACGCGCTCGCGGCAGCCGAAGAACGAGACGTTCCGATCTTCCTGTCGATCGGCTATTCGGCGTGTCACTGGTGTCACGTCATGGAAGACGAGAGCTTTCAAAACGAGTCGGTCGCGTCGGTGTTGAACGAACGGTTCGTGCCGATCAAGGTCGACCGCGAGGAGCGGCCGGATCTGGACAGTATCTACCAGACGATCTGTCAGCTCGTTACTGGTGGTGGCGGGTGGCCGTTGTCGGTGTGGCTCACACCGGACGGCAAGCCGTTTTACGTCGGGACGTACTTCCCACCCAAGGCGCGTGGACGAGTGCCGGGGTTCCGAGATCTGCTCGAAAACATCACCGGCTCGTGGACCGATCCCGACCAACGCGAGGAGATGGAAACCCGAGCTGAACAGTGGACTGACGCGATCGCAGGAGAGCTAGAGGAAGTTCCGGAGCAGCCAGGAGAAGCGCCCGAGGCGGACGTGCTCGAATCGACTGCACAGCGGGTCGTCAAAAGCGCCGACAGGGAATACGGTGGGTTCGGATCCGGACAGAAGTTCCCCCAGACGGGCCGGATCCGTGCGCTGTTGCGTGCAGCCGACCGAACCGACCGGGACGTGTACCGGGCAGTGGCTCAAGAGACGCTCGACGCGATGATCGGAGGCGGCCTGTTCGATCACGTGGGTGGGGGATTCCACCGGTACACCACGGACAGGGAGTGGGTGGTGCCTCACTTCGAGAAGATGCTGTACGACAACGCCGAGGTCACGCGGACGCTGCTCGCTGGCTACCAGCTCACGGGCCACGACCGGTACGCCGACGCTGCTCGCGGGACGTTGGCGTTCGTCGAGCGAGAGCTGACCCATCCCGACGGCGGGTTTTACGCCACGCTGGACGCCCAAAGCGACGGGGAGGAAGGAGCGTTCTACGTTTGGACGCCCGAGGAGATCGACACTGCAGTGGACGACACGACGACCGCCGAGCTGTTCTGTGACCGATACGGCGTGACCGACTCCGGGAACTTCGAGAACGGGAACACCGTTCTCACCGTCCAAACCAGGCTCGATGAGCTTGCCGAGACGTACGATCATTCGGTCGAGGACATCGAATCATCCCTAGAGACGGCCCGCGAACAGCTGTTCGAGCACCGCAAGCAGCGCTCTCGTCCCGGTCGAGACGAGAAAGTACTCGCGGGCTGGAACGGACTGATGATCTCCGCGTTCGCAGAGGGAGCACTGGTCTGTCCCGATTCCGGCTTCGCTGACACCGCCGAACGCGCGCTCTCGTTCGTGCGGTCCCAGCTCTGGGATGAGAACGACCGCCGGTTGGCGCGCCGGGAAAAAGACGGCGACGTGAGCGGTGACGGCTATCTGGAGGATTACGCGTTTCTCGGACGGGGAGCGCTCCACCTGTATGAGGTGACAGGATCGGTCAAGTCACTCAGGTTTGCGATCGATCTCGCGGCAGCCATCGAGCGGGAGTTCTGGGACGAGACGGAACGCACCCTGTATTTCACCCCCGAAAGCGGCGAATCGATGATCGCCCGGCCGCAGGAGTTGGCCGACCAGTCAACGCCGTCGAGCGCGGGCGTCGCCACGTCGCTGTTGCTCGCCCTCGATCAGTTCGTCCCCCACGACCGGTTCGGTTCGATCGCCAAAACGGTGCTGTCGACCCACGCTGAGACGATCGAGTCGGATCCGCTCCGGCGTCTTTCACTCGCGCTCGCTGCGGACGAGCACGCGGCCGGTCCGATCGAACTCACGGTTGCGGCTGAGGAATTCCCGCCGTCGTTCCGCGAACAGTTGGCAACGACCTACCTCCCACGCCGGATTATCGCGCCGCGACCACCGACCGACGCGGGCGTCGATGAGTGGGTCGAGGAGTTGGGTCTCGATGACAGCCCGCCGATCTGGGCCGGACGGGACCAACGAGCGGGCGAGCCGACGGTGTATCTCTGTGAGGAGTTCACCTGTTCGCCGCCGAAAACCGATATTTCCGAGGCGCTCGCGTGGCGGTCGGACGGCTCTGAGACGTGAAAAATCGGCTCACGAATCGAGCTGTTCTGCCAGATACGTCGCAGCAGGAACGTCTTCGCTCTCGACGAACCGGGCCACCTCTTCGCCATCGCGCTCGACGACGATCGTCGGAATGTACTCGATGTCGTACGTCTCGACGCCGGGACCGTGCTTGTCGCGGTCGACCGCGATGTGTTCGACGCGGTCATCCTCGACACCGGCCGCGTCGAGCGCCGCGCCGAAATCAGGGAGCTGTGACCGGCAGTCCGTACACCAGTCGCCGCCCCAGATCGTGTACGTCACGTCGTCGTGGTCGCGCAAGACTGCGATCGTCTCTTCGTGGGCGTCGGCGTCCCAAACGGGATTCGGTGCCATCGTTTCGAGTGCCATATCCGGACTACTGTGGTGTGCGACTTAACGGCCGCGCTCGCACCAGTATCGGCCGGTGACCAGTGGTAATTCAGGGAGGCCAATCGGTGCTGGATCACGAAGGTTGTCACCGTCATCGGGCGCGGCGTCAGTCCGCAACAGATCTGTTCGGTTCGCCACGTCTTTAGCGTCCCATCGGGAACGGAACGTATGAACGATTCCATCCTCGACACCATCGGATCGCCGCTGGTAACAGTCCAGTCTCCGCCGGGATCGACGATCGGGGCGAAGCTCGAATCGAAAAATCCCGCGGGCAGCGCGAAGGATCGCCCGGCGCTGGGGATGGTCGAACGAGCGGAAGCGGAAGGGATGATATCGCCCGGTGATCGGATTGTTGAGCCGACGAGCGGCAACACCGGGATCGGGCTTGCGGTTGTCGCCGCCGCCAAGGGGTACGATCTCACGATCGTCATGCCGGATTCGAAATCACCCGAGCGGCGGCGGATCATGCGGGCGTACGGTGCCGATCTCGATCTCGTGGACGGCGACATCAGCGACGCGAAAGACCGCGCCGATCGCCTCACCGAGGAGGGGATGGTGCAGTTGCGACAGTTCGAGAATCCGGCGAACACGGAGGCGCACTACCGGACGACTGGTGATGAAATCCTCCACCAAGTAGACGACCGGACGGTCGACGCGTTCGTTGCGGGCGTCGGAACCGGTGGGACGATCACCGGCGTCGGTCGCCGGCTACGCGGAGCGTTCCCAGAGATAGAGATCGTTGCGGTCGAACCCGAGGCCAACGCGGTGCTCTCGACCGGCGAGTCGGGTGAGGACTCGTTCCAAGGGATGGGTCCGGGGTTCGTGAGTGACAATCTGGATCTGGATCTCGTTAACTCGGTCGAAACCGTTTCGATCGACACCGCTGAAGCCGAATGCCGCCGGCTTGCCAGGGAGGAAGGCTTGCTGGTCGGACAGTCCAGCGGCGCGGCGAACGTCGCGGCCAAACGGGTCGCCACCCGCCTCGCAACGCCGGACGACGCGTCCGACAACCCGCTCGTCGTGACGGTGTTTCCCGACAGCGGCGAGCGATACATGTCCACAGGGATGTTCGACGCCGAGACCGACCGTGAGGAGTGATACTTCTGGGTGGACACCACCAGAGCCTTGCCTGCAAGCGGCCTACAACGAGTAATGCCAGATCTGTTAGACACGTACATGGAAAACCGGTGGCTGATCCAGCCAAATCACGCCAACATCCTCGAAACCGCCCACGGTGGCTACGTATTAAAATGGATGGACGAAGTCGGTGCAATGGCGTCCATGCGGTTTTCACAGGAATCGTGTGTGACCGCTCACATCAATCACGTCGATTTCCAACGGCCGATCATGGTTGGCGATCTCGCACTCATTGAGGCGTACGTGTACGACGTTGGTCAGACAAGCATGCGCGTGCGGCTGCGGGCGTACCGGGAAGATCCCCAAACGGGGACGCAGGAACAGACGACCGAATCGTATTTCGTCTACGTTGCGATCGATGAGGACCGAGATCCGACGCCGGTGCCGGAACTCACCGTTTCGACCGAACGCGGAAAGCAACTCCAAGCGGACGCGCTCAGCGGCGAGAACGGCGACGGGTGAACGCCACGCTCAAGCGTTCGCACACGAACACACGAGTATGCGCGTCACGGCCGAGATCATGGGGAGTGAAACACAGGAACTCGAACTCCGAGCCAACGCGACGTACGGTGATCTCCTCGGTGCGGTCGGGTTGAGTCCACACGAGGCGACCGTCCTCGTCGACGGACGACCGGTCCCCAACGACGGTGCGATCGACACCGAGCACGTCCGCGTTCTCCGGCTCATCAAAGGTGGCTGATGACCGACCAGATCACGCCGCAGTTCGACGTCCGTCCCGCCAGGGCTGAGATGCTTCCGACGGTGATGGCGATTCTCGACGCTGCGTTGCTCGATATCGCCGTCGAAACGGTCAGAGACAGGCTCTCCTCAGGAGCCGTTCTGGTCGCGACCGAAGAGGACCGAATTCTTGGGACGGTGGTGCTCAACGATACACACATCGAGGCAATCGCGGTGCGTCCGAACCGACGCGGACAGGGGATCGGGACGGCGCTCGTCGACGCTGCGAGCACGCGTGGGCGACTCACTGCCGCGTTCCGACCGGGCGTGAGCGAATTCTACGAATCGCTGGGCTTCGACATCGAACGGACAGGCGATCGATGGCGGGGCGTTACACCAACGGCTCGGTGAGATCCTTCCCGGCCACCAACAGCTCGTTAACGCGCGCGTCCGAATCGGCTTCGGCGTACACGCGGAGTTTTGGCTCAGTGCCGCTCGGTCTGACGAGCAGCCACGAACCGTCTTCGAGGTTGATTTTGAAGCCGTCGCTCGTCCCGATCGATTCCACTGCCGTCCCGGCAACGCGGTCGGGGATAACGTCCTCCAGTTCGGTGAGTACGCCGGATTTTCGGTCGTCGGGACAGGCGACACTCAGCCGGTCTTGGTTGATCTCACCGTACGTCTCGGTGATGTCGTCAGCGCGGTCGTCGATCGGCCGCTCGGCGTGCGCAGCTGCCGTCAACAGCGCGAGCAACACGCCGTCTTTGTTCCGGAGGTGAGGCGTGAGACCGAAGCCGCCGCTCTCTTCGCCGCCGATGATCGCGTTGTGCTCTGCCATTGCGTCCGCGACCCATTTGAACCCGACGGGCGTCTCGATCACGCGCTCACCGTGGGCAGCACCGATGCGGTCGATGAGATGTGTAGTCGATACCGTCCGAACCGCCGGGCCGGACGACGTTTCGAGGAGATACTCGTACAACACCGCGTAGTAGAGGTTCGGATCGAGATAGCCTCGATCGGGGGTGATGACAGCGATCCGATCGGCGTCGCCGTCGTTAGCGATGCCAAGCGACGCAGAACCAGAGGTGACGCGTTCGGTGAGTGATTCGAGTCGATCAGCGCTCGGTTCGGGCGGCGTCCCCCCGAACGTCGGATCACGCTCACACCGGAGTCGGTCGACGGTCGCACCGGTCTCGGCTAACAGCGCGTCGGTGACGCCGCGACCGCTGCCGTGCATCGCGTCGTAGGCGATCGTCGTTCCCGCCAGATCGAGACGAGAGTCCACGAACTCGAATGCGTGCTGTCCGTAGGCGGTCGTGAACGTATCGTCGTGTCGATCGCCGCGTTCGTCGGCTGGCACTGTTGTCGGGTCTGCCAACTGCTCGCTCAGTTCGTCCGTCACCGACGGCAACGCGGGTGCACCGTCTGCCGGAAGAAACTTGATGCCGTTGTACGCAGGCGGGTTGTGGCTCGCCGTGATCATCACGCCGCCGTCGAGATCCCGGTCTGTGACCGTCCACGCGAGCACCGGCGTCGGACAGTCGCGCTCGCTGATGAGCACGTCGATCCCGTTGTCGATGAGCACCTCAGTGACCGCGTCCGCAAAGTCACGCGATCCATCACGAGCGTCGTATCCCACCGCAACCGTTCCCGTTTCGATCTGCGTTGCGATCGCTTGGGCGACGATCCGCACCCGAGACTCGGTGAACGTATCGAGTGTATCACGCCACCCGTCAGTACCAAACACGATCTGATCTTGGGGGTCCATATTCGGGACTCCAACGGCAGGGACAAAAACCTCCCTCACTCGATTCCCTCGCGGGTGTCAGCCGATGAGCTGCTCTTTCTCGTTACGGGAAAGCTGCTTGATCTCGTGTTCGCGGGACATAGCAGCCGACTGGGTCTCGTACGCCTCGGTGTGCACCACCGTCAGCGGACCACGACCACGGGTGTATTTCGCACCGTCACCCGCTCGGTGTTGCTCAAGTCGGCGGTTCACGTCGGTCGTATACCCCGTGTACAACGATTCGTCGCCACAGCGCAGCACGTACACGTAATGCACACGAGCGGATAGAACTCAATCGGAAAAATCCGTTGGGATCGGTCCCACAACCCCGATTCCCGTTGTTTGAAAAGCGATGAGACGCCGTGAACGACTATCCGTATAGCCGTAAATCCCCCTAAAATTTGGTTTGGGCTGTCAGCAAGAATAATAATATTCTTGCCGTTTCAGCCACGGGAGTGTGTCAAGCTCAAACGACGGTTCGATGATAGCCTCATCGGATATTTCCGGCGCGGTCCCGGGATACCTCCGCGATCCCCGCGTTCGCCGAACAGTTAGGACACGCCAAGATCGTCCCGCTCTCGTCGGCGAAAACACGGGCAAAGCGTCCGGAAACGTGCGCGCCGCAGTGGTCGCACTTGGCCATTGTTATACCGACACGGTGTGTGTCAGCAGTACCCTCTTGATATTCAACACCTATATATCCTCGTAATTTCGATAGTTCATTTCCAAGAATACAATGGGGTACGGGTCAGTCGCTGCGAGCGGTATCGAGTCCACGCGCGAAGAGTCCGGCTTGTGCGCCGGCAGTGAACCCGGCGTCAATGTTCACGGCAGCGATCGGCGTACACGACTGGAGCATCCCGGACAGCGCGGCTTGACCGTTGCCACCGTAGCCGTAGCCGTTCGAAACGGGAAGTCCGATCAGGGGTACGTCGACCAGTCCCGCGAGCACGGTCGGAAGTGCGCCTTCTCGACCCGCAGCGACGATGAGCACGTCTTGTGAGCGACACTGTTCGAGTCGGTCGATCAGGCGGGCGATGCCAGCAACACCGACATCATCAATCCGGGTCACGCGCGCGCCCATCTCGCGCACGATTGTCGCTGCCTCCCCAGCCGGTCCGGCGTCGGACGTTCCGGCGGTGACGACCCCGACATCTGCGTCGAGAGTGGGTGGATCGAACGACGGCCCGTGAACGACGAGCGTCTCTGAGCGGTCCGTGTGATCGATGGCGGCCTCTGGGTGTGCGTCAGCGAGGCGGTCTTCGATCGTGGCGGCAGTCGAGGGATCGACGCGGGTGACGATCGCCCGACCAGTCGTCTCAACCGCGAGTGCAACCATCGACGCGGTTTCCTCGGGCGTCTTGCCAGCCGCGAGGATCACTTCAGGGACACCGGTGCGAGACCCGCGCGCGGCGTCGAACCGTCCTGTTTCCCCCGTCGCGTAGCCGGCCAGTTCGGCTTCCGCCTGTTCAACCGATAGCTCGCCCGCGGCGACGGATTCCAATAACTCGCGCATATCCCATCTCACGCCTCGAAACACACCTAAGCATCGACTCTGAGATGTATTCCGTATAGATCACGGGAAATATACTTTGATTCCTATCCCCAGTAATCAGAAAATGCCGTCATCACCGCCGAGAGGTTCCGTGTTTGAGAAAGTTTATAAAGGAAGTCCGAGAAGGGGTTTCTGTATGGCAGATCTAATCGTCAAAGCCGCCGTAAAGGACGCGCTTAATGAGATGAATGTGGCGTCGGATTTCTACGACGCACTCGACGAGGAGGTCCAGGATCTTCTCGACGACGCCGCACGTCGTGCACAGGAAAACGACCGTAAGACAGTTCAGCCCCGCGACTTGTAAGGTTGCGAACTGTACGGTACTGTACCGTATCGTTTTCTTCTATCGTGGATCACACGGAGTGGATACTGACACCGTCGTTCGAACCGATGTGGAGCTCCGTAGCCACACCAATGAACAGTCCATGTTCGACGACGCCGGGAATCGCAGACAGCGACGCGGCAAGGGTTTCGGGAGTTTCGATCGGTCCGAACGCACAATCGAGAACGAGATTGCCGTTGTCGGTGACGACAGGACCGTCCTTTCTCTGGGCGGTTCGTACAGTGGGATCGCCGTCTCGTTCGTGGATCGCCTGTTCGACCGTTGGGACGGCGTCGGGAAGCACCTCGACCGGAATCGGGTGGTCGAGCGTGTCAGTCAGTTTGGTGTCGTCGGCAACAATGAGACAGCGCGGTGCGCTCGTGTCGACGATCTTTTCCCGTGCGTGGGCTGCGCCGCCGCCTTTCACCAGCGCGCCATCGAGTTGTAGTTGATCCGCGCCGTCGATGGCGATATCCGGACGTGCCGCTTCGAGCGTGCAGAGTGGGATCCCGACCTCGCGGGCAAGGGTGCGAGACTGATACGAGGTCGGGACGCCCTGAATCTCCATCCCGGCCGCAACCTTCTCGCCAAGCGCTCGGATCGCGTGGGCGGCAGTGCTGCCCGTTCCGAGACCGACAACCATACCGTTCTCTACCTGTCCCGATGCAGACTCTCCGGCGCGGCGCTTTGCCTCGTCAGTGCCGTCCGATGCTTTCATGACCACCAGTTTCGGGCGACGGCTGAAAAACCATCACCTTCGTTCGTAGTGACCTGTCGAACATCCTGTTAGTGGCGATGAAAACGGGAGACGTGCCGTGCTCGCTGAACGCAAAAAATGGGATCGCAGTCGTTTTCACTGCGAGCGTTGAGGGAACGAGCATGTTCGGAACGAGTGGGATTCGTGGTCCCGTCGGAGAGGAGGTGACCGCAGAGCTCGCGCTCGCCGTCGGGCGGGCAGTCGGAGTCGACGCGGACCGGATCGTGATGGGACGCGACGCAAGAGAGAGCGGGACAGTCCTCGCGGACGCGTTCGCTGCCGGAGTGCGTGAAGTCGGTGCGGATGTCGTGGATCTCTCGCTGGCGTCGACGCCGACTGTGGCTCGTGCTGTCGGCTGGTACGACGCCGACGCCGGCTGTTCGATTACCGCCTCTCACAACCCGCCAGAGGACAACGGCCTGAAACTCTGGCAACCGGACGGACAAGCGTTCGATGCGGAACTGCGCGAGACGATCGAAGCGCGCGTACGTGAGGGCGTCGCGTCGGACCTCCGGAAATGGGACGAACAAGGAAGCTACACGACGGCCGACGCAACCGAGCGCCACATCCAAACGCTCGTGGACGCCACGACGCTCGACACCCAACCCCACGTTGTTGTCGACCTCGGAAACGGAGCCGGCGGCGTCACCGTCGACGCGCTGGTCGAACTGGGCTGTCACGTTGAAACGCTCAACGCACAGCCCGACGGCCGGTTCCCCGGACGGCCGAGCGAACCGACCGCCGAGACGCTTGCTACGCTCTGTGCGACCGTCTCGGAAACCAACGCCGACCTCGGTGTTGCCCACGACGGCGACGCCGACCGGATGATGGCCGTCGACGGAACGGGACAGTTCGTCCCCAAAGACGCCCTACTCGGACTGTTGGCGGCGACATCGACGGCGGACGGCGATCGGGTTGCCGTGCCCGTCGACACGAGCCTCGCTGTCGAGGACCACCTCGACGCCAAGGGGGTCGGCGTCGAGCACACACCTGTCGGTGACGTGTACGTCGCCGCAGCGGTCGGTGACGGTGTTCCCTTCGGCGGCGAGCCCAGTGGCGCGTGGATCTGGCCCGAACAGACACGGTGTCCCGACGGACCGCTTGCAGCCTGTCGGCTCGTCGAGCTTGCTGCCGAACGACCGATCGAACAGCGCATCGAAGAGATCCCACGCTATCCAATCCGACGCACGAACGTTGAAACTGACAACAAAGCCGAAACCATGGCCACCGTCCGCAAGAAAGTGAACAGGGAGTACGACGAAACAGCCGTGACGACACTCGACGGTGTCCGAGTGGATCTCGGCAATTCGTGGTTCCTCATCAGAGCGAGCGGAACACAGCCACTCCTTCGAATCACGGCAGAAGCACGAGACGAACAGCAGGCACAGACGGCTCTTGAGCGTGCTACAGAGTTAGTAAATTAAGAGCGTCGCGTCGAACGAGCCTCTCGTACGCTTGCTCCGTCCCGGATCTTATCCTCGCAGTTCGGACAGACACGGGGATTCTGGACGCCAATTGGGGTAAACACGCGTGCATATGCTCGGGTGACAAATGCACCACAATTCTGGCATTCCGGCATACGGTACAGAATACGATCGCATTTTACATAACGGTGGCGTGGTAGGTATGAACACGCTACTCGGCCCTGACCCTATACTCGGGCGATACAGACGATTACTCAACAATCTAGCAAACATAATACAGTAAATATAAACATCAATCTTATTATTATATGAAGTTCGTACTCGCAAGGTACGAGAGATCAAACGCATTAATGCATCTATAATATTTAGCGTATGATTATTTGTCCGTGAGTTGGCTCGGAAGGTGGGAAGCAGACGACACCGATATCCTGAGAACAGGTGTGACACAAA
>NZ_RRCH01000034.1 GCF_003862495.1 Halocatena pleomorpha | reverse complement strand
TACTGCGTGGGAAGCCTCGCCGTTTACGGCGAGGAGGATGTCACAGGTGTCGATGCGCGTTATTGGTCCTGAAAACGTCTCACCATCCACTGTAACCGTGATCTCATCGTCTTTGGAGAACGATCCAAGATCAAACGAGACGAGGCGGTCGGGATCGGCCATGATGTCCACGTCTTCGATTGCCATGCCCAATAAAATATGCACCAACGTACTATATTTCAAAATGAAAATATAGAATCATCTAGTTCGGCTTCCGTACGAACAGTATCTCTGCCGCGTGCTGGTGTGGTTCTCCAGCTGATTCGTCGTCGAAGATCACCTCCTCAAACTCGATGACGTTCCAGTCTTGATAATACTCCATCAGCTCACCGCGTGCGTAGAAATGCTCGTTTTCTGTCCAATCCGGCGCTGTCGGAACATTGGGGTGATCGACAAACGCGAACAGGGCATGAACACCCGCAGAAGCCGTCTTCTGCTTGAAATGGTCGAACTGACGTTCCCGATTCTCGGGGCGAATATACTGAATCGCACCAGCTGAGTAAACCACGTCGACCGGTTCCGGAAGAGTGGCGTCGTTCGCATCCGCTTCAATAGTCTGGATGCGCTCCCCGCGCTGCTCAGCGAGGCGTTCGGCCTTCAGCAAGCCGTTGGGAGAAACCTCCAGCGCATACACGCGCCATCCGTGTTCAGCGAAAAACACCGCATCCCGACCTTCGCCAGCACCAACGTCGATCGCCGTCACATCAGATTCGGTTTCTGGAGCGAGTTCCACCGTCTTTTCGGCCATCTCGTTCGGCTCTGTCCCCCAGTAATACTCGTCCTGTCCGTACATCCGTTCTCGGTTGGCGAACTCCATAACCGAACGGCTCTTTCACGGAAGGTAATGATGCCGGTTAGTTCGGAGACCACCAGACGGCTGTTACAGCGACCATAAGTGTCGAACCAGTGGGACTCTCAACAGAGCCATTGCTGTCTGTCGTCGTGTTATCAGCCGAATGCAACGGCGGCCTCTGTAAAACGGTGGGTCGCCGTGTGCTGATCTCGAACACCGGGATCCCTCGTTAGTTCGATGATCGCTGCCGCGTCCCTGTTCGTCTCGCTCGGTGGCGATGTAAGGATCTATGCGCAGTACGATAACACTATCACAAAACTATCATTATCCGGGTGTGGATGTCGGTGAGAGGATGATCGTTGCGGGACGTATCGTTCAACTGTGTCGACTACAACCCAATGTTGAAACACGACATCTACGATGGCCGTCACCCCACAGCCACGCCAAGCCAACGTCACAGCGTATTGATCATCAAACCCACATTATCGAATTTATTTTCTAATATACAATACTATTATAGACATAGGAGGTGAGAAAACATCTAGAGGAGAGTGTATGACGAACTTCTGTGCCAGCTGCAACGTCAAGCTGGAAAACGAAGACATCAAAGACGGCAAACAGATGGGTATGTGCCCATACTGCGGCGATAAACCATTCAGATACATTTGAATTAACATAGATACAATAAGTAATCTGCGCTACCGGTTTCGAATTTTATTTCATCAATAAGATGTGAAGTAAGAAGCATGGCGACTAATCAGGCGATCGGACAGATCGATCTCACGTTCACCCAGCGGGCGGCGGTCGCGGACTTTCTCAGCTATTTCGAGGGGATCGAAGACGACAGGGAGCCGCTTCGGTTGGCGTTGGTTTTGGCCGGTGAGAAGCCGGGGACGATCGTTTCGACGGAGCCGTGGGAGCGACTGGCTCACTCTCCGATCGATTTTTTCGATCAGTTAGAGTTGGCACACGGGCGTGTTGCCCCGTCGTCGTCGTGGTATGTGGCGCGTGACCCCCTGCGAATCAGCTATCTGCCCGAGAAAGTGCACGATCGTCCGGAGTATCATCGCCGGTTGGGGTGGTTTTTCGGCTATCCGCAGGCGGCGATCGATCATTTCATCGAACAGGACCTGCCTGACCGAACGCGGCCAGCAGAGTTCGTCGCGGCTGGACGGTTTTCCGCGCGCGAACTGGCGTTCTCCCAGTTCGTCTTTCACGTCCCGATCGATTCCGTCCACGGCTACGAGCGGGCCATCGAACGGGGGAAGGCCAACCGCGACCGGTTGCTCAAACTCGCTGACCGGTGGGAGCTACCGGCGCTCGAACATCAAACCGAGACCGTCTATCGCTCGCTCGTCGATCGACTGCACCGCGCGACTCGCTGACGTTGGCAGGCCGCAGTTCGGTCTCGGACACGGCGGGGTTCCCCGCCTGCCAGTGTGGTGATCGCCGTCGCATTCCGGTCGACTAATCCGGCGGTGATTTGGGGACGGAGTACCATCCACAGGACGAAAATACTGTATCAGACCACGTGCATCATCTGGGTGTGGGACTCGTGGGAGGTCACCTGTTCCGGAACGCGTTGCCGTTACCCTTCGTGGACCGTTGTAAGATCCGTGTACAGGGGGGTCCCCGAAGAGGGCGGTCGATGAGACCGATGGAGAAAGCTTTATTGGATCGCTCAACGGATTTTCACCCCCCTCTTTCAACTGTGTGACGCCGTAATCCGGACGATCGCTGACGGCATCGACTTCGACCTCCCCTGAGCCGACTCTCCCAAAGGCGGCTGCCGATGGTTCTGTAACCTCCCTTTCAAAATATTGTTTCAGGGAACGTTTTACTGATTTGATCGTCTACTCCACAGCGATGACTAGCACACAGCCCCGCGTCGTCGCCCTCTGTGGGAGTCTCCGTGATGAGAGTCGAACCCGGATCGCCCTGAAGCACGTTCTAGCGGCGGCTACAGAGGCGGGCGGATCGACAACACTGCTCGATCTCCGCGCTCTGGAGCTGCCGACGTTGAACGCCGAGACCGGGGGCGAGAACGTCGAACGACTCACAGAGACGATCGCTGAAGCGGACAGCGTGGTGTTGGGCACGCCGAACTACCACGGCTCCTACTCGGGAGCACTGAAAAACGCCCTCGATCACTGTGGGCGCGAGGAATTGGCGGACACGACCGTCGGGTTGCTCGAAGTGGCTGGTGGGAAGTTTCCGGGGACGGCACTCGCCCACCTCCGGGCGGTCTGTCGGACGCTGCACGCGTGGACCCTCCCGACGGAGGTAGCGATCCCCAACTCACACACCTTGATCACCGACAGCGGCGTGCAAGACCAGTCGACAGCCGACCGGCTCGACCAACTGGGCCGGGAACTCGTGACCTATGCTGGCGTCGCTCACGTTCCGGAACACTCCCGATCGGACCCGACGCTACAGACGAGCGACTGACCAGCACAGCAGCGCTCCCGATCGATAGCGCTGGATCGTGTCGTCCGGTCGAACAGAGCTGCCACGTATCGGAATACACTTACTGTGATCGCCACCATACCCCGGTATGGATCTCAGCGGAAAGCGCCTCGTCGTTACCGGTGGCGCGGGACTGATCGGCTCGGTGCTTGCCGAGCGACTCGCCGGTGACAACGACGTGCTCGTGGTTGATGACTTATCGAACGGCGTCCGCGAGTCGGTGCCCGACTCGGTATCGTTCATGGAGGGCGATCTGACCGATCCGGCGGTCGTCGCTGACGCCATCACTCCCGATGTCGACGCGGTGTTCCATCTCGCCGCCGCCGACAAGTACGTCGACACCGACGAGCCACGCGAACAGTTCGAGACCAACAGCCGGATGACACACACCATCCTCGAACGGATGCAGGACGTTGGCGTCTCGAACGTCGCGTTCACCTCCTCGTGTACGGTGTACGGCGAAGCCGGCGAACCGACGCCTGAAACGTACGGCCCACTCGAACCGATCAGCGTTTACGGCGCGACCAAACTCGGTGAGGAGGCGCTGCTCTCGGTGTACGGTCACACCCACGAGTTCACCGTCTGGACGTTCCGCTTTGCCAACATCGTCGGTCCCCGGTTCGGCGCTGGCGTCGTGCCCGACTTCGTCGAGAAACTGACCGAGAACCCCGAGACGCTCACCATCCTCGGGAACGGCAAGCAGACGAAATCCTACATGCACGTCACCGAGTGCGTCGACGCCATGTGCCACGTGGTCGAACACACGGACGAACCGGTCAACACGTTCAACCTCGCGACGCAGTCCACGACGTCGGTCGATCGGATCGCGGACATCGTGAGCGAAGAGATGGGTCTCGATCCCGACTACGAATACACCGGCGGCGAGCGCGGCTGGGAAGGCGACGTGTCAACAGTGTTGCTCCCCATCGACAAACTGCTCGATCTGGGCTGGGAGAACGAACTATCGAGCGACGACTCCGTTCGGAAGGTTGCCCGGCAGTTGATCGATCGCGTGGAGTGAAACTCAGGAATCTCTGGCGCGTCTGAATCCATAATGGGTGATCGCTCGACGCAGGACGGTCAAAGTGAGAGACGTGCCAAGCGCTATCTTCTCGCGCCGCTGTGTGCGGCCGCGCTGTGGGGTGGAATGTACGTCGTCAGCAAGTGGGGGTTCGGTGCGATTCCGCCCCTAACGCTCGCATTCATCCGCGTCGTTCTCGGTGCGGCAACGCTGTTCGTGCTCGTTCGGCTCACGAAACCCACGCGGTCGTTCGGCCGGGCGGAGTGGTACCGGTTCGGCATGCTCGCCGTCTGGGTCGCGGTGACGATGGCGACACAGTTTCTCGGCACGGCGCTCACGACTGCGAGCCAAGGCGCGCTGCTGACGGTGTTGACGCCTGTTTTCACGCTGGTGCTGGCGGTGCGTCTCCTCGGTGAGTCGTTGACCCGATCCAAGCTGTCCGGGATGGCCCTCGCAACGATCGGCACGGTGGTCGTCGTCGGTGATCGGTACGGTGTCAACGTCGCCGGTGGGCAGCTCTACGGGATCGGGCTGCTGTTGCTTGCGAGTCTCGGCTGGGCGGCGTATACGGTGTACGGCAAGCCGCTGGTGCGTCGGTACTCCGCGCTGGAGACAGCGACCTACTCGACGATCCTCGCAGTGCCCATGCTGGGCGTTCTGGTGCCGATCGAGTTGGCGTCGGTCTCGATCGATCTGATTGGGATTCTGGGGCGGCCGGCGGTGCTGGGCGCGGTGGTGTATCTCGGCGTCTTCAGCACGGCCATCGCGTGGTATCTCTGGTACAAGGGACTAGAATACGTCGACGCCGGAACAGTCGCGGTGTTTTTCTTCGCCCAGCCGGTTGTCGGTGTCGCGCTCGGTGTCGTCGTTCTGGGTGAGACAGTCAGCCCGCTGTTCGTGATTGGCGGCGTCGTGATGGCAATCGGGATTTCCGTCGTCAGCAGCGCACGGTGAGCATCAAGAGCTTATGGGACCGAAAACGAGGCGGCCGCCGCACATGATTCGTCTGAAGTCAGTTCCGCGCGAGCGGTGTAGGTGCCGGGAGCGGGATCGTCCCACGTGGCTTCGAACGTTTCAGCATCGCCTGGCGACAGGGTGAGGTCGCTAAGGACCTGCGCGAACATCCGCCCCTCGCTCCACCGCCAACGTTCCTGTTGTGTGGCGTCGTTCAACACCACGAAATCAGCTTTGCAAGCGTCGCTGAACTCAAGCGTGATCGGGGTGTCACCAGTGTTCATCACGGTGAACGCGAACTGAATCGGCTGATCGGTGTCAATCGTGAGCTGTCCGTCGAGCATGGAAGCTATATTTTCCTCCACACAAATAATTCGATGGGTCGTCACGAAGTACGATTACAGCGTCGGTCTGCAAGAGGAGCGAATTTCGGTCTCGTCTGTCTACAGCAGTCGTTCACAACGACGATCGAGAACAATGGATGATAAAATACCTTCAAATGACTAATAAGCTAACGTCTAAATGTACGAAATTTAATCATGCGATAGAACCTTGGAATAAGCCATGTCAGAGGGGGAGTGTCCCGAGTGCGGGAAAGACATCGAGAACGGTCACGAGAAGTGTCCGCGGTGTGATCACAGGTTCATCGGATTTTTCTTCAGGAATTAGATAGTAGTCGGCGTCGTCGTGTTTCAGCACAACAGCGACGACTGAAGCGTCTGCCGACCGACGAGACGCGACGGTTCGAGGGCAGGGCGTGCTCACGACGACGAAAGACGTATCCAACAGCGCTCCGAGGAGTTGCGACCGTCAGGTACACCGAGCGGCGGACTGTCTCGGACGAGATCGAGTGCTATCGCGGAACGCGTTGCCGCTACTTCGTGGACCTTTATAAACTTTCAACTGTGCCAGCGGCCACGAAGGCATTGAAACAGTCGTAGTTGTCTGTCTTGACAACGAAACCGTGGGTCCCGAGCGAGACTGAAGGCCGATCATTGGTATCTGATGTGAACTGTCCCTGATTATTTGAACCACTCACTCCGCGAGAAGATGAGAATGGAGATTATAATAACTGGAGTTATTATAATCTCAGTTCTAACACCGGTGTAGCTATGCTACTCAGGCAATGAGTTCAACCTGCTACAAGAGGACATCAAGGCGGTTGCTGGGGGAGCCGACGACAACACCAGCCAGTACCTTCTTTGAATATCGCCAGCCACCACAGAATCCAGCAGCTTTCACCGTGATCAGCGGCATAACGCCTATAAACTATACAGCATAATATTACATTGAACGTTGAGCGTGTTAGCATGAGTACACTCACAGTCAAGATCCCGGACGGAATGGAGGAGGATATCGATGCCTACCTCAAAGAGAACCCCCACTATCTCAACCGCAGCGAACTCGCACGCGATGCACTCCGGCATATGCTCGAACAGCCACGTCTCTCCGCGTCCTCACTCCGCCGAATCGAACGGAGCGAGGAAGATTTCGAGAATGATGATTTCGTCTCGCTTGAAGATGCGTAACGGAAACGACGATGACGCGTGTCGATATTTCTCTGACTGCACGGGAGCAGCTTAACGACTTATCTACGGCGGCACAGCAGCGGATCAAAACCAAACTCTTGAACGAAGTAAGCGATGATCCCGAGCGGTACCTGCGGCCACTCTCGAACTCCCCTCACCAGAGCATTCGCGTCGGGGATTACCGTGTGATCGTCGACTACGATGGCGACAGTGATCGGATCAAAATTCACGACGTGGGACACCGACGCAACATTTACGACTGAAGCATCTATCGACCGACGAGACGCGACGGTTCGAGGGCAGGGCGTGCTCACGACGACGAAAGACGTATTCAACGGCGCTCCGATGAGTTGCGACCGCCAAGTACACTGGGCGGCGGACTGTCTCGGGCGGGATCGAGTACTGTCGCGGAACGTGTTGCCGCTACTTCGTGGACCTTTTTATGATCTGTGTACAGGGGGGGTCCACGAAGAGAGGTGGCGCTGAGACCGATAGAGAAAGCTTTATTGGACCTCTGGACAGATTTTCACCCCCTCTTTCAACTGTGCCAGCGGCCACGAAGGCATTGCAACGGTTCAATCCCACGACTGAGCAAATCCGCGAGATGCGCTTTCAACTGTGCCAGCGGCCACGAAGGCATTGCAACTTTATTTTCGATGGCCGACAGCGCAGCGTTGTACGCTTTCAACTGTGCCAGCAGCGACGAAGGCATTGCAACCCTTTGCCAGAGGACGTTATCTTTCGCAGGGCGGGACTTTCAACTGTGCCAGCAGCGACGAAGGCATTGAAACGCTTCGTTGCGTTGCTTCGTGAACCGGAGAATCATCGCTTTCAACTGTGTCAGCAGCGACCAAGACAGTAGAGCGGACCACTGTCACCGTCCACTGCTAGTATACCGACTGTGCAACTGCGCCACCCACCGAGGCGTCAAAATCCAACCAACCAGTCACATCCACGCCCACTGGACCGAACCTACCAGTTCTGCCGCCACACCCAACCGAGAGCCGCCGCTCTCGAAGCGCCCAGACAAACCAACCCAACGACACGATTCAACCAATAGCCTAGAGTTTTATACCATAACGGAGCAAGGATCGAATCGGAGGCCGCACACGTTGAAAGTACCACACGGATTGTGTGGGTGCCGGGTGGTGGAAGCACCCGACTGTGGTCTCCACACGAGGCAGAAGACCATGTTCGATTCTGATCCAAACGACCTTGAAGGTATCGCTGACATCAACGACGGCATCGAGCAAGCCATCCTGTTGTACGGTTGGCGTCGAGCGGACTCGTGTCCGGCGTGTGACTGTGAGTCACCGCTCCGCATCGGCGTCGAGACGGGCGACGAGTCGGCCGTCGCCGTGCCCGACTGCCCGTTGTGCGACGCGATCATGCGGGACGTGGCGGACGACATCGAGATCGGGGTACAGTAGCGACCGATTAGACGACCCGATCCGACAGCGACTCGCCGTTTTCGCGGCGCTCGGCGTTGGCAACCACCAGCTTCCCGACCGATTCGTGATACGTGTTCGAGAGTGCGCCGACGTGGGGCGTGATGATCACGTCGTCGTACCCCCACAGCGGCGAGTCGGCGGGAAGTGGCTCCTCAGCGTGGGCGTCGAGTCCCGCGCCAGCGATTTCGTCCCCATCGAGCGCGTCGAGCAGCGCGTCTTCCGCGACGACGCCACCCCGAGCGACGTTGATGAGATAGGCGTCCTCGTCCATCGCCGCGAACACGTCGGCGTCGATCATCGCCTCAGTATCCTCGGTCAGGGGGACACACAACACCACGAACCGAGCGCCAGCGACCGCGTCGTGGAGTTCGTCCGGACGGAACAGTTCATCAACCCCCGGCACGGGTTTGGGTTCCCGGCGAACGCCCCGAACCGTCATCCCGAGCGCGTCGGCCCGGAGCGCCACGCCCTCACCGAGCGTACCGAGTCCGACCACACAGACCGTCTCGTCTTGCACCGTGAACGTCGCATCGTACGGTTCGATCTCCCAGTTGTTGGCGTGTTGGCGATCCCGATACCGGTGGAGTCGGCGGGCGAACGACAGCACCATCCCCAGCACCGTCTCCCCGATGGTCGTGGCGTGAATTCCCGGACTGTGAGTAAGCGCCGTCTCTGTCTCGGCGTATCGGTCGAACGGGAACGCATCGACACCCGCGCGGATGCAGTGCACCCACGGCGCATCGAGCAACGCGTCTTCATGACCGAACGTGACGACACAGTCGTACCCCTCGCCGGCCACCGAATCGCCCGCTTCGAGCACCGTACACTGGTGGCCGTGCGATTCGAGAAACGCGGCGATCCGTTCGGGATCAAAGCTGAACGCGATAGAGTCGTGAACGCCGATCTGCATGTTCGATCAGTCAGTGCGCGCGTACAAAACACCGCCGGAGCCGACGCTCGGATCGATCACAGGCGAGAGATGAACACTGAAATGGAAATGAAAATGGAAATGGAAGCGGTGGTTCGGTCGTTTCAAAACCCTCATCACAAGGGGCTCAGCGGGGGTAACGCCTCGTCATCACCACCGTGACGGAGTAGAACACCCGGTACCAAAAGACCTCGTTGTTCTGGCTGCTTCACCGGAGATACTTCCAAGCAGAGACTGTCAGTAATTACCATTCAGATAGCTTGTGAGACGTTCTCTGGCTGTCGGTTCCGGTTGCAGAAGCGTTTTTGGGTTCACTGTTGTATGACCAACTGGTTTCTGTGGGACGTATTCCGAATCCGATTCGACTCGTGGTGTACTGGGTAGGTCTCGCACTCGTTCGTGCAGGCGTGATTGAGCGCGGGAGAGCGCGCCGCACGACTGAGTTGGCGTGGCCACGTATCGTTACCGGCCTCGCTCGGATGTCGAAAAACGCGGTTGACGTAGCGATGGTCGGCGTCGCCGTCGGGACGGCGGGAATCGCTGGCGTCGGATTCGCGTCGCCGTACTGGGGGATCGCATTCGCGCTGGGTGGTGGCGTTGCCAGCGGAACGATTTCACTCGTCTCCCAGCGATACGGAGCCGACGCCGAAGGAAGGATCGGGCAGGCCGTTCGATCCAGCGTCACGATCGTGCTCGCGCTCACGATCCCGGTTGCGGCCGCCTTTTGGACGTTTTCGGAGGCATTCATCGGGCTGCTCAGCAACGACCCGGCAACGATCGCGCTGGGGGCGGAGTACTTACGGGTCGTCGCCCTCGGCGTGCCGTTCGCCGGACTGAACCTCATCGGAAGCCGCACGCTCGTCGGTGCCGACGACGCGTGGACACCGATGGTTATCCGCGCGGGTGGAGCAGTGATGAACATCGGAACCAACGCGGTGTTGATCTTCGGGCTTGGGCTTGGTGTGACCGGAGCGGCGATCGGCACGGTACTAGCGAACATCGTTGTCACGGCGACGTTCACAACGGGGCTGGTCGTGGGGCAGCTCCCTGGAATCGGTGTGCTTCCCGTGAGTGTGTCACCACGAAGCACCTACTACGACGGCCCAACGGTGCGACAGCTCGTGAAAATCAGCTCGCCAATGATCGGGAAGAACCTCGTGTGGCGGCTTGGCGAGTTCCCACTGATGGCGATCGTCGGGATGTTCGGAACCACGGTCGTTGCGGCGTTCGTTGTCGCCCAGCGGGTGCGAGACCTGATGAACACCCCCGGATGGGGATTCAGCCTCGCGTCGAGCAGTCTCGTGGGTCAACAGCTCGGACAGGGTGACGAACAGACGGCCGAAGCGTACGGCTACGACGTGATGCAGTTTGGAACCGCGGTGTACGTCGTTTCCTCCGCGATCGTGCTCGTCTTCGCCGAACCGATCGCCACGGTGTTCGTCGGCAGCCCCACCGATCCGTCGCTGCCGGTTGCAGTGTCGTTGATCTACGCCACGTGTGTTGGAATCGTGTTCCGAGGCCTATCACGGACGGCGACGGGACCGCTACGAGCGAGTGGAGACACGCGCTGGCCGTTCTACGGACAGGTGCTTGGCTACGCGATCGCCATCCCGCTGGCGTACGTTGGAGCGGTCACGCCACTCGGACTGCTCGGACTCGGGCTGGCGATCATCACGGGGATGTTCGTGCCCGCAGTTGTCAACTACTACCGGTTTTCGGCCGGCAAGTGGAAGGAGATCAGCCGTTCACACCGGCCATCAGCAAGTCCGAGTAGCGATTAGATTTTGAACCATATCGACGGTTCACTGTAAGCGGATCTGTATCGCCTGCGGTTCTAATTCTGACATTCGAAGGTCGATCTACTGGTCCCAGGTCGTGTACTCCCGGTGGCGCGTTGCGGTGCGTTCGATGTCGGCCACCGATTGGGGACCGTCTTCGGTGACGACAGTGATGAGAGCAGCCGGAGTTACGTCGAAGATGGGCGCGAGCACGTCGAGATCCACAGTTCCGTCGTAGACGGTCGCTTCGCCGCCTCCCGAATTGACGGGCTGGTCCGGTGAATCAGTTCGTTGCTGTTCAGGGCGGATCTTATCCTCGGTTGTCACGGCATACACCGGAATTCCCTCGTGTGCTGCGGCGATCGCAGCCGTGCGCGTTCCGACTTTGTTCACCACGCGACCGTCCGCCAGTACGGTGTCCGCGCCGAGGAGAACCGCATCGATCTCCGCAGTCGAAAGCGCGTGTGCGATCGCCCCATCGGGAAGAAGCGTCACGTCGGCCGTCGACGAGAGTGATTCCGCGACTGCGATCCCTTCACCACCGGGGCGCGATACGGCAACATAAACGTCCAGTGCTCCCTCGACTCGTTCGAGCGTCCGCCGGACAGTGCCGGACCGGGAAAGTGTGAGCACGGTCGGCTCCTCAGGCAGTTGATCGACACCAGCCTCCGTAACCCGGTCGCGCGCAGAAAGCACCCGTTTGATCGCGCGCTCAGCAGCACCCAACACCGACGCGTCCGCACCGGCGTCGTACATCACCCGATTGATGCGGGTGGCGACGACAGACATGTTCGGACGTGCTGTCTGCAATCGGCGCGCGAGTTGGGAAAGCGATCTGTCGGTAGTCCCGTACTCTCGGACGCTCGCCGCGTCTCGGAGCAGTTCGAGCGCGCGCAATGAAAGGTACTCCGCGCCGTGTTCGTCGTCCGCAGCGACGGTATCGACTGTGGGAGCCACCCGTTCGTAGGCTGCCCAGAGACCAGGAACCGTCTCACGGCGGTGGATCTCGACGGGAGACACCCACTCGTATTCGGCAATCTCCTTGTTCGGCTCAACCGCCCGACTGTCGCAGTCGAACAGATACGGGTGAACGATCCACTCGGTGTCGTAGCGATCGTCGGTAACCGACAGCGGCTCCCCAGACCGCACGCACCGAGCGGTCGTGAGACCGGTTTCTTCGTCGATCTCGTTGTGAGCTTGCTCGGTGGGCTGTCCTTCAGCGTACCCCGACACGCCGCCCCACAGTCCCGAGTACGAGCCGACGGCGTCGCTGCGCCGGACCAACAGTACCGACGCGCGGTGCCGGAGAAAACACGTTACGACGTGGGTTTCGTCCATACACACCCGTTCGTTCCCGGAACCTATCAACACACCTCACAGCCGACAGGGAAACCGGATCGTGGCCGGGAGATTTATGTACGCCGGTGGATGTTCCGCACGCATGCGTGTTGCAATCCTTAGCGATACACACATCCCTTCACGGGAGCGGACGCTTCCGGACTGGGTAGGGACGGAGATCGAACAGGCCGACCACACCATCCACGCGGGTGATTTCGACTCACCCGACGCGTTCGATTCGATCGAGGCGGTGGCCGATTCATTGACCGCTGTTAAGGGGAACATGGACCAGCGTCTCGATCTCCCAGCGGTCGAGACCGTCGATCTCGGTGGGATTCGGTTTGTCGTCATGCACGGAACGGGATCGCTCGACGAGTACGAAACGCGGGTCGCCACGACCGTCGCGGCGCACGCAGACGGGCCGACGGTCGGCGTGTGCGGGCACACCCACCAGCTCATGGACACGACCGTTGACGACGTGCGGCTACTGAATCCGGGGAGCGCAACGGGGGCCTCACCGGCGTCGAAACCGTCGATGCTGGTCGCTGACGTAGAAGACGGGGAGCTAACGGTAACGGTCCGTGAGGGGTGAGAACCTCCGGTATCGCGTCCGTTTATACGGTCGCCGTCCGTTCAGCGTGACATGAACGTGTTTGCGGTGCCCGATCTCCCGGAGATTCGAGCCGGTGACGATCTCGGGGCGCTGATCGACGAGCGCGTCGACGTGCGGGCCGACGATATCATCTGTGTTGCGAGCACCGTCGTTTCGAAGGCCAACGGACGCACGGTTGATCTCGCGGATGTGACGGCTGGGTCTCGGGCCATCGAAATCGCTGAACGGCTTGAGAGCCTGACCGGCGAAGAGAAAGATCCTCGGTTCGCACAGGTTGTGCTGGATGAGTCCACTGATCTCCTGTTGAGTGCGCCGTTTTTGCTCACCGAAACGCCGTTCGGTCACATCACAGTCAACGCCGGGATCGACCGCTCGAACGTTCCAGACGCGGATCTGGTGTTGCTTCCGTCCGAGCCGAGCACGACCGCCGAGGCGCTGTCGGCGGCGCTCGGTGCGCCGGTCATCGTCACCGACACGTGTGGGCGACCGTTCCGGCACGGCCAACGCGGCGTGGCGATCGGGTGGGCGGGACTGCCGGCCAGCCGCGACTGGCGAGGTGAGTACGACCGAGACGGCCACGAACTCGAAGTGACTGTCGAGGCGGTGGTTGACGAACTCGCGGCGGCGGCGAACCTCCTGAGCGGTGAAGGTGACGGTGGCACGCCCGCCGTCGTGATCCGTGATTTCGAGTTCGGCGATCACGGTGGCAGCGACGAACTCTTTCGGACGTACGACGGTGATCTCGTCCGGCAAGCGCTCGAAGAATGGGAGTACCGAGGATGATCGGAATCGAACTCACACCCGAGCACCACCTCGACCGCGTTGTCGAGTTGGGAACCGCCGCCGAGCAGGTCGGATTCGACACGGTGTTTACGAGTTGTCACTACAACAACCGCGATCCGTTCGTTGTCCTCACGCGACTGGCGCGTGAGACGTCAGCGATCCGGCTGGGTCCGGGCGTGATGAATCCCTACGAGATCCATCCGGTCAGGCTCGCTTCCACGATGGGGACCCTCTCGGAAGCCAGCGACGGCCGAACCGTGCTGGGCATTGGGGCGGGCGATCGCTCGACGCTCCGGAATCTCGGATTGGCGGACCAGCGAGGACTGCGGTCAGTATTAGAGACGATCAAAGTCACACAGCGGCTTTGGGCCGGAGAGCGGATTGACCACGAAGGAACGTTTCGAGCGCGGGACGCGCAGTTGAACTACACCGCTGGGGAAAGTCCGGTGTACGTCGGCGGCGAGGGACCGCACATGTGCCGGATGGCCGCAAAACACGCTGACGGACTGTTGTTCAACGGCTCACATCCCGACGATGTCGCGTGGGCGCGCGAACAGGTCGAACACGGTTTGGACGACCGGCCGGCCGACCGCGGTGCGTTCGACTTCGCGGCGTACACGAGCGTGTCGATCGCCCGTGACGCCGACGCGGCGCGCGAGGCTGCCCGGCCCCCCGTCGCGTTCATCACGGCAGGCGCGTCCGAGTCGGTGCTTGACCGCCACGGAATCGACGCGGAACGTGCGGCGACGATCGGGGAGTCCATCAGCGAGGGCGCGTTTTCGACGGCGTTCGAAGCGGTGACGGAATCGATGATCGAGGCGTTCTGTGTCGCCGGGACGCCCGAGACGGTCACGCGACGACTTGATGCGGTGTTCGAACACGCCGACAGCGTCGTCGTCTCGGCTCCGCTCGGCCCGGATCTCGACACTGCGATCGAACTCGCTAAGACGGCCGTCGATCAAGCCGACCGTTGACGCTGGCTACTGATACTCTCGGCCACGCGGCGAAACCGACACTAAGGGAGAAACGATCGCTCCCGCGGTGAGATAGCCCATAATCAGTACCGAGACGCCGACCAAGAGTGCACCACAGAGCACCAATATCGCCTGTGGAACGCTCGCTCCCAGAATGGTGGCGAACGCTTGCACCATCTCGGGGATGCTCTCGAAGAGTTCCGGAATGATACGTGCCATACGGATATCTTCGCCCGGGAGTACTTGTGCGTGTCTGTCCGCCAACGCTATTGTCGATCGCCGCAATCAGGCGGTATGAAGGATCGATCGCTGGACGAATTCCAGAACGAGAAGCCACAGGGCGACGCCGCGACGACAGTCCCGAAGACCACGCCGACTATGGACTGGACCCCCGAGGGTGCAGCCTGTTCTGACTGTGGGGAGAACGTCCACCGGCGGTGGCGCGACGCGGACGGTAACGGACGACTAGTGTGCGTCTCGTGCAAACGGTGGGCGTGATCGGAGAAGGATGAGTTAATCGGCGTTGGTGGGTGTTAGCTCCGTTTCAGCAGGAGTGGCGTCGATCCGGATTCCATCAGCGAGACTCGTCACCACGGAGTTGCCGGCCCGTTCTTGCTTGATAAGGCCGTCCTCTGCGAGTCGATCGAGGTGGTACGAGACCGTCCCAGGGGCGCGATCGAGATCGTCAGCGAGCACCGAAACCGCAGCCGGTTCGAGACGGGAAATCGAATCGAGCACGCGGGCGGTCGCGTTGTCGTTCATTGCGGCTTCTAGTGCCGGATCGTCACTTCCAACCGGATAGAACCGGTGTTTCCCACCGTCCGCGTCACCGACGATGAGACCTTCCTCCTCCAAAATGCGGACGTGATACCGCACTGTCGACCGGGTCGCCGAAACCTGTTCACTCACTTCGGAGATGTACGTTCCCGGTGACTGCTCGATAACGTCGTACACCCGACTACGGACTTCGTTTTCGAGCGGATCCGAGTCGTCGTGCCGACTGTACCGGAGCAACACCGTCCACAACGGCGGAACGGTGGTGCCGTCCCTCGAAAGTTGGTCGGCGAGAGTGGTCGATGGATGATCGATCACTGACTCGAACTGATCGGCGGTGGCAGTCGCTTTAGGACCCAAGTGATCGATATCGATCGCGGGAATCGAACACGATACCACGCGCTCCGTCGTATCGTCATCTTGGGCAGGTGCTATCGACGCGAATGCAACTCCACTCGATCCGAACACGAGCAGGAGTATGAGCGCCATGACTGTAATTCGAGAAACGGTGACCGATTTCATTCCAATCATTACCATCAACCTAACAAAAGGTCGTTAACTGCGCCTCTATCCGATGATAACACGTGGGGCTTGTAGCTTTGTTGGTATCGGTAGAATGCATCGGGTGACACACGAACTCTGGGGATTCAAGGCCGCACGTTTCTATAGGAGGATCATGCCCCGACGAAGTGTGCTGTTTTCTCCGGGCGATCGACCGGAACTGATGCGAAAAGCGCCGCAATCGGGCGCGGATGTCGTCGTGTTCGATCTTGAGGATGCCGTCGGACCGGAGAACAAGTCCGTCGGTCGGGAAGCAGTCGCTGCGGTGGTGGGAGATCCAGCGTTCGATCCCGACTGTGCGGTGTGCGTTCGTGTCACCGACGAACCGCAGGAGGATCTCGCGGTGCTGGCCAACGATTCGGCCCGATTAGACCTCCTGATGCTCCCGAAAACCGATACATCCTCTGACGTGACCAAACTCGCCGCGTCGTGTTCGGAAGTCGGCATCGATGTCCCTGTGTGTGCACTGTGTGAAACCGCGCGGGGCGTCCTCAACGCCCCGGAGATCGCTGCTGCCGAGCCAACAGCCGCGATCGCGTTTGGCGCGGAGGATCTCGCGGCCGACATCGGTGCGAACCGGACCGAGGAGGGAACGGAGGTGTTGTACGCCCGAGAGCGAGTGGTCCTTGCGGCGAGCGCGGCGGGCATCGACGCGATCGACACCGTGTTCACTGACATCGATGACACCGAAGGACTCGCGGCAGCGACCGAAACCGCCCGCGATCTGGGTTACACGGGTAAAATGGCGATTCATCCCTACCAGGTCCCGGTGATAAACGACGGCTTCACCCCGAGTGAAGAACAGATCGAATGGGCACAGCGGGTGCTCGACGCCCGCGACGAGCACGAGGGAGGCGTCTTTCGCCTCGACGACGAGATGATCGACGCGCCACTCATCGCTCGGGCTGAGAACATCCTCGAACGCACTCCCGACAGTCAGCGCAGCTAACGCCTGATCCGCACGCTCGACGTATGGATATCTCCTGATTCGACACGTTTAACGGCTAACTTACTAAGATAGAATCATGCCGGGATCTGCTAATCCCTTTTTGAGTCTGCAAGAGCAAGTGGACGACGCCGGGGAGTACGTATCCGAGATCGACGAAGACGTTCTCAAGCGGTTGAAGCACCCGGAGCGTGTTCTCGAAACGAATCTCACGGTCGAGATGGATGACGGGAACCTCGAAGTCTTCAAAGCCTTCCGATCGCAGTTCAACGGCGACCGAGGGCCGTACAAGGGTGGGATCCGCTACCACCCAGGCGTCACCCGCGACGAAGTGAAGGCCCTCTCGGGGTGGATGGTGTACAAGTGTGCGGTAGTCGATATTCCGTACGGCGGTGGAAAGGGCGGTATCGTCATCGATCCAGAGGAGTACTCCGAAGCCGAATTAGAGCGCATTACTCGCTCGTTTGCTTCAGAGTTGCGCCCGCTCATCGGTGAGGACAGGGACATTCCCGCTCCGGACGTGAACACCGGCCAGCGGGAGATGAACTGGATCAAAGACAGCTACGAGACACTTGAAGGGACAACCGAGCCGGGGGTCGTCACCGGGAAAGCGCTCGACAGCGGTGGCAGTGAGGGCCGCGTCGAGGCAACCGGGCGCTCGACGATGCTCAGCGCGCGCGAGGCGTTCGCGTATCTCGATCGGGACATTAGCGACGCCACTGTTGCCGTGCAGGGCTACGGCAACGCGGGAGCAATCACTGCACAGCTCCTCTCTGCGGAACTGGATGCGTCCATTGTTGCTGTGTCCGACTCGAACGGCGGGATTTACAACGCGGAAGGTCTCGACGCCACCGCGGTCAAAGATTTCAAACACGAAACCGGTAGTGTCGCTGGCTATGAGGGGGCAACAGAGGAACTCACCAACGGTGAGCTGCTGACGCTCGACGTTGACTTACTCGTTCCCGCCGCGCTCGAAAACGCCATCGACGCAGACATCGCGTCCGATGTCCAAGCCGACGTTATCGCGGAAGCCGCGAACGGACCGATCACGCCGGACGCCGACGACGTGCTCGCTGAGCGCGACGTTATGGTGCTTCCGGACATCCTCACAAACGCGGGCGGTGTCACGGTGTCGTACTTCGAGTGGGTGCAGAACCGACAGCGCTTCTACTGGACTGAACAACGGGTCAACGACGAACTCGAACGGATCATCACGGACGCGTTCGACAGCATCGTGGAGACCTCCGAAGAGAAGGATCTTCCGACCCTCCGGACCGCCGCCTACGTCGTAGCGCTCGAACGCGTCGCACGTGCGTTCAATCAGGCCGGCAGCTGGCCGTGATCGAGGGCGACGATCCTACAAACGCGACGTTGTGTCACACAAACCGGTACTGTCGTTCTCCCATCCGTCCCCAGCCGTCGAAAACGAACTCGTTTTCTGGGGTTGTGAACTCCTCAGTGTCGTCTTCACTGATGTCGTGGTTGTGAACGTCGTGGATGTGTTCGTACTCTTCAAACGTGATGTCGTGGCGGGCTTCGAGTTGCTCGTCGATAGTGAGCGCGGCGATCTCGTCTTTCCAGCCGGGCTGGACCATTTCCGTATGGGCTTCCGCCTGAGCACCGCTACCGTAGGAAGCGACGAGCAGGCGTTTCTCGGTCAGGTCTCGGCCCGTTTCGAGTGCGTGTTTGAGTGCACTCGCTCGCGCGACGTGAACTGATCCGGTGTACCAGTTGCCGACGTACCGGGAAATGTCCAGCGTCGGCTCGATAACGCGTTCGTACCACTCGCGGTAGCGCTCGGTGTCTTTGAGCTTGTCGGTGTACTCGCTTACGGCGTCAAGATACGTCTCCTCGTCGTCGAATGCCTCCATGCGGGGCTGGCGTCCGATCTCGCTGGCGAGCTCTTCCTCGACATTCGTGTCGCGGATCACGTGGCGATACCCCAACAGTCCGGCCTTCCGAACCATGCCGGGGAACGGCGTGTGAAACGGAATGTATGCGAAATCGTCCGGGTGCATTTTGCCAGCGACGGACGCGTAGTCCGAAAGCGCCTCCCGCATCCGAGCGAGATACACCTGAACGCTGCGCTTACCGTCGACGCTCGGGAACTGTTGGTTCGGTTTGAGAAAGTCCGTCTCGTCCGCGCTGCCGTACCCCTGCTGGGGGCTCAGCTCCACGAGGGATGGATCTTCACTGATGAGCATCGCTACCGCGCCCGCTCCCTGCGTCGCCTCGCCCGCGTCACCACGAGCGTACAGTGCTGTGTCCGTGGCGATCACGAGCGCTGACCGATCCCGATTGCGGCCCGCGCGGATCCAGTTGTACGCGTCGTTCAAACTCTGGGTTCCGGCGATACAGGCGAACTTCCGTTCGCCCTTGTTGGCGTGGTGAAACGTGGTGTCGAATACTTGCTCCAAACAGCCCGCGATGTACGTTGAGACAGGTTTGGAATTATCGAACGCGCTTTCGGTCGCCACGTCGATCCGTCCGATGTCCGCTGGCGTGTGTCCCGTCCGGTCGAGAAGCCGATAGGCGGCGTTGGCCCCCATCGTTACGATGTCCTCATACGAATCAGGGAACGAACTCGTATACAACCCGAGTCCTTTTCGGTACTTGTCTGGATCCTCTCCTTGGGCGGGGGCGAACGTTTCGCCCAGATTTAGACACAGCTTACCAGTGTGAATTTCGATCGCGTCGATCCCGACACTAACCATATCCTTCCCAATGAACGGCCACAATAAGTGTTTGACGACAGAGAATTCGTCAATCGTCGAACCCTCCAGCACGGGCGTGACGGGATTCGAACCACGGTCAGACGTTCCGGTTCGTTGCGTTCACGGCTGCGTATTCCCTGCTTCGAATCCCGTTCCGGTTCGCTCACTCAGTTCGCTGCACGGGCGTGACGGGATTCGAACCCGCGATCGAGAGGTTAGGAACCTCTCGCCCTGTCCACTAGGCCACACGCCCCCCCAACCAATCATCGGGCAGGGAATGAAAAACGATTACGCATGAGAACGATCAAGAGAAACCTCTCTCACGACGGACGTGGTGTTCCCGGTACACTCTGCGTCCCGAAAGGATCGGGACAGGAATTGACTCCGAGTGGTGAGTTTGATTATCGGCGATCGCGTTCTCGTCCTGCTTCGGTCGAGGTTCCCCAGCCACCGGCGTTCGATTGTCCCGAACGTTGGTTTTGAGTGCGCTGATTCTGTGTGGGCTGGTTCTGTGTGCGCTGATTCTGTGTGGGTTGGTTCTGTGTGGGTTGGTTCTGGCCTTGTTGTGGTTGGCTCTGCGAATTCGCCTGTTCGAACCCCCCTTCGTTGCTGAACGAATCGTCGTTGTCGTCATTGAACGAATCGTCGGAAGACGACGGGTCTCCTCGCATCTCCTGAAGTTCGTCCTCGATCTCTTCTCGTCCCTTCTTGAACTCACCCATTGCTTGGCCACTCGAACGCGCTAATTTGGGGAGCTTGTTTGCTCCGAACAGCAAGACCACGATGAGCAGGATGACGATCATCTCCGGCCCGCCAGGAAGCCCCGGGAACAGGGGTACTAAGCTGGTTGGCATCACTACTACACGATTGTGAATTCCGCACTATAGGCCTTTTGCTCGTCTATTAGACAGTCCACATGAGTACGGTCCCCGCGTGTGGACCTACCTAGCCGGTCGAATGGCACGACGGAAAGGACGAGAGGTATTTACACCTGTCAGTTGTAAGCCGGCATGATGCCTGAAACTGGTGATACTGCACCCGATTTCACTGCACCGCTCGCAAACGGTGATGTCGATTCGATCACGCTTTCGGAGACGCTCGAAGCGGATGGAGGACCGATCGTACTCGCCTTCTTCCCCGGCGCGTTCACGAGCGTCTGCTCACACGAGATGTCTACGTTCAACGACCGGCTTGCGGAGTTCAAGAGTGCTGGTGGTGAGGTGTACGGTGTGAGCGTCGACTCGCCGTTTGCACAGAACGCCTTCCGGGATGAGTTGGGCTTGGAATTCGAGCTCATCAGCGACGCCAACGACGAACTCATCGACGCCTACGACGTGTCGATGGACTTCGAGAACATGGGCGTGTACGGCGTGGCAAAGCGCTCGGTGTTCGTCATTGACTCCGACGGCGAGATCACGTACGCGTGGGTCAGCGACGATCCGGGTGTCGAACCCGACTACGAGGAAGTCGAAGACGCTGTTCGAGCAGCAGAATAAATAGCGAGCGATCGGAGCCAGAACCGCTTGTCACCGCTGGCGTTCGTTCTCGTTCGTTTCTTCGTCGTACTGATTGACCGCGTCGACGGCATCGATGTCGCGCTCGGCGTTGTATTCTTCCATGCCGGCTGCTCCGCCGGTGATTTCGCTGTAGACGGCTTCTCTGACCGCCGTCGGCGTCTCATACTGCTCGTCGGCAAGCCGGTCAAAGACACTCCCCAACGACTCGGTCTCGTTAGCGAGATCGATCGTCTCATCGCCGTACTCGGTCGCAAGCTCCTCGCTCGAAACGGGATATTTGAACTCCTCGAACCGGCCTTCCAACTGACGAGACGCGTGTTCAGCGTGTTCGGCCTGTTCTCGGCTGCGATTCTTGGCGGATTCTTGCACCCGAGATGGATCCGGGTCAGACTCGTCTCGGCCTGTTGTCCGTTTGTCGTCGGTCATTAGTACACGTACTGACGAGAGCGTCAAAACGGTGATGCCAGCATCTGCCACGGAAAGCCAACAAGAATTCTTTTCGTTTTTGGGGACGGTTTGGTTACTATGGCAGACGACCTGCTGGATAACGGCGGACGCACGTACGATCCGGCGGCCGATCACGCGTTTCCGGACGAGCGGGTGAACGCAGTCCTCGAATACGTGGACGACGACGCGGAGATCGCCGCATATCTCGACGCCCAGAACGTTAATCCGGTCCAACGAAAGGGGTACAACGACCACGGGTCGAAACACGTCAGTATCGTCCGCAACCGCGCGCTCTGTCTGTACGATCTCTTGAAGGCCGGCGGGGTGACGTTTGATGGCGCGCGACAGCAGGGACTCGACGAGGCTGACGAAGCGGTGATCATCGGACTGGCCGCCGTGCTGCACGACATCGGGCATATCATCCACCGGGACAGCCACGCATACTACTCCATCCCGCTGGCTGCGGACGTGCTCGACCGCATCCTTCCGGAATTTTACGACACTGAGGCGCGCATTCGTATCAAAGGCGAGATTTTACACGCCATCCTCTGTCACCACACCGTCGAAAAGCCGCTTACCACTGAGGCCGGCGTGTTGCGGGTCGCGGACGCGCTGGACATGGAACAGGGACGTTCGCGGATGCCGTACAGACAGGGTGGCCGGGGCATCGATACCCTCTCCAGTCAAGCCATCACACAGGTGGCGCTGTTGGAGGGTGAGGACTATCCGGTGCTTGTCGAGATCACTATGACCGACGCTGCCGGCGTCTATCAGGTGGACGAACTCCTGAAATCCAAGCTGAATAACTCGGGCATCGAGGAGTACATCCGTATCGTCGCCATGAACACCCGCGAGGACGACCTCCTCGAACGGATTGAGCTCTAAAACCACTTTTTT
>NZ_RRCH01000033.1 GCF_003862495.1 Halocatena pleomorpha | reverse complement strand
GCTCGCCCGATACGACCAAACGTGCCCGCTCTCCGGGGTTGATCAGCCGGGATTGTTGGACGTAGCACATGTGCTGTCGTGGCGTGACTATCCAGAATATAGAGCGGATTTGGCGAACGTATTGGCACTGAGTAAAACCCATCATGCTGCCTTCGACCAGGGCCTGTTCACGATCGACCGTGATTATCGACTATGTGTGAATCCGTCATTCGAGACTGAGAGCGATCTGTTGCAACGAACGATTATCGAACGAGCTGGTGAACGAGTCGAACTGCCTGTAACGTACTTGAATTCTGAGTACATGGCACAGCACAATACGGCGCTTGAATGGGTGTGAGGATAATCACCACGACGAGCCTGAATCGTGGTCTGATCAACGGGGGCAGCGCTCCGTAGCTGTCCATATTCCGTCTGGCAGCGTCGGAACCGGTGTGTTCCGATCGACTGGTGCAGACACCCCGGGTTGCAAGTGAAAAACCACGTGACGAGCCGGGGATCACACACCACTACTACCAGTGTTTCCTGATCGTGCGCCAACTGATCAGTTGCAATCGGAACACACCATCTGCAATATGAAGAACGTCCCGATGGAGCCGTTTGTGAGGCCTCTCTCATTCCCTCTCGGTTCGATGGACCGCCTCTGCGCGCGAGGATGAATGTATCCGACGTTTATACCATACTGATAGTCACCATGTCGGTAATATATACTATTCTAGGTGAATGTATTGCCATAACGACTGAGGAGAGGCGATATGACCGTCAGTTCATCCTTTCTGTGCTGATTCCGAATAATGCAGTACTCTGGTTACAGTTTCATGAGTTGTGCTGCCAGCGTTCGCAGTTCGGTCTCCTCATCGAGTGCTGCCAGCCAGCGGTCGGGAAGCGCAGTTGCCCCGAATCGGGCTCCGGCGATGGCTCCGGTGACAGCGCCGATCGTATCTGTATCACCTCCTCGATTCACACTCCGCACGATCGCCTCCTCACCGTCTGCTGCCCGGAGTCCATCGTACAGTGCCGTCTGGAGGGTATGAAGCACGTAGCCCGATGTCGGAAGTGACTCCAGTTCGCTCCCGTGAGCAATGGGTTCGAGTGCCGTAACGAGCTCCGCAGGTGCCTTGGGTTCGACGTAGTTTAGGGCCGTCGTGAGCGGTTCTGCATCGCCTTGCATCGCTGCTGCAATGGTGAGGTTCACCACTGCACATCCATAGGTACAGCGTGGATCGGCGTGCGTAATTTCGGACGAGTGCCGACTCGCCCGAACGAGTCGGGAGGGATCATCCGTGTACGCGACTGCAAGCGGTGGGCAGCGCATCACACTCCCATTGCCTGCATTGCTTCCTTCAGCACTGGCTTCCCACACGTCACGGCCAGCCGTTTCCCATGTCGCGCCTTGTTTTAGCTTCTGCAGCGAACGGCGTGTCATGATCCCGATGTCAAACGGCTCTGTGTCATACCACTCGACGAAGCGATCTGCGATGTCTGCGGGATCGAACTCCGAACGATCAGCTACACTCCGAGCGAGACAGCGCGCCTGAGCCGTGTCGTCTGTGACTGTCCCGGCTGGCTGTCTCCACGTCCCGTGGCCGACCATCTCCCGGAGGGTGCCGTGCTCTGCTTCGATCTCGGCGGCTGATTTGAACTCAACGGGCCGCCCGAGGGCGTCACCACACGCGAGCCCGAGGAGGACGCCCTCGGCATGATCTGTGTCCATACATCGCTGCACACTGCTATGTGTGAAAAAGATTAGTTAATATGCATTAGATATAATGGATTGGGATACGAGATAAGAATAGATTCAGATTGGCACCGTGTGCTTCATGGGGACGTTCTCGTTTACCATTTCGAACATCAAATACCTCTGTAAGCCGCTTCAATTACCGGTATCGGTCGCTATTCAACATGGTAACTGGTGTGATTGCTGTACCTGACGTTATCTAGGGATTCAATATAGTTGTGTGGAGGACAGCTCTTTTCCGCTCCCTAGAGTTTCACCCGTCGTCTGGATCGTAGATCTTGTTAATCCACGATCCTTGAGCGAGTTTTAACTGGATTTCTTCGCTGTCGTCCCAGTAGTTGTCGAAGCCGCCAAAGTTGTATCCGCACCCTTCATCGAGATCAAGGTACGTAATTAAGCCCCCGTCAATCCGTGGTACTGCTCAACAGAGCTGTCGAATCCGGTGGTTGAGGCAACGCTCCAGACGGGTCCCTAGCGCCTCAGCGGTTGCGGCTGGTTTCCGAGTCGGCAATTCGACGACAGCTAGTTCTCCTGCGTTCTGAACGGCATAGTTAGTTGTAAGGGATCCTTCTTGACTGGGATATATAAGCAATCCGGATACATCATCCGTGAGTTGATACGCGACCATCTGATAGATGTCTGCGTTGTCGACTGACTCCGGTGTCTTCCACTTTGCGTCTGCAACAAACTGAACGGTCTCATACTGGTCACGAACGAGGATGTCTGGCCGCATCGTAATCGATGGCGATCCACCAGTGACGAGTCCCCGTCTCGTTGCCTGTGGTTCGATGGACCAATCGGTACGTGACTCCAATGCTCCGCGAACTGCCCGTTCTACAACGTCTTCGAAGACACGATTCATGTCTATTAATAGTGAATAGGAGTCCCGGTTGCCGCGCTCTAATCGATCGACGTGAGCGTTATCGAGAAGTAGCTCAGTGAGTCGCAAGATAGCTGTATAGTGCTCACTGAGGCGAGTGAGTTCGATGTCGCGTACCTCTTGGACACGAACCGATCGAAGCGTCACACGACGGCGAATGCGCGTCTGATATCGCTGTAGTGACTGGCCGAGGTCTTCGTCGCTGACGAGCCCCAAGAGAACGGATACCGTATACAGAATTGCCTGATTTGCTGGCGTTTCATACGTGAGTTCATCATACGAACATTTAAACGTCGTTGCACAGGGACCCTGTCGCTGTAGCTGCTGTTGCAGATCGAGACGCCCGCGGAGATAGTCCTCGGTATTGCTGGAGCGTCGATACGCTTGTTGGAGGCCACGCTTGATGAGCTGCTCCAGCTCGGCGAGGTAGAGTGCAGCGAGGATGTCGATGAATGTGGCTCCGGTTTGGATCGATGTTTCCTGTTTGATCGTCGTTGCTTCGGTTCCGTGCGCATACTGAAGGAGTGACAGCAGATTGTCTCCTGCTGCTTTGGGACGGATCTGAATCGTCGGCCCATCTGGCAGTGAGACAATGCCAACGTACTGTGAGGTACGAAGCATCGGTTGCCTCTCGTGGTCAAAGCTCACTGTCATTTGTTGCGATGACAGTGTCTGTTCGATGAATTCCCGGTCTCGCTCTGACAATTGAGTATCCAACTGTGTTTCGTCGTGTTCTGTGAGCGTGATGGTCGGGACTGGTGCGGACGGCGACTGGGAACGACCTACTGTCTGTTCGTGCAATGCCATACTCACTCCGTAGATACGGACCGATCAGTGCCAGCAACACCGTTGTCGCGGAGTTGGTAGAGGTTTCGGTCATTGAATTGCGGATGGCACCAGTGGTCTGGTTGTCCGACAGTGGTCTCGTCTCCGTTCGTTAGTTCATCGAAAATCTGTTGTGCCGCCCCCGATAGCGAATATAAGTCGCCATCATTTAGCCATCGAATGTCGCCCGACTCAGCGGTGGCATCGATTACCTCACTCTGCCAAAACGCAGCATCACGCTCAGCCACTGCTCGCTCTATGTCTGTATCTGAGACCGTTGTCCCGTTCCGCAGCTGTTCACGGTTAAATTCGAGGATATCTCCTGCTTCGAGGACACCATTTTCAGACAGGATATCTACTGTCTGTCGTGATGTCGTCTCTGGTTCAATATTGAGGAGTGATGCGAGAGCTGTGTGAAGATCATCTGCGGTGAAGTCTTTGATCTGCTTGGTACGCCAATCGACGAGGCGATCATCAGTCCCTGCGAGGAGATCCTGTTCGATACGCTCGAATTGTCCGAAGTAATATTCCTCTAGGAGGGGGAGGATTTCGTACTTCCAGGTATCGACAAGCGCATCTTCGTCGATCTGTCCATCATCCCGTGTGCACCCAAAGAGATACGAATGCCCGATCTGCTTTCCCTTGCCAAGGTCCGGCAGGCTCCGAATCCGCTCGTTGAGTTCCTCAAGAGCAAGGAGTGAGAGGGCGAGCAGCGCACGCAGAGACGCACCTGACTCAGCTGTGGCGTGCACATCGCGTTTGTGATCAAAGTTGTACTCTTCATAGAGTGCGTCGTAGTCCGGTGGGAAATTGATGAATCGGAACCGGCGACGAAGAGCTGCGTCAACGAGTGCGATAGAGCGATCTGCAGTATTCATCGTGCCGATGACGAAGAGATTCGGCGGCACGACGAACGACTCTCCCGAATGAGCAAGCTGTACCTGAACTTCGTTTGCTTCATCACGACGTTTATCGGCTTCTAGTTGTGTAATGGTTTCACCGAAGATTTGCGCCAGATTGCCTCGATTAATCTCATCGATAATCAGCACGAATCGCGGCGGGGTCTCTTTTTTGGAGACCATCTCGTAGGCTTCTTGTGCAGCTTCACAGACACGCTTGAACCGCCCTGGGCTGATGTCGTAGTTGACGGTGCCGCTGTCAGTGGCCTCAGCGGACAGTCCTTCGACGAAATCTTCATAGGAGAATGAAGGATGGAATGTGACGATATGGACCTGTGACATTGATGTTGTGACTGGAGGACCTTCACTCACCCACCACTCAGCGAATTGGTTCGCTGAATACGTTTTTCCGGTTCCTGGTGGGCCATAGAACACGACCTGCTTTGTCGTTTCAAGCTGTCGTGCGATGTCGTCTGCTCGTTCAGGCTTTTCACTGGACTCCTCTGAGCCCCGTGTAAGGTCCCCAGTCTCAGCGTATCGAATCACACACTCAGGTACATCATCACGGGCAAATCCGAGAAGTGGAAAGAGTACATCGGCAAACGTTTCGGCTATAATATCGATAAATGACGTGTTAAAGATTCCATCGGCTTCGCGATAGCGTCGTTTTGCGGCAAACCGCGTGATACCGTTGGCAGCCAACCGGTCTATATCATCTCCAGTAAACTCGTCTACTGGCATCGAGTAGCTGTTTCCATATTTCGGCTGATAACTGACGGTAGCATCGTCGAACTGTGAAAGAATCGTGAGAAAGGTCTCTGATTGTTCACCAATATTCGTTTTTAGCGTCTCACGTTGGTCAGCTACCGGGGTCGCATCACCCGCCGTGCCTGCATTGAAACGCACATCAACAAAGGGTCCGTCATCGTCTTCCCCAATAAGGAATTCTGGATGAACGAGTTCGTGTGGGCCTCGATCATCACCTGCTCGACCGTACATCGTCCACATGTACTCGCGATAGTCTTTTTCCGTGTGTTGTGGCCGGATGCGTGATGCTGTTGGGTCACTACTGATGTTTTGGAACTGTTTTGGTGCCCGATTATATACGTCTTCGCCGATTTGCTGTAGATGACGCCGTATCGACTGTAGATTCGATTTTGTCGTTCCGAGCTGCTCGAAATCATCACGTGTAAAATGTGTTGTGTCTGCCATAAATCTGAGTTCGGCTATTTCTATTAGAATGTTTGGGTATCTGAGCCCGTTGTGATCTATTCTCTCCTCCCGATAGGCATTTTAGTTCATACGAATTTAGATAATTAATAGACTACTTAAAGGCCGACGAGTAGATCACCTTGCTGGAATAGTCATCCAGATCTACGAGTTGTTGAGATAGAGACAGCGTAGGAATGGATGTTCCCCAATGAGAGCAAGAGTGAACACCACTACTGTATAGAACACTGTGTTTAAATGTTCAGAAAGATTACTCTTGTCAATACAGACCCCAAGCTGTTCTTAACACCGAGAAGCGGCATTGACATCAAGTTCGGTCGGCAACAACTAAGTGATATATGCGAAGATATAATATTCATATTTTATAATGAATTCTAGACTCTTAATCAACACGCTATGCGCGTGGTTAATGAGTCTTATTACTGCTAGCGACTGCTGCCAGAAATTGTTCTATAATTTATTATATAATATTTAGGTATATTTAATATAAACATCTTAAATAATATTTATATATTTCTATAATGGTGGAGTTATGCTACACCTAGTGATTCAATACAGTCGAACTAGACCAGCCTGTATATTTTATACTACTGTAGTTGTCACCATATGATATAACCATATTATATTTTACATATAAATAACTAATGGGGAAATGATATATAGGGTGTGTGCATATCTGGGTTAATAACACATGAAAGGTGCATCTATTATTGTTTTCATTGGATTAATAATCATCGTTGGGGGATTTATGATGCCCTCAACACAGACGAGCACTGTGAATGGATGTATAGAAGGTGAATATGGGATTACAGGAGACAGTCACTGTTCTGGGATAGAATCATCTGCAGAAGTTACTACGACGAATCCAACAAAGGCACCGACTATTGGGTTTGGAATTCTTCTTGTTATCATAGGCAGTGTGAGAAGTTACAGTACTGGATTAAATAATGGTATTTCCAATAATAATACTATTCTCCGCGTTAGTGGTAAAGTTACAAATATGGAAACTGGGAAAACAACCACCTTAGTCCTTCCCGTTCATACAGATAGTATTGAAGTGGCAACAAAACGGTTCAGATCGCGTTGTAAAAGTGAGGAATATGAACTTATTGATGAGCCGGATGTGGTAGTGGAGTCGCGGTCACAAGGAATATCAGACACAAATGGGGAAGGGAGTATAAATAATATCAATAAAGAAGACAACTTAGCTGTGAGAAGATGGAAAAAATCAGATGGGGCGCTCGAAAAACTATATTTGATTGCTATCGGCATACTCGTACTTTGGCTTGTTCTTATTGTAGTACCAGTTATAATTATAAGTTTAATTTAGAGTAACTTTATTGCCAGTATATTCAATCTCTTTGTGATAGAGCGTAGAGACGATAGTAAAATATGGATAAAGTGTGAAGAAATTCATTCTTTGAGTGGTCTGTACTAAAAGTGATCAACTCAACGGTCGTTTGGATAAAATCGGCGTGAATTTTATGGGAGCAATATTATAATTTTACTAATTTAATCTTTATCTAATCTCCCATATTATTATATATAGAGGCATTTAGAATCTAGATCGCATTTGGCAGACAGCCAGAGGACATCAAGGAAGTCCCTACGGGTCCAGTACGCATGCTGACACGTGCGGAGGTGTTCGAAGCCTACGATTTCCTGTTCAGCCTTCGTACAGAGATACCTCTTCTCAAGACAGTTATCGTCAATCTCGTGGAGACTTTGCCAACTTGCCCGAGGGCCACGAACATTCAACTCGTTACTCGACGCTCGAACACGCCGATGGTGACGTTACAGAGACGATCGACTCACCGACGCTTTCGACAAATATCCAGAGATAGCGTTTCAACAGAAGTGGCTCATCACGGCTCTCGCTGAACTTGAATCACCAAGTACCAATCCGTATAGTAATCATGACACTCGCAGGCCTCCTCAGAATTGTCAGTCGTTCTTCTGTCACAGTATCCGGGAGTAGGGTCATTCATTCTTCCACCGGATCCTCCACCTCCAAGCAGTTGACGCTATAGCGATCAACCCTAGCTCTCAGCCTGGTCTAGAACGGATGCTTTTAAGACATGTGACGGAGCATAGTGCTTTATGTCCATTCACTTCGAAGAAACCGCTTCCTCCGAATTCGATATCCATGACTGACGAGCAAACCGAAGAGATTCGCCAGCGTTTGGATGAAGACCTCTCCTTAGATGAGTTTGAACGCGATTACCGATCCACTGGGGAGGCAGCGACCCAGTTCTTTCAGGACCTCTTTGTTCAGCGCAACAGTTGCAGAGCACGATGGGAGATACGTTATCGAAGTCCCCTCGAATGAAATCGAGCAGGGAGCGCTCGCTGCTGAGAAGACGTACCGCGTCGCACTTCTTGACGCACCATCCTCCACTGATGCACGACCTCAGCCAGATTCACAGGAGTCTCACTCACAGCACCATACGAGCCAGCCTCACTCCGACCCTCCAGTCGAGACGGGCGAGATTCGAGACGAGACCATCGGTGACCAAGGTGACGGCATCGCCAAAGTTGAACGTGGGTACGTCGTGATCGTTCCCGGTGGCCACCCTGGTGATGAGCTCACTGTCGAAATCGATCAGGTTCGAGACAACGTCGCGTTTGCCAGTGTCGTCAACCGTGATCCACGAGTCCTCTAGCCGATTGTCAGGGGACCTGTTCTACGTGCTCAGATACGGCTGGAGAGCTGTGACGATCGCTGTGGCGATCGGTCGCCATGGTTGGGTCGCTCGCTTTCGACAAGCGTGTCGTAGATCGTGAGGTAACGAACACCAGTGAAAAACACCACTCAATAGCACCAACGATGCTTCCGTTGGAACAGCAGGAGTCGCCTCCGGTCTGTCCCTCCATTTACAACTCGAAACGGGGGGTGTTCTTGATCTGCGTGGGCGTAATCTAGCGTCGTGACAGAATCATGTCGCTTGGCCATCCTATTGCAGTACTCGTCCGGAGTGCCCGTTTCTGTGATCGATTGCCCTCCCTCATTAAGCGTCGCAGTGCATACGACGTTTTGTACACTGAACTCGGTGTCTCGTTCTTGCTTGATAACTTCCAACTCGGCCATGTTTGCCAGGAATCATAGGTTCGTCTTATCGAGGTTCTCGTAACACGAACATCCGCTAATGATGTATTTGCCACTTCTGTAAACAGTGACCAACGGACCCGTATCTTCGAGTCTAACATACAGGCCGTGGTAATTAGAAGGATCGTACTCGAGATAGGGTGTAACAAGATCTCCCTCAAGCACTTCCAGATCTAATTCGGTGCCGAAATCACCTGACCCGACGACGTTCACAATTTCGACACTTATGAGGTATGAGGAGTCGAATCTAACACTATGGAGGCAGTGACTAGTTTAGGCTCTTCGGGCGTGACATGCTTTTCCTCTTCTAACCGAGTCAATTCCTCATCGCGTTCACGTCGGAGAGACTCGAGCTGACGCTTCGCATTCCCGATGGGGGCCGACATGTCCTTCTCTCGTTCGTCATGCTGTTTGTACGTTTCTAGACGCTCTTCCCACTCGTTAATTTGTTCTTCAAAGTGGCATTCCGCATGCTGTCGCTTGATTTCTACCTCACGTTCTCGTTCCTCTCTCGCTTCCCCTGCGAAGGATTCGACCTGATCCCATGCTTCCATCTCAGCTATCCCATGTAAATCGGATGCCATCGACGTCAATCGGGCAAGTGTTTCGCTATCGGCTACCTCTTCTGATGGCAGAGTATCGATGATCGTTGGCTTGGTTGTTGAAACGTCTTCGTCCAAAGTGACATATAATGAGCTCAGCTTCTCAGTCACTGACTCCCCCGCACCGGATACATACCCAAGTCGGTAGTTGAAGAGGATCCCGGGGGTAGATTCATTATCCTCAGCGACTTTGACAGCGACTTGTCCTTGAATATGGTTTGAGTCAATACAGAACTCAATGAGCGACTGTACGAGCGGATGATCGAGGGCGATGAACTCGACATCCTCTTGTTTCATCGCCACTTCGCGTGCGAACGTCGCCTGATCATACTGATCTTTGACTTGATTGCCGGAGAGAACGTCTGGGACATCGAATTGGAAGATATCGCCGCCTGTACGAGCTGGGCCCGGCCGTACACCACGAATATTGCCACCGAATTCATCAAAGAATAGTCGGACCAGTATTTCGATATCATCCTCGTTGACGTTGCCGTGCTGGCTACGTTCGATAACCTCTAAGATCTCTTTGTCCTCATCGGAGAGGTCGAATCGGTCGCGGATGAGAAATTCGTTTTCCACCGTCTGAAGGGCTTTCCGACGCTTTTCGATGGTCGCCTCGATATTCGCTACGACCAGATCTGTAGGTTGATCCTCGGCGATGGCAGTCATGATCGTGTCGTCTAGGTCCACGTTCTCCAATACACGACCGAGGACCTCTGACCGCATCCCGAGATCGGATTCAATCTGATTCATCTTCTCGATTAGCAGATTGAGGATCTCGCTCTCACGTGTGTTCTTGAAGAAGAGATTCCGAATCTCGACGGTATGCTCCTGTCCGTAGCGGTGGAGCCGGCCCATTCGCTGGTCGATCCGGATTGGGTTCCACGGAAGATCGTAATTGACCATGATGTGGGCAAACTGTAGGTTGAGTCCCTCTTGAGCCGCGTCCGTCGCAAGCATCAGGTTCGCTTCCTGCTCGAACTTCTCCATCTCTTGGCGACGACGGTCTTGGTCGAGATCACCGTACACCTGTGCAATATCATGTTCGGGGAAGATTTGATCGCGCAGGTATTCGAGGGTGTCCGTGTATTCAGTGAAAATTAGAATTTTCTCGTCGGGATCCTCAGCCAGAATGTCTTCGACGAACGTCTGCAGGAGCTGCGCCTTCGAATCGGTCTCGATGTTCTTGGCCTGCTGCCACAGCTGCTTGACTTGATACAATTCCTGTTCGATCTGTGTGCGATTCAGTGTGATCGTGACGGTTTCTAGCTCCTCTTCAACGCGCTGTCGTTCGGCCTCTGTCAACGTCTCCGGTTCAGTGCTATACTGAGGGAGGAGTTTCTGAACCTCCTCTGAAAGATCCTCAGCGACAGCGTCGTTTTGAATGGCTCGCATCCGATTTTCCAGCGACTTTTGGATGGCGTAGATACTCGACACCAGCCGCTTCTGATAGATGACCATCGTGAAACCAGCGGCCCTGTTCTCTTCTTGTTGAGCGAGATTGTAGTTCTCGCGGATGTACTCCGTAACGTCGTTGTACAGCTTCCGCTCGGCTGGCGACATATCAACCCCGAGTGCTTCGATGTTTTTCTCCGGGAACATATGGGTCCCGTCAGTTTCGAACATGTCGTCTTTCAACCGTCGAATCATCAAGTCGTCGAGCCCGTCGGGGTTGATTTGGGATTCGTGCCCGAAGCGATACGGATCAAGCAGACTTACGAGGAAGTAGAACTGGTCAGATTTGCCCTTGTGTGGTGTCCCAGTCAGTAGCAAAAGAGCGTCGGAGTTCTCCGCGACGGCCTCACCAACCATGTAGCGCTGGGTGCGTTCGATGGAGTCGTCACTTCCTCGGCGGGCGGTCAGGTGGTGTGCCTCGTCGAACACGGCAATGTCCCACGAAACGTCGAGATTGCGGAGGGCTTCGCGGATATCGTCCTGCTTCGCAAAGTCGATGGACGTGATGATGAGATCCTCCTGCTGCCAGACGTTCTGGTTCGGGTGCGACTGGCGGTGAGTACGCACTGTCTCCCGGTCATAAATCACGAAGTTACGATCGAACTTCTCGCGCAGCTCCTGTTGCCACTGTACAGTGAGCGGCGCTGGCGCGACGATGAGCACGCGCTGGGCACGGCCGCGTGCGATGAGTTCCTCGGTGACGATACCGGCCTCAATAGTCTTCCCGAGACCGACCTCGTCGCCAATGAGATAGCGGTGGTCGTAGGAGTTCAGGATTTCGTAAGCGGCCTGCACCTGGTACGGTTCGATCTCGATACGATTGTTCGACAGCGAGAGAAATCGGTCGTACCGGTACGCGAGGTCGAGGCGGGTTGCACGCTCCCGGAGATCGTGGTGGACGGGCGAATCGATCTGTTGCGCTGTGAGGCGGTCAACGATGGAGTCGATCCGCTCGATGTGAGGCAAGCCATTCGGGAGTTTGCGGAGTTGGCCCTCCGTGGTGTAGACGTGGAGGAGTTGGCCTCCGTTCGGGCGGGCTTCGATTTTGGTGATTTCGCCCTCCCCGCCGGCGAACTTGATGTGATCGCCGACATCGAAGTCAGTCATCCTGCACTGCGGATTCGACGAGCTCGATTTCTTCGTCTGTGAGATCGTACAGATCGTAGACAATTTCGTCGATGAGCTGGTCGGTCTTCTCAATTTTTGCGTCGAGTTCGTCGGTACGTTCTTTCACCTGGATGTACCGATCGAGGTCGGCGGCGACGTCATTGAGTTCGGGTAGCGTTATCGCTTTCAGCCGATCTATGATTGAGTTGGTCTTGGTGGCGTTTTCTCGGAAGTCGGCGAAACCGCCACCTTTCTCGACGGCAACGGGGACGAACGCGTTGATGAGTGTGGCTTCGTTCTCTGAGAGGTCAGTGAGCGAGAATGCTTCGAGGTAGTCTGTTTCCGTGTATCCCCATTGGTCGGTCTTGAAGTCGTCTTCGTCCTCAGGTTTGTAACGAGCGGTAGCATAGATGGTGATGGTGGACTTGTCGTGCTCGGTTCTGACGGATCCGACACGGAGCTTCTCGTATTCCTCTGTTGTTGTGTTAAGGATGTCTTGGGTGGTGGGCTGAAAGAGGCCGATGTCTGGAAGGGTGAGACCTTCGTTGTAGTTGCCGAGGTAGTTGAGGAGGGAAAGATTCAGTGAATTCTTCTTCTTCTTATACTTGATCATTTCACTGGCAAGCCAGCTCAAGAAGTCGTGAATAGTCCCTCCACGTAGATTTTCCGAGATCAGGGGACAACTCGACATTTCTCCCCCATCAATATACTCTTCGTACCAGTCCTGTAATCGCTCAACTTCAAATGGATCTCCAGCGTCACTAACTCTCGGGATTGAAAATGGGTTCAAGTAGTTTCTTTTAAACGTGAAATAGCCGCCGCGTAGAGTGTATCCTGTGTTACTAAGGAAGAACCAGAGAACAGGACTATTCAATACAGACAGCAGGTATTCCAGAGAGATATTTGTTGAATCTTTAAGCAAAATACCATATACTTTCGTTTTATGGTATGTATCCCCTGGGTCATATGTGAAGTTAGGCCCATAGCTGATCTCGGGGGTGACGATTTTCTCTCTCTTGAATTTAGTCAAATTTTTCGGGTATACGTAGTCGTACCACCGCTCATGATCCATTTTACCACCTTCTCGTCCACGTAGCTCACCTTCATGTTCTTGTAGATATTCATAAATATGTGGATACGTTGTCTGTAGCTCGTCTTCTTTCACAAAAGTAGCAGTATTCCCACTGATATTATATGGGAAAATGACCCAGTATCTCGGTTCTAATGGTTCATAGCGGTGAACATCCTCGCCTTTGAGGTACGGCTTAAGGAGTTCAGGTTCCAGTTGCCAAGTGTCTCCATCAAATTGATCTACAACTTCAATTAGTCCATCTTTGGTCTTGTTGCCCGTTCTCTCCAAGAGATAGACCTGATCGGCGCTAGTCTGCAGACCAACAAAAACTTCGGTCAATTCTCCCAATGTCGGCCCTGCATTCTCAATACTTTCTAAAGTTTCCGTCACATTCTTTGTATGGAAAACCCAGGATTCGGAAGAATACGTCGACTCAATATCTCGAAATTCAATAGATTGCTTTGTCATTTGGTCTGGATCAACCTCTGCGTATTGGAAAGAGTTGTTCGCACTTTTCCGCAAAGTTAAGATGCAAGTATAGACCGATACCTGATTCCAAACTTGTTCATGTCCGAAGGAAATTATCTGATGCAGCGCCTTCTCATCAGCTATGTATTGGCGGAGTCCTTGTCCAAATTCACCTCTGAAGAATTTGTGTGGCTCAATATATCCTAAAAGACCTGACTCCTTGAGCAGATCATATCCTCCTTCCGTGAATATGACATATATATCATAATTCCCAGTGGATGAATTATATATTTTGGAATAGTACTCTGCGATAGTAGGATCTGTGCTCTGGATTGTTTGTATCCGCATATATGGCGGATTCCCGATGACTGCGTCGAATCCAGCCTCCTCCTCCCGATCACCGTCTTCGCCGTAGAACGCCACCGGGAACTCTAACTCCCAGTGGAAGAAGCCCTCCTCGGCGGCCACCATCTGTGCTCTCTCGAACCAGTCCTGACTCTCGATCTCCCTCCATGAATCGTCCCGCAGCGCTGTTGCCATCCGCTCGTATGCGTCCTCCGGAACGTCCAGGCCGAACTCGTCGGCGGTGTGGACGTTCGCCATCGCCAGCAGGTGCTGGTAGAGCGGATCGTCTCGGACATCCTCGAAGACTGCCTCCATCTCCTTGACGTCGGCGAGCGTCTCATTGTCAATCGAGAGCAGCGACTGGAACTGGTCAGTGACGTGTTCGAGTGCCCGCTGGCGTGTGTGGGCAAACGACTGCTTGAGCGTGAGTTGGCCTTCTTCCGTTGTGTCATCACTGTTTGACAGCACGTCTTCAATATCACTCCCAACCAACGAGTTGCCGGTCTTGAGATGGTGATCAAGAAAGGCAAGTGGTTGTTCGGCGGCGAGCGTCCGAAGCCATAGTGACACCTTTGCCAGCTCCACTGCCAATGGATTCAGATCCACACCGTAGATACACAGCTGGGCGACCTTTCGTCGTGCCCAGTTGATGTCGTGTTCCTCATCGACAGTCTCGATGCCCTGCTGTGCAGCCTGCTTCTCCTGGGCGTCGATGATTTCGCGGGCCAGATAGTCAACTGCACTTGTGAGAAAGTGCCCGCTGCCCATCGCAGGATCGAGGATCTTCAGGTCGAAGACGCGGTCAGCGAATTCTTCGGCAAATCCACCGTCGCTGTACGAATCGTATCCGATCAGGTCCTCACGGATGTCTTCAACGAGCGGTTCCAGCGTGTTCTCGACGATGTACTCGACGACGTGCTCGGGCGTGTAGTACGAGCCCGTAGACTTCCGTTCGCCACTATCCGTCGTAAGATACACTCCCCCCTCTTCAATGACGATGTCGTCGCCCTTGCCGGCACTCTCGTACTCTCCATCGTAAAGCGCAAGCGACTCGTCGGCGACGTTGAGCTTGTACTCCAGCAGTCCCTCGTAGATCGACCCGAGATGGCGGACGTCGAGTGAGGAGTAATCGACGAAGATCTTCCCGTCGCCGTTGTCATTCCGACTGCGGGTCAGGAGTTCGATGACTCGCGCGAGGTAGACGTCGCCGACATTGTGGGTGGCGAGAAAGCGCGCTTCTCGACTGTCGTCTTCGTCAGGATCGGTGCGAAACAGCCCGCCGTTGTAGGCCGGGATGTACAGATCCTTTTCAGGGATCCCACGGGAGTTGCTTCCCTGGTCGATGAGCTTGAACAGCTCGTCCAGCTGGTCCCACAAGTTGTCCTGCCAGTCACGATACCTCGGATTACCACTATCGAGTTCTTCTGCGACCTCTTGCTTGAGAGAATTCAGACTGTAGGACTGTTCGTAAATCTCGTTGCTTGTGTCGAGCAGCTTACGACCCTCAGCTTCGGCGTACAACACGAAGATGAGCCGATACAGGTAGATGAGTGAACTGTCGTGAATCAGTTCGAGGTCATCTTCGTTGAGGTCGTTGTCGGGGTACTGCAGAAAGCCCTCCGAAAGGATCTTAATCGCTTCGTAGATGTTGTCCTGCAGGTCCTCTCCCAGCTCCTGGGCGAAGACGTTCGACTCGCCGTAGACGTCGTCGAGAAAGCAGTCACCGCTGGCGTCTTCGAGGAACGCCTCGTGCCGGAAGAAAAGGTAGAAGTATTTGAAGTCGGCGAGGTCACCACTCTTCAAAATCGTCGGGAGATCTACCTCGTAGTAGGAGTCGAGCCGATGACTGGTCGGACCGTAGTACAACCGCCACTTCTTCCCATCAGTCAGGACGGCCCAACGGGCGGGCGTTTCCTGCAGATAAACGTGGATCTGGTAGCTCGGGTTCTCGAAATCGCGATCGTGCTCGCCGCTTCCCCGAGTGTCAAGTGGGCGACCCCATCGTTTCGCGTCTGCGACGGCGACGGCGTTTTTATAGAAGTCACCACCTTCTTCACGACGTTCGAATGAGTCACGGGCAGCTTCTTCGGTTTTGAAGAATCCGTAGTCTGGCCGGCGTTGGGTACGACTGGTGCTCTCTTCGACCTCGAACGGAATTCCCAATTTCCGGAACATCGGCCGAATGAACTTCTCCTCGAGTTGGGATTCGTTGCGCTTGGGAGCCGTACTCTTCTCGCTCTCCCAGAGGCCCATAATATCGTCGTAGGCCTCCTGGAGTTCTTCTTCGCTGATTTCGTCCCACGCTTCGGTTTCGGGGAGATGCTCATCGAGATAGTAATTGGAAAATAAGTCGCGATTCGTCCGATAGGTGAGTGTTGTTTGCATATGAGGAATTATTGAGTGGTAATACTATTAACGAACGATTTTGAGTTTTTACTGGCGATAGTAGTCTGTGCTGTCGATAGTGATTCTGGGGTATTAACACCGATCGTGCTTTCAAGTAGGAATTCTGGTCGGTCGAACCCGGCACTAGAGATAGTAGTCCGAATAGCTTCTATAGCTCTATGCCCGATCAGTTTCCACATCATATAATTCACTCGTAAAACGAGAGGGCGTGGTACATAAGTTTTGTTTAGACTATCTTCCTTCAAGGAGAGAATCCTCTTTAGGACGGTCGTGACTCCGACAACAGATTCCACGAAGCACCGTCGCTCCCTACTGTCCACATTCACATCCTTCTCGAACAAAGATCCCCCTTGTCTTTGTCTCCGCTATCCGAGCTCATCAGATCCAATATCTTAAACTATTCAGGTCTATTGGTTATGGATACCACTATGTTGACGCTTACACATATTGCGGATACACACCTTGGTCATCGACAGTATGGCCTGAAACAACGAGAAGATGATATGGTGTCGACCATGCGCACTGCGTTCCAGGAGATGATTAAGAAGCGCGGGACGGACGCGATTCTCTTACCAGGCGATTTATTCCACTCCCGAGATCTTCGCCCCAAGATCCTTGACCAGGCCGAACAGGAACTACGCCAGTTACCTGACGATGTCCCCGTGTTGGTGTCCCGCGGAAATCACGACGAGAACTTGACGCCGCGCGAGGTGACGTGGTTGAATTACCTGCATCGTCGTGGTCATATCGTGTTTTTGAAGGCAGATCTAGAGGCTGATTCAGAAACAGCCCAATTCGAACCATACGATCCGGATGAACCAGGTGATTGCGCTGGATTTTACGATATCGAGGCAGAAGGGTTTGATAGGCCAGTTCGAGTATTCGGATTACAGTGGCGAGGTGCGAGAACCGGGCAGGCGTTACAACAGGTGGCAAACGGAATTGAAGCAGTGAACACAGAGCACGGTGCTCCGGTTGCGACCGTGTTATTGGCGCATTTCGGAATCGAGGATAAAGTCCCGACGCTAGGCGGGACAGTAACGCATGCAGAACTCCGTGACGTGAAAGAACACGTGGATTACTTGGCACTCGGGCATATTCACAAGCGGTACGCGTCTGCCGGATGGATCTTCAATCCTGGCTCTCCGGAAGCGCACAACACGCGAGAAGGTCGGAATGACTGGGAACACGGCTACTGTTCGATTGCGCTGTCCTCCAACGGAGCAACAGCTAATGACACGGTCGAGTATGAGGTGACCCATCATCCAACGAAGCGACGGCCATACTACCGCGTAGAGTTCGATGTGACGGCATATGAGTCGCCGAGTGAACTCGAAACCGAGTTTCAAGAGTACGTTCGCGAAGAGCAAGCACGGATCGAGGAATATTGTCGGCAGGACACATTCATGGCCCGTGGTGAACCGCGAGCGCCGATTATCGATTTGCGGTTCACTGGGACGTTACAGTTCGATCGTGGGGACTTCCGGACAGACGAACTCGCAGCGTGGCTGCAAGACGAGTGCGATGCACTATATGTGCAGGTGAACACGGGGATTCGGACGGCGGACGTACAACAGCTAATCTCGGAGATCGATGAAGGCGAAGTGTTCAAAAATGGGCGGTTGAACACGACGGCGCTGGAACACCGAGTGTTCGAGACGATAGCGAACGAATCCAGCTACGATGAGCAAGCGACAGATGTCGCTAACGTATTGGGGAACGCACATCAGATGGCACAGGCTGAGGAGGCCGTTGATGCTCTCTGTGATTCGGTGAGTTCGGCACGACGCGACCTGTTTCCGGAGTTAGCCGATGATGTCGTATTGGATATCGATGAAGCTCCATTCATGGACAGTGATTTTGAGGAAGATATGGAATTGATGGATGGTGAACCGGTCGGTAAGGCTAGCGATGAAACCGAGGTAGTACAGCGATGAGGGTTACGGAAGTTGCGTTGGAGGATATCAAGTCATACGAGGATCGAACGGTCGTGCCAATCAAGGGTGGTGTGACGGCGATTCTCGGAGAGAACGGCGCAGGGAAATCGACGATTCAGGAAGCAATTGGGTTCGCGTTGTTCGATTCACTGCCATTCAACAATAAAGACTTCGTGCGCGAGGGTACAAGTTCCGGGACTGTCGAGGTTACGTTCGAACAGGAGACACAAAGCGGACGGCAGCGATTCCGAGTCACACGATCAGCTGGCCGGTCGAACTATGGTGTGCACCAGTATGCTTTCGAGGGCGATAACTGGGTTGATCAGGATATCGATTCTAAATCTGAGCTGATTCGATGGTTATGCACCCGATTTGACGTTGATGATAAAACGGAACTACAGAGTCTGTGGAAGACGTGTATTGGTGTCCCACAGACCCGATTTCTGTCTGACTTTGCGCAGAATCCCAAGCCCCGGAAGGCAACGTTCGATGCGCTACTGAATCTTGATGCGTATGAAACGTCCTGGGAGCGACTCAAGGAGGTTCCGGATGCGATTGAGAAAGAGCAACGCGCACTCCGTGATGAGATTGTGGGACTCACGAGTACAGTGGCGGATCTGCCGAACGAGCGTGCGAAAGCGGAATCACTGGCTGAGGAGATCGAAGCAATCGAGGCGAAGATTGATCGGATGACGAGTGAGGTAGCCGCGAAAGATGCACAACGTGATGAGTTGGAGCAAGTGCAGGCGGAGATTGACAGCCTCGAACAGACTATCTCTTCATTAGAACTGGAGCTTGAATCTACCAGGGAAGCGTTAGAGACTGCAAGAGATGAGCTTCGTGCCGCTGAGACGGCTCAGGAGCAGTGTGAAGCCAATCGTGAGGAATACCGTCTGCATACGGAGGTGAATGACCGGCTGAACGAATTAGAAAAACGAGAGGAGGAACGGGCTGAACTCGTTGAACAGAAAAACGATCACGAACAGAAGATCGCGTCGATCACATTCAAAGTTGAACAGCTTGAGGATGATTTAGAGACGTTAAAATCGGCTCGGGAAACGCTGGAGACGTGTAAGGACGAGACGGAACGATATGAAGAACTTGACGAAAAGATCGTCTCGCTGCAGCAACGCGAGGACGAGGTTGAGGAGTTACAAGAGCAGATCCAGAGCCTTTCCAGAGACATCGACTCGAAGCAAGAAGAGATTGAGTCGCTAGATGAGACGGTCGAAGAGATTGAGGACGAGTGGGAGGCAACGACGAATCCGGAAGAACTCGACAATGAAATCAATGACCGGACGGCTCGCCGACAGCAACTAACGAACGAACGGAAACGGCTGAAAAATCAGTTGGAACGGTTGCGTGACACGGATGTGAATGCACCGTGCCCGACGTGTGACCGTCCGTTGAACGAAGAACACCAGTTGGACGCGATTGAGCAACGTGAAGCCCGGATTGACGAGATTAAGACGGAACGCGAGAGCCTCAGTGAAGAGTTATCCAACTTGCGTGAGCGACGTGAGGAGGCCCAGGAAGTCAAGCGACGTGCTGATAAGCTCCCGATCTACCGTGAGATGATTGAGTCACTGGAAGTCGACCTCGACAAATTCCGGGGAGAGAAGGAAGAGACGAGGACAAAGCTAGAAAATCTCGAAGAAGGGTTAGCGGAACTCCCAGCTCTCGAAGCGGAGCGGGACGAACTGAAGGACGCATACGAAGAGTACCGGACTGCTACGTTCCGAGTACAGGAGCACACCGACGTGCCGGACAAGCTGGAGGAAAAACGCGCGGACCTTGACTCTGCTACTTCGACGTTGGAGGAAATCGAAGACGAGTTGCAGGAGTATGAGGAGGTAGATGAGAAATTGGCGGAGGCCAAAGAGACGCTAGAGGAGACTGAGTCGGCGTACCAGACGTATATCAAGCACGAGCAACAGGCCTCACAAGTGGAGGCTCGCCAGGAAACTGTCGACGACTTGCAGGATGAACGTGAGGAGCTCGAAGGAGCTCTCGAAGAGACAGAGACCAAACTTGAAGAGACGGAAGCATCGTTTGAGGAGGATCGGCTGGAGACACTTGAGTCGGACATTGAGGATCTGAAAGGGGAGATACAGCGAGCGAAAGGTGCTCTCGAAGAGAAAGAGGAGACCCTCCGCGACGCACACGAAGAAATCGAACGCTTGGAGACGAAGTTAGGAGAACGCCAGGAGAAGCTGCAGCAGCTGAAGGAGTTGAAGGCAGACCAGCAGTTCGCGGAATGGGTTCGGGAGAACGTCAGAGAAGCCGGACCCAAGATGCGGGAGATCATCACCGACCGGATCGGCACGCGGGCGAACGAGTTGTTCCGGACGATTCGGGGAGCATCTGCCGAGACACTTGAGTGGACAAGTGATTACGAGATCGTCGTGCACGATGCAGACGTGAGGAAATCGTTTACGACGTTGAGTGGCGGTGAGAAGATGGCGGCTGCACTCGCTGTGCGGCTTGCCATCCTCGAACAGCTGGCATCAATCGGCGTCGCATTTTTGGATGAGCCGACGGCGAATCTCGATCGGCAGAAGAAACGAAATTTAGTCACACAGTTAAAACAACTGGATAGCTTCGAACAGCTTACGGTTATCAGTCACGACGAAACGTTCGATTCAATGACCGACTACACCATTTCGGTGACGAAAGATCGGCAGATATCGGAGGTGACGGTCAATTAATGCCGATTGACAAACATGGGGTTGCCACCGAGTTAGAGGCCAACGTTGAGACGATTAAAGCGTACTTAGAGGATGATTCCAGGATCGTTGAGCGGTACCAGGACGCATTCCAGCGACTCCCCCAAGAGTGGACGAGTGAGGAAATTCGGGAAGCGCTACAGAACGTATCGTATCCAGGCGCGTCCCCAACAGACGTATTCGATGACGCGACCAGTATCATCGTGCCGCACTCGGAAAGCAATGAATGGGAAAACCACGAGGAGGTTAACGAGTGGGCACGTGACATTATCCGTGACATCCCCGTGATGGCTGTTGACGGGTCCCAGCTCCCACCCACTACGCAGTTCAACGTTCCGGTTGCGTATGTCCAGTCGGCGTGGGCAGTGAACCACCACCATGCGGAAGGACGATTTGACCGTGACGTTGAAGGACAGCTCCTGACGCCTGGTGAGGTGACACAGGAACCAGAAAATGGTGACTACCGGTTCGTCGATTCACAGCTCGTCGGCCATCATCGATTCGAACATGAAGGGCGGCTCTTGATCGACCGGTTGTCCGACCTCGCTGCCGCCTATAATGCAGACGAAATTACCCACACACCGGTCGTGTTCTACGACGGGCCACTGATCGCGTCGTTTACGAATCCGTTGAAACCCGAGACACGAGAACGATACATCTCAACGTTGAGTCGAGTGATTGCGGCGAGTCAGCACCACGAGATTCCACTAGTTGGGTACGTCGCGGATTCGAGCGCGACAGAACTGGTGAAAATGACGCGACTCTTGTTACCCGAGGAATTCGAGACAGATCGCGTCATTCCAGATGCGCATGTGTTAACAGAGTTGATGAGCCCGTGGGGCGACACAACGGTTCCGTTCATCTCAAAGCGTGATGGCAGCATCGACGCGTTACAGACGACCTATGAGGATGAAACATACAAATTCCGTGATGACATCCTATTTTCGTATCTGAACGTGCCGCCAGGTGCTGGCCTTGACCGAATTGAGTTCCCGGGATGGCTGTGCCGCAGCGACGGTCCTGACGGGTACGAGTCGATGTACGAGTACACCGTCGAGATCGTGCGTGCAGAGGCCGGTATCGGGCGTGGATATCCCGAAATCCTCCAGCAGGTGGATAGCGATGCTGTGCTGGACCAAAAGGACCGGCAAGAGTTCCACCGGGTCGTGCAGCGGTGGGCTGACTCAAACGATGTACCGCTAGAATGGAACGCCAAAGCACTGAGCAAAGAACTTCGCCGCCGATGACCAACGAAAAAACGACAAAAGCAGTCAGAGCACCACTCGCCCACCCACTACGCAGCACTTCAGAGGTGAATCTATGACAGAGTCAGCAACAGATGTTGTCACACCGAATCTCGACTCATGTGTCCGAATTGGAAGCATCGTTTCCTCGAATAGCCATCTCGACTATGTGGTCGAGATCCTCAAGGGACGTGATTGTGATCGGCCGCCAGAACTCCACGAGCGGGAGTTCGGACAACCCGTCTTCATCAAGAAGGTCGTCGATGGAACGGAGCACGCGGTCATGGGCGTGATTTACGACACGAAGCTCGTCGATCCTGACCAGGGGCGAACCGGTCCCCGGTTAGCCCAAGACGATCAGGCACAGTTCACGCCCGGATACATTGAGGAGCGAACCACACTTGCTGGTGTGGCACTCCTTGGGACAGCCGTCATTACTGACAACCGGTCAATCGCGGATCCGACCCATCGAATGCCACGGTGGACATTGGAAGTCGATGATACAGTCTATCACTGTCCAGATGAAGTGGCCCTGTCGTTCCACACCGTCGACGAACAGCTCCAATTAGCCTATCTCGACCGACTCGTCGATATCGCAGGTGATCTCGGTTCAGAGGTCATCGTCGCATTGATCGATCGGTTGCGACGGATGCTTCCCGAGGATGATCCAAGCCAACGGACGTTGGACGTGGTTGAGCAGAATATCGAGTGGCAGGCACGTGAACGTCGGGGGGTGGTCTAATGTCCGGACACTCATCGGCAGTCGGAACCGTCGCTGGGCCGGGTGATGACCCGAACGAGTTCGTCTTCATCACCCCTGCAGAGAAGTCGCTCAAGACGGGGGAGTTCATCACCTACACCGTTACAGTCGATGGCGAGAACCGGTCGGTGTTTGCTCGCGTCACAAATCGGGAACTAATCAGGGGGTTGCCTGAAGGGTTCCTCGCTGATCCTCAGGTGGCGCCGGAGACGGTCGCGACAACACTCGGAGTCCCGACCGATGACACCGAACTGTATCGACTGACAGCGACAGTCATCGGGTATTATAATACCGATATGACAACGTTTGCTAATCCGCGACAACTCCCTGAACCAGGGACACCTCTGTCGATCGCGCCTGACCGACAACTCGAAACAGTTCTTCCGAACCTCGGCTGTGACACCGACAGTGCTGATGTGACGGACCTGGATGGAATTGCCCACATTGGGTGGCTATTGAATCGGTCGCCAGAGGCGACGAACATACACATTCCAATTGAGGAGTTCGCGTCGACGCACTTGGCGATCCTTGCGTCTACTGGGAGCGGGAAATCATATACGGCGTCTGTGTTGATCGAAGAGATGATGGGCCCCGGTGCTCGCGCGTCGCTACTCGTATTCGACCCGCACGGCGAGTACGATACCCTAGCAGAGATGCAAGGCCATGAGACGTTCAAAGGCGAGGACGGATATGAGCCGGGCGTTGTGTACTACGATCCTGAACGCCTTCGCGTTCGCATCTCGGAACTGGAGATTGGCGACGTCATGGCGGTCTTGGACAATCCGAGCAATCGGATGCAAGACCGCTTGTCGACGGCATGGCGTTCGATGCAGCGACAGGAGAGTCGGACGTGGGGCATCAATGAACTCATCAATGAGATGGAAGGGATATACGGAGAGGACGATGCGAGTGTCGGTGCACTAGAATGGCGGCTTCGCCGGTCAATTGAACGGAACGATCTGTTCCATCCCGAAGACAATGTCCCGCTAAATGATATCGTAGATCCTGGCCAATGTACAGTGCTACAGATGGATACGTTAGATCGCCGGAATCAACAACTCATCACGACGGTATTACTCCGGCGGATGTATCGAGAACGGCTCGATGCTGTTCGAGGCCGAGACTCCGAGATCGAACATCCGATTTTTGCACTGTTCGAGGAGGGACACCGGTTCGCACCGGCATCTGGTGATGCCCCGTCGCTCGGAATCATGCGAACAATCACGTCCGAAGGACGCAAGTTCGGCTTCGGACTGGGCATTATCAGCCAACGGCCATCCAAGATCGATCAGGACGTGTTGTCCCAGTGCGGGACGCAGATTTCGATGCAGATTCAGAATCCGAACGACCAAGACGCGATCAAGAAATCTATTGAGGCGGCGGGCGAAGACGTTCTCCGCGAGTTACCTGGACTGACACCTGGCCAAGCGGTTGTTTCTGGCGACGCGATGAATACACCAGCACTGATACAGGTGCGTGGTCGGCGCACACAACATGGTGCCGGAAGTTTACCGGTGATTGAGAAGTGGCGTGATGCGTATGAGCAACAGCAACGCGAGCCGACGCACTCCGAAGCTGCTGACTTCGGTGGAGGAGAGTCCACCGGCGTCCAAAGTCTGGACTAGCATTGGGACGCATCACTTTCGATAGATTACGACCGGTATGTGGACCGTGTGGGTGTATTTAGTGGGTGGGGTTGCCACTACATGCGAATATTGATATTTATCGGTTTAAAATATGTTTGGTATGATTGTAGAGCGAGCGTTCATGGTTCGCGCGGGAAACGATAACGAGTTAGTCGAAGACTTCGAATCTCGTTCCCTCGTTGCGATCAGCTGGGCAGAGCTTGGCGATGTTTCGGAGATCCGGTCATACGATGAGATGAAATCCCAGTTCAACGCGATCGATGCGTATTCCAAACACAATGACCGACACATTGCCCAAAGTGCGGGGCAGGTGCATCGATTTGCAGTTGAGATGGAGGAGGGTCATCTGGTGTTGAGTTATGACAAAACGGAACGGGAGTATCTCATTGGGCAAGTCACAGGCGATTACGAGTGGGAGCCCGGCGACCATCCACCAGGCTATCCGCACGTCAGGCGTGTCGACTGGAAGGACTCCATCTCACGGGATGTGTTTACTACGGCAACGAAGAACACGCTCGGAAGCACGTTGACGGTGTTTTCGCTGGACGACCGTCTTGACGAGATCAGGGCCGTTCTAGCGGGGAATATCCCCGATGGGAGCGAAGACGACGAGGAGAGTGTCCCGTTCGTCGACGAGGTTGCAAACCAAGCAGACGAACTCATCTCCGATATTCTGGCGAACATGGACCCATTCGTCTTCGAGGAACTGGTTGCGGCAGTCCTGCGAGCGATGGGGTACCATGCAAAGAAAACTCGAGACCGGCAGGATCGGGGGATTGACGTCATCGCACATCCCGACGCGTTGGGATTCGAAGAGCCCTACATCAAGGTTCAGGTTAAGCGCCAGCAGTCGACGGTCGGGTCTCCGGATATGCGAGCGTTTACGGGAACCCTTGGAAATGGCGAACGGGGATTGTTCGTTTCGACTGGTGGATATACGAAGGATGCACGGGATGCGGCACGCACTGCTGAACAGCGGGTGACGCTCATCGACCGGGATGCGTTCATTGATCTCCTGATTCAGCACTACGACGAACTCGAAGCCGAGTATCAGGCCACGGTCCCGCTGAAGCGGGTCTATATCCCGTCTCAGGATCCGCCACTCAAGGAGTAACGATAGCGCTTAGTTGAGGTGGAATTGACGAGATCTGATGGCTCTCCCGTATTGAACGAGATATTCCAAGCCGTTGAAGTTCCATCTAATCAACCTATATAACTGAGATTTATCGAACCTGCTCATATCGGTACACATCCTTGATATTCCTATGGAAATACTTTCCGTGGGAAGACGCATTCATCAGGTTTGCATGGATGCTTGAAGGAACGTCGAAATATCGATAGACACTATTACTGTTAAATTCAATCTCCAAGATACGGTTGTCCTGGTCGTATCCGACGCTTCTCAGATTGCTTGAAGACACCGATGTTCTGTTCATATCTCTGAGTATAAACAGAACTATATAATTCTACCCCAAGCACATGATTAACACATCCTTCATCCGAATCTTCGAGCTTTGCATTGCCTGTGAGATGATCCTTAGTAGTTTCATCCAAGTCTCTGAAGTCGGCTAGGTACGATTCGTCATGCATAGCCACCGGCGAAATGTAGCTCGACAGTCCAAATTGTACAGTAGACTGTACATGAGAAATCGTACCTGTCCATCATCAAGTCGAAGAGACAGTGACTTCACCTCCAGCGCGCACTCTGGGAGAAACTGACCGTGTCGCCGTATCGTGTCGCATACCGACACAAGCCCTCTATCGCCATCATACAACAAATTCTAGAGTGATATTGCTGAGATAGGTCCATTTACAGAAATACATCCTCCGAAGTAGGGCCTAGTTGCAGTACCGAGTAGAAGAGTCCCAAATGCGAGCATCACCGATGCGAAACCACCGAATAGATTCGGGACGGCTAGCGCAGATGTGAGGTGGTTGAGAATCGGTCTGACATTTATGCCAGGAACAGGGAGAAAGACGCACAGGGCTGCTAGTCTGAATTTTGAAACCTGAGTGAGCCTATATTGTGGCCGCTATTAGAGTTAGTCCGATACCGTTTCTCCAGTGAAGTCTTCGGCTCTCATCTTACCGATTCCTTCCACTTCATCTATCAAGGTCTGGGGTCCAGCATCGTAGAGATCTTGTGGCGTTTCAATACCGAGGTTGTGGAGCTGATCGATATTGTTCCCAGTGATTCCGTTGAACTCGATTAGCTCCTCCCCGTATTGGTCCTGGATCAGGGCGGTTCGGTCGGTGTATTCGCCGTACAGATCCACGATGGAGCTTCTAAACGCTTCTCGTGTCTTCCCTCTTTTATCTGGACCAAGGGTTCCAGATTCGTAGCCGTCATCACGTCGCTCATACTCTTCCACAATGGAGATGTCGAAGGTCGTCTTTGGTCGTTGTTTGAACTTGAGCTCAAGCTCCATCGAGTCTGTTGAGTCTAGGTCGTCGAATAGAGCCCTGACAGAGTTGAAGTAAAAGCCGCTGTCCAGGCAGTCCTGCACAAACCGGTTCTCTCTCAGACTAGTCCCCTTGAATACAGCATCTGTTATACCCCTAAGCTCTTCGTCCAGTTCTTCCTCGATCTCTTCCTCGTCCTCAAATTCGGCTTCTTCTTCCTCAAGTATGTCACCGACCTCTCCGCTTTGCTTGATACCGAGTTCAAGGACCTGCTCAAATCTCCATTCCCCTGGTGTATTCCGGAGGAATTTGTTGAACATCTCAACGCTGTCTTCTGCAGGGATCGTCTCCAGATTGAAATTGACTCTCTTGATTCCCCGTTTTCGCTCGCTGAGTCTCTTTGACTCCCAATCTTTGAAGAAGTCGCTGGCAGCGTTGAACTCGTCCGAGTAGCGGTATTCTTGGGTTCCTTGCCAGACCCCGTCTTCGTCTGTCTGTATGAGGGAGACGGTGACCGAACGGCTCTGTTGGCTTTGGAGAGGACGTCGAGACGGATTGCGATCCTCGTACTGCAGGTTGATATCGAAGCCATCGTCTGTTTTGGCCACACTTTGTACTTCCAGGTCTTTGTTCTCGTTATACTGGTATCCTCTCCCCATGTTTGTCTCCAGATCTTCTATGAGATCCTCTTCATCTACTTCACTCTCAAAGATGAATGCGGTGGCTTTCTTTCTCTTATCCTTTTCCAGTACGTCTTTTTTGAGAGAAACAGTCTGTTCGTATCCAAAGAACATCCGGCGTGTAAGGTTAGCCAAGTCCTCTGTTTCGCCGGAGTGTACTAGTACGTTGGAGTGTTTGCGGAAGAAGGTCTGTGCCTTGTTACGTCCATACTTTTCCTTAACGATGGCTTTGTAGTCCTGGTCGCTGGGGTACTCGTCCATAGTTAGTCCTCCCTCAGGTCATCTGCGTATGATTTGAAATCAACTTTCGGCAACTGGTTGAACTCGAACCGCTTCTCTGGTGGAAGGATACGTTCCTCCAGCGTGTCGATTGCTGCTTCATAGATTTCGTCTTCCTCTTCTCCAGGCTGCATATACGAGTAGATCCAGATCTCGTTGGCGTCCAGTAGCTCGTTGTCGCGCAGCGAGTAGTACAAGAACTCAAGACTGTCCGTATCAGTTCCGGCAGAGTTGAATACAATACTGATATCTCTCGTTTCAGCACCCCTACCGGTCCTCTCTGTCTTTTGAAGCTTCGCGTAGACAAAGTCGGAAAACAGGTATTCAAACGACATAGTACTACGCCGTTCAGGAGCAGCCTTTGGCTCCTGGAGTGACGGGTAGTAGAAGTTGAGGTCTCCTTCGATAATGTCCTCACCGTTGGTGTGCGCTTCCTCAATCTCCCTGTATTTCCTCTGTATGCTGGCGAGACGACCAAGCTCTCTATTGCCGAGGATGAGGATGTGGTTGGGGCCTCCACCTCTCTTGACCCTGCAGCTCTCTACATAGGCTTGGAAAGTCTCATGGTCGTAATCATCGTCGTTGGTGTAGGCGCCGAGAATTGCTGTATCTCTCCTCCTACTCTCGTAATTGTTTAGCTTCTCCTCAAAATCCTTAGATCTTGTAGAGCACTCCAAGGCGGTCCTGGCCTGTTTTGCGTCCTTCTGAAGCGAGCTAGGACCCCAGCTGCCCCACTGTTTAGATTTAGATTCTACAATGACACCCCTTTCAGATGAGAGGTATGGGTCCCTGTAGGCCATATAGCCGTCAATACCGTGTTCGTCTTTCTCGTGCTTTCGAGACTCACAGTCGATGTCTCTTCCACCGCCGATGAAGTCCCACTCGAACTCCTTCAACAGGGCAATGAGCCTCTTTTCGGCCCTATCGCCGGAGTTACGTTCTTCTTCAGCCATCGTATGCCTCTCGAGTTATCTTCTTTACCTCAGTCCACAGCGGGTCCTCTGACTCCAGGCTGGAGTACAGTCGGACTGTACCACTCTGGAAGAAGCCGAAAGTAGCCTCTTGTGACGGCGTTTTGATGTTCGCCCTTAAAATTGTGATATCGCTGCTGTGTGAGTCTATCAATGCACGGATACGCATATCCCCAACATCCTTGATTGTATAAGTTCCGGACATCCCACCCTCTGCCTCAAAATTCTGGATTCGTATACTGGACACGTCAATGGACCACGCCGTGTCCTGTAGATCGGCGTACAATCTATCTATCGGAAGCTGTGTTTCGGTAATTGGAAAGTTGAAATCGCTGGCCTCACCGACCCTTGAGATCAGCTTACTGGTGTCGCTTTGATCGGAGAATATAGAAAGTAGACCGATATCGAAGTCAAGCTGGAAAGGGATCAGAAGTGTTTGCTCCACCTCCTTGTCTACCACTCGCTGTGTGGACTCATCGAATGTTTCTCTTTTTACAAGAGTTTTCTCTACCAGGTGTCCCCCCATCGTCATATCGCCTGTTTCGGATATGTTGAAACCGTATGAGCGACTCTCCGTAAACTGTAGATTCTTGATGCCTTTGAGTGCTTCCTGGTGGTTCTCTTTACCTGGTTCCAGTATCGCTAGGTTGGCGTTGAATGGTGGTTGTGTGATCACAATATCGGGACCTTATATTGTTACTCTTGAATATGCCTTATCACTAAAAACTACTGTAAGGCGTGCTTGAAATACTTCAGCACTCACAGAGCTCTCCACCCCCAGATAGAGGAATTAGAGGATCGGAATACAATCTCATCACCTCATAGCAGGAGTACTTCAGTCATACATAGAGTTTATTGTCCCCTCAATGGTGAGGGGCTCGCGCTACTGGCGGGTTCCCTGAATCATGGTGAGAACGATGGCAACTAGAGACATCTACGAAACGGCTTCAACGAGGACGTCCAGATGGAGTCGAGAGCTAACCAGTGTCCCGAATGCGAGGGGTGAGTCACGACGAACGCAGTCGAAACGGTCTGTGAGGGGTGTGGCCTGGTTATCGATGAACAGCGAATTGATCACGGGCCGAAATGGCGGGCAGACGACAAGGAGTGTGAGCGAACGGGTGACCCGCCCACTGCGGCTCGCCACGATCGAGGCCTATCAACGGAAATCGGTCGCGGCATCGACAGCAAGGGGAACAACCTCTCCAGCCAGAAACGACGTCGACTCGCTCGGATGCGCCGTGAACTAACCCGTGGTCGCTGGCGGTCGAAAGCTGAACGGAATCTCGCACACAGCTTGGGCCGAGGTTCGTCGGCTGACGAGTGTCCTCAAGCTCTTCCGAAGTGTGCAGAACGAAGATCTGCTTCGTGGCCGCTCCATTGAGATCATCGCCGCAGCCAGCGTGTACGGGACCTGCCGGTGTAACGGTCTCTCGAGGTTGCTGGTCGAGATCAGCGAGATAGCCCATATAGAGGAGTAACGAGTAACGAACGCGTACAAAACGTTGAACCAGGGACTCGGCCTCCCTACTGAGTCCCTCTATCCCAAATAGACGCGCAGGCAAGCGATACGTGGTAGGCCTACCGAGCTCCTCCTCAATCAGTCAGAGCTAGGACGCGAGTGATGTTGATGGCGTCGTCATTTCTCTTCAGCGACCGCCACCGAAATATCGGAATCAGCTTCCTGGTTCTGTCGGATGCATCTCCTCAACAGCCGTCGGTGATCGCCACCGTCGTCGCTGCGTGCTCACACGTCCCGAAATAGTGGGCGGATTTTTGGCGAATTTAATATAGCGATATGCACTTTATTCTCTCAGCATATTTTAACCCCTATACCAGTTTGTTGCGTTGTCGAAACAGGACAACCGACTATACTAACTGCTAAGCGTATAGACTGATTTGCGCTACGTACTGAGAATAGAACGCATCAATACCACCCACAGGCAGCACACCACTTCTTCAATCCGTTCTGAGCCCGCCTATCCAACGATTCCTGTATCATAACCAACCAGTGAATCATGAACAACCTCGACCGATTCTAGTGGACTAAAACTGCCCCAGCGATGGGGAGATTACTAGAGATCTGAAAAGATTATCTTCGCTTCTCAAAGTCCTTATCGAGGAGATCTTCCAGAAACTCTCGCCCTTCGATAACGGCCGTCTCATTCCCAACATCCATCGCACAGAGCACGTCGTCGATCGCTTGTTCGGCAATCGTATCGCTTACTAATACAGTGACGTGGCTTGTCTGTTCGATCGCGTACTGATAGGCTACGCCTGTGAGAACGGTGTCTGTTTTCTCGATCTCGTCTTCGGTGACGTCATCGACAGAGAGATTTAGCATTCGCTTTCGCGTTCGATCGATAGCCTCCGACACACGTGGATTCGAAAAGTCGATGGGTGCCTGATCAAGCCACCCCGCATCCTGTGCCGCTCGGAGCCGATCACGCTGATATGTGTATGTTTTCGGACTCTCACCGAGTTCATCAGCCACATGCGTCGGAATCCGGACGGAAACGTCCCGCTGCATAACAACCCGTTCGAAGGCTTGGTATTTATCGGTCGATGGCCCACCCATGGCGATGAGCACACTACTATCGAGGACGGCAATGCTGTCCCTCGGAAGCTCCATCCCCACCATTACTCATCGGACGCCAACATGGAATCGTCTGCCGTGGCTGTCCCGACCACGTCCTGAAGAGCCGTGATCACGGTGATGCCCTCGATCGCGTGGACTCCGAGCTTCTCGGCGGCCGTTCGCTGGGTGAGGTCGCCGTCTCTCACCCGGCGGGTATAGTGGAGAGCAGCAGCGAGTTTGGCAATCCCCTGGCGCTCGACGAAGACACGAATGTCTTCTGTATCGAGCTGGCGGGCGACAGCGTCGACGAGTGCGGGCGTTACGAGCACCTCTCCGTGGGGGGTGTCTAGTGTGAGTTGAATCGGAGTGACATTCACTGTTGTAGGTGTTTCCTCCTTGTGCCGAGTCAAGATGTCCATCTCCTCGAGCTTGCCGATGTATTTGTAGGTGGTCGCATGGGGGAGATCAAGCTCGTCTTTGATGGTCTCGATGGCGACCGTATCGTGTTGAAGGATGTAGATGTACAATTGGGCCAGTTTGGGCGTGTTCAGTAGCTCAGCGTAGATAAGAAGATCTGCGACTGATCCTTCGGGATTGGTTGCGTTCGTCCGTCGATTATCAACAGACATCACAATCTATATTCCATGTATAGCATAGTAATTCTTTCGCCAGAGGAGGATCGCTTTGTATTGTGGTTATCGATGCGGAACAAATGGGCAAACCAACTACTAAGTAGCCAGACTATTTTGCACTACGTACCGAAGACGGCACGTATCTCCACCACCTCACGGACAGCGACGACCTTCTTCAACGAGTTCTGAGTACACACTACCACTCCAGTGTCTCCTATCCCCAGACATATCAGTGAATGATATAGTACCTCGACGATTTCGAGCGATCAGATCAACCGAATCATCCTCACGATGATCAATGATCCGAGTGGGCAACGTAGTCCCGCAGTTGTTCTGCGTCCATGTCGGTCGTTCTCTTTGCCAACTCCTCGACTAACTCCAACACTTCTACGACCTCGTCGAGGTCATCGCGATACTCCAGATCATCCTTCGTTCGTCCTAAAATGTTCAAATGCCGGCTTAGACGATTGATCGCGTACTTGTCGATATCGCCGTAGTGTTCTCTCACTCGGCGAGCTAAGGTGTACACGTGATTGTCAGCCTCCTCCGGGTGCTCCAACGCATCACGGAGCGTTTTGAGAACAGCTTTTCCGTCTTCGAGGTTGTCATGGAGTTCGTCGGCGTGCGTTCTCCTGACGAACCCGTCGCTCTGCAGAAGGGCGAGCTCATACAGGGCATCATCAGCCTGATCGCTGATCTGGCGCCCTGTCTCGTAGCGCCGTTTGGATCTCCAGAGACTTATTCCATTCTAATATTAGAAGGGGTGCTAAATCAGTTTTGCCCAGTGTCCTCAAGCAGCCAAACAGTACCATTTCGCCCCATTCACCTACCTTAAATCCGATTTCCCCAGATTTCGTTCGGGCTGTATCGAGTCTTGGTTTGCAGCCTTACAGCGAGTCCTGGATCTTGAACCGCGTCAACCTCTCGAACTCTATTGCAATCTCTGGAGCAGAAGACGGTTACTCACAGATGAGTCGAGAGTCTCGAACAGACGGTAGCGTCAAGCTCAGTTTCCAGATCTTCGAGCTCCTCAGAACTCCACTGGAATGATCGTCGGACACCAGCCTCGGTAAAGAGCAGCGTTGCCTCTACGTTCATCTGCGGATTAGACTGGTGAAGCGCCACAGCGTACACCTTCATCTGCCACTCGTAGTAGTTTGACTTCGCATCGATCAGGTGTGGACGTGAAATGTCGTTGGTCTTGTAGTCGATGACGTGGTATCCGCCATCCGTTTTCGAGATGTGGTCAGCGTATCCGTACAGTTGTCCTGAATCCAGCATCGCTCGGACCATTTTCTCGTCTACGCTGCCACCCTCATCAAGGGAAGTCAGATACTCCGATGCCGTAGCCACGTGACGCGAAATATCTGAAAGGTCGGTTTGAGTCACGTTGTCGGAAGAAACTTCGTGCCGAGTCGCGACCTGCTCGGTCAATCGATGAAGGGCGGACTCGTCGTCGGGATCGACGCGCAACTCGACGGCCTTGTGAACGACGTCGCCGAAAACGTTCCGAGGAAGGCCCGTATACTCCCCGCCCGAGGAACTTGAACCCGAATCGTCCTCTGGGGGCTCGTAAGAGACGTACCGTCCAGTATGGTCGACGACGATGTCCCCGGGCGCCCCATCCTCGATGAGCGAACCCAAGTACGACGCCGCAATATCGTATTCCGGTTCAACCTCATACGCATCGACGTCAGGTTGCAGAGAAATTGGTTCAGCGGTATCGCCCGTGGTGGACTCCGTACTCGCCCTGGGAAACCGCACTGTTACGGTGGTTTCTCCCTCCTCCGGAACCGCCGTCGATCCGGCCACAGCGAGTTCTTCGAGAACTTCGTCGGAGAGTATCTCTGGTGCAACGATATCGTACCAATTCGAGGGGTCGCCCCGATCACCGGTATCGAGTGATTCTACCGACTCGTCGTCGCTTCCAGCGGTGCCGATCAGGAAGAGGTGGTCCCTGGCGCGCGTCGTAGCGACGTAGAGAATCCGTTTCTCCTCGGCAACGGCTTCGCGTTTCCTGGAGAAGTTGAGTCGTCGTTTGAGGATCGTGTCTTGCTGCTCAAAGACGTCAACGATTCCTGGTGCACGGATGCCAAGCAATGGCTGCCAGTCGTCTGTCAGCGGGTCCTCGATGATTTCGAACTCAGCAATGTTCTCGCCATAGCCTGGTCGGAGGTTGAAGTCCGTCGAGAGGCCCGGGACGAATACAGCCGGGAACTCCTGACCCTTCGCATCGTGGACGGTCATGATCCTGACGCCATCGGCATCCTCGGGTACTGCCGCTTCACCCTCCCGGCTCGAGAGCTCGACCTCGCGATCGATTCGATCGACGACTTCTGGGAGAGTCTGTAGTCCGTCTTCACCCCACTCCCGAAGGCGATCGCGGAACTTCTCGACGTTGGCGATAGCCTGCTGGCCGCGCTCGTCGAGTGCGAGACTCGCAAGATACCCAGTATCTTCGATTATCCGGCCGAGTAACGCGTCCCAGGTTTCCACCAGTGGCGTCGGCCCACTACAGCCAGCGAGTCGGCGCCAGGTTTCGATACGCTCTCGAGCAGTGGTCAGTCGGTCGTGGTCAGTTCGCTGGAGCGCGCGCCAAAGTTCACCATCACCGATGTCGTCCCGCTCGATACTGTCCCAGAGGCCGATCACGTCCGTGTCTTCGAAGCCGAATAGAGGTGAGCGTAAGACGCCGAACAGTGCGAGATCATCGGTTGGATCCTGAAGCACCGCGAGGAGATTCCGGATGGCTGTGATCTCCGTGCTCTCGTAGAACCCGATCCCCGAAGCCACCGTGTAGGGAACGTTTAGCGAGGCGAGAGCTCGTTCGTACGATTCGAGGTGAGTCCGTTTCCGCAGTAAAATAGCCACGTCCTTCGGTTCCAGCTCGACAGGTTCCTCGAGGGGTTCGCCATCCTCATAGCCAGTAACTTCGTAGCGCTCAGGTGCGTCATCGAGGAAGGCTGCGACCTCGGCAGCTAATGCTCGTGCATCGAGGGTGGCGCCATCTTCGGAGAGTTCACGAAGCTGGTAGTCTTCAGTGAGGGCTTCCTCCCGCACTGGCCGCTCTTCCGGTACGAGGACGAAAGTCGCACCCAGGCCGATCTCGGACTCGTCAGCTCTATCTGGGGCCAGACGTTGTGGATCTGGCTCGAAGGAGGTATCGTCCCCGCTGATCCCTGGCGGCGCATCCTGATGGGTTTGAGGAACCTGGCCGAAGAGGTCGTCGAAAAGATCGTTAATCGGTTCGAGAACGCCCGGAAGTGACCGGAAGTTGCGCGACAGATCTCTCCTCTCCCCGACGTCGTAGGTTTCTTCGAGCGGTGAAACCGACGCCTGCTGGTTTGCCTGGGCGAGTCTCTCGCGTTCTACCGCGTACTGTGTAACGTCAGCGCCGCGGAACCGGAAGATGCTCTGTTTTTCGTCGCCGACCACGAAGACGTTCAGCCCGTCGTACTCGGTGTTCAGGGAGGTCAACAACTCGACCAGCTCCCATTGTCTTGGGTCCGTGTCTTGAACCTCGTCGAGCATGACGTGGTCGAATGATTCTCGAACGGCTGCCCGAACTGTCGGAGACGATCGTAGTAGGTCGATACAACCGTCGATCAGGTCGGCGAAGTCGAGGACTCGCTCACGTCGCTTGCGATCTTCGTATGTGTCGTGAAGATCACGGAATAGCGATGCGAGACTAATGTAGTACGGGGCGGCGTTGTGCTCGACGGCAAGCCGTCCTGAAATGGCCCATCGTTCGACAGGAAGTGCCTCCACTAACGCGGACGTTGCTTCGTCGTATCGTTCGGTATTCTCGTCGTCCCAGTCGTCGTGTCCGCCGTAACACCAACTGTCCCAGCTACCATAGTACGGCGTTCCGTCCGAGGTGAGAGCTTCACAGAGAGCAGCTGCAGCGTCATGGGTAGCGACGTCATTCAGAGGCGTGCCGATGAGATCGTGCGTCTCGACGGCCGCTGCAACGTTCTGGGCGATACTGATCCGATTTCTGCCCGCGTTCTCTTCGTCCGCCACCTGCCGGATGTCCCGAAGTGCCTCCTCGACGGTCGAACGGTCAAGTAGCGTCCGTGCTTCGCCAACGTCGATAGGTGAGTAACGCTCGCGGATGAATTCGACGTAGTCCAACGGATCTTGATCTGCCCACTCGTCCGCCCATTCCCGAGCGTGGTGATGTTCCTCCAGTAAATCTCCGAGAAGGTCTTCGAGCCTATCTCGGTAGTAGATATGAGTCAACTCCTCGATTCGTTCGTCGTTCAGATGATCCTCGACGAACGACTCCACGGTCTCGAGTTGGTGTCCCCGGGCCGCCGTCCCTTCGATGACGTCGAAGCCGACCGGCACATCGGCTTCGAGGGCATGCTCATGGAGGAGTCGCGAACAGAAGCCGTGAATAGTGTGGATGTAGGCTTCCGGGAGTGCATCATGGTACTCACGCCACCGTTCGTACTCGCCGCCGTCTGCTTCGTCCAGTCGACCGCTGACGGACTCTCGGACGCGCTCTTTGAGTTCTGTCGCACCGCTTTTAGTGAAGGTGATTGCGGCGGTCGAATGCGGGTCAGCGTCGGTAGTTTCGAGCAGCTTCAGATACCGCATCGCAAAGGTCGTCGTCTTGCCACTACCGGCCCCGGCTGTGACAGCATAGTTGCGGTCGTGGGCCAGAGCAGCCAGTTTCTGTGGGTCTTCCAAGTGCTCGAACTCCACCATTAGTCATCCCCCATTGGAGCGTATGCGTCGAGGTCCAGTTCTACGTCCCGAGCCCGCTCCGAAACGTAGTGGCGGGTTTCGTCCAACTCTGCTATGGTATCTTGCTGATGATGGTGACGAACGTCGCAGGCATCCCTGAAGGAGCAATCCTTACAGTTCGCGAGATCCTCGGAAAGCAGCGTCGGGTGGAAGGCTCCGTTTTCGATCCCGGTCGCGATCTTTCCAAGACGGGCAGGAGTCACATCGCGAACGAGACGGGTGAACTCTCTGCGTGAGTCGAACGGCAGCCGCCAAGGCTGCGACGGCGGCGGAAGCATTGGGGTGCCAGCCTCGTCATCAACGGCCTCGCGGGAGGAAACCTCTGCAGTGAGGGCGCCGATCTCGTCGGGCGATTTGAGCTTGTAGTACGATCCCCCAAGCATCTCGTGAGAAATCCCAGTTTCCTCTTCCAAGACGGACTCAAGGACGAGCCCATACATGGGCAACTGGAGCTTCGTTCCGAGAGTGACGTCGTTCCGGGACGGCGTGCTACCGGTCTTGTAGTCACGGACGTGGATTCCTCGCGAGTCCCCATCGACGACGTCGACCCGATCCGCGATCCCGTGAACCTCCACCTGCCCGTGTGGAGTGTCTATGCTAACGGGCCCGTCCTGGAGTAATTCGACGTCTTCGTAATCGAGGTTTATCGCGGCCTCGAAGTAGGTCGCTCGGGCTTGAGCCGATTCATGGGCGTCGAGCTCCTCGTCGAGAAAGCGGCCGAAAAGACCTCTCACGTCATCGCTGCCGTGCGTTCCATAGTACGGGTTGTCCACGGGCGATCCGAGTCCGGCGAGTAATCTAGTGACTGTTCGTTGGGCAAACGGCGTTTCGACGTCGCCGAGAGTATCAAGTCGGTCGAGAGCTGCGTGGAGTAGTGCGTCCTCGAGGCGGTCCTCGTCGGACCGGTTCAGGTCGACGGGGACGTGGGTGTCCTCACGGAGCTCGCGGTGAAATTCCGCCAGCATGTTGTGTACGTAGGTTCCCCGGTCGGCACGACTGATGTCGTTTTCTTCGCCGTAATCCTCTTCGAAGCCGAGAATGCGCTTTGCCATGAAAACGAACGGGCACCTCGCGTAATCTTCCAGCGCACTAGGGCTATACGGACCCCGGCGCCAAGCTGGGAACACGTCGTCGAGGATCCCCCCGATCTGTGCATCGTGGACGGTCAGTTCAGGCTGAGACCGTCGCCAGACCGTATTCAAACCCTGAATAGCGAAGACTTGAGCATCATCTGAGAGGGCCTCGGTGGTGTTCAGGCCATCAACAGCACGGGTCGGGGAATCGAACTGTTGCCCTCCAGCCCACATTGCGTATTCTCGCTGAACGTCTTCAGCGGAGACGATGGGTGCTTGGTCAGATGGCTCTTCGGACTCCTCCGGTGCTTGGACGGATTCCTGAAGTTCCGATACCACCGGTGCGGGGACGTGTTCAGTACCGTCGACGGTGTGGCGGGGCGTCGAGAGAACTACGTTTCTGGACCCGGTCAACAGCGTCCCCAAGATGTACCGTGCTCGTCGGCCGGTGTGGGCCCGGCTGAACTCCTCGTCGGCGTCGTTGATTGCGCCGAAGAACGCCATAGTGTCCTGTTCGCTGGGGAAGTAGCCTGACGTCAATCCCAAGACGAACAAGTGATCGAACGACGTCATTTCAGCTTCGGCCAGCGGAAGGACACGGACGTATCCATCTCGTTGGTCTGGCCCACCCACGAGCTCCGCTCGGAGTGCCCGATGGACGCGGCCCGGTTGGTCGCCATCAGGAAGATGAGGGGCGATCGTTTCGAGGGAAGATAGCACGCTCTCTATGGACGACCACGCTGATTTTTCGTAAGCAGGCTGGTGTGACCCGGTTGGTTCGTCCGGCGAACCATATCCTTCGACGGCATCTTCGATGCCGAGACGCGAAAGCATCTCTCGAAGCGACATCGCGTACTCAGCGAGGGAATCGTCAGCTGGGGCGACCGCGTCGTTGAGACGGTCGATACCCTCTGCTGTCTCAATCGCTCCAGCCTCTTCGAGTTCCTCGAGAATTCCCTGAAGCGAGTCCGTAGAGGCATTGTCTCGGGCAGAGTTGATAGCTGGCGCGTCGATGTCGAGGTCGCTCAACGAAACAAAGACGTTCGAGCAAAGGGCTCCGAGTGAGCTGCCCTTCGGATCGTCGTCAGCGAGGTTGAGGAGAGCTTCGAGAGCACTCCCGACGAGCGTCTGTTCGATACCGATGTCGTTCGTGAACGTGAACGGGACATCGTACCCGGTGAGCGTTTCGCTCAAGATGCCCCGATAGGTCGACCGGTCGGTAACAACGATGCCAATATCGGCCGGCCTGACGCTATCACGCGCAAGCATCTCCCGAACGCGTCGAGCGGTCGTCCGCACCTCCTCTCGTTCCGTCGATGGCTCGAGCCATTCTATCCCCACGTCGGTTGGGTAGTACGTGGATCCAGTGTGAGTTGGGGTTTGGAGACTTCTGATGGCGTCGATTCGTTCGTGGTCAGTAGACGTTGGGGTACTGTAATCGAGCGTAAAGCCGATCGAGAGAAATACCTGAAGTGCGCGTTTCACACCGAGATCAATCCCAGTGCCGCTCATCGAATCGTGTACGAGCGGAACGACCGCTACAGTAGGACGATTCCTCGCGATTCGGGCGATTGCCTCTCGCTCAGCGGGCGCAAGTCGAGTCAACCCGTCCAGAATTACAGCGTCGACGGAGGCCGGGAGTGTGTCTACGAGGAGTTCCTGGTCAAGTAACTCCAGGTATTGCTCCGGGGGTTCTGCCGTCCACAACGGATGAATTTCGTCACGTAGCTCTCGATACGCCGAATAGAGATTGGAGACGGTCGCGGCCTGCTCGGCGAGTGCTCCGTTGAGGGTGTCAGGTTCCTCATCGCGGAACGATCCATAGAGGTCGGGATCGATTCCCTCATCACCCATCGTTCCCGCGCAGTGTAGTGCGTGTTCGATTGCATCTGAAGAGGAGTACCCGGCGTACTCGAGTAACGAGAACAACCCCTGCACCTGATCGACGAGGTCGTTCGACGGCTGTTGAACGTTGGAAAACGGGCCACTATCCGCCTCGAATCGTTCGATTGCTGCTTCAACGAGACGAAGCCGATCTGGCTTCGCCAGGGAACTCCTGGCGACTGAGACACTCGCCCGTTCGTACAGCGTACCGATGTACTGGTCTATCGTTGTTGCGGTGAAACGAACAGGATCTTCCTCTTCTCGCCATTGGCGTGAAAGATGGTCCGCTCGTTCGCGACTTTGTGTCAAACAAAGAATGGTGTTGGGATCATCCGCAGCCGTATCGGAAGCCCAGCTGAATGCTCGCTTTGTCGCTTCAGCCGGATCGGGTCCTGAAATCAGCGAGAAAGGCTCAGTCATAAAGGATCACTATAAACAACATTCTAGCCAACTATATCAATGTAAGGAAGTAGTAGATTACGTACCAATTCATGAAGGATTGGTTGAAATGGTGCCAAAGGATCCTCTTCAGGAGGGTGGATTGCTCATGCACGATTTGGCTCGAAATCTATATCGGCAGTCTAAATTTCGCCAGTGGCTATGCATGACGAATCCACCTAGCCGACCTCTGGTTGTAGGTGCGGACGTAGTTCGCGAGCCGATAGCGGAGTGTGTCGACAGATGAGTCACTCAGATCTCCGCGCTCAGAACGGCTCTCTATGTACGCCTCCAAGAGGTCGACGGTTGGATCGCGAGCTGTTCCCCAGTCGTAGCTGTCGTCTCGATTCAAACCGTTGACGACGAACAGTCCACACTCTATGGCCTGACCAGCGCCCAACACAGGGCCCTTACTCAAGCCGACAACATGGGCTACTTCAAGGTGCCACGCGACGTTGGCCTTGAGACGGTGGCCGAGACCTTGGACATCTCCCACCAAGCACTCTCAGAACGCCTCCGCCGAGCCCACCAGACGCTGATTGGGAGCACGATCGGACAACAGGGAGTGGCACAGACCACAGCCACAGCCGAGACAACCCCTACTGATGGCTCCGTGATGAGTGGCGGTCTGGGGCTCCCCATGGACTGATCACAGACGACATCGCCACGATCGGTTGAGAGCGACAGTAAGCGTTCGATCAGTGGGACCAGTTTCTGTATACACCGAATCCAACCGTGATGAGTTGCGCGATCGGGCTGGTTATTGCACAATACCTATTCGGTCTCAGACACACCAATCTGTGCCGGAAGCGATGGAACGAGACCTCAATCGAACGATTAGAGTCGGACGAATCCATGATTAGAATATCATTTTTTCAAGTAAAGTTTACTAATATATATCGACAATCAGATTGTTTATAAGGGGCCGCCCACGCAGAGGATGGCTCTTCGAGCAGCGTTGTATCGCTGTGATCTGAATGGAATATGCGATGGGGTGCTATGCGACTCTATTCCCCGATATGCTCCGTAGTCTGTACTCCTACGTGACGATCTCCTCGACCACGATGACGCCGATCGACTGAATGCTAACAGGCACATCTATAGTGGGGTGCCAGCTGGTTGCAACTGATCTGGGGGCCTCATAAAACATACACCGGATTTCACGAGCAAACCAACAGCCTGGGTGCCAATGACGGCGAGTACACAATCTCCTAGTCATCCCACGACAAGCTGCAATCATGGTCCGATCGACGGGGTCAGTGCTCTGTAGCTGTCCACACGTCATTTGGCAGCATCGGTATCGGTGTGTTCCGATCGACCGGTGCAGACACCCCTGATTACAAGTGAAAAACTACGTGGCGAACTGGGGATCACACACCACCACTTCCAGTGTTTCCTGATCGTGAGCCAACTGATCAGTTGCGCTCGGAACACACCAACTCCAAGATGAAGAATCCTCCGATGGAACAGTTATAGACGTGTGTCTCATTCGTGCTCTCATTTCGATTTGTTCTCGTCTAGATGCGCACGTGAGTTTGCCCGTGACGAACAATAGTAAAAGACATTGTTCGCCACTGCTGACGACTGCTTCCGTCGGAACAGCAGGATTCGACCCCTGTCCGTCCCTCTATTTACAGCTCGAAAACAGGGGGATATCCGTGATCTAGTTAGGTGTGATAGAGCGTCGTGATGGCCCTCCACGGGTTGAGGGACTTGGCTTGTGCTGAATGAGCGTATCTCTTAACCCAATTCCAGCTCTATATGGATATTAAATAAGCTTTGTGGAGCTTATACATGGGTGAACGTGACTGTCTTGGATGTATTGAAACGGAAGCCTGCAACAAGCAGACTCCCTCAAACCATGTGCTATCGAAACCAAGAACGGTATCGTCGAGGAATCGGCAACAAAGGAGAACTCATATGGCCCTAACTGAAAAGAAATACCCAAAATGTGGGTCAAAAATGTCTTCAACAAGTAGAAAGTCGGACAGGATATTATATCTACACTAACATGAGATGTCAGTCTAGATGCCGTGCTGAAATAGGATCCGCCCTATTACACGCCGACCAGGGCTGCACAACGATGATTTAGACCGATGAACACAGTACGACGATATGATATGTTATTTTATTACTTTGGTCATTTTCGCCGTAATGGGTGACGAGAACATTGGAAGAAGACGAATGAGTCGGAAACGACTTATTTTCACACATGACTAATTAATCGATGATACCGTTATGTATACAATATCTTGGCTCAATGGAGTATACTAAGACGATGAGTGTAAGCCCGATAGATGCCCAACCCGATCCACGAACGATTGCAGCAGACCTGAGACAACGATTGATTGATGAAGGCTGGCCCGAGGAGAATATCACGACACAAATCACCATCTGGGGCACGGGGAATTGTTTAGTGAGGGTGTGGCATTCAGTCGATAATGAGGAGGATGCTCCGCCTGAGAAAATAGAATATGTTCAATATCCTGATGGTAAAATCCAGCGCAAGCATCTTGAACTGGATACGCTTGAAATGTGGGATGTAATTGACGAACGGACCATTGAGTGAAGAGTGGGGATCTATCAATCGCACTATCACGCATTCTCCTGTAAAATGATATGGATACGTGGGCGACAATCCCACTGTGATGGGAAGTTCGGCGCGTTGCCGACATATTCGATCGTACCCATAGGCGTCTGATTCTGAAGATGATATGGCGGCTTATCGCCACAGACCAACTGGTCTACATCATGTCATCTTCTCTGCAACCGGTCAACGGTTATAGGTTCCTACTTGCTGTAGTCGCTGGGATCAAAGATCCCATGTCCATTTGGACATTCGTATCTACCGCCGCTGATCATCAGCATTGGTTCATCGCATTCTGGACATCGAATGTCCATGTTAACCATTGATCATCACCACGATGATCGATGGCGCTATACGCCGACCGAAGGGTAGTTGACCGCTCATGTTATACAGATGTCTCGTGGTGAGACACCAAATTATATGGGTCACTGTACCAATATAAATTTTCTCCTGAAAATCGAAACAACTAAGTACTACATTACCTAACCAGGTAATTGGTGCTTGACCGCATCATGTTATACAGAGTTTGCCTCTAAAGGCAAACTCAATCCTATCCAACACAGTGATTTCTCTGACCGTAATCACGGATCACCGTTGTTCAGCTGATGGCGGGTGAATCGCTGTAATCGGTCCTTGGCCGACTGGAGATATCAACCCCGTTCTCTGGCACCGGGAGTCGTCTCCTGCTGTTGCTTGTCCGGATGGCTCACCGAGCTTGCCGAGCCACCAGCTATCGCGCGACTGGATCAACGCTTCGCCTACGTCGAGGCTCATTAGGTCTCCTGAGACCAGCGGCTGTTGGACGGCCATGGTCTTCGATACACGTTGGCTGGTCGCATCCGTACCTTCGGTCAGTGACTGACGTTTCATCTCGTAACGGCCAATTCCCGACGATACTAGATCAGTGGTTTCCATGTCTCCTCACCGGAACGCGGCTCGGTTCGGACAGTTCGTCCACAGGCTCTTTGCCATCTCTCCGTATCGATCTTCAACCTGATGAAGATCCTGAGCAACCAGCATCCCCACGACGCCCGCCGACCGGCTCGCGCTGGCTAACCCCGGTAGATTCTCTATTCTTGGAAGTTTATCGAACGCATAGTGGAGAAATTGCTGTTTGCCGTCGATGCATGCCAGTCGGCATACGCGTCATCGCCGAGCCAGTATTTGAATTCGAGCTGACTGACGAGCGTCGCCCGGAGACCGTCGCCGTTAGCCGTGCTCCCACCGAACGCGGCCACAGTAACCATACTGCCGGTCCTACGACGCGCACAACGCGCGCTCGATACCGCCAACGAACGATGTGTGAAACCGTCTTCTCGACGATCAAGCGCACGCTCGGCGATGCCGTGCGTGCGTGAACTTGGTACGGTGAATTTCGAGAGCTTATCTTGATGTGTGCAGTTCACAACATCAAGCAGTCCCTGAACCCGTGAAATCAAGCTACGTCTGGCGATTCACCACGGCCGAGGAAAGCAAAATGTGGGAATGAGGATTTAGAAGAAGGATTTTGGAGAAGATGAGTAAGACAAGGAATTGAGATAGAAGCTAGTATCTCCTCCACAGTAAAATATTTCACTATGTAAGTGTTGAATAGTACTAGAGAAATGCCCGGGGGTGCTAAAATAAACGATATGATTGAGTATATCGTGAGTGAATTCTCGGGTAACGTACTCACCAGAACAAAGTTGGTGAAGCTTCTTTACTTGGCAGATAGAGAATCCTATATTAGACGAAGAAGACAGATTTCCAACATCCAGTATATTAAATACCACTACGGTCCTTACTCTGAAGACATTGTTGACACTGTTAAGGAGATGGATGGTCATGAAATTATTGAGTTGTCGGGTCGATCTCAGAACGGTACATTTTATCAGTATAAATCTAACACCGAATGTCAAGAATTGAAATTAACTCCAGATGAACGAAATATCTTAGATAAAATAATTCAAGAATTCAGTAATACACCAACAAAGGAACTTGTAGAAACGGTCTACGAATTAGACGAATTGCATGATATTGAGAAGTATACACCGCTGTTGCAGGAACAAGATGTGAATGAAAGAAGGAAAGCAATTGGGTGATTGTCTTACCTTTACCATAGGCAAAGACAGTGAAAGACTACAATCAGCGTTTTTGAGTATACTTCGAGAAAATAATGTTATAATTCAAGATAATAATAGTTTTCAAATAGCAGAGCAACGTGTTTTTGACGATATTGGGAGGATGGGTCTATTATCCTTCTATTACCAAGATCGCGGCGATGGGAATTTCTCCTATATGATCCTTGATGATGACTTAATCGCCTCTGTCTGGTGCGAGGACAATTCTATGATTCCATATGGGAGAGGAAATATTCGTTATCCATTAACTCATCTAAGACATGCGTTCGGGAACTGCGATGCATGCCAAGTGAAATCACTTCTGGGGTTCAATCTGGGAAGATCGCGTCTTGGAAGCACACTTGAGGATCAAATGAGTGGAATTGAGACTCCAGCTACAGATGATTACGCAGCCAAAGGCTCTAACGACGCCTGTGAAGAGTGCCAACAATCCATGTCCTCATGGCTTGCACAAAAGATCAAGGAAAATCCAGATTATCTGTGGGCACTCGGAGGAAGTGGTTTGATTCACAAGATCCCAGAAGATTATACGATTCCCGGAGAATTCAAAAAATTTGAAGAATACGATATATTGGAACTCGTAACAGGATCAGATCCGCCTTCGGAGATTGAGACGGGTGATGATTTCATCGCTAGTCATGAAGGTGAGCGGAAACCATTAGAGATAGATAACAATGGAGAATTCCTATACAACGCTGTCCTCGCTTTCAAATTACGTGTTGAATTTGGATTTGAAGAAATAAAATTAAATTGTGAACTAACTAAACCAGTTAAAATGGAGCAAGAACTTGATATTGTACTATGCGATTATAGTATGAAAAAAATAGTTGTCATCGAAACTAAGGGTGAAAAAGAAATAAATTCAGGAAAATTAAGGAATAAACACAACGTAATTCTTCAGCTACACGCTTTGCAGAAGCGATATGATGAACTAGATATACAATATATATTCTTGACTACTGGAGCCTATCCAGACGATCTACACTCAGATTCTTCGACCAAGGATGTCCAAGAGAACTTATCTGATCTCGGGATTAGAACAGATATAATCTCTCGACCAAATAATGTAAGCCAGGACGATATGGATCCCGGCAGTATAAACCATGTTGGGACGACGTCCTTCTCAGAAAATTTTGATGAACTGTATTATAGCTTAATGTCAGAATGTGAAAATAATATTGGGGAATTTATGAATTAGTCTCAATATTTTTGGGTGCATTATTAGTGGGTCAGAGAATCGTTCGACGATTTGTTTAAATGCTTCTTGCCTTGGTTTGTGGAGGATTTGTCCATCGAAGCTAGAGCAATCTGAAATACATTGTCAGTTCGTCTTTTGAGACGCCTCAATACCGCGAGAGCCACCGTGGCTGTAGTGATTCAGACCCACAATGAATAAAGCGAAAAAGAACACCAGTAAGAGGACTGCTGGAGCAGCTTTTGCGATCAGTGATATTGGCAGTTCTTCATTTATATACGCCCACTAGATGAGGGACTCTAAGGGCTTCTATTGTCCGACTGGAAATGTCTCAGTTCGTGCCGAGCTGTGGATTGACGTACTGTGAGGACTGTGATGGTGCTGAAGAATGTACACCGTGTGTGGTCTGTTGGGAGGATATTTGCCAGGGGTGTCTACAGACGTGTGCGCCTCATGTGGAACAGCAGTCTGTACTGATCATAGCGAGTTCTGCGACATCTGTGAATCAATAATCTGCCATCTCTGTGGTGAAGAGTGCGCTACAGGCGGTACGTTCCATTGTGATTCTCATCTCACGCACTGCTCAGACTGTGATGATCACCACTGTGACGCACATACACAGCGATGTAGCGTCTGTGAATCGCCTCGATGTGAAACAGATATTGAGCGGTGTTCAGCCTGTGATGACCTGATTTGTTCCGCTCACAGTGCTATATGCACCACGTGTGGCGAGACGCTCTGTGAAGAACATACCGAGGTATGTGCGACATGTGCTGAGGGACAAGACGGTGAGGAGGTGAAAACATTCTGTCAGACTCATGCAATTCAGTGTTCGGTCGGTGAAGAGATCGTGTGCTCCACCCACCGTGTCTCCAGATCACTCGGCACTGGGCATCTGTGTCACAATCACCATGACACGTGTGACACCTGCGATATTATATACAGTACACCCGTGTTGGACGACGGGCAATGTACAGCATGCCGATCACTCGGTGATGTTGCCCTCAAAGTCGACGTAGGGCACTTCGGACTCGGGAGGGTTGAACACGATCTGAGAGCGGTGCAACGCAGCTACCTCACCTGAGCGCAGGCCCCACAACAGTGCCACGACGAGGAGGCGGTCGGTCGGTGTCGTGGCGGCGTCAGAGAGTGCTTGGACGTAGGTGCGTTGAGCGCCGGGTTCGCACGAGCATCACCAGTGGTGTCGGTGCGGCGACGCCAGCGGTATTCGTCCCCGAGCCCAGCAACGGGATTGACCGCTGTCCGTTTACGTCGCACCAAGTGTGCGTACCAACTGTCGACGGCTTCATGGATCCGGCGCATTGTTCGCGGGGCGAGGTCGTCGTCGAGTGCGTCGAAGGCTGCCCACGCAGCGTCCGTCGCCTCATACGCTGGGACATCGCTATCGCGAGCGACCGGCGTGAGCAGATCGCCTGTTTCGTTGATTATGCGGTAGGCGCGAACGTAGTGTGCGAGCCGATACCGGAGCGTATCAGTGGACGACTCGCTGAGGTCTCCGCGCTCGGAACAACTCTCGAGGTAGGCTTCCAGAAGCTCGATCGTCGGGTCGTGGGTCGTTCCCCAGTCGTAGCCGTCGTCACGTTCATTGAGATTGAGATCGTTGGCCCAAAACTCCCCGAACGTCCGGCCGTGGTACTCCCGAAGTGCGTCGATCAGCCCCCGAAAGCCGTGGGCCGAGAGCCATTCGTGGGTCGGGCGCTCGGTCTCGGGATCGAGTCCCTCCTGACGCATCGCCGGAGCGACGAGCTCCCAGTACGCCTCGACGAGTTCATTGAGATCGAGCAGCGTCCATGCGGGATCGTCGGTCTGCTCCGAGCGTTCGGGGAATATAGTACTGGCCTCGTTGCTTACGATTGTGCTGTTGTTTCCCAGAAGAAGCCGTCATGCTGCGGTTGGGGGTGCATCTGAGTCAGCCATATTCGGTTGGGAGCGCGATACAGACAGATTGCGTACATATATTGCGTGTATACAGACGGTGACAGTCTGGAAAACCAACGGTTCATACCATCAGAATATGCATGGTGAACATAAATTGCATGTCGATATAGAAAATCTTGTATACGAGCATTCATAGCTCGGAGGGTGTATTTCTGCAAACGGATTTTTTTGGTATGGAATACGGGCGTATTTGCTGTGTAAGGCCGAGACAAAGCCAATTATGGTATGCTACTTGGTTCGGTAAGCTGATCCAATATTTGTTAAAAATCTAATCACTCGGACGCTCGCGATCACAGCATATCAGCTCAATTGTGACAAGCTTCGTGACGTGCAGAACGAGGGTAATGTGGAGGATCTGAGTCAGTGAAGCGAACATACTTTTATGGCATAAGGAGAAAAACAGCAGACTTCCTCACTCCTCACACACGCATATGCCGAACAAAACTATATTGTTAATTTATTTGAAGAGTATCTGATATTCGATTTCAAATATCTGGATTATGTGGATAAACACGCAAACGTAATAGTGTTACACATCGTATAGATAACTCATTCCCCCACATTTTAGGGACGGAGGTAACAATGACACCTAACGACGACTATATACCGAGAACGGAGCAGCCTCCGTCGAACACATTGCGGAGCTCGAAGCAGAGCTCGTCGATATCGAACCGGTCTCGATCGGGATGGAAGCCCAGCAGTTAGACGTCGGCTACACGCTCTCGGAACGGATGCGACTACCGCGCGCGACGCTTCGTCGGCTCGGTTATCTGGGCCTCATCTACCTCCTCGGCTTAGGGGTGATGGTGCCGTTTTTCGGCACCACGGCAGAGACGGTGCTGTTGCCACTCATCCCTACCGTCGTTGGGGTTGCCTTCACCTTCGAGTTGATGGACTCAGCTGCTGGGATGGGATTTGGGACGGCCCTCGCGCCGCTCCTGTTCATCCTCGGTTACGATCCATTGGCAGTGACACCCGTGCTGCTCATTTCCGAGTCCATCACCGGGATCATCTCAGGAGGCGTCCATCACGAGTTGAAGAACGCCTCGTTCTCGGTTCGACCGGTGAACGCCGAGACGAAAACGATGCTTCTCATGGGCAGCGTAGGTGCTGTCGCGAGCATCGTTTCAATCATGCTGACGTACTTTGCGCTATCGCTATCCGAATCATACATCGAAACGTATGTGGCAGCACTCGTCCTTGCGATGGGGCTCATCGGGATCATCCGCGCGCGCGTCGTGACGACAATTGAGTACAAACCGCGGCGGTTAGTGGCGTTTGCCGCGCTTGCCGGCATCAACAAAGGCATTGGTGGTGGGGGCTACGGCCCAGTCGTCACGTTGGGTCAGATCCTATCAGGAGTCTACGAAAAGAGCGCGATCGCCATCGCCTCCGTCGCGGAGAGCATCGTCTCGATCGTCGGCGTGCTCACGTTCGTTACCCTGTCCACGCAGGGGGTGAGTATCGACCTCGTCCTGTTACCATCCATCTTTACGGGCGGCTTTCTCGCAGCTATTGGTGCACCGTACCTCGTCCGCGTCATTCCGAACCAGGTCGGCGCTACGTCATCCCGCTGTACGCCTTCGCGATCGGCGTACTCGGCCTGACAATCGGTCTCGAGGTCTGATACTCCCGCGTATTACGTCGAGCACCGATATCGTCGATCGTATCCTACACTCATACGAACTCCCATGTACGACACCATCCTGATCCCAACGGACGGAAGTGACGCCGCGAACGCCGCCGCCAAGCACGCGATAGCGATCGCAATCCGGTTCGATGCGACACTCCACGTGCTGTCGGTGATCGATACCCGTTCGGTGGGCATCACAACGCCCACCGAGCTCGATGTCGAGCAGCTTCGGGCGGCCTACCGCACCGAGAACGAAGCTGCCATCGAGAAGGTCGTGGAGAAAGCCACCAACGCGAATCAACCGACGACAACGGTCATTCAGCTTGGAGTGCCGGATCGAACGATCACCGACTACGTTACCGAGCACGATATCGACCTCGTCGTGATGGGAACGCATGGACGAACGGGCGTCACTCGAGCCCTTCTCGGGAGTGTCGCCGAACAAGTGCTCCGAACCTCAAGCGCACCCGTCCTTACGGTCCACAGTGATCAAGACCTCCCGGACGACCGATAATCGATGCCTTTCCAGCAGCGACGATGACACGCGTTGGCCGCCCCCTGCCATCAGTGATACTGTAATCGACACGTACTCCTCGAGAAGGAGTAGGGGACGCCTGCATATACGAGTAGTCCAGAAGGCGTTCTCAACGGCCTCCATTTCATAGCTGCCTGAACACGACGAACTGTCCGGAGCTGCTTTTCGACGACCGCCACGACGTGGTGGCCACAGACTTCACGCACGTCTCCTACCACGTCTGACCGTAGATTGACAAGGACGAACAAATCCCACAAGTAGCATATCCGCTAATGGTCAGCGGCTACATGGATGACGGTGACTGAAGCATGGATATACGTTCCGATCATCCTTGGCATCAAGCCAGTCAAAGAACGCTCGGAGTGGGAACCGGACGCTGCCGCGACTGATTTGAGAGGCGATGTAGTTGACGTACTGCTGGCCAGTGCCCAACAGTACATCGATCTTGACGAAGTGCTGTTGGGCCGAGGCTTCTACAGTAACGGTGTCTACGCGACGATTCACGACCATGACTTGCTGTACACGACGCCGGTGCCGAAGTACAACGACTACGAGACTTCAACCAATCTAGAATCCTGCTGTAATGGGGGAGATCATGGACCAGCACGAGTCTCGTGTCGACCAAGTCCCTGAGATTACAGACCGCTTGTAGGAGACGAATATTACTATATCATGACCGATATTCCCGATTCTGGATGCTATGATGTTGAGGCGGTTGGACCTGTATAGCCTCTGAAGTTGTCCCGGAGCGATGAACTCGTAGGGGCCGTCAATCCGTCGATCAAGCCGCCGCTTCCGTAGCCGAATAACCACGAAATCGTATCGATCTACGGACAGAGCCATGGTCCATCGCTAACGACGGTGGCCAGCCTACAAATCCATCAGCAATCGCATCATCGGCATACGTCCTGTCGAGTAACCATGCGCCTTAATGGGATCGTAAACAACACGTTCGTCACGGAACGGGATGTCGATGTTAGAGTGTATTAGCGTCACTGCAACGGTTTTGCTGAGCGAACCGAGATGACCGACGAACGGTAGGCAGAGTGTTTTGCTGTGATTGCTGCCGACCAGAGGCGTGACCTTGCAATCGGCTACGCCATCGCTGTCGCCTACGACGAGGAGCGGGACCCTAAGGTACGCCGTAGCTCAGCTCTGCACATAGATTGTCTATGGTTTTTCATGCCGATATTCTCTGAGTACACAATTAATAATATTTTTTATCATATAGAAATACTTATGGCAAATCCAATCTGAATATATTTTGTACATGGAAATAAAGAAAGTGGATGTTGCGATAGTTGGGCTGGGTCCTGCTGGTATTGCAGCAGCAGATGTACTCGGAGACACAGATACACTTGCTGTTCGCTGTTTCGATATGGGACCTGCAGCCAATAATCGATTCTGTACAGTTCTTGATAACAAAGGATGTCTTCGCCGTAAGGGGTGCCACGTGCTCTCTGGCTTCGGAGGGAGCTCGTTGCTCTCTGGAGGGAAGATCAGTACACTACCCGCTGGAAGCGGCCTCAAAGAGATCGCTGATTCTGAGGAGTATGTCGAAGATAAGATGTCAGAGTCTCTCCAGTGGTTTCAAGATCGGTTTAAGATGCGTGAACCGACTTTCTCAGACCAGACCATTGAGAAAGCAGAGGAGAGCTATGACGATGTTGGCTTTGGATTCAAGTACTATGATGCATATATAATTGAAGAGAATGAAGAAGATGTTAAGAACACGTACGCCGACATTCGATCCGACTTAGCGGAAAAAGGTGTAGAGATGTCGTTTAATACAAAGGTAACTAGTCTCACACGTACCGAATCGAACACCTTTGAACTGCAACTCCTAACAGAAGACGGAGAATCGACTGCCATCGCTGACAACGTCATTCTTGGTGTTGGTATCCCTGGTCGTGAGCTTGTTGACACACTCAATAACCAATTTGGAATCGACGCACCTCCGAGCAAAGTAGAGTTAGGCGTTCGCCTTGAATTTCCCAAAGAGCTTTATCCCGAAATCGACGCCGCGCACAACGATCTTAAACTGAAGGTTAATGATGCTCGGACCTTCTGTATGTGCAAGGGCGGGAAACTCGCGCCGTATTGGCACGAAGGAATCTCAATCCTAGATGGGCACGTTGATCAACACGACGAGACGGACCTCACGAACTTTGGAATCCGGGTACGTATGCCGCCTGACGAAAAGAACGGAACACTCTACAAAACGACGAAACATCGGCTTCGAGAGATGAGTAATGGGGTGATCGTCCGTCAGCGGCTAATCGACTATCTATCCGAAGTTCCTCCAACGAAGGATGCCCAAATTGAATCGTCGGTGAAATACTGGCAGTGGGGAGACATTAACCAGCTCTTCCCTGATCCCGTTTCTCAGAAGGTTCGAGAAAATACAGAATACTTTGTGTCAAATCTTCTCTCCGATGAATACAGGGATCGGGTCAGCGTCTACGCTCCAGGTCTCTATTATACAGGATACAGATTCGATGTGAATCCTGATTACTCAGTTCTTAGGGGCCTCTATGTCGTTGGTGAATGTACGGGCCGGATGCGAGGTATCCTCCAATCGTTCTGTTCTGGTCGGATCTGTGCAGAAAACATCCTAAACCAATCCCTGAAGGATCAGGAGAATCATTCTCCTTAATAGAGATTTTGACTTTACCAAGAGCCACCGATAAACACTTATTTGCAAGCAAATTATTTGGAATACAGAACCTATGACACGAGTTGACTCACTTTTAGAAGCGTATGAACTGAAGGACGAACTTCGATCGGGGTGGGTTCTACGAGGAATCGAAGACCCGGAATCTGTTGCAGCCCACACTTGGGGAACTGCTATGCTCTGTCTTCTCTTTGCCGATGAGGCCGGTATCAATCCAAATGAAGCGGTTTCAATGGCGCTGGTTCATGATCTCGCTGAGGCACGGACTGGTGATATCCCAACACGAGCTGAAGAAGGTGCGCAGAGAATTCATCCGGACACCAAGGAACAGCAGGAAAAGGAAGTCATGCGAGACCTCGCGAATGGGCTTGCAAGCCAGCTATTCCAAGAGCTGTGGGAAGAATATGAAGCTCGCAACACGCCGCTTTCTCAGTTTACCAAGGACATGGATTTAATTGACAATTGCTTACAGGCTCTTAAATATGAACGTCAGGAGCGATACGATAAGACCGAAGACAACGAGAACTTCATTGAGTACGATCACTTGGACGAGTTCTTCGCAACAGCCGAACCGCGAATCCAGACGGACATTGGAGAGGAATTGTTCACCACGATTGAAGAGCGATACCGGAACCAGTTCGATACGGAGGTAAAGCAATGACCATATTTATCGGTAGAGGAAGAATGTGCGATCCCTCTTAGAACAAACCAGTAAGGAGATCGTGACGACTTCCTGAGAAATCCAAGCGAACCCGTTACCACAGGAATCACTCAACAACCGGGAGATAGCGTTCCTGCCTCGCCACAGAAACGATCATCAGGATATGCCGACAAATGTGCCATACAAGGCGAATATCGACGGCCCGAGGTGACGGCGCGCTTCCGTGGTCGGTGTCGGTACAGCGTTGGGGCAGTTCGAGACAGAGGTCAAACAGCGCGCCGATCTTGTAGATAACCATCTGAAATATTTGTCCTCGGTCACGTCGCGCTGCTCAGTCAACGTGAAATCTATCCGGTGGCCAACGGTTATTTCCCGCACCGCCTGAGCTACGCGGATTGTTCCCCCCTCTGGATGAGGATCAACGCATGGGCCAGCGCATATCTCAATGTTCACTGCATCCTCTCGTATTCGAACCAGAACGCGGGAACGATAGCGTCGGTTCTGGATTAAGCATTCGGTCATCGAGCCAGCTATCGATCGCGCTGCGCTGGTGGGTAGTCTCTTGGGAGTCGGTTGAGGCGCGAATGTAGGTCGCATAGCGACTCATCTGAGTACGACGTACTGACCGGGTGCTATCTATACAAAGAATAGGGGTTACTGACAGTCTGTCAGCAGGGAGATGCCTGCTGACAGGGTGAGAGGGGTCCGCCCCAATCGGCACGAAGCCTTAGTCAACAAGATGCCTTTGTCACCCACCGATTGCTGACTAAGACCAAAACCCTGCTTCTCGTCCCGTCGACGGCGAACATATCACTCAGCATATCAGTCTGAAAAGTATATAGCGTCATATGATATATAGAGATTCGACGGCGGATCTCGATCGCAGGCTCGCGCCATCCTGTCACGGGCCTCGATCGCTTCGAAGTCCAGGAGTATCCGAGCGACAGTCTGCTACCTGAATCAAGGAGAGAGTCCCGCCGTTGAGTGATCTGCGAAAGAGTTGAACCCTTATAGAGCCTCTCTATGGCGATGAAGAGCAATCGGCGAGGTCTGGTAGTGAATCTGTCGGGTGGTGAGATTGATCACGCGATTACAGATGCTCAGAAGGCAGACGAGATCCATCTCGTCCGGTGACTGCGTTATGTGAAGAACCTCTATCACGACGATACGCGTGAGGAAGCCGGCGACCGCGTTGGGATTTCCCGATCCACAACGCGGAGGTGGACACGCGCGTGGAATGAGGGTGGCGTTGAAGGCCTCCGTCCAGGCTTCGGCGGCGGCCGCCCGCCGAAACTCACCAATGCACAGTTCGACGAACTCTGTGATATTCTCGAAGAAGGCCAGCCCTGGACGCCACGAGCGATCCACGCACTTATCGAAGAACGCTACGGTGTCACCTACGATCCGGCTCACTTGAGCCGGAAGTTACGCGAGAGTAGGATGCACTACGCCAACCCCCGTCCAATGGATCCCAGGAGTCCAGAGAACGCAGATGAAATACTCGCCGAGCGCCTTGGCGAGGCACTCGACGAGGAGGATACCGATGAACAGGAGGATGATCCAGTCTAACGAGAACGCGACCGGCGGGCATTTAAGTCGTTCTCGCAACAAGGTGGAGATATAGACGGGAGTTTTGCGCTCGGTCCGTTCTGTTCGTGGAGGGGATGATACCTACCACCCATGGGAGCACTATTCTGGATCCGGAATACCAGTTGCTGAACGAACGATCGGGAGAGGACTGCAGCTCATGCATTCCCACTTCCATCGATGGATTGCCTCGCCAGTCGAGTTGTTTCTAGAGCCGCCCAACACGGCGGACAGAACAACGGTCCGTTGGAAAAATCGGCCTCGTCGATGGTTGCGTATGAGGTTCCATCCGGATCAATGATGGTTTCACGATCTCTCTCAGCGGCTCGAAAGCGGGTTTCACAGTGTGGACACTGCGGGCGTCCCCGCTCGTCGAGACCGTCGGACCGGGAATAATTGTGCATGGTCGTTGTTTTTATATGATTTCTGGAATTAATACCGGACCCCACACGCTACTCCGTCTTCATCGGCATCAAGCTCTGACGGATCGTCCGGATTATTCTGCATGTACGTCCTGAGCACTTCATCCGGATACCCGTCGAAGTCACCGCAGTCGTATGGATCGGGCAGGTCGCCGTCGTTGCTCGGAGGCGGGAGGTCAACAGTCGACGCTGTCTCCGTCGGTTCAGCGCGTTCGAAGGCCCAGAGCCCACGGTTGTTACTTTGCGCTTCTTCTTCGAGTTGTCCGAACTCATCGCGGAGCGTAAATGAGGAGTCGTCATAGCGGCGTGCGTAGCCCTTCTCAATGAGCTCCTGATTGAAGTTCTCGCCGTCGACGTACACATAGGCCAAGAGACGCCCGTAGGACCCACGTGTATCGCCCTCGGGATCGGTGACGATCCGGACTTGCTTGCTACCGATATCCTCTACAGCAAAAGAAGTAGCGCGATCCGCCCAGTCGAGCAGCCACTCGCTCCCGTGAGCGGTGTCAGGCACATTGAATTCTGACGGATCTTCATTCTGTGGCAGTGTTTCCGGAGTATCGACACCAATCAGTCGCACGGTGTCAGTCGAGCCGTCCGTGAATTCGACCTCGATCGTGTCACCGTCCGTCACGTCCGTGACTGTCGCCAGCCTCGCAGTTCCACCGTCGATCGGACTGTCGACATCGTCCGAGTCGGTGGGCGGCGGTGTCGTTGTCGTCGTCGTTGGTGTCGGTGTCGGTGAGGTACTCGTCGGCGTCGGCGGTGTTGTTGAGGTGGCCGACGTTGGTGTTGCTGTGGGTGTCGTCGTGGAGGAAGTAGTCGTCACTGTTGCCGATGGCGTAGCTGTCTGAGCCGGACTGGGTGTCGTCGTCTCAGTGTCAGTCGGAGCAGCAGCGTCGTCCGATCCGGCACAGCCAGCCAACGGAACCATAATCACAAGCACCACGACCGCAAGCGTCTGTTTTTGAAGCATTGTCTCAGCCCTCAAAACAGCCGACAATAAGCTTTCTGGCAGATGCTCCCGTACCTATGAGTTGCTCAGCATATTTCGCTCCCCTCATCGAAGCATGACGGTGACTCAAAGGGGTGGTTGGGATGATGATCGACAGCAACTCCAATGCGTTTTTAAATTCAACGGACAGGGAAAGGAAGGACGATTGACAGTTGTTGTGCCGGTGAGATTCGGATATGGACGTTGCCCTCTTGATTTGGCCCCCTCGTTTCCTGAGTTTCCTAAGAGCCATTTCTTTAAGTACCACCCACCCTCCTTGCTTCCGGAGAGTGTGGCTCCTGGTAGAATCCGCTGAATTTCCTTACCCCTCGTTTCCTGAGTTTCCTGAGAGTGGTTCGTTTAAGTACCCCACACTCTCCTCGTTTCCTGAGTGACTGTACATGGATACTGCACCAATAATAGATGGTTGCTAGAAGAGGGAAAGCTATAAGTAAAAGTGTATCAAACAGTTGCCGTACTGGGAGAAAATCTGGTTCTCTACTAGAGACAATTTTCTAGAACTAGTTATCTAGGAGACTAGCTAGCGTTATTGTTTGTAAGATATAATGAAAATACACTCATATATCGTTAGCCTATACCGATTGCTAGCCACTTTCTCGATACTCGGGAAATGAGGAGAGTGTGGGGTTTATAAACAATCGTCACTCGGGAAACTCAAGAAATAGGGGAGTGGGGGTAGTATATAAGTAAATCACTCTCGGGAAACTCAGGAAACGAGGGGGTTTATGTGGATGGAACGCAAGGCGATAGACGATGGGATTAGAACCGTTCACACCAGGGGATTCCATCTTCGAGAATGAGGATATCCTCCGAGACAGTCACCAACCAGAGACGTTGCTAGAACGGGAAGACGAATTGAGAGAGTACCAATCTTCTCTTCAACCGGTTATCAACGGGGCTCGTCCACGTAACATCTTTTTATATGGACAAACGGGCGTTGGAAAGACAGTTGCAACCGACATGGTCATCGATCGTCTCCAAACAGACCAAAAGAAGATCGATAATCTAGACGTACACTCAATCAATATCATCTGCAAAAATCTAACTTCATCTTATCAGGTTGCCGTGAAACTGGTGAACCAGTTTCGTCCAAAAGACCAGAGGCTTCCATCTACTGGGTATCCACCAGACACAGTGTATGAATTTCTGTGGGACCATCTCAAAGAAATCGACGCCACACACGTACTATTCATCCTCGACGAGATCGACGCCGTAGGCAAGGATGATAATATTCTTTACGAATTACCCCGATGTAACGACAACGGAAACGTCCCTCCCGAGATAACGAAAGTTGGTGTGATCGGGATTAGTAACAATTTCACCTTTCGAGAGCAGTTATCTGCCCGGGTCACAGACTCGCTCTGCGATGAAGAGATCCATTTCCCGCCATACGATTCGGATCAGCTTCGGTCAATCCTGCACCAAAGAGCAGAGCGTGCTTTTATTAGTGGTGTCCTAGAGGACGATGTCGTCCCGTTGGCAGCGGCCATTGCTGGACAGGAGTCCGGGTCTGCTCGACAAGCTCTCAAGCTGTTATTTAAAGCTGGAGATCTTGCGAGGGGTGACAACGCGAAGGCAGTCACCGAATCTCATATGCGTGAGGCTGAACCACTCATAAAGGAGGGTAAGATAAAAAGTGAACTCCAGTCACTCCCTGCACAGAGCCATATTACGTTATATGCTTTGCTAAGGCTACACGAGAAGGACAATTTGCCTGCCAAAACAGGAGAAATATACGACGAATATGAAAAAGCAGCATCACACTTCCAAACCCAGAAAAAAACAGACAGGACGATTCGAAATCGGCTCAATCAGCTGAATCTTAAGGGATTTCTGACTGTTGACGAAAAAAACATGGGATCGAGGGGAGGGAGTTATTATGTCTATCAATTTGGGGTCCGACCTGAACTGATTCAAAACGTACTGGAAAACATCGATCGAGTCGAGGTTTAGTATAGATTCCCCGTAGCTTGGCTCTCCACTAGGTTAGATCTTTATCGGTTCGTTAGATGAGCACTGTTTCTAACCATATTACGTCACTTCTGACTATGAACAGTATTCAGCTTCAGAGATAGATCCAATAATTGGTTAGCTTGGAGATATCAAAAGTGTCACTGGTCCTTCCGGATCGCGTTTGTCGATCCGTTCAACGGGAATATCACTGTCCGAGAGCTGGGAGCGGATCGACTCACTCATTCTTGCCGGTTCATACTGCTCGCGGCCCGACGTTGTTTGTGGCGGCGACCGTGACTGGAACAGCCACCACCCAAGCGCCACACCAAAACATAGTCCCCACATCAACAGCGGGAGGCGATCGAATAGCAACAAGACCATGTCTAGTAACTCCTATATGATTACCAGCAAATAGGATATAAATCATGCGCTGAAAAAAGAATGGAGGCGAACCTTTCGGGGCTCCACCCAGACCACTCCTAGCATGTTTCCGCCCATCCCACTCTCGTTGGCGGGGACGTGGTAGTCTTTGCACCCGTTGAGTACTTCTCAATATCTAGTCCATGTACGTCTTGTGCCTCTCAAAGCACTCCTCATTGTACCTGACTTGTGCCCAAAGGAGCGAAGACGAACAAGGGGATGTATAGTAGCGATTACAGGGGCCTCACTATATAGTAACTCAAAAAGACAGTCTATACCTAAAAATTATTATCTAATGTATTCATGTTTGTATATTATACAATAATCAGATATTGATATTTATATATTCCCAGTATACATCCTAGCATATGGATTTCACAGCCGGACGTCTGCAGACTCTGCCAGGGTTCCACCAAAACAAGCCAAGAAGAAACGTCATTGTTGCCCTATCTTATCTGAGCATCGCTGTGGTTTTATTAGTATTTACAGTCTATTTACTTCCAATTATATGTGGCTTAGCTCTTGGTACTAACTACCGAGGGTGCGCCGATCGCCTCTCTCGATTACCGGGAATCCAGGAGGGCGGTGGAACGGTTACCACCATCGGTGGGTTTGGGTATGGCCTTGTCGTTCCCATTCTCGTCGTCGCCCCTGGTGGGAGTCCGGAGACAGCCAGTCCCACGACCAATACAACCGAAACAGGGACACCGACACCGACAGTGACTATGACACCACCGCTATCAAATACTCCCGACCCGACACCGACGTCGACTCCATCTCCAACGACCAAAACGACAACTGTCGTGAGTACTCCGTCCCCGACAGAAACACCGCCGCCATCCACCTCAACACCGACATCATCCACGCCAGAAACAACAAGTGAGACGCCTGAACCAACACCAACACCAACGCCGACACCGACACCGACTCCGACTCCGACGACGACAGACACACCAGCATCCGTCCCACCGACGACAGAGCCATCGACCTCTGATGACTCGGTTGATCTCCCCCCACCAAGCGGAGGCACAAGTGATCCCTACGATTGTTCTGACTTTGATACCCATGAACAGGCTCAGACGGTCCTCGAAGAGACACCTGGCGATCCATCAGGTTTGGATCGGGATGGTAATGGTATCGCGTGTGAATCACTTCAGTAAACGACGAACGTTCACAGCAATACAATGACGACCACACACAATTCGGACACGCTCCTCGACCAGTTGCAAACGATGGATGCCGACTCATTCGAATCATTCGTCGGTGAGCTCTGGGAGCGACAGGGATGGACCACGACGGTCTCTCAACTCAGTAATGATGCTGGCATTGATGTCGTTGCAACGAAAAACGATCCGTTCGATCAAAAGCACCTCATTCAGGCAAAACGGTATGGACCGACGACAACCGTCGGGGGGGCCTGATATCCAACAATACGCGAGTCTTAAACAGCAGGTGCCCGACGCAGACGCGGTCGTGATAGTCACAACGAATCGATTTACCACTCACGCACGAGACCGGGCGACCGAACTGAATGTCAAACTCGTCGACGGAAACGAACTCATCGCACTTATCGATGAAACTGATGCCTATGATCTCCTCGAAACCTATCTCAGTACGACTGAAACCGCAGCCAGTCCGTCACAGATTCCGAGCCCAGATCAACAAGAGCGCTCCACGTATGAGCGTGTACTGGAAACAGCGAGAGGATTTTCATGGAGAGACATATCTGCAGACGTATATCTCGGGTTTATCTTGATTGGCACCATCACCTGGTGTATTGGTCTTCTGTTCGGGATTGCTGGTGTCAATGGCGGCTTTATTGGTAGGGCTGCTGGTGTCGTAGCAATTAATAGTTGGATCATCCTTCCGGTCGCCCTCTACTATGAGGCCGCTCGTCTGGCTGACGCAACTGCGTGGGCACCACAGGGACTACTATATGCTGCTGGTGGTGGTATTCCGTTTGTTAATGCCATCGTTGGTGGATACTATCTCTACCGACGGCGACAGACATGTCTGGCTGAAGAAAACGAAGAACTTCTCGTTATAGAACGACAAGACGTGGCGGCTTCCCGTGAGGAGGATCAACAGTGGCGGTGAAATCGCAAAATAGCCATAAAGTAATCTGACATTCTCCTACGGCCACCCCCGTGCAGTTCTCCTAGTGAGAGAGTGCACCCACAGACCCAGAGCGAGTCCCAACAGCCATCGGGTGCAGAAGGTGAGCCTGACTAACTCACGGTAGAGAGAGTACTCCCGCTACGTTGTTGTCCCCATTGCCGATACTATCGTCCGGCAAAATCGTCCGGTTCCTCGTTCAGTCGCTCGGTTTCGTCGGCAGTCACTCCAGTAGGTACTCACCGCGACCGACGACCGCCACGATGAGGGAGTGATTTCATTAGCCTCACAGGGACCGTCGTCCTGACGACGGCCCAAGGGATGCGCGTTCACAATAGTATCGGCGTATTCACCAAGTGAGGAAGGCCTGCTTATCGGGATGGATGTCAGTGGCGACTGTCTGGGTGACAGCGAGCGGTGCACTGCTCCTTTAAGTGATTCTAGCGATAAGGTGAAGATATAGACGAGGTTCCGTGCGTGTTCTCCGGTGAGTAGTTTTGGGCCAGGTAATTTATTTCATGGAAAGAAGAGTTCGGATTCTCGTGACTCAGCATCCCGTTGTAGATCTTACCACTTCGCTTACTTCGAGTGTCACGTTAATAGACAACACGCACTTCAGTCGGTGGTGTGCTCGGGCAGTATATCAACCTCCAAGAGGCGCGACCGGTCAACAACAGCTATGGGCGTGACAACACGATCACGGCCGGATGTCCACACGGCCGCTGAACTCATCGATGAGAGCCTCGATGCCGGTCATGTTTGCTCGATCGTCGGTCGGTGTACGGTGGCCTATGATGGGCGCACCCAGAGCACGCTACCGGCGGGCGAGCGCCTCGTCGTCTGCAAACCTGATGGAACACTCCTCGTTCACCACGCCGCCGGCCACAAGCCCGTCAACTGGCAACCGCCCGGCGGTACGCACGACATCACGCTCATCGATGGCGAACTCCACCTCCAGAGTCGCCGCGATGCACCCGACGAACGCGTTGAGATCCGCTTTACCGACCTGCGTCAGGTCTCGGCGTATGCGCTTGAAGAGGACCACGACCGCGATGTGACCGGCAGCGAAGACGATCTCCGTCAGCGCATTCTTGAACAGCCCACACTCGTCGAGGAGGGCTTTCAGCCTCGGATGACCGAACGTGAGACGAGTGCCGGGCCAGTCGACATCTATGGGGTGGATGCCAATGGGACACCCGTCATCGTCGAATGTAAGCGCCGACGCGTCGGCCCCGACGCCGTCGGCCAACTCGCGCGTTATGTCGCTGCCGCCGAACGCGAATACACCACCAAAACCGTCCGCGGCATCCTCATTGCTCCCTCGATCACCGACCGGGCCGAGCGCGAACTTACCCAGCACGAGCTCAAATGGGTCGCGCTTGATCCAATTCACTCAGTATAACCGCTGAGAGACCACTACCGCCGGGCACGCAAGCATTATTCAGCTGTACAGAAACTATTTAATAGAGACGATCTGTTGCTGGAATAGATGGCTCGTCCGTCGTCGGTCAGCTTCTGACCGGAACCCCAGTCACGTCGCGTGGCTGATGGTTTTCGGTTAGATGACAATGACTGAGAATACTGACGCTGATGCAACTGAGCGGACTGGAAGCGATAGGAGTGGCCTCGTTCCTCTTCGCGAGGGAGAGGACTGTCGTCCGCCCTGCGCCACGGTGTCTCGACCGCCGTGCGATGCGTGCGAGCTCACTCACCACGACGGCCGGCAGGACATGGCTCTTGGTGACGAGACATACAGCGTGTGCGAACGCTGTTTCGAACTGCTCGAAGATGTACTCACACGGTACAACTGGTGGGACCGGCTGACGAAAGCCCACTACGATCGTGCTGGCGAGTGCTTTCAGTCACTCGATGCAGTGTGGTGTGTCAAAGCCAACGCGTATGCTGGCGGGGAGATATGGATTCACACGCCGTTCTGTGATGCAGCAGTCGTCAACGATGTCTGTGAGCACTTCGGCTTCCGCATCCGCTGGTTCAGCGTTGTCTGCCCAGATGAACACGGATTCGACTGTGTTCATGACCACGGCCCCTGTATCGAAATCAACCTTGTGTTCGACAACTGGAGAACGAAGCCACGTCCGCTGGAATATGACATCAGCGACGACGTGACCTACCGCGACGTAGAGTGGCTCAAAGACTACCACAAACTGTTCACCCGCGAGGACTGATCCCTCGAACAGAACGGGCAGTCGACGGCACTCTCGATCTAAGCCAGTACTACGAAACGATCGAGACCGATCGGAGCACTCCCCGGTATCGAGATGAACGAGAGTTAGACCGTGACTGCTGCTTCTTTAAGTGGTTCTGGCGATAAGGTGAAGATATAGACGAGGTTCCGTGCGTGTTTTCTGTTTTTGTCTCACAAGGAAGGGTCTCGTATTCTCGCAATTCAGTTGCGGCCGGCTAAGCTTTACTGATAGCGACTGAAGTCGGTGTATGGGAGTTCCATCCGCTGTTGCAGACCGAATCAGGGATGCCGATCTCGTGGCCTATCTTGCCACCCCGGTCAATGGCCGGCCCCACGTTGCTCCGGTCTGGTATGGCTACGACGACGGAGTACTCTCGGTCCTAACCACCGGGAAGAAGCTTGCAAATATACGGCAGAATCCACAAGTCGCCGTCTCAATCGAACAACACACTGCTGAAAACGCAGGGTGGATGGTGACCTTGTTGGGAACGGCAACAGTGGCTGATGAGGCAGCGCGTGTCAACGAGGCGGCGTGGGAGATATTTCCAAAATATATTGGTCCGGATGATGCGACATGGCCTGACTACCTGCAGCAAGCGCTCACCGATGACCCACCGGAATCGCTGGTCGAAATCGAAATCGAAATCGCGTCTGCGACCGCAACGCAACTCTCGCACTAAGTCGGGGCCGGAGGCAACATGCCTGCTGACAGCATTCAAGGATACTCAAAACAAACGACCGGCCGTGAGTCAGGGCGGCCGGTCATCACCACGCAGTTCGGTATTGCTGCTCTGAGTGATCTGACCGGCAACGATCATGGTGAAGCGACGATAGGCCCAGTTGGCGAGGCGTATCGGCTGATCAGACTCCTGTAAGGGGCTTCAACCCGTTTACCGTCTTGCTGTAACGGGGGAGATCGTGGAGAATCTTCGTCTTGGTGGTGAGAGTTCTGCTTGAATTGCCTCAGCTGTCGCTCTCGGCGTCTCCTCCAATCCTATTAGGGCAATTCTGGAACACGATGACACGCCGACGATCCCGCCAGCGATCCCTCCTTCAATTCTACTAGGTAGGTTCTGAAACCATCTTTCTGGCCGGTCGCTGTGATCTCGAACGGCCCTTCAATCCTACTAGGGTAGTTCTGGAACCAGGTCGTCGAAAAACATGAATCGGCCGTGCTTCAACTCGTCTAGGGTCCTGCTGTAACTCGACCCGACGTAGCCCTTGAAGAAGTCACCAAGGCTTCAACCCGTCTAGGGTCCTGCTGTAACATCGTTCACCAACGTCAACCTGTGTTCCTGTCGGTTGCTTCAACCCGTCTAGGGTCCTGCTGTAACGGACTCACCTGTTTCGCTGGAGACGTGGCGATAGCGCT
>NZ_RRCH01000032.1 GCF_003862495.1 Halocatena pleomorpha | reverse complement strand
ATAATACAACAGTATATTATCTTTATCACATAACTATTCGATAGCTATATAGTAGATTATAAACATGCTAGTAGTATGCGAATTCTTTCCAAAGGTGGAAATCTTCCCTTTGTCGATAGGTCTGTTAGATGGTCAGAATTTTCTAATTTCACTGATTATGATATCACATTCATCAATCTTGATAAACTATCGGAAAAAAGTGTCTCTACCATCCAAATATGGAGCGTATAGGAGTTAAGTTCCCATATCATTCAATGGTTAAAAAATATATTAAAACAGAAAGAGATATAATAGTATGTTGTCCTAACCATTTAAAAACTAATACAGTGTCTAAGTATATTAATTATAATAAAATTTCGAATAAGTATCTAATTGGTCCTCCTTCCAATCGCATCTCACCTCAATTTGTAGAGGAAATCAATCTATTTGATTGGTTACCATTTAGAATGGTTTTGCATGAGGAAATAGGTGGCGAATATATCAGAGATATTGAGTCCGGCTGGGAATGGCATTTCAACTCTAGCTTTACATTTGCTATGAGGTTTCTTATGAAGTCTGATGAAGATTATACAAGACATCATATTGCGACAAACAGAAGTGAGGAATCTATAGCGGTTGTAATCAGGCATAAAGAAGAAGATGAAGGCGGTGTATATTTAATCCCTTCAAAAGATAATCAAACATATTCAGAATTCGTGAGAAAAACACTAGGGAATGTATATGGCATTGACGCTGGTGTTGGAGGGCGGTCTCCACCAGAATGGCTGTCTGAATGCTCATTGCCAGGTGAGACGAATATTGAGCAAACTATAGCCCAGCACCAAACTAAAATCGACGATTTGAAAGACGAGTTGAAAACATTGGAGGGATACAAAAACCTCCTCTATGAAGGCGACAACCAGTTAGAACGGATCGTTCCGAAGGCCCTCCGCGAGCTTGGGCTCACAGTTGGCGAAGAGATACCTGGAAAGCGTGACGGCATCATAGAAACTGATGAGACAGCGTTTGCTTTAGAGATCACTGGTACAACTAATGAGGTAGGACTTGATAAAGCAAGACAATTGGACAATTGGGTTGGTAATGTGCTAGAGGAAGGAGATTATGAATCGACAGACGGACTCCTAATTCCTAATGGGTCAATTAATGATTCCCCGAATGATCGCGAAGATATTGTATCGTCGAATGCTATGAAATATATTGAACAGCGTGGCTATAAGATCCTCACTACTGTCGATATCTACCAACTCATCGAGCATGATCTAGAGCACGGTATGGATGCACAGATGGTTGAGGATATACTGCATCAGGATCAGATTTTCCTCACACTACCGGATTATATTTCTCACGGTGGCTAATGAATAATTTATGAAGTATAAATGTATTTTCACGTCTATAAGACAAGATGGAGGAATGAACCTGTCTTCGATAGCAAGAGTGTTCCGCTTGCTGTAGCATTGAAGTAGATTGAGTTCAACATCTGTTGTGACGTAATCGTAGCCTATAGTCTCCGCTATAGAGAATGCTATAGGGCAGTTTGGGGACTGCCTTCTGACCACGCAACAGCCTCGAAGAATGATCTACTGGGCTGTGTATCGCTTACGGTCCTCCGCGATCGTCCGCACCGTCGAGCGCGATCCCCATATCGAGGATATGGAGTCCGATGCCGTGCTCGTCCACGATGCGCTCGACCGTCGCGCTGAAGTCCCGCACTGACCGAGAGATCTGGCTGACTTCCGATGCAATCACCTGCGAGATCTCCCAGCCCTGATCGCAGCCATCAGCTCGCGGGAGCCCTCCCGGTCGGTGTTTGTTCCACTCTATTTATGACGAATAGATCAATCTCCGTAGGTTCCACATCAAGACGATCGGTGGCGTACTCGCTGGAAACTAGCTCTGACGAGATAGATCCTGATCGGCTGTCGAAATGCAACAATAGAGTACAGTTGTTCCACTCATTCGTCTCACTTTGTACCACCCCTACCATTGTCTTAAAGATGCCCCACTTCTCGCCAGACTGGCAAGAAACTATACCTTCTCACCATGGTGCAGTGTGACATTGACCATCACCGAGTCGTACTCGCTGCATCGACCAAGATAAATATCATCGAATCGATGGACAGAGTAGCTCTATGAGCCGATTTAACCGCCATCCGAGCACGGAGTATCGAGCGTTCGTGGAGAGCGTCTGAGAATACGCCAACGCCGGTCAGGAGCCTAGCGAGAAGTAATGTTATCGACGATCTTATACACGTCTGCGAGCTTCAAGTCTCCCTTGTCAACTTTGTCATGGGGAATGAGCACAATATTTATACATAATGTATAATGGGAATATATTGCAACATGGGAAAGAAAGTCGTCTGCTCTGAATGTGGTAACGAATTCGATCCAAAAGAGACCAAAAACGGGAACACAAAATGCGCTGGCTGCCAGATGTTTGGCTGATCACGAGATGGGGTTTTCACGCTTAATTCGGTCGAGTAAGTAGTCCCGGTGGGCCTTGAGGAGCGTTTGTAGTTCAGGGAGGTCCCACTTCTCAGCCAACTGTTCGAGGCGATGACGGACACGTCGGCCGTCTTGAATCGCTATTTCGTAGCCCTCCTTGGTGTTTTCACACCGATAGCCGAGAAGTCCAACATCCGCCATCTCCTCGGCTGAGAACTGTTCATTACGGACACGCTCACGCGCTGCCATCCAGTCTTCCGACCGAGCAACGAATGATTCCACCGCTTTAGGAGGGTATCCGAACACAACGCCAAGCCTGCGTTCCCACGCCTGTGATCGCTCCGAACGGTTACTCGTTGGCAAGAGATCAAGCCGTCCATGAACAGGAGCAACGACCCAAAACGGCGTTCCGAGACGGGTTTCGAGCGCGAGATCGAACGTCTCACACAGATCTCGGACACCTTGGCGAGCTGCGAACGGATATTCAGGGAACGCTTCGTTGCGAGGATCAAATGCTATCGCTGGTTTCTCCCCAGCCAGCATGAGAACAAACAACAATGGTTGAGGATCGCTGAAGAGTTCGTTATCGACACAGTTCCCGAGATACTCCCGCAGCGCCTGACGTTCAGCGGTGGTAATCGTCGTGATAGAGGGATCAGGGGCTGTGGGTTCGAACATATATATTACCAATATAGTGCTCGATATTTACGCTTGTGCCTCTGCCAAATAGGCCAATTTGTATTTCTCAGTGCCACTGTCGGTCGATTCTCACTCGGTACGAGGGGAGAGGTCGCGTCTTACCAAGAGTAGTGGTCGCCGGGCGGCTCGGTTCTTTGGTAAGATCTGTCCCCTCCATCGACAGCTTCGGACAGTGTGGTGTGTTGGGTCTTCTCTCGATCGATGACACTCGCAATCCAGTGAGTCAGAAAGACCATCAGAAACGCGAACACGGCCTATAACAGCTTCGCGGTCACTGCGACCGCGAACATGGCCGTCACTGAGTGGCCAAACCGCGTGAAGAGATCATGCTCGAACAAACACACGATGACGGCGACCGGCCAGAACACGAACTCGAGCAGAACGATCGCGCGCAAGACGATCGTTGCAAGTACGCCGATCGCGACAGCAATGGGAGCAAACCACGTCACCACTCCTGCGGCCGAGCCCATCGCCTCGAGCAACATCGCAGGGGGGAGGGGAGGGCCAGTGCGCTGCCCGAGTGATCGATGAGGATGAACGCCCAGAAGACGTAGCAACCGATTACGACCTCGATCTTGCCGACATCCATCACGCGCTGGCCTACTACGATCAACCACGGGAGATGCAACACTGGCGCGAATAGAAACGGGCCGCCGGGCAGCATGCGCGACAGCTCGACCCTGAGCAGCACCGCCATACCGAAACCGCATGAACATCCTCACTGACGGGCACGTTCCTCGAGCAATTCCTATCACACTCCAGAGTGAAGATATCGACGCTATCACCATTTATGATGCCGATCTCATCGGTGGGGACCAGCCACTCCTCGAATACGCTATCGAACATGGCTATGTAGTCCTCACCGACGACCCAGATTTCGTCACCAAAGACTTCGTGACAGCCCACGACCACCACGGCATCTTCTTTTACGAAGATCAGCGTCACACACGTACTGATCTCGTCCGTCCAATCCACAACGCAGTTAGTGTTCTCCGACCCGACAATCTCCGCAACGAAATCGTTTTTTGTCCCTAACGGCTGGATCTAACCGTATACTCCGGATACATCACAAATGCGTCAAATAGTGATGGGAACTGTTTGAGTAAAAGCAATCCAGTGACTGACGAACACACCGTTTTCGAAATGGATTGGGTATCGGTTAGTCGAAGGTCAAGCCATATCCCCAGCCACGGAGCTGTCCTTCCACATCGTCGAGGTTATCTAGTCCAATCAACACCAAGGCTTCACGGAGATCAGTCAGTGAAAGATCGTCATCAAATCGGGCTTCGAGCTCACGAAGTGCATCGCGTTCATCACGTTTCGTTTCTTGTTGTAGGAACAGTGGAACGCGATCGCGGTTGTCTTGCACACTGTCACGTCGAAGAATCATCGGAATCTCGGTCGGTTGCGGTGTCTCAGTCATGGTCGGTTCTGAATCCGATTCAGTTTCGCGCTCATCGTCGGCATCACTCTCAGACGACTGCGTTGGTACTGGCTCTGAATCCGCGAACGGGTCCTCGCCAGCTCCTTCTTTCATCCCTGTCATAGTCTTGCTTCGACTGCGTCGTGGTCAACAGTGCCGGGAGCGGGCGGGGTTGGCGCTTCAATATCGACCTCTTGCTCAAGTCGTCGCGCCAAGCGATCGAATTTCGCGAGCGTCTCAAGTTCGTAGTCGCGCTGACGATCCCGGTGGGTACGAACATATTCGAACGCCGAACACTGCTCTTTCCAGCAGCCTTCGAACAGCGATGAACGCTCTCCAACGATCTCAGGCGTTGAATACGGAATAGCATTGAGGATGGCGCGTTGATCATTCGTATCCTTGTACCCTACTGGCAGCGCGGCCAGCACCCCGATATCAATGTTGAGACTCTCTTGTATCCCAGCGACTAGTGATTCTAACCCTTGCACTGCTGCGTTCCCTTTCTCGCTCGGCTCAACAGGCAGTACCAAAGACCGGGTCGCATTGATTGCGTTGTAAAGGTGAGGACTTTCGGTTGCCGGTGGATCACAGATCAACACATCATAGCGGTCCTGAACACCTGCTTCGCGTAACGTGCGAAGCAATTGTGAGTGCATCCCGAACGCCTCTCCCATCGCCTCTGCTTGTTCTTTTTCCCGTCGGAGGTAATCTGCGAGGTCACTCAGCATATTGTGTTCAGGAACGATATCGATTCCTTCGACGGTCTCAATGAGATCGTCGAACTCTCCCTTTGGGCGCTGAATCATGTGGCGAACGAGATTATCGACGGACTCTGTTCGATTCATATCAACCCCAAACAGCCGCGAGAGGTCACCGTCTTGTGGATCCAATGGAACGACTAACACATCCAATCCAGCACGAGCGTGAGCGGCGGCCAAGTTTGCAGCTGTCGTCGTCTTTCCAACGCCACCGGCCTCCGAATACGTGGTGTACGCCAGCATGTGTGTGTTTACTATCCACTCAGCCATCAATGTTACCTATTACATTCAATCATTAACACCAGTAAGTACATTCATCGGTGAACACCAGTAGTGAACACCAGTAGTGAACACCAGTAGTGAACACCAGTAGTGAACACAAATCATGAAGGATAAGAGTACACTCGAAGAATTCAGGGAAGGCTATCAGCTGCTATTTCGTAGCTATACAGAAACGGGGCGAAAAATTCCTTCTCACTCAAGAACAGACCACCATCAAACGAGGAGACAATGAACAAACGAATGCCGAGACGCTGCTGACCGTGGAATTACCAGCTTTCAGCACGGGAGCTGGCGAACTTTATTTGCTTGAGAAACAACTTACACCTATGACTACCCACGTTTCCAAATCCCGTATTCGACTGGGAATCGAGTCGGTCGTCACGTTGGCCGTACTCGTTGTGTTATTTGTCGCTTCAGAATGGATAGCGATGCGATTCCTCCAGATTCCGGGATACCTAATCATGGCCGGATTTGACCTCCTTCAGAACACGCTGCTTCCTGGCCTGACGGGAACCGCCTTCTGGGCACTCTTCGCCGCATATCTCACTGTCATCTCCATGGCTATTGGGTACATTGTCCATCAGATGCGAACGAGGAAATAAGTCATATCGTCGAACAATTGGAGAAGATTCGAAGAGTTGCAGAGGAGAAACAAGGACAGCGATTGCAATAGACCGTTTTAGCTCTCAGCCCGATCTACAGCGATCCACGGGATATAGAGTTGCACTCGACGGCCACGGCTCATGCACAACGCTCTCGAACAGTTGCTTTGGAAGTCTAAACTGTTCGCCAAAGCCACCTCCGGCCCATAACTGTCAATAGAAGCATCACATGGATTGAACCGACTCACCGCAATCAGGGCCACTTCCAGTGGTTCTCCCTCAGCGTAGCCTCCGGAAGCTGGTACGTATTGCGTGCGGTACACCACCGCTCGGTAACACCGTCTTCTACCCAGTCGTGATGACACGGAAAAACTAATTCTATATTCTTAATATGAGTACGAGCACCTCAGTGCCTGTCTGCATTCTGCCATGCTGCGGATTTGAAGCAAGAAGTGGAGCATGTGAAACGACTGAGGTTCAAACCTCTCACCACCCGTTCGTTGTCCGAACGATTCGAATCCAACAGACGGCAGTTTGGTGTATACAACGCTACTGTCGTTTGCAGCTGAGCGTTCGTTCGGTTTCGAGTCGATTCCGACAGAGATCGGTGCTGTCATGCGGTCGCTACATCCAATGTCGGTTGTATAGGACTTCATCAATCGCCTAATGAGCTTGTTGGCTCTGTGATTCTACGTATAAACGGTTAGCGGTGCATCGGGCAACGGTTTGGTCCATGTCCTCGCACCTGATACGCCGCCTTGTTCTGATGGTGGCTGTCTTCCCGTGACTGGCGCGGATGTTCATGACAGTGACTACTACGTACGGTTGGTGGGTTCACGTTAGCGGTTCTGTTCGTGGTGGTCGTGGTATGCAGACGAGTTCACATGCAGATGCGCGATTCATCTCCATCGACTAACCATGGTTATCATCGAGGGATGCACTTGGTCAGACTGCTGGACGAATAACGCTCCAACTTGGGCGGCATGTTCTATTCGATTAGGTTACTTGCGAATCCACAGTCTCCGGTCGGTGTAGATTCGATTCCAGAACCAGTCATCTCAGCGGCAGGACTTATGTAGCGAAAGCAGCTATCTAACATCCAAATAGTGGGCACAGTCCAGCAAGAACACATGGAAAACGAAAATAAACAGGAGTTCCACGACCTACTCACCTCACTCTACAGCGCCACCCGGAACTCTAACTCAGGGAAACAATCCCGAGACAGAATAGAAATCGTTCTTCAAGAATTTCTTTTACTTCTCGGATACGATGACCAGCATCTGTTCAACAACGTGTCCGTAGAAGCAGAAGACCTGCACCCGATTAGAGATCTACAATCTGAACGGGCAATGATGCTGTGCCCGCCGCCCGATAACTACGCCCCTGAACCAGGCATCACCTTCTTTTTCGACATCCTAGCTGCCAGAAGCGTCAACTCCCCACCCTACCTTACGGTCGATACAGCATCCCTTACGCCGGAAGATTTCGAACACGGTTCCGATTACATCTCTGCCATCTATTATCTTAATATCCGACGTGAAACGGCCGGTGCCCACTACTCTATCTTATTCTCTGATAAAGGGATAGTCGTCGTTCGGCCGAGCGAAGATCTCGAAGCATTTCGGTTTCGGGAGCTTGAGCGGAAGGATTCGGAGCGGCTGTATGAGCTATTGCGGGCGCCAGATCGGTATCCGCGGGCTGTGGCGTATCCTGCTGGGTATCATCCGGAGCAGACGAAGCTGCAGATGTTTACTGTCTGGGGTGATGCGGATATCGCTTACAATCCGCCGAGTATCGAGACCGAGCACTGTCAGCTCAATCTCCGAAGATTCGGCGAGATCCTGTATGAGGCTGAGATAGCTGAAACGAAACAGGAGAAAGGCAACGCCTTGGAAGCCGTCGCTACACAGTTATTCAGCTCGTTCCCGTACCTCTCTGTTCGCGATGAAAACCTGTATACAAAGTTTGGTGAAATTGATCTAGTGATCGAAAACAAGGGGACGGACCGACACACCCTGTTTAACTTCTATTCCCGGTTCATTATAGTCGAATGCAAACACTGGATTGACCCAGTCCCGGCCAAGGAGATCGGCCACTTCAAGGACAAATGCAACATGACGGACGTTGACCTCGGAATCATGTTCGCCTGGAACGGTATCTCTGGTGAAGGTGAGGAGCGGCATGCAGAACGTATGGCAACTGGGGGGCTAAACGGAACCCCGGAGATCATCGTCATCAACTCACGCGATCTGCACCGAGTGTTGGAAGGTACCAGCTTCTACCAAATCATTGATGAGAAATGTACCAACAACGATTCGATTTATAGATCGATTTGATGGAAGTAATAGTTTTAAGCGAAGTGCCTGCACAGGAGGCATACAAGATGAGATTCTTCGTAATTCACTGAATCCGGTTGAGCAACTATCGATGGGGCCGCCGAACGACACCACTGAGAAATCTGCGGACGTCGATGCCGACCCAGTTACTTCGACCAATCAATCAAACGAAGAAAATAAGAAGATAGGGGTTTCATTTTTGAGAATGATCTGGAATCGAACGGTGCGGACGCCACACTTCCTGAACGGGAGCAGGAACAAGTTGTTGACCTTGTCCGGCGGCAGCCGACGAGGAACGTCAGGCTACAGGACCGGTGGGGATTAAATGATGGCAATGAGATCCGCCAATATTTCGAATCCGAACTCAAAAATTACTATTACCGGGATGACGACGGGTATATCCGGGCGACCGATGTGGCAGAGGAATTCACCCAGAACCACCAGGACTTGTATCAGGATGTGACCAGGCCAGAAGACGAACCGGAGGAAAAACAGATTGATCTGCGGCGGCGAGACCTAGTGATCGCGTTGGTGTCGCTCACCCAGGAACTGGGCCACTTACCGAGTGCCGAGGAGATCAACGACCACGGCGAGTACGTCCATCAGCGGTACCGAGATGAGTTTGGCGATTTGTACACTGCGTATCAAGAGACAGGGATTCTCCCGGACGAGGTGACGCGAGCAGATTTCTACAGTGAGGAAGCAGCAACACCGCGGCCAGATACCGAGGGCAAGTCTGATGGCGTTAAGGAGCCAGAGCCTAAGCCCGAACCGGATGAAGAAGCCCCCGAGAAAGAAACACCGGAAAATTCCGAAGGCGAAGCTGAGACAGACAAGTCAGTTGAGATAGATGCTTCGGAGAGAGATGTTGACCGGCCGGAGTTCGAGATTCCAGAGGACTTCAATGAAGACGACTTAATCAGTGAGATTCAACGGTTTGCCAACCTTCTCGGTGAACCGCCGACCGAGGACTTAGTAGCTACGTATGGGGTGTTCTCAGCGGAGACATACCGGGATGCATTCAGTTCGTGGGCTGCTGCACTTGAAACCGCGGAGTACGACCCCAACGATGTACCAGACTGGAGCCGTCGATCGCATACGAACACTGATATACTGGATGGCCTCCGGGCCGTAGCCGACGAGCTCGGGCATGCCCCGACAACCACTGAAGCGGAGAAATTAATCGATTTCTCTCCGGGACTTGCATCCTTGCGTTTTGGGTCGTGGGTAGCTGCGCTTGAGACGGCTGGACTGGACTCGTCAGAACGTTACAGTGTTCAGACGGAAGACACTGGGGAAGAAGATGAAGAGCAAGACAGTGGTGAGTCCAAAGCTGAGGACGAGGAAGACGATGATGACCCGATCGGTAGCTTGATCGATGACACGTTGAAGGATATGCTGCTATCGGACGATGCTGATGGACCGATCTAAAATTAGGCTGATACTGACCTAAAACGGTTTCAGCTGTGTCCTCAATTAGGAGAATAACATGACTGCATCCCAAATGAAGCTCAGTCAGCTTGTAGAATAATTAGCTGCAATTGAAGTGTAGTATAGGGGAGAGGGTACCTAGATACACGACGACGTGATCACGACTTACATCCCTACTAGGCCAGTTGGATGCGGCTAAGGAATTAGATGGGGTGAGGTCAAGGTCTTGGAGGGATACGAGCACGAGTACTTGGTATCGGTATCAGGTTAGCGGTCGCCGACCCACTCTTATCGTCTCTATCTCCTTGTATGGAACGGTGTACTCGTTCCGTGACTCAGTGTTGTGCAAGATGACTAGAAGTTCGTCCTCAAGGTAGGAGGCGTTGGCCAGCACTTCTGGCAGTGTCTTTTCGACCGCCTCGGTGGTCTAGAACCTCGGAGTGACCGCGACTCCTGCCGGCCACCGACGGAGTACAGCATGACGTTGTCAAAATCGTCAGCGTAAATCGTCACATCGGGATGTAGCGTATCCCGGCAATATTAAGGGTCGAGACCCAACATCACCACACGCTTCGAAAGTTTTCCAAGTTGAGTGTTGATCTTCGGATGCGCTAATCATGCTTGAGAAGTGAGAGGTCACGGAAACATGAGCAGCGTCGCGGTCTAACATAACTTATTGACATCGAAGAACACGTGTTGTTCCAGTGAGGGACGAAGCTAAAACGACGTGTCAGATAACGGAAAATCACTTCGATGAGTCCACAGAACGTCTGCACTCTCTGAGGAAATCGGCGAAAGCGCTTGCTTGAGATTGTTCCAAACAGTTCGATCGGCTGTAGATGTGCCGAAGCGAGAGGGAGAAAGACCAGCGTGGTGCCGTGTTCTCTTGGATCGCGTGCGCGTGTATGATAGGAAGAAATGGTTCAAGACAGAGCAGAATACGACCGGTTGATTCTGCTTGCGGATCGCTTCGAACACCTCAACGATCCGGCTGTTGAACGCGATTCAGATTGAGTTCGGCGAGAAAACCTGCATCCTCTCAGACAGCGCGTCGTATTTCACGGCGAACGCAGTCCAAGAGTTCGTCAAGGACACCCCGATCGAACTGTGTTACCTGCCACAGGGTTCACCAGAGCTGGACTCGGGGAGGCGTGGAAGAAACTCAATCAAGCACTCGGCAACCGCCTGTTCAATACTCTGGGCGAACTTCGTGACGCCGCGCTCGACAGCGTCAATCCACCAAATCTCTTTACGTGCTTATGGCCGTGAGTATCGTCCCAATCAACAAGAGGTCAGGACTCTGCTGGTTACGGTTCACAACTTGTTAATCGGCCTGTTCTTCTGAAAAGTGTTGACGTGGCTGTATCGCAAGAGGCGAGCGAAAGTAGAAGGTAGTATCGGGTGAGAGACTTCGTGCTGGATGTCGGCGGCGGAATCAGGACCGCCCTGTTCGTGGCGCCTGCTGGTGTTGCGGATCTGCAACGAGGACAGGCCGCCGGGTGATAATCGGAGGAGCATCGGTGTTCTTCGTAACACGGTATTTCTCAGAAGATATGATGCTGAGTAATTCTGAACGTCTTAGAATCACCCAGACAATCACCTCGGTCGTTCCGTAGCTGACGCTGCTGCAACTGTACATAGTCACCGCCTTCTTCACGAGCGGCCTCTTCTGTGCCACGCCGAACCTAAAATGAGCGCGGGACCTGGCTAGAGATTCGAGCCTCAGAGTATAACCAAGATCTTATGACTGAATACAGGAAGTTAGACGATGTCACCTGACGAGCTGGATTGTCAGGTCTGGGATACGGGACTGCAGGAATAATACTATTGAAAAGGTGGAAACAGCCAAACCTCATGGAGGAAAGCAATCAGCCGCCCTTATCGATTGCACTCAGCAACCGCTACTTTATTTTCTCCGCAGAATTAGCGAGGCCACCTTGCGGCTGGTCTCGCCATCGTCCCGATTTTTCGTAATACGTGGGAGCATATTAATCTTGTGTAATAATCCGCCCCCAGACGTTAGAAGGAAATTTCGAAGAGAATCTATCTAGCCAGCTTTCAATGATTCCTCCCTGATCTCTGAAACCACTTTCCCAGTTTACAAAGTTACCTCGTTTCTTATGTGAGGATAAATCCTGTCGCAAGATATCTCAAATGGGTATTACCACTAGTTATTGGAGGAAGACACCGTAGGCAAGCGTGTAGCTGTTGCTGTATCTGGGGTGATGACTTCGGGACGTAGCCAAGGAACTTTGTCAACAAAGAAGTTAAGTCGGTGGTGCTAGATAGTCGCGGTTAATGACAACGCCAGGGGAAAAAGTAGAGTTTTCAGAGGACACCGAATTGCGGTGCGCTTCCACCACCATTGGAAAAACGGAGTTGCAACGACTGAAGCAGGAAAAGGTATTCCGCGACGTGGAAACGGACGGTGAAATCGGTGTCGTGAAAGAGGTGAATATTGATTTTAGGAATCTCGCGCAGTTAGTGTACCAGTACGACACTCTGGATATGGTGGCTAGTCAGGTAAGGGTGGAAATCCTGAATCACTTCCGGGCGGAGGATGCGAATAAATTCAGCACCGGTGAACTGGTGAAAGCGACGGGACGAAACGACTCGAATGTCAGCGAAGCACTCGGCCAGCTGGTTGATGAGGGACACCTGAAGAAAATTCAGAAAGGATTCTACGCTCTAAATGAGTGAAAGCCGAGGGAGCAGCGTCTCCATAGTGTCCTGCGGAAAGAATTTGGTGGCGCGTTTTCTCTCCGAGTAGGGTATATCGTCTGCAGATAAGCGAGAAAAGTCAGGGGACAGTCAGCATATCCTCGAATGAGATACCTTAGACTAGTCCTAAGGAAAAATGAGAAGAGTTGGCAAGCGATGCCTCTTTTCGTCGTGTGTCACAAGGACAACTCGCGGAAAAGCTGCCACGCGAGCCACATCACCTGGAGGACACGCTGGGAGTCCTCCAGCAGCTCCCGGAACCGCCCTTGTGACGGTGGGCTCGGAATCTGCATACGTCGCTGATCGCCCGTTCGGAAACCGTACCCAGAGCTATCGAACCGACCCACTGGCAGCGGTTCTCTACGCGGGCGTGCCGGCCGCCCAGGAGAGCCATGTTGGGACGATGGCGAGACCCAGACAGCCTAATGTCAGGTACATTCTAGACGATGTTAAGTATTCCGTTCCCGAGAAGTCATGGTCTATCATTTTCCGCGGGATTCATAGGCTAACCCGCAGTGTTCTTACCCCGGTGGACTTATGCAGACATAGTATCTACTTCTGGTAACGTCCACCACAAATGAGTATACGGAACGATGCGCCCATATGAGTGAGACAGACTCAAAGCAGCTTCAGAATCTCGATCTGTCCGCCGTTATCGAAACTTCGACCACGGACTTCATCAAAGAGTTCTACAACCCGGTCCTCCAGTGCGCCGCCGAGTACAAACGCGGCGTCGGATTCTTTACCAGCGGCTGGCTACAGTTCGCCGCGCAGGGGATGGCCAGCCTCGCTCGAAACAACGGAAAGGCGCAGTGGATTACCAGCCCGAACCTCGAGGAAGATGACTGGGAGGCGTTCCGGGAAGGCGAGGAAGCTAAACAGAACGACATCCTGTACGAGTCACTTCGACGGAATGTTAACGAGATCGAGGACGGCTTGGAGGACGATACGCTGAACACCCTTGCATGGTTGATTGCTGATGGCCTACTGGAGATTCGGTTCGCGATGCCGGACGGCAATCCCGCCGGCGATTTCCACGACAAGTGGGGAATCATCACCGGAGTCTACGGCGATAAACTCGCGTTTCACGGATCGAAGAATGACAGCAAACAAGGGTTTTACAACTACGAATCGTACGATATCTTCTGCGAGTGGGAATCCAGCCGGGATGCAGACCGTATCCGGCAGCATGAGAACCGGTTTGATCTCCTATGGAACGACCAGACACCGGACATGACGGTGTACAATCTCCCAGAGACTATCCAGGAGGATATCGTACAGTTGCGTAAACCGGACAACCGTCCCTACCCTGAACCAGACATGTCGAGGAATGATCCCGTCGGCCTCTCGGAGCCGGAATGGATCGAACACCGCCCATACCAGGAAGAGGCGGTCCAGAATTGGATGAAAACAGGAGGACGAGGGATCTTGAAGATGGCGACCGGGACGGGAAAGACGCTTACCTCGCTCCTTGCCTCCCGTGAACTCTACGAACGACAGGGTGAACGGCTAGCTTTGATCGTAGCCGCTCCGTACCAGCATCTTGTCGAGCAGTGGAAGAGCGCGATGACGGACTTTAACATGGATCCTATTCTCGCGTACAAATCCCGGTCACGGTGGGAGGACGATTTTGCCCGGGCTGTGACGGATTTCAATTGGGGTGCAAATGACCACCTCTCCGTTATCACGACGCACAAGACGTTCTCTTCCAACCATTTCCAGAACGTGCTCAGCCGGTTGGAGGGTGAGGAGTCGCTGCTGATTCTGGACGAAGTGCATCACATGGGCGCTAGCCACTACCGAGAGCAGCTACCGTCCAACATCCAGAACCGGATGGGATTGTCCGCAACACCTGAACGGTACTATGACGATACAGGGACGGAGCGATTGTTTAACTACTTCGGAAACGGCGTCGTGTTCGAGTACGGCATCAGAAAGGCGATCGACAACGGGTTCCTGTGCGAATACTACTACATCCCGCACATCATCGAACTCACTGAGGACGAGGAACACCGGTACTTTGACCTGTCGCAGCGTATCGGGAAGCTATCGCATGTCGTTGACGACGACATCGAACTGACCGAGGATGACCGCCTGAAATCTCTGCTCATCAAGCGAGCCCGGCTTATCGGCACTGCGGAGAACAAGATCAAACGGTTAACTGAGCTGGTGTCGGAGCAGGAGGATATCAAGCACACGCTCGTGTACTGTGGGGATGGAAGCGTTGAATCCGACGAGAGTCATGAGGAAACACAGCGCCATGTCGACGCCACTGCCCAAACATTGGGACGAGATCTGGGACTCAAAGTCCACCCGTTCACTGCACAGGAAACACAGAGTGAGCAGGAACGGCTCTTGAACAAGTTTGAAAACAGAGATCTACAGGCGCTTGTCGCCATTCGCTGCCTCGACGAAGGTGTGGATGTCCCGGCGACCGAGACAGCGTATCTCCTCGCCAGTTCGACGAACCCAATCCAGTTTGTGCAGCGGCGAGGCCGCATCCTCCGACAGTATCCCGACAAAGAACAGGCAGTTATCCATGATTTTATCGTATCACCTCCAAAATCGATGAATCCAAACACGATGGGCAAGAGTCAATTCAGCATAGAGAGAAAACTTATCTCAAAGGAACTTAAACGTGCCTCCGTGTTCGCAGAAGACGCCCTCAATCACCCGGACGCGGAGCTCCAAAGGCTTCCTACCAGCCAAGGGTCAATAAGAAAACTGAAAGAAGACTTCAACCTTCTTGGTATCTAATACAATTATGAGCCGGAACAACCCCGATACCGAGGTTGAGGACGAGAAGATCGCTGCAGTAATCGAGCGGGTACTGCAGGCAGAGCAGGATAAGCTGCATTTAAAGAACCCGCGCGGAATCCGTAAGGATATCGAAGACATCATTCGGGAAGAGGTCAAATAGAAATGGAGTTCGATACTCTTAGATTATCAAATTTTCGTCAATACTACGGTGATCAGTCGGTCAAGTTCTCTCAAGACGAGGATGAGAACGTCACGGTCATCCACGGTGCGAACGGTGCTGGTAAATCTGCGTTACGGAACACGTTTCTCTGGCTATTCTACAACGATGTCGACCTGCCGCAGCCCGATCACGTCGCGAATGAGCGGGCGATGGCCGAAGCCGATGTGGGTGACCCCATCAGAGTAGAGGTTAAGTTAGAGTTCGATCATAACGACCGGCATTACTGGACTGGGCGGTGGGCCGAGTACGAGAAGCAGGCCTCAGATGACTTGGACGGAGAGCTAGTGGACGAGGGATCCCACGTCCAGTACATGGACGTGGACGGGAAGACGGTGACGCCTGAGAACCCGAACACGTCACTAGAGCGGTTCATCCCTAAACGTTTGAGCCACCTGTTCTTCTTCCACGGAGAGGAAATCGACCAACTCTCCCGGCAGGATAACCAGGACAAGGTTCGCGATGCGATCCGGAACCTGATGGGGCTGGAAATCCTTGAACGCTCCATCCGGCACCTGAAGTGGGTACAGAAGAACGCCTTCGAGGAGGAGATGGAAGAATACGGGAGTGATGAGCTATCGGAATACATTGTCGCCCACGATGAGAAGCAGGAGAAATTGTCCTCCAAAAAAGAACGACTGCTGGACTTAGAGCAGAGCATCGAGGAAACGGAAGGCGAGTTAGCGTCTGTAGAGAAACGCCTGCGTGAACTTGAGGATACGCGTGAGTTGCAGGAGGAACGCGATAAGCTGGAGGAACGGGAAAAAGAACTACGTGAAGAAATTGAGGAGATAAACAACGATGTCCGAGAAACTTGCTCTGAATACGGTTATCTCGTGTTCTCGATGCCGGCCGTTCAGAAGACAGCAGAGGCCTTGGAAGAGAAACGCGATAAAGGCGAGATACCCAGCGAAATCAAGGCTCGGTTTGTCGAGGACCGGCTGGATATGGGGCAGTGTATCTGTGGCCGGGATCTAATCGAGGAGACGGACCCATATGAGCAGGTGAAGGACTGGAAGACGAAAGCGGGCACCAACGACCTCGATCAAGCGGCCACGAACATCACCAGTCGACTTCGAGGGATTACGAAGGCTCGGTCAGGGCTCTTTGACGAGATTCAAGACGACCTCAGCCGTCGACGCGCTCGGCTGGACGAGATAAACGAAATTTCCGAACGGTTGGACGATATCAGCGACCAAATCTCTGGTAAGGCGAAGGAAGATATTCAGGAGTTGGAACGGCGCCGGGGGCAGATGGAGGAGCGTATCACGAACCTTGATCAGGAGATGGACCGTGTTGAAAACGAGATTAAGCGAATCAAAGAACAGATATCGGATATCGAGTCCGACATCGAAGACGCACGGGAGGAAGAGGAGAAGTCGAAGAAGGCCCGGCGCCGGTTCATAGCTGCACAGCGAGCGCGTGAGGAGTTGGAGGTGAAGTTTGAGTCGTATCAGGATCAGGTCCGGGAGCAAGTTGACGACACGGTGAAGGAGATTTTTGACGACATTATCTCGAAGAACTACTGGACCGAGATTGGGGAGGACTACTCACTGGACGTGTACAAAGAGGTCGGCGGCCGAAACGATCTGATCTCCTCGGTGCCGACGTCCACCGGAGAGCGACAGGTTGCTAGTCTTGCGTTCATCGGCGCTCTAACGTACCTTACTCGGGAGCAGTACCGGTCTAGTGAGAACAACGTGTACTTTCAGGGCGGTGTCTACCCATTGGTCATGGACGCTCCGTTTGGATACCTGGGAACAGAGTACCAGCGAGGCGTCAGTAAGAAAATCCCGCACCTCGCGGACCAAGTAGTGGTCTTAGTGACGGAACCGCAGTGGGAAGCCGAAGTAAAACACCACTTAGAGCGGTACGCAGGCAAGCAGTATTATCTGGAGTATCACGACCCCGAGAAGGAAGTGGACATTGAGTACGAGTATACCGAGATCCGTGAGGAGGTGTAATTACAGCTATGCCCCGGATTCGCTACGAGAAAACTGAGACATATGAGATCCTTGTTGACGGCGATAACTCGATCTTCGACACGTACAAAGACCTGTTCCTGTTGGCTGCCTCGGTCGGATATAACCGTAGCCAGTTCGATGACAATCCCGGGAAGGGCGATGAAATACCGTGGCGCATCCTACGGAACAATCCGCAGAACCTGGTCGTAGCGATGTCGATTGCGTACGCACACACCGAAGACTATGAGACGCTGGTAGACGAGGACATGCAGGTTGACATCCTGCAGAAATACGCGTCAGCCGGTATCGACATCATCCGCTCACAAGTGGTAGAGCAGCCCGGTGACCCGCTTGACAACATGATCGAGTTCCTCCGGCGCAACCGTGATATTGAGTCCGAGGAGGAACGGATCAGTGTCCTTGAGGAGATCGAACGGGAGTTCCAGGGATAGGACTATCCGAACCGGATGGCCAAGTGCTATCGGTCGTCGTCACCACCGATGGCACAGAGGACAGCTTTGACTTTCCCGGTCGTACACGCTGATCCGGCTGATACCGCAACATTGGGGCAGGTTCTTCACCAGCGTCCTGTTCTCGACGCCAAGGAAGCTGACGTTGGGATTGTTTAGAAGCCGGTGGTCTGGGTCGCCGTTCAACACAATGTTATCGAACTCATCGTCGATACGTTCCCACATGTACGAGGTCAGCGTGTCCACGTGCTCGGCCCGAGACTCACGCTCCTGTTCAGTCAGCTACATCGCCTTCCCGAACCCTACGACCGCCGGCGTATTCAGTGTACCAGCCACCTCCCACGTTCGTGGCCTTACGGATTGACTCTAACATTAGTACTTCACAAAGCGAGTTTGCCGAGTGATTCACCTGACGAGGATGTGTTCAACAAGCCACGGCAAACAGATGGCAGATTCACGAGAGTAAACCCCTTAACGTTCTCTCCGCTACCTTTTACTATATTAGATAATATATGAATATTTTGAGAGTGCTGCGAGTCCTCATTGTAGTAACTTTCTAATGTGGCAAATTTAGATGAATAACTCAAGTATTCTGTGGTCTTCAGCAGGGAGCCGACAATATATTCTTCGTTCTCATAGAGAACCCTCAGAGACGATAAGCTAGTACACAGAAATCTGAGTTATACTAGTCGATCGTCATCTGTGAGTGCCCACGGACTGTTGAGATAGTGGGCTCATAGCAGCGATCAGATAGTTATCATTTGATTTGCCACAGATATTATCGAAAGCTGGTGTAGATTATCATTGAATCAATTACACCCCTATTTATAAGGAATATTATATGTGCTTCATTATGGGAAACGATCTACCAATCGAAAACTTCTGGAATGGTCGAAAATTAAATATAAATTCCATCCTTCGAAATCATAGCGTAGAAACCCTAAGGTGGGGGAATTAATGAACAACCTAGTTAGGGGAAGTGTGTGGGATTTAAGGGCTTGCCGTGGGGAAACACAATAAGACAACAATGAGTACTTTTGAGGAAGTCCAAAATGTGGCTAACACAGGACAGGAGAAAGGTGATTCTGTCTTTGATCGGCGTGATCTAACCGATATCCACGACGAAATCAGGGAGGTCTATCTTGCGGACAGTCGTCCCTGGGTAATTGGATACAGTGGCGGCAAAGACTCGACAACCGCTCTCCAACTTATCTGGTACGCAATCTCAGATCTTCCAGAGGAACAGCAGAACAAGCCAGTTTACGTCATATCTAGCGATACCTTAGTAGAAACCCCAAAAATCGTCAACCATATCGTCAGTACTCTTGAAAATGTAAATGAATTTGCGGACAAGAATGATCTGCCATTCGAAGCTCACAAGGTCACACCACAAATCGAGGATACGTTCTGGGTGAACCTAATTGGACGTGGATACCCGGCCCCTAACCAGAATTTCCGTTGGTGTACGGAACGAATGAAGATCGACCCAGCGGACAACTTTATCAAGGAAAAAGTCTCAGAACACGGTGAAGTCGTCGTCATTCTTGGAGCCCGGAAAGCCGAATCCGCAACCAGAAAACAGGTGATGGACTTACATGGTATCGATGGCAGTGTACTCTCCCGCCATTCTAAATTCGCTAATGCCTTCGTCTATACTCCGATCGAAGACTGGATTGTTGACGATGTCTGGTCCTACCTGTTGCAGGTCGACTGTCCCTGGGGTAAGAATAACCGAGATCTTGCTGCCCTCTACCAAGAAGCTGATGACGAGTGCCCCATGGTGATCGATACCAAAACTCCGTCCTGTGGCAACAGTCGGTTCGGTTGCTGGACATGTACCGTCGTCTCGGAAGATAAAGCGATGCAGAATATGATCGACGAAGGTGAAGACTGGATGGAATCTCTCCTTGAGTTCCGGGATTTCCTCAAGATGACGCAGGACCCCGAGAAAAAACCGCAGTACCGAGAGGTGAAAGGCCGACGACACGGACAAGTTAGAGAGAAAACTAACGGTGGTGACGGCATCATTCCTCGTGCCTATAAGTTCGAATTTCGCAAAGACCTGTTAGAGAGGCTACTACGGACCCAGAAAAAAGTGAATGAGAAACTGCCAGAAGACGAAGAAGATATGGTATTAATTCGTAAAGAAGAACTCCGTGAAATCCGCCGGCTCTGGAGAGAGGAACAGTCTGACTGGGAGGACTCCGTTCCCAAGATTTACCGAAATGTGATGGACGGAGATACAATGGACTGGATTCACGACGATCTCGGAACCTTCGGAGAGGACGAAGCCGAACTTCTCAAAGAGATCTGTGAGGAACACGATGTTCCGAGGGAACTAGTCCAGCGTCTACTCGACACTGAATTCCAACACTATGGCATGAAACGACGTGCTTCGATCTATAACGAATTAGAAAAGGTACTGAAAGAGGACTGGCGGCCAACGGAAGAAATCATCGCTGAGATCGAAGGAGAAGATCGCGTCGAGGTCTGGGAATACCCAGGCATTGAAAAATGACTACTCACATATGAAATTTAATAAACTTGTTATCGAGGATTTCGGTCCATATCGCGGACAGAATGAGCTGGATCTCACCACCACAGATAACTCACCTATTATCCTGTTTGGTGGGCAAAATGGAGCGGGGAAAACCACGCTATTCGAAGCCATCCGATTTTGTCTCCATGGCCGCAGTGCTCTTGGTCGCCGTGTGGCGATGAGAGAGTACCATCAAACGGTTCGAAGCCGTCTCCACGAATACCCCGACGGCAAGGCAGAAACTGCCTCAGTCCGGATTGAGTTCGAATACGCCCACCTAGGTGAGAAGGATTATTATTCCGTGGAGCGCACCTGGCGTGACAGAGGTAAGAGCATTGTTGAAAACTTGGAAATGCGTCGGAACGGGAAGATTCCAACTGAACTTGACAAAGATCAGTGGCAGGACTTCCTTCAGCAGTTGGTTCCGCCGGGCGTCTCCCAGTTGTTCTTTTTTGATGGTGAGAAAATTCAGGAGCTCGCCAGTGCTGTTGAGTCTGATGACAGCTTCACTGACTCGATGTACTCTCTTCTTGGTCTTGACCTTGTTGACCGGTTAGATACTGACCTTTCCATCTACGTCTCACAGAAGCTCGATAGCTCTGGAGTCGAAGGCATCAATGACGAACTCGAAGACTACCGCGAGGAGAAAGAAGCGTTAGAAGAAGAAATCGAGCGATTAGGAGATGAAAAATTCGAGAAAAAAGAAGAGCTCGATACAATTCAGGACGAAATCAACGAGATTGAGGCCAAAATCGCGTCCGAAGGCGGCTCCTACGCTAACCGTCGTGATGACCTGAAAGAACGCAGAGCCGAACTTAAAGCCAGTATCGAGTCCCATGAGGGACAGATCGAGGAAATTGTCACTGGGATCTTCCCGTTCACACTGGCACCTGACCTCTGTAAAAACGTTGTAGAACGTCTTCAAGAAGAAACCGAGCAGCAGAATCAGCGGACTGCAAAGGAAGAGCTCACCAAAGAGCTTGATGATGTGCTAGAAGAAGACGATGTCTGGGAGGACCTTGGTGTCAGCGAAGGTGACGTCAACGAACTTACCACCCGTATCCGCTCCAAACTCGAAGGCCAATTTGATCACGATGGCGACGACCCACAGTTAGCTCATCAGTTCTCCCGGGCGCAACGTCAAGACATCTACTCAGTTGTTGACCGAGCGATGAATGATGTTCCTCAGCAGTTCGCTGAGGCCAACCACAGGACTGAGGCTGATGTCCGGGAATTACAAGAAGTGGAATCTAGTCTCAGTAAAGCCCCCGACCAATCGGTTATCTCGCCGATGATCGACGAATTGAACGAGCTAACAGAGGAGATGGGGTCGCTCAAGAACGAGATTGAAGGTCTGGAGAGCGAAATTAGCACCCTCCAGAACAAGCTCGAAACGGTAAATAGCCGGATTCAAAGCAAGCTTGATGAAAAGTCCCGGCTTGAGGACGTCTCTGAACGCGCCAACCTTGCCTCCGACGTTCGAAAAGCCATTGAGGACTACCGAGACGAACTCGCGAAGGAGAAGCTTGGGAAACTGGAGGAGGTACTGAGCGACCGCTACCTTACACTCTCCAATAAGAGCGACTTCTATAAGGAAATCCAGATCGATGAAGACACACTGGATATCTCCCTTATCACTAGACATGGCAGTCAGAAACCGCATACCGAACTGTCGGCAGGTGAACGCCAGATTTTCGCAACATCTCTGCTCTGGGCGCTTGCTGAGATCTCCGGGCGGCCGCTTCCCTTCATCATCGACACGCCGCTCGGACGACTTGACCAGAGACACCGGAATAACCTGATTAAACGGTTCTTCCCGGAAGCCTCACACCAGGTCTTAATCTTCTCTACCGACACCGAGATTGACGACCAACAGTACGAAGTTTTGAGCCGTGACGTGGCGAAGGCCTACCACCTCGAATACGACGAAACCGAAGGCGTCACTGTCCCGACAGAGGGTTATTTCTGGGACGATGATACCGACCAAACCTCTCCCGAAGAGATCACATCATGAGCCACGAATTCAATCGTATTACACTGGGGAGCGACGCCACGCACCGGTTGCAAATGCTGAAAGGCCGGACAGGCATGACTCACAATTTCACCTGTCGGATCGGTCTCTGTTACTCGCTGAACGAGCCTCGACCTCCAAGCCACAGCGAGTACGATACAGAAGGACTTACAATCAACCGATATACCCTGCTTGGAGAGCACGAAGCGCTTTATCTCGCACTCGTTAAAGAACGGCTCATTCAGGAGGGCAAGGATCCTGACGAAGATCTGTACGACGAATTAGTGGCCCACCTGAACCGGGGCGTCATTCGCATCTTTGGAAACGTCAAGGACATCAACGACTATTACACTCTGATGCCCGAACACCTCAAGCCAGACCAAAGCGATCAGGCTAACAATGAGTCCTAATCCTGAAACTCCGATATATCTCGATCATCACGCTACGACCCCAGTTGACGAAGCGGTTGTCGAAGAGATGAAGCCATACTTCACAGAACAGTTTGGGAATCCGGCCAGTGATGACCACATCTTTGGCTCTAACGCCAAGAAGGGAGTCGAGAAAGCCCGAGAACGTATCGCGGGCGTCATCAACTGTCGGAAAGAGGAAATTATCTTCACCAGTGGGGCCACAGAATCCGACAACCTCGCTGTCCGTGGCATGGCTGAATACGCCGAGAAGCACGACAAAGGTAGTCATATCATCACCAGCGTCACCGAACATGAAGCGATCCTTGAGGTTTGTGAATCCCTCGAAGGAGATGGATTCGACGTCACCTACCTCCCCGTTGACGAGCACGGCTGTGTTGACCCACAAACCATCAAAGAAGCGATCCGAGAAGATACCGTTCTGATCTCGATAATGGCCGCCAACAATGAGATCGGGACTATCGCACCGATAAGAGAGATTGGAGAGATTGCCAAGAACAATCAGGTCTTCTTCCATACTGACGCAGTTCAGGCAATGGGGTACGTTCCGATCGACGTTCAGTCCACGGGAATCGATCTGATGTCGCTATCCGCTCACAAAATCTATGGCCCGAAAGGCGTTGGAGCACTCTACGTCCGTAGACGAAACCCGAAGGTCAAACTCCAGCCATTAATTCATGGAGGAGGTCATGAACGAGGGTGGCGCTCTGGAACGCTTAACGTTCCATCGATCGTCGGGTTTGGAAAGGCCGTCCAGCTGGCTGACGAGCAAATGCAAGAGCGTAGTCAGCACGTTGCCGAACTCACCACAGCGATGTGGGAGCGGATCAATACTAAACTCGAGGGTGTTGTCCTGAATGGGCATCCAGAAAAGCGAATTCCGAACAATCTCAATATCTCCTTCGCTGGCGTAGAGAACAAAGCGTTGGTCCAGAATCTGCAACCTGACATTGCGGTTTCTGCTGGCTCTGCTTGCACAACCGGGAAAGTTGAGGCATCTCATGTTCTCCAAGCAATCTCAGATGAAGAGGACATCTGGCATTCAGCCATCCGGTTCGGGCTCGGTAAGGATACTACCCAAGAGCAGATTGAGTACGCGGCCAACCAAGTGATCCAGTCTGTCAACCGGCTACAAAAGCTGACATTCTAATTGGTGGCGACAGCATCGACAATTATCTCAATTTAAATTTATTTATTATATAATATTTATACACCACATTGTAAAGTTTCCAGTATCTTCCTAATTATACTATCAGTATTCATTATATCTCATATCTGAGAAACCAATTCAGTATCTGAGAGACGTCAGAGTTTTTGGCTTCTGTCGTCTTAGATTCGCTTGTTATATCTCTGATTTAGTAATTTCCTTGGCTCGTCTTGTTCCACAGTTATTAACCATGTTTTAATGACAGAATATGTAAGTACAGTCTGTACTACATTCTCAATAAGTTCGCAGTGTACTTGATCTCAATATGCTTGGGTAGTCGGCCAACGCCAGCCGGATGCACATCTGCTATGCGATTGGGGTGTATGGGTAATCCTCCTACTTCAGGTACCTGCGGTTGAGATAAGGTCGATAGCCTGTTGAGCAGTCGGCTCAGGAAATCTATTTGCGTGTTGTCCAAATCTCCGTAGAGTACTGTCGCAAGGAGTGGGCTGCAAACGTGTCGAGCACACGACATCGGATCGAATGATGAGGATGAGTGATCCGTTGAAGTCGACGTCTCTTCGAAGACAATGGGTCGGCGAGGATACCTTCCGGAACTTCGAGGCCGGATGGGACATCGTCCACGCACCCGCTGGCTGCCAGAGAGGTCAGCTGTATTTGCTTGAGGATATCGAGGGAAACTCGATCCAACCAACCGATTTGGACTTCGTGAGTGCGTTTGGAGGCAGTTCATCAGACAGTATCTTTGAATCCTCCGGAAGTTGATGAATACCCATAGCTTGAAAAAGAACTCTAGAATTTATAATTCAAATATATGGCATGCATATATCCGCATCTTTTGGCGCAGGTCAAGCAAATCCAGTATCCATAACCACGTTCGGGGCTTAGATAGTCCTAAAATATAAGCATGATGTCATGTTATCTTATTATGTAGACAGTCAATCGAATCCATAACTTATTTAACCAATACATTATTTATATTTGTGATATGGGATCTGATAGCCTACCGGAATGTGCAGAGCGAATCTTCCTATATCCAGGAGACCCAAGCAAAACGGGAATCATCGGCTATGAGTTAAATGAATATCGTAATGCATACCAGAACATTAATTTCGTCGAAAGTTCACAATTCATTCGTTCTTTGGATAACGACATCACACTTCGGGATCTCTCGCTACTAGAAGTAATAGATGGTAAACAATTCCATATCCCAGATTACCAGCGGAACTATAGTTGGGGGGAAAATCAACACGAGGAAATGTGGGAAACCCTCATGCAAGCACTTCAATTAAAAAGTCAGGCTAACGAAAAACCCAGTGATGCTTTCTTTGGAAGTCTCTATGTTGCGAAATCTCCTCGACGAGATAGATACGAAATCATTGATGGCCAGCAGCGAATTGCTACAATCGCGATAATTTTGCGAAATCTTGGTGCAAAACTAGACTACTATGCAGAGTCGGCAGACGGAGAAATTAAAAATTATGCAAAATATATCAAAGAGGATTGTATAGATGAGGTTTTATATAGAAAACAAGGCCCATCCGATGTACCGTTCTTGTCGCTCAATAACCACGACAACCCTTGGTTTAATCTTCTTTTTGAAGATGATGAAGAAAAAACCAAAAAGATAAAGGGATTTGAACAATATGATGGGCGGAAAAAGAACGCTATTCGATTGGGTGAGCTATATGATGAATTAGGGATCAAATCTGAGTTATATGAAGAAATTATAAATGAAGCTGAATTAGATGATTTCAGATATTATGGGGACGCCCACAAGAAGCTAATTTATGCCGATAAATTTTATGAAAATAAGATCGATCAACTACTCAGCCGAGATCAATTTCAATCAGTCGAAGTGAAACTTCGGATATTAGTTAACTTCACACAGTATCTTCTGCGCAGTCTACGTGTTTCAGAGTGCTTGTTCGAGACCAATGACCAAGAGCTTCGGATCGAAGTCTTCCAGTCGCTCAATGACAGGGGTATTGAGCTCTCGATGATGGATAAAGTCAGAGCCCGAATTGTAGGGCGTTTCCAAGGAGAACAAGATAGTGACAAACAGATAGGTCGATGGGAGACTGTCATGAAGGAGTTCGGTACGGACGCAAGTGAAGTTGAAGAATTTCTCGCACATTATCTGGCTGCCACCGAAAGGGAATTCAAGACCGTCACGGATGCGCGGAATAATATGCTGGAAGCCTTTAGGCTCCGGGAGATTGGTACTAGCGAAGTCAAGTCTCGTCTCGCAGGTAAAGGTAAGGCTCGTTCTTTTCTTGAAGAACTAGAGGCGTATGCAAAGCGTTACCGAGAGATCGTCAACGCAGAGCTCGTCGACCATCGACAGAACCTTCCAGATGAGCCTCGGGAACGTGTCGAGGCGATTCTCCGACGACTCAATGGCCTTGGAACCACGATATGGCGCCCCTTCGTTATGTATCTTTATCAACAGGTGCTAGAAACACCAGGACAGGGTGAATTTTTCCATGAAATCCTACAGATAGTTGAGAATATCATGTTCCGTTTCACTATTTCACCGCACTCCGCAACAGTGATCGAGAGTACGTTCCCAGAGACTACTCAGGGATTCATTGAACTCGATACGACTGGACATCAATTTGATCTTGATAAAGTCTCCAATATCCTCATAGAGAACATTGACGACTCTGCTCGTGAGATGTTTGGAGAAAACTTTGCAGAACAGCTGATCTCAAAGAAGGGATGGCACAATAGTAAGGTCAAACAATTGCTGATGAAATTGGTAGATGAGGATAACCAGCAGCGCAACAAGACAGGTATCACTAGTACGTCTCTTTCACAGGATACTGGGGAAGTTCATATCGAACACGTTTTTCCGAGATCATTCATTCTTCACACAAAAGAGGATTCCTATGCCTGGCTCAACAACTTCTTCATGCCTGATGATTCTCCTCAGCTTGAAGAGACGATTAATCTACTTAAAAAGAATCAGGTTGATGGAAGTGTCAATGATTCTGATAGTTATGGTGACTTAAAGCCAATCATCAAACGAATCGAAGAATCATTTGTCCGTGATATTGGGAACATGTTGCTACTCCACAAGAGTGTGAATAGCAAGGTAAAGAATAATCCATTTTCATCAAAATTGAAATATTACCACCAAAAACACTCAAAAGATATGGATAATATTGCAAACCAATACTTCACCGCCAACGGAGCGATACCGAACAGCCAGTTCAATACGCTACTCTCCACAGAAATCCCTGATGACGAGACTGTTGATGGAAGTGCAAATGTTATTGAATTCTTTAATGAATGGTGGACATGGAAGCGTTCTGTTGAACGAAAAACAGAATTGATAAAGAGCCTGCTTGATTCTCTACGTTTCCCAACAAAGGAAAATGAATTTGAATCTGTGGAGAAAAATATCGAGGAAATAATTGAGGAAGATTACAACACTCGGATAGCGTTGGTAAATTGACAAATCCCACAGTTAATCAAGTTCCCAATTTAAAATACTATATATTTATTCCATATTATTTTGTATAATAATTATTGATGGATTAATAGATGGTCTCAACAATTTGTTCGAGATCTTCTAAAGATTGTATCGATCGTTGTCCATCAAGGAGTTGATTTTGATCACGTTCCCGATGCGTCACCTCAAGCAGGAGGTCTTGCTCGGTCGGCTGTTCTTTCGGCACAGAGTAAAGATAGTCCCATGAGCATGGAGTCCGTGTTTTTTCCGTCTGGTTGTCTGCTTGTCGACATAGTTGATCCCTGCATCAGCGTGCTCCAGCCACGGCATAGAAGCTTGATCTCGGGGGAGAGGGCACTATCGGCAAGAATTCGCACCAGACAGGATAATCGGACTTAGGTAGTCTCGAACAGAATGTCTAGTCAGAAATTACATCTTACCCATTGGGCTTGAGAATGCGCTCAAAGCGCTTGTAATTCTCCGCGACGTTTGAGGATTGAGCAACGCGTTGTTCACCGCAGTGGCGCTCGCTATCATCGTCAGCGCATCTGCCAGAAACAGCATTACGGCTATCCCGCTTCATGAAGTCTCACTCAGCTTCGGCATCCCTCATGAATTCGCTCCTCAGTGACCTGCTGGGCGCGCAGTCGTGACGACTGTCGTTCATGGATACTGGCGTTCTGATGATTCTCGAATCAGTCACACAGTGTGTACGATCTGGGAAATACGTAGAGTCAATCTCTTTGAAACTACGAGTCATCTATATATCGACGACGCTGCTCCATCTTTTCGCGTTCTGTTCGCCGATCATAGTGTTTGTCGATCACCCTCTAGCTCACGTTCGCTCGATCGCTGACGACTCTTGCTGGCATATCTCTGTGGAGATAATGGGTGATGCTTCCACGCTGAATCACGTGTGGACTCACACTCGACGGACAGCTCGATGCATGATCGCGATCCGTCGCTGGACACTCCGATGAGTCACGATCGTGCGGGCACGGTTCACCATGCGTACAGGGTCTCGTCCACTGATAGACATAATATCGGAGAACTGATTTGCACACCCCTCCATTGGGTGTAGCGAGCAGTGGCTGTCGTCCATGATCGTCACAGACGGACGGCCGTCGGTCAGCAATCCAATCATCTAGTAATTCATAGATCTGGTCGGAGAGAGCAACCATCCGTTCGCCCCGTTCTTTATTCTTGATTGGCATTCCCGTTTCCGGCCGATGACTGACCACAACGTACTGATCGTCGGAGTGATAATCGTCGACATCGAGCGCGTGGACAGCACCGATGCGCATCATCGTGTGCCATACCAGCGCAATACTCACATGCGCAAGCGTCGCATATTCGTACTTTTCGAGATACGTCAGAACGCTCTCTGCGTGTTCGTCATCCAACATCACATCGCGTGCGCTCTCTGTTGGTGCAATCGACGGTGACTGCACTTTGGTACTTAAATCCCGTTCAACCCCCTCGATCGATTCCAACCATCGAATGAAGACGCGAAGCGTATCCATCTGGGTTTTCTCCGAGACTGGCCGTAGATCTCCCTCGTTGCGTCGCCACAACCGATACAGATGGAGCTGGCGGCCGCTCAGGTCGTTGAGATTCTCGATGTGTTCCTGATCGCACCAACGGAGGAAGTGTCCGAGATGGGAGCTGTGCGAATAGAGCGTCGCCTGTGATACCTCTGTCTCTCGGTCTGCGAGGTAGAGGTCGAGCGCGGTTTCCGGGTCGATCGGTTCGAGATTCATGGCTATCTATCCAGCGACCACAGACTGGACCCCAATTCAGAATGCTCGATACCGCCCGTATCACAGCCACCAAGGGGGTCCGTCCGGAACGCGAACGAGCGCCCTCAACGCCCGTTCGTTTTCCGAACGATTCGAACCCAAGGGACGGCAGTGCGGTGTATATAACGCTACCGCCGTTTGCAGCTGGGAGTTCGTTCGGTTTCGGGTCGATTCCGACAGAGGTCGGTGCTGTCATGCGGTTCGCTACATCCAATGTCGGTTGCATGGGACTTCATCAATCGCCCAATGCGTGTGCGCGTTCGTTCTGAAGCATGGTGAGAAGACTTATTGCTTATTGCACACAATTTGCAATTGATGTCGAAGACTGACCAGTCCCACGGAACGGCGCTCGGAGAGATGGTGTCCCTCGTGGATATCATCCGAGAGCCGACGCTGGCTCGGATCTACACCACCGTTCGACGCACGGGACCCAAATCCGTCAGCGAGATCGTCGACGACCTCGATGTGCCAGAGCGCACCGCGTATGACTACGTTCACACCCTGGAAGACGCCGGGTTCCTGCAGTCAGTCTCGGAGACGCGTCCGGTATCGTACACGACCACCGAGATCGATCTCACGCTCCAAGTGGAAGGGGAAACACGAGCCATCACACCCGCGTTCGTCGCAGCAATCGCCCACCGCGACACTGACGACGACATCGATGTGTATCTCGATAAGCACGGTCTCGACGGGTTGGCGACCGCACTTGACTACACCCGCGAGTATATCGACGGGAGCGTGAACCATCGGATTATGGCCCGCGAACTCGATCTTTCACCACTTGAGGCTTCGATCATTCTGCAAGCGCTCCGTGATATCGTCGAAGAGGAACGAGAGGACTAGCGTGGATGTCGGAGCAGGTCGCTCATATCGTTGATACGTGTGTGTTCGTGGCCTGCGGTCAAACAGACAATCCGAAATTTCACGGATTGGCCACCGAAGCAAAGCGGCGAGGCACTACGTTTTTGATTCCTCCACAGGTTTATACAGAACTCGGCGGTGATCCAGAGACGGACGCGTACGGCTCCGGATCATTGCCGATCGAGAGCGCGGTCCAAGCAGGATGGGTCACGGTCGCGGAATCGCTTGACTATACGGATCCGACAGTGTCACAGGTGATGGATGATGCGCGACGATTTATTGCGGCTGAAACGGACAGAGCCGAAGACAGCGTCGAGAAAGCGGACACGGCTGTAATCGGGCTGGCCGTCCAGCTACTGAATCAGGGACGTGCAAAAACGGTGATCATCTATACGGGTGATCAACCGGCAGGAAACGCGGCCATACAGATCATCCCTCGGTATGGCTTCGACGCTGACCAAATCGAATGGATTGACGGGAATACGTTCATCGACAATCTATAGAGCGGTCAGCAGGTGATGGAGATCACTCATAATCTACTCTCTTGGAACTGACGCTGTCGTGAACACATCTGTTGCACATGCCCCGATTCGGTCTCCCTGAGTGATCGATTACTCCTTGTCACCCTCGTGCTTGTCTGCATCACGACGCAAGTGTGTCTCATCGAGTTATTGTCTACCTCAGAACCAACTGCTTCGCCATGGAGGAATATCAATTAGCTCCATTGTCCCCTTCGAGTTGCGGTGGCTGTGTCTCGCGATCATTTTCCGATTCGATAGCCGGTTGGTAACGGTGTCGTCTGAGCACCCGTTTCCGAACTCGTGTTCGGAGACCCGCTCGCTCAGCCGGGAGCAAGCGACCCTCGATATCTTCAAGGAGATAGAGACGGCCGCGCTGGCGGCCTGCAGGGGTATGGACGATGCCACGACCGGCCTCAAAGTTCTGGAACGTATCCTCACCGATGGGGTAATCTTCGAACACGCGGATATCATTTTCATCAGGCTCGTTCCACAGGCCATTATTGTCATTGTCCCCAACGGTGCGTTCGACGCGTTCGCGGCCCAGGCGTTTACGACAGTAGTCGACCGATCCCTGTCCCACCCGGAGATGGATCTCCTGAGCGAGGCCACTCAACAGGCTGTCGGCTTTGTCTCGCCCGTAGGTATCTCGGAGCTGGGGGATCGCCTGCACGCCTAAGATCGCATAGCAGTTGTACGCCCGCCCAGCGTTGACCAGCCGTTCGAGCATGTCGAGTTTCGGCAGCGCCGCGAACTCATCGAGGATGTAGTACGATCCCCGTTCGTCTTCCAGACCGAATCGGATGCTCCAGTCGATCAACAGCCGGAAGATCGGTTTCACAGACGACGACTGCTGAATAGGAAAGTCCAGCAACAGGACCCGTCCCTGAGGATTGGCCATATATTCACGGACCGAAAAGGTCCCTTCCTTGGCGAAATCGCCACGGAATACCGCTTTTACTCGCTCTTCGAGGATGGAGACGATGTTGCTGCTCGCCTCGACATCCGGTGGGAGGTGTTTTTGAGCGGAAAGGTCTTCAAGAAGAAATCCCTTACGTAACAGATCGACATCGGCACCATCGAGAAACGTCAACAGATCAGCGTTGGTGAGCGGTCCGTCAGCCCGAATCTGCATCAAGCGCAGCACGTCTTCGAAAACTTGGGCAGCGGCGTTCGTGAAGTAATCGTTGTTGACCTCCGTGCCGGTGAAGATTGCGTTGGCCACTTCCCCGTAATCCTCGTCGTCTTCGATTTCGTGGAAGACGTTCCACACGTGAGTTGAGTTGCGCGAGGAAAGCCGAATGATGTTGTCCCCTCCAAAAAACGTCTGGTAGTCTTTTTTGTACTCGAAGATCACGAACGCTTCGTCGGGATCGGCCTGAAGCTGGTGAGCAAGCACGCGGATCGCTTCGGTTTTCCCGCTGCCGGTCTCACCAAGCACCAGCACCGACCGATCCATCTCTAGCTGAACGGCTCGCTTCGATCCTGGGGGATCCCCGTGGCGCTCGCCTGCATCAGTGAGTGGCACGAATATAATGTCCTCGTACAGCCGATGGCGCAGTTGATACTCTGTTCTCCCGAACCGCCAATAGATCGCCAACACACCCAGTCCGCTGACCAACATCACGGGATCGACCGTCACATCGACTGTGATAGGACTACGCAGTAGCTGGGTCGAAAGCGTACTTCCCGCCACCAGTGCACCACCCAGTGTGGGCACCACGACCGCAAGCACGCCGATGAGCACGGCCAAGTAGCGCAGACGCATCCGACCCTGCAAGAGCACCCAATAGTATCCCCGCTGTAGCTTGGTCCATGCTTGGTGGCCGGACTGGGACAGCTGTGGACGGTGATCATCCATTATCTGGCGTGACGACAACAGGAATCATCTCCAGTGATTGTGGCGACTGAGCGGAATGGATAGATTCAAAAATGGCAAATAGGACAGTCAGCGCTGTGCCAACCAACCGTATTTGGTCGCCGACTATCACCCACGGCAACGAGTCGAATTGGGTTGACATAGTGGCGTTCCGACATACTATCTAATAAAACAGTATGGTTGTACAACAGTGACAGCAGAAGAATGGCTGCAGAAACGATACGTGGGTTACGGGGACAATGACGGACCGTCGTCATCATCGTCCGGTCGATTGTTGAGGCCCTCACTTGCAGACATCGCTTCCTCGTCCTCGACCGAGGCAGAGCGAATTCCCTCGAGAACCTTGTGTCCCTCCTCACCGACTGTCCCGTTCTGTTCAGCTGACGGGGTAGACATTCCTTTGGCAATCGCAGTTTGACGCAACGACTGGAGCACATCCGTCACTGGCATGTCGTTGGCTTCGGCGTACTTCTGAGCTGACTCTAACAGTTCTGTTTCAGTTAGAGAAGCTGTCGCTGCTACCTCTTTTTCTGGGTCATTGGTATGGGCTGTCTCCTTACCTACGGTTTCGGTCGTACCGACAATCGAAGCCTCTGTAGCCCAAGTGGGGACATCCTCGGGGAGATCAGCAGGATCGACGCCTGAAGCAGGGTCGAATTGCTCACGGCCATTCTCACGAATCGCATGGATCAGTGCCGTCACATCGGCTGTGTCGTAGGTCTGTATATCCCTCTCGTGTTCGACAGCGATCATCTCCTTGCCATCGAGGGCGAACGTAGTCGAGCCATGAACAGCGGTAGAGACAGCGTCCGTATCGTGAAGGTTGGTCCGAGATAGCGTTGTGTCGTGTGGGTGTTTGGAATGCGCATTTCCATGTGAAAAACAAACGATTTCTGGATCACATGTCATCAACAGCTCTGCGCTGGTTCCGTATTTTGAGCCGTGATGCGACGCTTTGAGGACATCGGTACTACTGAGACTGTCGTGGTGCTTCCGTGCCAGTTCCGTTTCTCGTTCCGTTTTAATATCTCCCGCAAGGAGGACACTTTGCTCGCCATACGTACACTGCATAACGATGCTGTTTTCGTTCTTACTGCCACTGTCAATCTCTGGTGATGGGTTCAAAATATCGATAGCAATGTTGTCAGCACTGAGTTCATCCGAACCTGATTGGAGGGTATTGGGTACAATTTCATGCTTCTTTAAATACTCTTTATAGTCTATTAACACCTCAGATGCGTTTGATTCATCTATACTGACGCCGGACATGTTTGGACCATGTATTTCTTCAACTCGATCATGACCCAGATGTTCAATGATCGCAGTGTGGCCGCCAATATGGTCTGCATCATAATGGGTAGAGACAAAATGATCTAGATAACTGATATTATGTTCATCAAGGTAATCAATGACAGGCTCCCCGTTATAATGCTCTGGACCAGAATCGATGAGTATTGTATCTCCGTCTGGTCCTTCGAGTAAGATACTATCTCCTTGCCCAACATCAATTATATGAACATTAAATAGTGACATTTATATCCATATATTGAAAATAACTGCAGTGTCAGTCTTTACTACCTTCCTCATCTGTTTTCCCCTGCAAATATTCAAGCGCCTCCACGCCCTCTTTATGTCGCTGTTTGGAAAGCTCTGAATCGTACTTCAGTTCAACAATCTCAGCATCTTTTAATTTTCCATGGTATATTTTCGTCTTAGTTGACTCATGAGGATTAATATGAGGGACATCTGTAGTTGGGAGAACAACGTGTCCAATAGTTTCTCTATTTTCCTTGGAAACGATAAGAAGAACAGCCTGTTCGTAGCGCTCATCCCCCATTTCAAAGCGATCGAATTGGAGTTCGTACTCGCCATCCACCGGTTCGTCCTTCCACCGATAGTGGGCATCCTCAAATGTCGTCATTGTCTCTGCCATGTATCAACACTGCAATCAGTATAAATATTGGTGAGGTGGAGCCAGCTCAATGCAGTACTATATGCTATCCTAAATACATCGAGCCAGTAGTGAATCTCGACCTCGAAGCCACCTCTAGTGTACCCAACCAGCTTCAAATAGTTGCTTTAGCGAAATACAATTTAGAACGACCGGGCCTGGGGAAGAACGCGAATCAACGTACCGTCCTACTCCTTTGACCAGGGTGTTGGGCTCTGTGATGCTGGGATGCAGGGATTTCCCCCGGTAGCTCAACGATCCGGCTGAGAATGCCAACAAGGCCCGATTGAGCAGTGCTGTTGGTTCGCCACTACAAACGATCAGCACCGAGGGAGTAGATTCTCAGACCAAATCAGAGAGTCTATTATCTGTTTCGAGAGCATCCATAACGATGTCTGGATCAACATCCAACCCGTAATCATAATGTTTCCCACCGTTGATTCCTTCATTTACTTCATTCACTTTCAAAAATCCTTTGAGAGATAACTGGCTGAGTCGGTTGTGGACAGTCCGTGGTGCTTTCACTGTAGTGCCACATCGGTTGGCTGCAGTTTCATACACCTCGTATATTCGTGTCCGACGAGCTGGCGTTTCATCATTGGATGCTAGCACTGTTAACACATAGAGAAGGAGGTGACTTTGGGCTGGAAGCGCCCGTAGTTCGTCTTCAATGATGCCTCGCTCGACGAGATCAGCAGCTTTTCGGACGTGGTCTTCAGTCACTTGCGAGGCATCAGTTCGACGAGCAATAGATCCTGCCTTGTAGAGAATGTTGAGCGCATGACGTGCACTTCCTGTGTCCTGTCCTGCGAAAGCCGCAGCCAAGGGCAAAACATCATTCTCTAGAACATCGTTGGCAAATGCTTTGGACGCACGCGGCTCTAGGATCGCTTGAAGTTGCGGTGCATCGTAAGGAGCAAAGTGAATTTCGTGCTCACACAAGCTAGACTGGACACGGGGGGACAGATTCTCTCGGTATGTGAAGTCGTTACTGATCCCAATTATGCCGACCTTCGTCTCTGTCACTTTGCCATTGCTATTTGCTCTAGGGAGTTGATATAGAAGCTCATCATCTGTGCCGAGACTATCGACCTCATCAAGCACGAATAGGATGTGAGACTCGGGAAGTTCGTTTAGATGTTCCCACAGCATTTGGTGAACTGTTCCTCGGGGATACCCGGTAGTGCTTATATATTGTCCGTCCTCACGAAACTTGTTGACTAGATGGCCTGCCGCCAAGTAGGATGTGAGATCCTTGCAGTTAAGCCAAACAACCCGAATGGAAACACCTGAAAAATGTTGTTGGTCCTCTTCCAGTTCAGAGAGGATCATTCGTGTCGCAACTGTCTTCCCAACACCAGTTTCGCCATACACGAAGATATGACGTGGTTGGGAACCGTTCACGGTGGGTTGGAGGGCTTCTTCATACTCGTCCATTTCTTCTTCACGCTCAACCAATTCATCGGGCTCGGGTGTATATTCATCTCGGAGAGTATCCTCGTCGATGAAAATATCTGAACGTTGTGCGAACCGACCCATGTGTCACCATTTGCTTGTCAGTACTTAAAGACCGGTGTTGCGAGTGTTTCATGTGCTTCGCTGTTTTATATACCTCCCCCACCCCATTTTGCAAGTGTTCTTACTCTAGATAACGACCTTGGTCTAGACCTTGCTGCCACTAAATCTAGATAAACTAACACTATTTGACCTATAACTAACTAGTACTAGCTAAGGATTACTAGCTTACTAGTAGATAGCTTTATTACCCTACAACCTAAACCACAACCGTAGTCTATTACCTTCGTAGAATCGGGATAGAATCCCGATTCTAGAACACTATATAATAGAAATTTTATACCACTATTTATTTTATATGTTCTATCATAGAACTACCGTATAAGATCGTGTTCGTAGTGATTTGTACATACACCCCGTTTTGCAAGTGTTTTGCTAATCTCTTTCACAGAAGAGCACTTGCAAAACGGGGTGGGGGGGATACA
>NZ_RRCH01000031.1 GCF_003862495.1 Halocatena pleomorpha | reverse complement strand
AGCCCGTCACGGTACGTGTCGAGCAGGTCGTTGAGTTTCGACTGCTTGTGCGCAGTGGGTGGCGCAAACGTCGCCTGTAACGTCTTAGTTATCGTTGTCACTGGCGTCCAATCCTTGCTCGATGAGTTCAGCGTAGGCACGAGGATGTCGGATGCCATTGTCGCGGGCGTAGTCTTTCACCCGCTCATGGAGGTCGCTCCCTCGCTCCATATCGATTTCAGTTCGCACAATTCTTTGTGCGTTTCCTTGGCACTAATAGATTCCGTTTGGTATTCGGGCTGCTATAGACTGTGGATTGCGTAGTCGGGTGACGCGATTCACGCCCGCCCTAAAGGGCGGGATTCTCTCGCTGGTTCAAGATAGCGACACCGTCGCCGTTGAGCGCGTCGTCCAGTTTAATATGACCTTCAAACACCGCATCGACGGTCCAGAGTGGGAGCCGTGGAAAGCATATCTGATTGAGGAGCCAGAGGGACGCTATCGGCTCAACGTCGTTGAGTCAGAGGGGGACGTGTCGCGGACGATCAATCATCCCGCTCCTTCGGAGATTGTCGTCGAATAGCCTCTCTTATTTCACTAGCATTGCCGGTAAGGAAATGGTCATACTGGCTGACAATATGACGTGCCCGACTACCACATACGGGGAATCACAGAAACGTGAGGATGACCGTCTTCAAGCAGTCGATTAATTCGATTCTCGGAGACGCCTGTCTGTGTGAGACTCGTCGGTCTGTTTCAGTGATCCGGTCCTAACACGCGATCACAGCGACAAGGTAAAGCGGTGTTACAGTTTCAATGCCTTCGTGGCCGCTGGCACAGTTGAAAGTCGCACATTATTCAGACCGAACTATGAGAAAACAAGTTTCAATGCCTTCGTCGCCGCTGGCACAGTTGAAAGTCTACGACGGCAGTAGCGGCGATGTCGGAACGACGCCGTTTCAATGCCTTCGTGGCCGCTGGCACAGTTGAAAGAGGGGGTGAAAATCCGCGGAGAACCCAAATAAAGCATTCTCCATCGGTCTCATCGCCCGCCCTCTTCGTGGACCCCCCCCTGTACACGGATCTTATAACGGTCCACGAAGGGTAACGGCAACACGTTCCGCATCTGGATTCAGTCCCGCCGGGAGCAACGCGTTCCTGAACAGAGCATCGCTACCCATCGGGGTATAGCCACCGATCGCCTCCCGCCGGGAACACAACCGGACAGCGAAACCGCCTAACCCATCCCGGCGTTAGGCGCGATATGTACGACCACGAGGTAACCGTGCTCCGACTCGGGCACCGGCCGGGACGCGACGACCGGATGACCACCCACGTCGGTCTCACCGCTCGGGCGCTCGGGGCCGACCGGGTGGTGCTCTCGACGGACGCCTCCCACTCCCGGGACACCATCACCGACATCACCGACCGGTTCGGTGGCCCGTTCACCGTCGAAACGACCGACCAGCCCAAACGGCTGGTGAGCAGCTTCGAGGGAACGATCGCGCATTTGACGATGTACGGGCTGCCAGTCCAGTCCGTCGAGGACGACCTCCGAGCGACGACCGACCCGTTGCTCGTCGTCGTGGGAGCCGAAAAGGTCCCCTTCGACGTGTACGACCGGGCGGACTTCAACGTCGCCGTCACCAACCAACCCCATTCTGAAGTCGCCGGACTCGCCGTCTTCCTCGATCGACTGTTCGAGGGCCGCGAACTGGAGCAGGACTGGACCGACGCCGACCGGCGCGTGATCCCCAAAGAGACCGGCAAGAAGGTTGTCCCCGCCTCCGACGCTGAGGAGTGACGGGGCATGAACACGGTCTCGCTCACGGCGCTTGATCCGGGCCCCGGAGCCATCGACCAACGCAAGCTATCAGATCCGCTGGAAACGTCCGACGTGGCGATCACTCACTACCGGATCCCCCCTGACAGCGGACTCCCCGGCGGCGTTCACGCCCACATGGACCAAGCGGAACTGTTCGTCGTCCTCACAGGAACAGCGCGGTTCGAGACGCTGGACGGCCCGATCACCGTCGGCGCTGGCGAGGTGATCCGGTTCGCTCCCGGTGCGTTCCACTCCGGACGGAACGCTGGCACGGAGGACCTTGTGGTGCTCGCAGTGGGTGCGCCCCGCGAGACGGCAGACGTGCGGCTCCCGTTTGCGTGTCCAGCGTGTGACCACTCCAATCTCCGGATAGCGACCAACGACGAACTCACGCTCGTCTGTCCCGACTGCTCGCACACCCAAACGCCGAAAACGACGTGTCCGGAGTGCGATCACGGCGAACTGCGGGCCACGCTTACCCCAGAGGCTCGACCCATCGTCACCTGCCCGAACTGTGACATCACCTTCGACACACCACCAAGAAAGAAGTAGCACGAACGATCGGATCTCGAAACGGTGAAACGGCCGACCACGCCCAAGACACTGAGAGACATACTTTCACGGGAACTAACAACAGGGAATATCATTCGATTCCAACAGCTATTTAACTGACTGGACAGTCAGTTACGATACGAGCTGACTGGACGGTCAGTTTCTACTTACTAATAATACATGACTGACGAGACGACTGACGAACTCGCAGGGGTGACCGACTTGGCGTGGTGTAATCGTCGAGAGCGGTCGCTCCGTATCGATATGGATGAATCGATCAGCAGGACCGCACGTACAGCGCGCGCGGACCGCTACGGTTTCTTGCTCCCCTCGCCTGAACAGGGAACCAACCGAAACCGGACTACCGGTGTTCCCGGTCCCAACGGGAGCGCGCGTCGACTGCTCCGTCGGGCCGGACGGTCCCACGTGAGTGTTGCCTCCATTAGTTCCGAGGTGATCTCAAAGTGAATCTCCGATCAGTGTTCAGCAAGCTGTTTAAATCCAAAGATGAGTTCGATCTCACCGACGGTGGCATCGGCTGGCCGTTATTCTACCTCTCGCTGCCGATCATCGTCACGAATCTCTTTCAGACCGCGTACAACCTCGCAGACACCTTCTGGCTCGGTCAGTACAGCACGACCGCGCTCGCGGCGATCAGCTTCGCGTTTCCGATCGTCTTCTTGCTGATCTCGTTGGCACTGGGGCTTTCTGTGGCTGGCAGCGTACTCGTTGCCCAACACGTCGGTGCTGGTGAGGAACGGAAAGCGGAGTACGCCGCGTCACAAACGATCACCTACGCCGTCGTCGCGTCACTCATACTCGGCGGCGCAGGATATTTCCTCGTTGAGGATTTCCTCACCCTCCTCGGAGCCGCGCCCGACGTTGCGGCCCAAGCGACCGGCTACATGCAGGTGTTCTCGGCTGGACTGGTTGCGGTCTTCGGATTTGCGGTGTTCATCTCCCTGATGCGGGGATACGGCGACACGATCACGCCGATGCTCGTGATGTTCGGATCAGTCGTGCTCAACATCGTGCTTGACCCGCTCCTCATCTTCGGTTTTGAGAGCAACCCGTTGTTTGGCTATCTCGGCATGCGCGGTCTCGAAACGTGGCTGTTCGGGCTGACGGGTTACACCGGATCGGGCATCGAAGGCGCAGCGATTGCCACGGTGCTCTCCCGGATTCTCGCGTTTGTGGTCGGAATATGGATCATGTTCCGGGGGACACGCGGCGTCCAGATCCGGCTCTCACAGATGACGCCCAATCTTTCGTTCGCCCGTCGAGTGTTCGACATTGGCGTCCCGGCCTCGATCGAGGGGACCACCCGATCGCTTTCGATCAATCTGTTGATGTTCATCATCGCTGCGTTCCCCGAGACCGTTGTCGCCGCCTACGGGATCGGCACGCGAGTGTTCTCAGTGATATTCCTGCCGGCGCTCGCGCTCTCCCAGGGCATCGAGACGATGACCGGTCAGAACATCGGCGCAAAAAAGCAAGACAGAGCGGCCGAAACTAATCATTTCGGCTCTCGCATCATGCTGATCGGTCTGACCACGTTCGGCGTCATCGTCTGGCTCGCCGCCGCCCCGGTCGCTGCCGTCTTCACGAACGATCCCGCCGTCATTGAAGCAGCCGCAGACTTCCTCCGGTATTCGGCACCGACGTTCGGGTTCATCGGCGTCATGCGGGCGTACACCGGCGGATTCCGCGGGGCTGGCAAGACGCTGGTCGCCGCGGTCATCTCACTCGTCGCGCTCGGGATCGTTCGGTTGCCGGTCGCGTGGGTCGGAACCAACATCCTCGCACTTGATGCCGTCGGACTCTGGATCGCATTCCCTGTCTCGAACATCGCGGGCGGCGTCATCGCGTATCTCTGGTTCAAGCGTGGTACGTGGCGCGAGGCGGATCTCACTGATTCGGAGTTCGGAAGTGATGTTCCGGGTACAGAACACGCATCGACTGACGACTGATCGGACCGACCGCCGAAACTGACCGACGCGATCTCCGTCCGTGAACAGCGCATTATCGTTCTGATCGGTTTCAAACCACCGCGAAGATCGGGGACCGCTCGCAGGGGCGGAACTGTACCGAACCGTCATCCGATACCGGTGAGCGACGCGTATAGGGCACCGAACAGGATCGCGTTGTACACCCCGTGTGTGAGTGCTGGAACGAGGAGGTTGTTCGTCCGTTCGTACAGTCCACCGAGCACCAATCCGAGAACGAACGCAGTGAAGACGTAGCTCCCGACGCCAATGGTAGTGCTTGTGGCCACCGCTGGAACGTGGACGAGTCCGAACAGCGCGCTTGCCAGCACGATCGCCGGAAGCGCTCCGAACGACCTACGAAGCCGACCCTGAACACCAGCCCGAAACAGCAGCTCTTCTCCCGGCCCGATCAGCACGATCGCAAGCGGTATCAGATAAAGCAGTAGCTGCGGACGGACGCGAGCGATCTGTTCGATCTGGTTGGTTCCCGCCATGAATCCTCCGTATCGTAATAAGACGCTGATCAGCTGAGCGGTGCCCAACAGCAACACGATTCCCACGACGATCCATCCGAGACCCCAAACCGTAGGCCGTCGAACGGCGATGAGTTCTGGATCGGTGTAGATCGCGTACACCACGGCCACGAGACCGAACACGAGCTGTTGTTCTACGATCAGGATGACGTAGCCGACGGTGCTGGTCGGAGCGATTCCAACCGCAGAGAACGCGAACAACAACGGTACCACGGCCACTCCTGCCAGCAGTAGGGCGCTGACGACGAGGAGCATGACTACCACGATGGATCGGAGCCGGTCGTACGCTCCTCCCTGACTGGATGTGTTGTTTGGTACCATTATTCACTAACAGTTTCGGGAGCGGATCGAATACGTCCATCGACCACACGAATGACCTGTTTTGACCACTTTGGGGAGACGCCGCTGGCACCGCCAGAAATGGTATTAATAATTATAAAACGAGTATACTTACTGATCGGGCGTGAAGTTATGGTATGAGCTTTGCCGATCGAACGGAGGCGGGCCACCGACTCGGCACAGAGCTAACCGAGCGGGGTGTGGGAGGTGACATCGTGTTAGCGATTCCGAGAGGGGGGTTGCCGTTGGGTCGTGCTGTGGCCGACACACTCGATCTTCCGCTTGATATCGTTGTCGCCAAGAAGATCGGCGCGCCCCACAACCCGGAGTACGCGATCGGTGCGGTTGCGAGCGACGGCAGCGTGTGGCTCAACGAGGACGCGATCGAGACGCTCGACATCGACACTGCGTATCTTGACGGCGAGCGGACGGAGATGGCAACTGCAGCCCGCGAGAAAGAACAGCGGTATCGCGGCGATCGAGAGCCGCCAACGATCGAAGGAAAAACGGTGCTCATCGTCGACGACGGGATCGCCACGGGAGCGACCGTCCGAGCCTGTATCGAGCGCCTCACCAATGCCGGGACCGACCGGGTCGTACTGGCAGTACCCGTCGGATCACCACAAACGATCGACGCGTTGCGCTCGATGGTCGATACGGTTGTCTGTCTCGAAACTCCGCCGAACTTCCGCGCCGTCGGGCAGTTCTACGACCGGTTCGATCAGGTTCAGGACGAACAGGCAATGACGTACTTGAATCGATCGTGATCGGAATCGTTCGTTGACAGCTACGGCCGGGCGTCGTCTGGGCTTGAATATACCACCCATAGTCGTTTGTCCACGGATCACATACGGTGTTCTCCTATGAGTAAGTACGCGCTCGAATGGCAGACGATCCTCGATATCACCGTGAATATCATTCCACTGGTCATACTCGTCTTCTTTTTCGTCTTGTTCGCCGTGTACGATCCGTACCTCGGGAACCCGTTCATGCTCGGTATCTCCCTCTTTCTGCTCGTCGTTCCGTTCGTGTTGCTGGCGTTTGTCACCTACGCCGCCGGGCGAACGCTCGAACGTGATGAGAAGTCCGCTCCCTCACAACCATGAGTTCGGAAACCATTCATACCGATGACCTGCCGTCAACGGACTACGACGCGATCACGGAACTGTTGGGGAATCGCGTGATTGACCGCGAAGAACACGGCAACGCCGAGGCGGTCGTCATCCGTCCGGACGATGTACAGGACGTGCTGTACGCTCTTCGAGACAACGCCGGGTTCGACCATTGCTCGTGTCTCACCGCTCAGGAGTACGACGACCGTTTCGAGTCGATCTACCATCTTCGAAGCTTCGATGAACCGACGCGAGAATTGGGTGTCGTCGTCCCGACGCCGAAAGACCAGCCTGTGAGCCAGACGGCGACGCCGGTGTATGAAACGGCGAACTGGCACGAACGGGAGGCGTACGATCTCGTTGGCATCGAGTATGCAGGGCATCCGGATCTGCGCCGGATTCTGCTGCCCGAAACGTGGCAAGGCCATCCCCTTCGACTTGACTACGATCAGGAACGACACCAAGTTGTTGCGCTGCGCGAACACGTCAATCCGATTGAGTCCGACCGCCGGGCGGCCGACAGTGATCAGGTCGGTGAAACCAGCGCGGTCGACGCGCCGGTGGATGAACCTTCTTCCAGTGACACCGAAACGATGTTTCTCAACATCGGGCCACACCACCCAGCGACTCATGGCGTGCTCCACCTCGAAACGACGCTTGACGGCGAACAAGTCGCTGACGTTACCCCCGACATCGGCTATCTCCACCGGTGTGAAGAACAGATGTGCCAACAAGGGACGTACCGACACAAGATCATTCCGTACTCCAACCGGTGGGATTACACGGCCAACCTTCCCAACGAGTGGGCCGTCGCGCGTCCTATTGAGGATCTCGCAGATATCGACGTGCCCGAGTATGCGCAGGTGTTGCGCACGATGGCGACCGAATTCGGACGCATGTTGGGTCACTTCCTCGCCGTCGGCACGTTCGCGCTCGACGTGTACGGGGATTTCACGGCGATCTTTCAGTACGCGTTCCGGGATCGTGAACTCGTTCAAAACATCCTCGAGGACCTCACCGGGCAACGGATGATGTTCTACTACTTCCGGATCGGCGGCGTCGCGTGGGACCTCCCCGAACCCCGTGAGGAATTCTTCGAGAAGATACGAGCGTTCTTAGACCAGCTGCCGTCGGTTCTTGAGGAGTACCACAATCTCCTGACGCGCAACGAAGTGTTTCAGATCCGGTGTGTGAACACGGGTGTTCTTGAGCCGGAGACTGCCAAGCAGTACGGCTGTACGGGACCGGTCGCTCGTGGGTCGGGCGTGGAGTACGATCTCCGCCGAGACGATCCGTACGGCTACTACGACCAACTCGACTGGAACGTCGTCACCGAGGACGGCTGTGATAATTATGCGCGCGTGTTGGTTCGCCTCCGTGAGGTTGAAGAAAGCGCCAACATCATCCGCCAGTGTGTCGATCGCCTCGAAGCGTGGCCCGCTGACGACCGGACGATCCAGAGCAACGTCCCCCGAACGCTCAAACCCGATCCCGACACCGAGATCTATCGCGCCGTCGAATCCGCGAAAGGTGAACTCGGCGTCTACATCCGCAGTGACGGCACCGACACCCCCGCACGGTTCAAAATCCGCAGCCCGTGCTTTCATAACCTGTCTGCGCTCCCCGAGATGTCCGAAGGCGAGTACGTCCCCGATCTGATCGCCTCGCTCGGAAGCCTCGACCTCGTACTCGGCAGTGTCGATCGGTGACAACGCGACTATCGTATCCAGTACGAACAACTGGACTCGTTCGCTACCCCTTGATGTTACAGACGGGGAACGTCCGTGCGACGGGTTTACCGATTCCCAGCGCCTCCGAAACCGCAATCACCTCATCGATGTCTTTGTACACGTCGGGGGCCTCTTCTGCGATCGTCGCACCGCTGTCGGCTTTCACGTAGATGTGCTGTTGATCTTGTAGCTCCTGTTGTACGTCACCGCCCCAGAACTCCCGTTTGGCTTGCGTTCGGCTCATCACCCGTCCGGCACCGTGTGCGGTCGATCCGAACGTCTCGGTCATCGCGGCGTCACCGCCACACAGAACGTAGCTTCCAGTTCCCATGCTCCCGGGAATGAGTACAGGCTGTCCGACCGACCGATACGTCTCGGGGATCTCCTCACGGCCCGCCGGGAACGCCCGCGTCGATCCCTTGCGGTGGACGTACAACTCGCGGTTTTCACCGTCAATCTCGTGGGTTTCCAGCTTCGCGCTGTTGTGAGCAACGTCGTACAGCAGTTCCATTCCCATGCTCTCCCACGGCCGATCGAACACCGTCTCGAACACCTCTCGGGTCTGGTGCATCACCACCTGCCGGTTGACCCACGCAAAGTTGATCGCCGCACACATCGCGGTGTAGTACGACGCCGCGAGTTCGCTGCCTGCTGGTGCGGCCGCCAACTCGGTGTCCGGGAGCGAGTCGAGTAATTCGGAATGGCTCTGTTTGATCGCTGCAAGGTAATCAGTGCAGACTTGATGCCCCAAGCCTCGGCTTCCGGTGTGGATGAGTACGACGATCTGGTCGGGTTCCAATCCGTACGCGTCAGCGATTTCCGGATCGAACACGTCGGTTACGCGCTGCACTTCGAGGAAATGGTTTCCGCTGCCGAGGCTCCCGATCTGGGATCTTCCCCGGTCTTTGGCTTCCTGTGAAACTGCGTCTGGAGTTGCCTCGGGCCGTCTTCCCTCGTCTTCACACCGTCGGAGATCCTCCTCAACCGCGTAGCCGGCATCGACCGCCCACTCCACACCGGCGTTGAGGAGTTCATCCACCGTCTTGCGGTCCACTTCAAGCACGCCGCCGCCACCGAGTCCGCAGGGAATTGCCTCGAACAGCGTCTCGACCAGTTCTGTCTCGGTTCCAGTGAGATCATCATAGGTGAGGTTCGTCCGCATCATCCTGACGCCGCAGTTCACGTCATACCCCACAGCGCCGGGCGAGAGACAGCCGGTTTCCGCGTCGATCCCTGCGACACCACCGACCGGGAAGCCGTACCCCTGATGGCCGTCGGGCATACAAACGGCGTATTTGGTGATACCCGGCAGCTCGGTCGTGTTTTTCAGCTGCTGAAGCGTTCTGTCGCCACTGATTTCCTCTAACAGCGACTCACTGGCCAGTACTCGCGCCGGCACGTTCATCTCGCCGGACTGGGGAATCTCCCATACGTTGTCCCGCACCTCTTCGAGCGTGATGCTGTCGGTGTCGTAGGTGCGCATGGTGTGCTCTTTGGTAACTAGGGTCGCTAACGTAGAATAGCGTTGTGATGAATGTGTTCGATACACTACAACATCTGCGTGCCGTCGGAAGCGAGGGTGAATCCGAGCGTTCCAAAACCGGAGTCGCTCGCCGGCCGCCGGGGTTGTCGTCCGTCCTTGACGCAGAAATTATGCAGCGTCTCTCAGGGGTTTGAGTTGTTCTCACCAACCAACTCGTCCACACCAGCGTCCGCGAGCCACTGTAACACCGCTGTCACTGCTTCGACATCGGCAACCCGGTAGGTTGCTGCGGTGCCGTCGGTACCGACGTGGACACCGATCCCGTCGGGCGCGATGGCACGAAACACGTCCTCATCGGTCGTGTCGTCACCGATATACATCGGAAGGCACGCATCGGAACGGCGATCGACAAACCATTGAACGGCCTCGCCTTTGTCCCAGTCGATCGCCGGTCGTATCTCTACGATGTTTGCCCCGCGTGTACACCGGAGATCGCTGGCGTCGTCTTCAACGACGGTCTCGACGATCGATCGGATCCGGGCTTTACTCTCCTCGTCGTCGACCCGCCGGTAGTGAACCGTTGCCGTGATGCCTTTGTTTTCGATCGCACAGTCCTCGTGATCGATCTCCGTTTCGAGGCGGTCACAGACGGTTCGAATCTGTGCCCGCGTCGCGTCGGGATCTGACAGGGGTGATGCGCCATCGAGTTCGAGTCCGTGGTTGCCGGCGTACTCGACGCCGTCGATCCCCACGCGATCGCGCACGTCGTCTAACGCGCGGCCGCTGATCACCGCGATATCGACCCCTGCTTGGCGGCTAAGCGTTCGGAGCAACTCCTGATTTTCGGCTGTCGGCTCAGCGGCCGACGGCTCGTCGACGTGGGGTGCAAGCGTCCCATCGAAATCGAGCCCGAGAAACAGCCGCTGAGCGTCGGTGGTTGCCAACTGCTGACCGAGCCGGTCGGTCTCTGAAAGTATCCAAGGAACCGATGCCACTGTGTCGTGCTGAGTGTCTGTCGAATCGTCCATTCCTCGTTAGGTCCCCCCGTCTCCTCGAAGCTGATCGACAGTGTCGAACATGTCGTGTAGCCACACGTTGATGTTGTTGTTGTGTACTTTCCGCCGGAGCCGGCGCGATCGATGGCGTCGTTCGGTCTCGGGCATCGTGATCGCCTGCTCGATCGCGTCAGCGTGGGACTCGGTATCGTAGGGATTGACCGAAATCACGGCGTCCCCGAGCTGTTCGTGGGATCCAGCGAGCTCACTCAACACGAGCACGCCGTCGTCATCGACTTGTGAGGCGACGTATTCTTGGGCAACGAGGTTCATGCCGTCTCGGAGTGGACTCACAAGGGCGGCGTCGCTGTACCGATACAGACCACACAACGTGTCTCTCGGGAGTTTTTCCTCGATCATGATCACCGGCTGCCAGTCGTCCGTCCCAAAGCGATCGTTGATCCGTTCGGTAATGGTACTCACTCGCTCTTGGAGCTGCTGATACGCCGGAATCTGCGATCTGCTCTCTGATCCTTTTTGAACGTACGTGAACTCCCCACGCCACTCGGGCCGCTCTGCCCAGAGATGTTCGAGCGCCTTGAGCCGTTCGGGGATCCCCTTGGTGTAGTCCAGCCGATCCACCCCGAGAACAACCCGGTGATCGGACGCTAACCCGAATTCGTTTTTGAATTCCTGCCACATTGATTCGGGAACGTTCATACTTTGCTGCTTGATCGTGTCTGCGTCGACACCCATCGGGAACGCTTTCACCATCGTCTCACGTCCCTCGTGACGGATCCGTCCGCTGTCGTGCTCGACCTCGGCGTGTTCGACCAACGTCTCGACACACTCCATGAAGTTCCGACAGTACTGGGGCACGTGAAACCCGATAAGGTCGTTTCCGAGCAACCCTTCGAGAAGCTCCTGATGCTGTGGACACGCCCGGAACGCGTCGACCGGCGGCCACGGGATGTGCCAGAAATGAAGGATAAACGGGTCAGACGAACTCTGGGAGCGGACGAGTTTCGGAGCACACGCGAGATGATAGTCCTGAAACCATATCACCGAATCGTCGGTTGCGTGCTCAAGCACCCCGTCCGCGAACTTCTGATTTACCGCCTGATACTGTCGCCATTGCGCACTATCGAATTCCGTGTTCCCCATTGCGAGGTGACACAGCGGCCACAGCGCACGGTTACTGTACCCGTAGTAGTAGCCCTCTACGTCGGAATCGGTGAGCCATAACCGCTGTAGCGTGTATTGGGGGTCCTCCGGGGGAACTGACAACTGCCCGTCCTCGTCCGTCGTATCGCGGTCTGCTTCGCCGTCACCCCACGCGATCCACGTGCCGTTGAGGCGCTGCATGACTGGATCCAGTCCGGCAGTGAGTCCACCTGTGGGGCGATCGACCGTGATCGTCGGATCGCCGTCTTCGTTTTGTCGATACCGATGTCGGTATGGCTGGCGATTCGAAACGACGATCACTGTGTCGTTCGAGAGGGACGTAGCGATCTCTGTCTCCTCTTTTTCGTTCGCTTGCGAGATCTGGTGTGGTGATATGCCTGTCGCCGACCGCCAGTCGTTGGACATGATTGTGCTATTGATCCTACACTATCAGCCAAGGTAGGCTCTTCGCCTGCGTATGCGACCATCACACGAGAGCGCGCTTCTCTCGGTCACTGAACACCGCTCTCGGACAGGACTCGGAGCTGGTGGATGCTCGAGCGAGTTGCTCCGATCGGTCAGGACCTGCTCCGATGCCCTGTATCGCTCTCCGCTCGTGCGCTGTACTGCTCCCACTACGGACCGATCCGAGCGGTGTCGGCGTCTATCGATACTCGAACAACGGACGGTAACGCCGATCCGCTGCAGTGCCTTCAGACGAGCCGACAGACGTGTTTCTATACTGAGTAGTGATCGTTTCACACCGGGAGCTTGTACTATCATGCTGCCTCTTTATTACGTGATGGGTGAGAATAAAATCCTCGTTGTTGTTGATGGCAGACGTACACACGAATTGGTTCGGTGTTCGGACAGCCATCAGCGATGGTGAGAAACGAGATGAAGGCGGTGACCGGCGTCGAAGCTACAGTCGGCTTGGTGGTGGAGACCGTCGTTCGTTGTCCCGTCGGCACTCCTCGACACCGGTGATCATGGGCATTGACCCGGATGGGGCGAGCGAATCGAGTTGTGATTTCACGTCAAGCGCGTCCAGCCGATCACGGTTGACTCGTGCCGACCGGATGGAAGCGAGGTACGACCGAACCGCTGAGACCGCGTCTTTGTACGTGGACGCGTAGCCCACCGTTTCCGTCCGGGTCATCCCGTCCAGTTCGAGCGTGTACGCGACCTTCCACCGCGATCCGACATCAATCGCAAGCGATGGGGTTGCCGTCTTGCTCACACGGATTGTGACCCGACCGCTCTCACAGGGAACCGGAATCGTTTCCTCCCGCGGTTGTCCGTCGAGAGGACCGTCAAACTCTCCGTATGGGGTAGGCCACATGTCATGAAAAAACCATTGTATACTAATAGGATCTATGCCTGCGTGTGCTTGTCGTGCCGTCCGCTTTGAAGGGGGAGGCAGCCCGATGAAACGGACGTTCAACACGCGGAAGGGCTTTATCGCGGGAACGTGTGGAGATGCTGTGCAAGTCGTCGGGTATCGTTCAGACACCGGAACGCTTCAGGTGGCGAGCGGCGGGTTGGTCGAGTCGATCGCGCTCGATTCGGGCGTCGAACTCGACTCCACGCTGGGTGAGCGCCACTGTGCTGGGACGATCACGGCCGCTGACCACATGGAGTGTGCGGCGTCATCGGCCCCGTACTGCGACATCCATGAACGGACGTGGGTTTGTGCGCGTTGCACTGGCACGTGTCTGAAACCGGAGATGGACTGTTATGAGACGCATGCGGTGTATCTCGCCGCGTTCGCGCCGTCGACGTTTAAGGTCGGTGTGACGAAGCGTGACCGACTCGAAACCCGACTCCGCGAGCAAGGTGCAGACCGGGCGGCACACATTCGAACCGTTCCGAACGGACGGATTGCCCGCGAAATCGAACAGGAGATCGCTGCCGATCTTACTGATCGTGTCCGTGTGCCCGAGAAGATCGCCGGTCTCGGTCGACCGGTTTCTACTCCTGCGTGGACCGAGCTGCTCGCGGGGTACGATCCCATCGAGACGTTCGCGTTCGAGTACGGACTTGATCTCCGATCACAGCCGGTACCGGAAACGCTCTTTCGGGGTACGGTTCGCGGAACGAAAGGACGAATCCTCGTGCTTGATCGGAACGAAGGAACGTACGCGGTCGATCTTCGGGATCTCGTGGGATACGAACTCACTGAAGGCGCGACCGACCGGCGCCTCCAGAGCGCTCTGTCGGCGTTTTGACCGTATGGGCGGACTGGTACTACTCTTCTAAGGCGTCCGCGATGCGTTCGAGTTCACGGCGCACATCGTGGAGTTCGTCGCGGACTTTACGGACTTCGCGGACGAGTTCCTCGTTGCCTTCGGATTCGGGTCCCTGAGCGCCTCGTCCACCGGGACCGCCACCCATGCCGCCCATGCCGCCGGGACCGCCACCGCCCATCATACCGCCCATCATCTGTGCGAACGGGTTCCCGCCGCCGCCACCCATGCCGCCGGGACCGCCACCGCCGAACGGCTCTTGGGGTCGCTCGTCGTCTCCTTCGCCTTCTTCCTCGCGGCGCTGTCTGATCTCTTCGACGCGCTCGCGGAACGTTTTCTCTTCTTCGTCTCCTTCGCTTTCCTCGCTTTCCGGAGTCTCCTCGGTTTCGAGTTCGTCAGTCGGTTCCTCGCTCCCAGATTCGTCCGGTTGTTCTTCGTTGTCGGCCATGGCACTGTTTCTGTCCCGGCTCACAAAAGGATGGTGTCTCGGTACCGGCGTGAGCACCCTCGGATCGCCGGAGTGATCGTGATCACGGCTAGTGACGAATCGCGGGAATTTTATTCACCCGGCACCCTCGGGTGGGTATGGCGAAGACAGCGACCGTCGACACTGACATGCGAACTGGCGTGGCGATGCTGTTCGGTGTGCTCGGTCTTATCGGAGCGCTCGTGATGCTCACAATGGGTCTAACGGAACAGCAGTTGCTTGCGGGATGGGGATTTGCAGGGGCGATGCTTTCGGGTACCGTTCTCATCGTTGTCCTTCACGTGTATGGGTCGTCCGAAATCATTAATCCCTAGAGCGCCTATTTACCGCCTATGGGATCACTGAACGATGAAGACCAACGCATTCTCGATTACCTCCACGAGAGTGTCGAGTCGGGCAAGCGATATTTTCGTGCTAAACGGATTGCCGACCAGCTCGGTTTGTCTTCCAAACAGGTCGGCGCGCGCCTCCCGCGACTCGCTGACAGCGCAGAGGATGTCGAGATCGAGAAATGGGGACGTGCGCGGTCAACGACGTGGCGGGTTACGCCGGAGTAGTGGACTTTTTATCCCGACTGGCGAAACAGAGGCATGACCGTCCGGGTAAACCAGACGTTTGACGTGAGCGCAGCCCCCGAGACCGTATGGAACTTCATTGCTGACCCGGAAAAGCGCGCCCGTGCCATCAGCGTGGTCCACGGGTTCGAAGAAACTGGTGACAGGACCGCGGTTTGGCAGATCGAGCTTCCGCTGCCGCTTCTCAATCGCACCATCTCGGTTGAAACCGAAGAAACGGATCGTGAGCCGCCCACGTACGTCCGATTCGTCGGCCGTTCTTCTGCGGTCCACGTCATTGGTGAGCACCGTCTCGAAGCCACGGCGGACGGATCACAGCTCACTAACCAGTTCACGGTCGACGGCAAGCTCCCTGGCGTCGAACGCTTTTTCAAAGGACACCTCGACGAGGAACTCCGCAACCTCCGCGACGCGCTGTACGACGATTTGAATCGCTCCGGGTAGTGATCGGTCTGCTACGGACGGCACTACTGCTCGGCTCGCTCGGCCAGTTTGCAGCCAACGAACAGCCCGATAGCGTTGCCGATGGCACCGTAGATTTGGGCTTTGATCTTCCGTTCACCTGCATCACGCCTGCGTATCCAGTATGCAACCATCACCGACGCGAGAAATCCACCAACGAACTGTACCCCTTTGTTCTGGTGACTCGGCATGTTCCGGTGTTCCCCACCGGTTAGTATATGTTTTCGGGCGAATGATTCCCCGGAAATGAAGATCGCACTCGCACAGCTCCGAATCGAGCCGGGCGACGTTGCGGGCAACGTCGACCGGGCCGAGGCTGCCATCGTTGACGCCGCCGACCGGGGTGTCGATGTCGTCTGTCTCCCGGAGGCGTTCACCGTCGGCTACTTCTCCTTTTCCGCCTACGCCGAACACGCTGAAGGGCTGTCGGGACCCACGCTTTCGCGGCTGTCGGCGGCGGCCCGAGAGAACAACATCGCGGTGGTTGCCGGTACCATCATCGAGGATCTCACCGAAACGGATGCGGGACCGGCCGCGACGGGGTTGGCGAACACGGCCGTCTTTTTCGACCGGGATGGGACACGGAAAGCGGTGTACCGGAAACGCCACCTGTTCGGGTACGACTCCCGAGAGTCAGAGCTTCTCGTTCCCGGCGAACGGCTTCCGACGGTCTCCTTCGAGGGCTTTACCGTCGGACTCACCACCTGCTATGATCTCCGGTTTCCTGAACTGTACCGCTCTCTTCTCGACGCCGGCGTGACGCTCGTGTTCGTTCCGAGCGCGTGGCCCTATCCCAGAGTCGAACACTGGAAACTGCTCGCGAAGGCACGAGCGGTCGAAAACCTCTGGTATGTGGCTGCCACTAACGGCACCGGTGCGTTCGAGGACGCCACGCTGCTCGGCCGCTCGACTGTTTATGACCCATGGGGAACGGCCGTCGCCAGCGCGGGTGCCGATCCGACGCTTGTCACTGCCACTATCGATCCCGACCGTGTCGACTCGGTTCGCGCGGAGTTCCCTGCGCTCGATGACCGACGGTAGCACCGTTTCCACCGTGTGGTTCTATAATGATAGATTGAGCATGAATATAATCAATGATGACGAACACCGCTCGATCGGCGCGCCGCGGTGGGAATATTTATTATCGTTCGAACGAACATTCAACTGCCGGGTCGACGCTTTTCTCGTCGGACCGGCAAGACAACTCACCTCCCTCATCGCCCGGTGTCGCTGGGATGCCGGCCTCATCCCAGCGGCTTCCTCGTCTCGGTCGTTTTCGGTTTCGAAGAGAAACAGAAGTCGTGCGCTACTTCTCGGTCGTGATGTCCGCTGAGAGACCTTGTGCCATCTCGATGTCCCGTGAGTTGTTGAGTGTCCACGCGGTTCGTTCAGTGACCGCCTCAATGACTTCGCGTGCGCTTGGGTAGCCGTTGCCCGACTTTTTCACGCCACCGAACGGCAGGTGGACTTCCGCACCGATGCACGGGAGATTGCCGTACGCCAGTCCGAGTTCGGCGTGGTCCCGGTAGTAGTTGATCTGTCGGTAATCCTCGGAGATGATTGCCCCGGCCAATCCGTAGGGTGTGTCGTTTTGGATCTCGACCCCGCGCTCGATGTCGCCGGTGTATTTCATGAGTGCGACGTGAGGGGCGAACACCTCTTCACGGATACACCGCGTCTCACCCGCGTCGTCGTAGTCGATTTCGTACACGAACGGACCGATCCAGTTCCCGCTCTCGTGTCCATCGGGGACTTCCTCGTCGTCGAGTTCGGCCCGATCCACGAGCACGTTCGCACCCTCTTCGCGTGCGAGATCGTTGTACTCGTGGAACCGTTCGACTTGACGCTGTTCGATGAGCGGTCCCATGAACGTATTCGCGTCGAGTGGATCCCCGACGGCAACGCTCTCCGCTAACTCGACGAATCGCGCTTTGAACTCCTCGTACACGTCCTCGTGAACGATGAGACGCTCACTCGACACACACCGCTGGCCCGTGGTTTTGAACGAGGACATCACGGCGGAGTGGACAGCCACGTCGAGATCCGCTTCGTCGGTGACGAGCACCGCGTTTTTGCCGCCCATCTCACACGCGCACGTCGTTCCCGGACGGGCGGCGACCGTGCCGGCGATCTCGTGGCCTACCTCTGCGCTGCCGGTGAACAACACCGTATCTACAGTCGGGGAGTCAACGATTTCCGCACCGGCGTCGCCGTATCCCTGCACCATGTTGAACACGCCGTCGGGGATCCCCGTCGATTCGAACAGCTCCGCGATGACCTGTCCACACAGCGGCGTTTGCTCAGCGGGCTTCCAGACAACGGTGTTGCCTTCCACGAGCGCGACGGCCATATGCCAGAAGGGAATTGCCACCGGGAAGTTCCACGGCGTGATACAGCCGACGACGCCCACCGGCTTGCGACGCATGTAGGCGTCTTTGCTCGGAATCTCACTCGGAACCACGTCGCCGTGTGGGTGGCGCGCGTCGCCGGCTGCCCATTCGACCATGTGGGCGGCTTCGACCACGTCGGCTTTCCCCTCCGAGATCTCCTTCCCACATTCTTTGGTCACAATCTCGCCCAACTCTTCCGTTCGCTCTTTGAGTTCGTGGTAGATCTCCCAGAGATACTCCGCGCGATCGATGTGGGAGAGATCGCGCCACTCCTCGAACGCTTGCTCTGCGGCGTCGATAGCGCGCTCGACATCCGCTTCGGTCCCGCGCTGGAACGTCCCGAGCGTCTCTCCTGTTGCCGGATTCGTCGATTCGAACGTCTCCTCACCCGCTCCCGCGACGAACTCGCCGTTGATGTAGTGTTCGTGTACTTCCGTCACTTGTTGGCTCATGTGGCAATACTTGCACCAGCCGGGTAAAAATTATCCGGATAAAATTCGAGAGACGTACCGACTGTTTGCCGTTCTACAGGCAAAATTCCTCGCCTCTTGGGACGGGCGAGGATGTCACCACTGTGTTCGAGAATCAGGGCATTTGTCTCGTTCTTCACCCCCGCATCGGGACGAACTGGACGTAGCCGTCGGTCCTGCGAGTCAGCGATCCATCCGCTTCCTTCTCGGCAACGATGAGCTGTTGCCGTCTCGTTCCGACCGGTGCGACGATCCGCCCACCGGTGGCGAGTTGTTCGATGACCGGATCCGGGAGTTCCGGCGTGGCACACGTCAGATACGCGGCGTCGTAGGGCGCGTGCTCGGGCCAGCCGTCACGACCGTCGCCGGTTGTGACGGTGACATCGTAGCCGAGGCGATCAAGCCGTTGTTGAGCCGATTCAGCGAGCTCGGCTTGGTACTCGACGCTGTAGACGGGGGTGTCGACGATCTCAGCGACGACAGCGGCGTGATACCCACACCCCGTACCGATCTCAAGCACTCGATCTTCTGGTGAGAGCGCTAATCGATCGGTCATGATGGCGACCATGTGGGGTGCGCTGATCGTCTGACCGTGGCCGATCGGGAGTGGTCGGTCGTGGTAGGCCTGCTGTGTCTGGTTGTCGGGAACGAACTCGTGGCGGGGCACGGTCCCGATCGCTTCGAGTACGGACGCTCGGTGAACGCGATCACTTCGAGAGAGGACTTCTACGAGCCGCTCACGGTCGTTCTCGTGAGACATTGTTCTGTGTTACCACACCGACCACGCGGCGCTCGATTCGTCATCGGCGTACACGCGCTGGATGTCCTTCGCGGTCGCGGTGTCGCCGGCAAAATCGAGTTGTTCGTGGTCGTATCCCGCCGCATTCTCCCGGAGCTTGATCGATTTGATCGTGAACTCCTCGTCGCCCAGTTCTTCGGTCGCTCCGACGGTGAACTCCTCATCACCGGGCACGAGCGCGTCGATGCTCCGCGTCTCGTCGTAGCTGCCCTCGGTTGGATTCAGCGTGATGGACACAGAGACGTTGTCGACCGCCCGCGTCCAGATCGTCTGTACCGCCTCGACAGTCGCGCGTTCGACCCGCTTGTCCGGCAGCTCTATCGCCGTGATCCGGACGGTCATGAGCATCTCCTCGGTGTCGACGATGAACTCCTCACCGACCGCGATCTCTTCGGACGCCGGGGCGTCCACGTTGGTGTGAAACGACTCTCCTCCTTGGGAGACGATCACGTCTCGTTCGACAGTGTCGTCCTCTTCGATCCGCGTCTTGTGAACGTGATCGCATTCGGTGCATCTGACAGTCGCCTGACCGCCCGGTGAGAGCAGCTCGTGGGCCGTCGCCACGTCCGGGGAACAGGCCGGACACGGCGCCGGTACGTGCGTTGGCGTCGAATCGCTCATATCGTCGATAGTCGCTACAGGGATAAAGGACGTTCGTCACGGCCACAGAGGTGATCGTCGCTCACCAGAGCCGTCCGTTCACTCACTCGTGTCGTCCGTCGTTTGTGGGGTGGGCAGTTCCACGAGTTCGCCATCGGCGTGCACCGTCGGCTTGCGGATGATGCCGTCGAGATGCAACGGGGCGTCAGTGTCGCCACCGATCCCGGCGTCGTCACCGATAGCGATGTGAACGGTCCCGGCGGCCTTTTCGTCGAGCAACACCGAGCCGATCAGCTCAGTGACGGCGACGTTCGTGCCGATCCCCAACTCCGCGAGGTTGTACGCGTCCTGTCCAACCGCCTCGGCAGCCGTTTCGACCTGTTCGCGGATCTGGTCATCGCTGATTGAGGTGACGTAGCCGTCTTCGACTTCGAACGCGAGCGTCTGTTCGGACGCAAGCAGCCCGTACGGTCGCATCGTCCCGTCGACGACGAACGTTCCGTTTGCCGATTCGGGACTGATGAACGTCTCTCCGGCCGGTAGGTTCGACATTTCGCCCGGTTGGTGGACGATGCCAGTGTCCTGTCGCCACTCACGGCTCGCAACTGTGAATGTGATGTCGGTACCAGCGGGGGCTGTCACACGGAGTTCTGTCGCGTCGTTCACCTGTTCGAACACCGCGTTGCTGTGGCGCTCGATCGCCGCATAATCGGCGTCGAGTCCGGTCGTGAACACTTCGTCGGTGATTCCGGGCAGGGTAGCGACCCGCGCACCGGCGTCGGTTGCGTCCGTGCGTGCCCGCGTGTGACTCAGGCTCTTGGTCGTCGGGGCAAGCACCACGTCACCCTCACGCATGGCCGCCGCAACCGGTTCGGGTGGCTCCTCGCCGTGTTGGTCGCCCGGTGGATACCGGAGGATCGTCGCATTCTCCGTCTGCTCTCGGGCAGCCCGGTACAACGCTTCCCCAATCGGCTCACGTTTCGCGTCGGTCACGATCACACAGCTTTCGTCACGCTCTAGCCCCATGCACTGGTTAACCGCTGTTTCTGCCGCGACAGCCCGCTCGGATGACTCTGTCTCAGTGATTGGATCGGCCATACCGGTACCTGGTGGGAGCACGGATTAGGTGTTGCCTTCGAGAGCTCCGCTTGTCATCGACCATGAAGATCACTCAGATACGAGTAAATCGCCGCGAGAGACTCCGACGAGAGAGAAACGTTTACCGTCGTCGGTGGTGCACGAACACGTATGCTCACGGTCGGAATCAACGGGTATGGAACGATCGGGAAACGCGTCGCGGACGCAGTGACACAACAGCCGGACATGGAACTCGCCGGGGTGGCCAAAACCCGCCCCAACTTCGAAGCCCAAACCGCTGTTCGGAAGGATTACCCGCTGTACACCGCCGTCGAGGAGCGGGTCGAACTGTTCGAGGAGGCTGGCATCGGTCTCGCTGGCACGGTTTCTGAGTTGGTGGAGCAAAGCGATGTCGTGGTCGACGCCTGTCCCTCCGGGATCGGTGCGGACAACAAATCGATGTACGAGTCGCTCGACACGCCAGCGCTGTACCAAGGCGGCGAGGACGCCGATCTCGTCGACACGAGTTTCAACGCCCGCGGGAACTACAGCGCCGCTGCGGGTGCGTCCCACGTTCGCGTCGTCTCGTGTAACACGACCGGACTCTCCCGGTTGCTCACGCCGCTGCAAGAACAGTACGGCGTGGAGAAAGCCCGCGTGACGCTGGTTCGGCGCGGTGGAGATCCCGGCCAAACCTCCCGTGGACCGATCAACGACATTCTCCCGAACCCGATCACGGTTCCCTCCCACCACGGTCCGGACGTGAACACCGTGTTCCCAGATCTCGACATCGACACGCTCGGCATGAAGGTGCCTGCGACGCTCATGCACCTCCACAGCGTTAACGTCACGCTCGAATCGTCTCCAACGGCGGCCGACGTGCGCGACCTGCTGCGCGAGGAGTCCCGACTGTTTCTCGTCCCTGAGTCGATGGCGATCGACGGCGCGGGCAAACTCAAGGAGTTCGCTCACGACGCGGGACGACCCCGCGGAGACGTGTGGGAAAACTGCGTCTGGGAGGAATCGATCAGCATGGAAGACAACGATCTCTATCTCTTCGAAGCCATTCATCAAGAGAGCGACGTCGTCCCGGAGAACGTCGACGCCATCCGTGCTGTCACCGAAACCGCAGACGCAAACGAAAGCATTGCGACGACGAACGAAACGCTCGGCATCGGACTGTGACACGGTCGGTCGTTGTCTGACGCACGTTCATGAATTTTATTTGATTGTTTCTCGTATCACCGGCTGACTGCAGCTGATATCGATAGAATTTTATTGTGATAGGATCAAAGTGGCGCGTTCAGAAGGCTTTTGATCACACAGAGCCTGAGCTTTATTCATGGGATCGCGCGACCGGGACCCGTTCGATGACATCTTCAACGAACTTAGTCGCATGATGGACGAGATGATGGGCAACAACTTCGAGATGCGCGTCCAGGGCGGTGAGTCCGGCTTTGGAAACGATGTTCACATCACCACACAAACGGACGACGATCACGTGTACGTCGTCGCTGACCTTCCGGGGATCGAGAAGGACGCTATCGATGTGAAATGTGACGGCAAAACTCTCACGATCACCGCTGTGACCGACCACCGCGAGTACGAAGATCAGCTTCGACTGCCGGTGACCGTCGACGAACACTCTGCGAAAGCCACGTTCAACAACAGCATCCTCGAAATCACGTTCGAACGCAACGATTCATCAGCCGACATTGACCTGAACTGATCACCCCGCGTTGAACGACCGAACAAGACTCCCACGAACTGTCAGCGTGCTAATTCGATGCCGTCGGTGTCCGTTCGATCATTATTAGCGCGTTCGGATCCACGCGTTCACGCGGCATCGAACTCTTCTTCCCACCGGAACGTTCCGTTTCGTTGGATAATCTCGCCATCGATTTCGATCGTGGCGTCAGTGCTCATGTCCGCGATCATATCAACGTGGACGGCGCTTTGATTGCCCGTCTGATCGTCCGGAAGACACGCTTCGTACGCTCGACCGAGCGCCATGTGGACGGTGTCGCCCATCTTTTCGTCGAACAGAATGTTGTTCGTAAACCGATCGATACCCCGGTTCATGCCGATGCCGAGTTCACCGAGCCGTTTTGCGCCGTCGTCCGTCGTGAGGATCTCCGCTAACACGTCCTCATTATCTCCCGCATAGTCCACAACACGCCCGTCTTCGAACGTGAGCGTCGCGCGTTCGAGTCGCTCGCCATAGTAGGTGAGTGGCACGTCGAACACCACCGTTCCGTCCGTGTCGGTCGGGGCGGTGAACACTTCTCCGGACGGCAGATTGTGCGAATCATACCGGACGGTGGCGGCGCTGTTCACCGCGAGTCGATCCTCGATCGACATGGTGACGTCGGTCCCCGCGGCCGTCTGGATTGCCACCTCGCTTCCGGCATCGAGGCGTCGTTTCAGCCGATCCATCTCCGTTGCGAGACCCTCCCAATCGCGAATGATCGCGTCGTACACGAAGTCCTGGTAGGTTTCATACGCCATTCCGGCCTGTTGGGCGAGTGCTCGCGTCGGATGAATCGTTTTCACCCAGTCCGTGTCGAGTCGGGCTTCTCGAACGGCTTGGGTGGCCGTGTCGTAGGCCTGCTTAGTGTCGTGTGGGATGTCCGTCCACGCGTTCGTGTTGTGGCCGGCGTTCAGCGACAGCACAACGTCGGCATTTTCATACAGTGACAGCGCGTGTGCTGGGTCAGAGTCGAATTCCCCCTCGTGCGCCCGCAGATACGCGCGATCGATCTCTCCCGAGGTGTACTTCGTCAGCAGGTTTCCGTTCCGCTGGCCGACCTGCTCAGCGACCGCAACCGCCAGTTCGTGAGCACCGTTCTCGACGATCATCACGACGTTGTCGCCGGCTCCGATGTCGGCGCTCCAGTCAGTGAGTATTCGGGCGTGTTCGTGGATGCGTTCGTCCATGCTCAGTCGTGACGTGCGTCGGTCCTAAACGCTGTGGGACGGGACGCTCACCGAGGCGCTTATCGCTCAGCACATCAACACTGATCCATGGCGGCCCTCGAACTCGACGCCACACAGCTCGATCGCTACTCTCGGCACATCATCATGGACGATGTCGGCCCGGCTGGACAGCAACAACTGCTCGAAACGCGCGTGCTGTGCGTCGGGGCAGGTGGACTCGGCTCACCAGTTATCGAGTATCTCGCTGCGGCCGGGATCGGAACGCTCGGTATCGCTGACGACGATGTGGTCGAACGATCGAATCTCCAACGCCAAGTCATCCACGGCGAGAACGATATCGATCGCCCGAAAGTCGACAGCGCCGCGGCGTTCGTCGACCGCCACGCTCCCGATGTGACTGTCGAAACACACGAAACGCGTGTGACGAAGGACAACGTCCGGTCGCTCATCGACGGCTACGACATCGTTGTCGACGGCTCGGACAACTTCCAAACCCGGTATCTCCTCAATGACGCCTGCGTGCTCGCGGGAATCCCGCTCACCCACGGGGCGATCCTCCGATTCGAGGGACAGGCCACGACGATCCGCCCTTCTGGGCCGTGTTACCGGTGTCTCTTCCCCGAAGCCCCGCCGGCCGGTGCGGTTCCCGACTGTGCGACCGCCGGTGTGCTCGGTGTGCTCCCCGGAACGATCGGCTGTATCCAAGCGACTGAAGCCATCAAGCTTGCGCTTGATCACGGCGAGACGCTCGCGGGACGGCTCCTGACCTACGACGCGTCGTCGATGTCCTTCGAGACGGTTCCCTTCGAACGAAACCCCGACTGTCCCGTCTGTGGGGAGTACGGCATCGATTCCATCGAGGATGTGAAGTACACGGAGACGTGTTCGGTGCCGGAGTGAGCGATCAGTCGCTCACGCTTTCCGTGCCGGTTGATGAGTCCTCGGCACTGATCGGGTCGTGCTCGCTATCGGGGAAGTAACACGCTGCCAGATGGTTCTCGTCGCCAGCCGCGTCGGCGGCCGGCTCCGCACTGTGACACTCGGTAGTGGCTTTTGGACACCGAGGTGCGAACACACACCCATCGGGGAGATCCACAGGCGTCGGCGGCTTCCCTTCTAATAGCACCCGTTGACGCTCGACGGAGGGATCTTTCTCCGGTGCGGCTGATAGCAGCGAATTCGTGTAGGGATGCTTTGACTGTTGTATCACACTGTCGACCGCTCCCTGCTCGACGATCCGTCCCAAATACATGATGGCAAGGCGGTCGGACACCTCGGCTAAGCTTGCGAGATCGTGAGAAATATAGATGATGCCGATATCTTCCGTATCAGCCAGCCGCCGAAGCAGATTCAAGAGGTTGACCTTGAGCGAGACATCCAGCATCGAGGCCGGCTCATCGCAGATGAGAAAGTCTGGATCGAGGACGAGTGCTCTGGCGATGGCGACGCGCTGGCGCTGACCGCCCGATAGCTCGTGTGGATGCTGATCGAGAAACGACGTAGTTGTTGGGAGGCCAACTGTTTCGAGCGTCTCTGTGATCGCTGCCGTCCGTTCATCTGTTCGGTAGTCATGTATCGTGAGCGGCTCTCCGACGAGTTTACGGACGGGTTGGCGCGGATTCAACGAATCGAACGGATCCTGAAAGATGATCTGGAGCTTCCGGCGGAACTCCTTCATATTTCCGTCTCGATACTGTTCGTACGGTACCCCATCGAAAACGAGTTCCCCGTCGGTCGGCGTCGTGAGCAGCGCCATTGTTTCTCCGAGCGTCGACTTTCCACAGCCGCTCTCTCCGGCGATACCGAGGATCTCCGATCGACGGACCGACAGCGATACCCCATCGACTGCACGGACGTAGGTCGGGTCTTTTCCACGGAGTTTGCTCACCAGCGACTGACTCTGTTCGTACCACGTCCGCAGATTATCGGCTTCGAGGATGACATCCCCTGTCTCGGGTTCGTTTTCCGCTTCGACAGCAACACCCCACGTTTCAGGTTCCGTCGCGTCGCGCCGCATCTGTGCTGCTTGTTCGACGTGATGACAGGCGGACCGGTGATTTCGGTTGGGAAGTTCCATCAGATCGGGATGGGACTGTTCGCATTCTTCGGTGGAAAACGGGCACCGCTCCGTGAACGCACACGCCGACGGTGCTCGGCTGAGGTTCGGTGGCGACCCCGGTATGGAAACCGGACTGTCACCCCCTTCAATTTCCGGAAAGGAGTTTTTGAGTCCCATCGTGTAGGGATTCGTCGGGTTGATCAACACGTTATCGACGCTTCCTTGTTCCATCACTTTCCCGCCATAGAGTAGGGACAGTTCCGCACACGTCTCCGCGATGACGCCGATCTCGTGGGTGATCAACAGAAGAGAGCTGTCGATCTGCGCTTGGATGTCGAGCATCGTATCGAGGATTTTGTCCTGAATGATGGCATCTAACCCCGTCGTCGGTTCATCAGCGATGATGAGGTCTGGTTCGAGCGCTAGCGCCATTGCGATCGTCACGCGCTGGCGCATTCCACCGGAGAACTCGTGTGGATACTCCTCGGTCCGGTCGGGATCGAGACCGACCATGTCGAACAGTTCACGGACCCGTTCTCGGGCGTTCGTTTCTGAGACGTTGCGGTGTTTCTCGATCGCCTGTCGTATTTGATCGCCAGTCGTCATGACGGGATCGAGCGAATCCATTGCACTCTGGGGGATGTATGCGATTTTTTCCCAGAGCACATCACGACGCTCGGCTGCAGACAGTTCGAGGAGGTTCTCCCCCTTGAATCGGATTTCGCCCCGATCGATCGCGCCGTTCTCCGGCAACAATCCGAGAATCGCCTCCGCGACCGTCGATTTTCCTGAGCCACTCTCACCTGCAAGTCCGTAATTAATGCCCGTATCGATGCTGAACGAGACGCCGTTTACGGCGTAAACGTCTCCACCGTTCGTACTGTACCTGACGTGTAAATCGTCGACTTCGAGTAATGGCTGTTCCGATGTCATTGGTTTTGTATTTCTGGATTGATCATTTCTTCGTACGCTCGGCCGATGAAGAAGACCGAGGTGGTCACAGCAGCGATGGCGATTGCCGGTGGCAACACCCACCACCACGCGATTCGGATCGTCCCCGATTCGAACACCATCCGAAGCATTCGTCCCCAACTGGTCGTAGTCGGATCGCCGAATCCCAAGAACGCGAGACTCGCCTGAGCAGCGATCGCCCACGCGACGCCGTAGGCTGTGTACAGAAAGCCGATGGGCAATACGTTCGGTGCGATGTGGAGGAACATGGTCCGGAGGTGGCTGGCCCCACTCGCTCGGGCCGATTTCACGAACGTCCGCTCGCGCGTCGATAGCACTTCTGATCGGACGACGCGAGCGGGCATTTTCCAGAGAAACGAGATGATGATAGCTGTGATGAGCCAGACGTTCGGGGTGATGAACGTGAGCAACAACAGCGCCATCGGCATGAACGGCAGCGAGAACGTGAGATCAGTCAGCCGCATGAGTAGCTCATCCACCCACCCGCCGAAGTAGCCGCTCACGAGTCCGACGAGAAATCCGAGGGCTCCGGTTCCGACACCACCCAACAGGCCAACAATGAGCGTCGGCTGTGCGCCAGCCAGAAACTGACTGAGCACGTCTTTTCCGTACTCGGTCGTTCCGAGTGGGGTATCCATACTCGGGGCAGACAGCCGCACGATGTCACCTTGGGCAGTTCGAACGTAGTCCTCGATCGGATGGTACGGTGCGATCGTCGGACCGGTTACGCCGAGGAAGACGAACACACCGAGGGTGATTAGTCCGGCACAGGCCAGCCGATCCCCGGCGAGAAATCGGAGATGTGACCAGATGTGTTCAGTACGACTAGTGATCCGTTCTCTGAGCGAAATCGAGCCGGTGCTCATCAGGCGGCACCTCCGTTCGCAGTTACCGTCGGATCGAGATACGCACACAACACGTCTGACACGAGGTTCATGACGATGACTGCCAACGCCATGATGAACACTGCTGCCTGAACGAGCGGATAATCTTGCTGTTCAATGGCCAACACGAGCGCCCGACCGATGCCGTCCCAGCCGAACACGACTTCGAGAAGGATCAGCCCTTGGAAGATCATTCCAAGTCGGAGTGCGAAGTACGTCACCACCGGCAACAGAGAGTTGCGACCGGCCCGAACGAGTTGTTCGTTTTCGGTCAGTCCTTTCGCTCGGTGGAGTTTCAGAAATTCAGAACCCTTCTTTTCGACGACGCCGTTGCGGGCCAACAAGAGGAAATCACCGCTGTAATACAGCACTGTCACGGTAAACGGGAGCAGATAATGGTGAAGGAAATCGATCGAGAGATACGTGTCTAAAAGCCCGTTCGGCGTCGCTGTCACGCGTCGCATGCCGAACGCTGGCACCCATCCGAGCGTGTAGGAGAACGCGATTAGGAGGAAGATCGCGGTGATGAACACCGGTGTCGATCGCAGAAACGTTGTCACCGCAATGCTCGTCGTTTCAGCAGTCGATCCCCGATTCCACCCGGCGTACATCCCGACCGCCGTGCTCACGACGGCCGTCGTCACGAGCGCGGGAACGAGCAAGATGAGCGTGTTCGCCAGCTTCGGGCCGAGGATTGCCCATACTGGTCGGCTCTGGAGTATCGAATACCCGAACTGAAACGTCAGGAGATTCTTGAGATAGACCAGATACTGCTGCCAGAGCGGCTTATCGAGTCCATAGAGGGCGAACACCTCTTCGGCTTGTTCGGGGCTGAGGTTGCCCGTCGTGATGAGCGTCTCGAACGGACTCCCCGGCAGAAGCCGTAGCACGAAGAAAATGATCGTGACCGAAACGAGCGTCAACAGTGCCGATACGGTGAGCCGTTTCGCAATGAATCGTCTGAAATCGCTCATGATCGGTCCTCCGTGGTCTGTGCTTGTTTAGAGAAATCCGGCTGTCCGAGTTCCGTCCGTCGTTTGTGCGTGTTCCCGTTTTGAATCCGTTCGAGAAACGCTGCCCATCCATCTTTGTTTGGGAAATGAAGCGTACCGTTGTCTCCCCACAGGTAGCCGGCTCGTTCGAGGATCCGTCGAGCTTCCGTCGGGTCGTAGCGGTACTGACGCGTCTCGGGTGTGTGCCACGGTGATACCAGCTCCGAGATGTAGTTTTCGCCCGCCGAAGACGTGGCTTCCCCGCGGAGGACGTCTTCGACGAACGAACGGTTGTCTACGGCCATCGACAGCGCGATCCGGAACTCCTTGTCACGAATCAACGGACACGAATGCATGAGCTTGACAGCGACGGGCGCGAAGTTCTCTGTCGAGAGCTTGCTAATGGCGTCACTAGCTGCCACACGGTCAGCTTGTGCGTTCGAGAGCGTCGACCCGACAGCGTCGAGTTGGCTCTGTGTGAGTGCCCCGAGCATGGCATCGATGTTACCGACGTTGATCCAGATGACGCGCTCGATCCCCGGTCCTCGGGTCGCGTGCTTTCCGAGTGCGGTGGCACGCCAGTCGTCGTCGAACATCCAGTGCTCGTCGTTGCGTTCGAGTTCGAAGCGCGTCCCTTGATTCCACCGTACGAATTTGAACGGTCCCGTTCCGATCGGCTCGGTTGGGTTGTGCTGTGCAGGCGAGTCGATATCTTCCCACTGGTGTTTCGGGATGATCGCACTCCGAACCAGTCGTTGGGTGGTAAACGACGCGTCGGGCCACTTCAGGTTAAACCGCACCCGATGGGACGACAGCACGTCGACGCTCTCGATCGGTTTGTAGAATGTCGCTTGGCTCGTCGAATTCTTTTCGATGTAGTATTCTGTCGAGAATTTTACGTCCTCTGCCGTGAACGGCGTACCGTCGTGCCAAGTAACCCCGTCCCGGAGTTTCACCTCGATTGTTTTGTCACCGGTGATTTCGGCGTCGGTTCCGAGTGCCGGAATGATATCGAGATTCGGTGACGCATCGAACAAACTGTCGTAAATGAACTTCAGTCGCAGCTCTTCGTCTCCCCCCGCTGCCCACGGGAGGTTGAGCGAGTTCATCGATGTCGTTATCCCCTTCACATAGGCGGTGTCGTCCGTTTTCGGCTGAAGATTTACCTCCGTCCATTGGAACGCGTCACCGGTGTACCCGTTGCCCGGCGTCGGAACGTAGCCGTCCCACTTTTCGGTGTTTGCCGCGGTGATCACGTTCGGAAAGAGGGTGATGATGTCACCGACATCCGCGGCAAACAGCCGTTGAATGCGGCCGACCAACTTCTCGCGGCGCTCCGGTTCGCCAGTGAGTCGACGCTGCGTGTTCAACAGTTCGTTGATCGTCGGGTGCCAGTAGTTGGTGTAGTTCGAGGGGTTGTCCTTGTGGAGTCGCATCAAAAACGGGTTCGGATCGAGTCCGCGCTGGGGATCTGGTCCGTGTGAACTCATCGAAATCACGTTTTCGAGTCCTGCTGTGTCCCAACTTTGAGCGTACAGCTGGTTCAACGGTCGATCGATCAGCTTCGATGGAACCCCGAGACTGTCGAGCGCTCGCTCGAACAATAAACCGTGTTCGCGCATCCACGGGTCGTCCTCGCTCGAATACTCCACCGTCACCGGATCCAACGGTGCACCCACGCGTGCGGTGTAGTCGAGTGGCGGTGTGTCGGCGTCGATCGTCGACCAGTCGTGCCAGTACTTCGTTGGAACGCTCTCACGAACCCCACTTGGTGCGCGGGGCTGTATGTTGCTTGTAGCACGATTACAGCCAGCCACCGCGCTCACCCCTGCCAGAAGCGAAGCACGGAGATACTGGCGTCGAGAGAGGCGACGTATCGAGTCGTGCGGCGTCGATACGTCCCCCGATGTGTCCTTGATTGTCATGGGACATGCCCTCTATCGGGGATGACACAAAGCATCTTATCCCGAACGAGCGTGATGATCATCGTTCTTTATAAAGAGCAAGGAGAATCCTCGCGTCTTTATGCGCGGGATGAATCCGACACTCCGACCGACACCTCACCGACGACACGCCAGCTGGATAGTCTCCCTTCTCGATCGTTGGTTTCAATAGATACCCTTTCATAACTGGTTATGTATCGCAAACGATGCTGGAGACAACTCGCACCTACGTCGCACGAATCACGAACCACAGTCAGGTTCGTGACGATCTTGACCAGTGTGGGTTCTCCGTTTCGAAACTGTGGAACGTCGGCCGCTACTACATACAAGAACGGTGGGACGAAGACGGTGAGATACCCGACGAAGCCGAACTGAAATCGGCGTTGAAAGACCACGAACGCTACAGTGACATCCATTCTCAGTCAAGCTCTGTCAAAAACGCGATGCGTTTTTGAGATGCCAAAAATCTTCGATTTTTGAGCACAGCGAGTTCTTGAAGAACTTGCTGAAGCGTTCAACGCATGGTACAACTCCGACGACGGCAATAACCCACCGGGCTACCGGAAACGTGGCGACGACCACCCGCGCTCCACCGTTACGTGGAAGCAGAAGGATATCAAACACGACGACAAGCACTGTCAACTCCGTCTCTCGAAAGGCTTCAACCTGAAAGAGAGCCGGTCTGACTTCATCCTCGTAGAGTACGACACCCGTCCTGACGTAGAAGTCGAAAACATCCAGCAGGTACGTGGTGTCTGGAACGGCGACGAGTGGGAACTCCACCTCGTCTGCAAGAAAAAAATTCCCGTCGAGGACGCGCCGGGCGACAACACAGCGGGTATCGACCTCGGCATCAGCAACTACCTCGCTATTGACTACGAAGGTGGCACGAGCGAACTGTATCCAGGGAACGTGCTGAAAGAGGACAAACACTACTTCACCCGCGAGGAGTATCAGACCGAAGGTGAGAACGGGCCGTCGAAGCGTGCATTGAAGGCTCGACAGAAACGCTCCCGGCGCAAAGATCACTTCCTCCATACTCTCAGCAAGCACATTGTAGAGCGGTGCGTCGAAGAAGGTGTGAAGACGATAGCGGTTGGCGACCTCAGCGATATCCGCGCGGATGAGCACGGTGACTCGCGGAACTGGGGCCAGTCAGGGAACAAGAAACTCCACGGCTGGGAGTTCGACCGATTCACCCGACTCCTCGAATACAAGGCCGAGGAACACGGTATCCTCGTTGACCGTGTGGACGAACGGAACACGTCAAAGACGTGTTCGTGTTGCGGGCAGATTCGTGACACGAATCGCGTGGAGCGGGGTCTGTACGTCTGTGACTCGTGCGAGACGACGATGAACGCAGACGTAAACGGTGCAGTGAATATCCGGCGAAAGATAACTCAGAGTCCCCCGACGGGGGATATGAGTAACGGCTGGTTGGCACAGCCCAGAGTCTTCCTGTTCGACCGCGAAAGCGGGTCGTTCAACACGAGAGAGCAGGGAGTCTGCAAACCCTAATATCCCAACGCTCGGGAGTCCTCCGGCTAAAGCCGGAGGAGGATGTCAAAAGGAATCACTGTACCGTCACTCAGTGTATTCCGAGTGATACGCGTTAGCACCGAACAGCAGCTCGAACAGCCGATTCTCAGCTGTTCTGAGCCGCTCACTAAAATTCGACTGGCTGATGCCCAACTGATCAGCGACCTTCGTTCCATCTGCTTGTCGTGGCACTTCGAAATACCCCATATTGTACGCCGTTTCGAGGATCTCAATCTGCTCTGTGGTCAGTTTCGTTACCAGCGTTTCCGAGAGACGCCCGCTGTCGAGGGGTTCCCCAACGTTTTCTATCTCCGTTACTTGCTGTAGATCGAACTTCCCCAGCTTGTGATCAATATCGTCTGCCATAGATCGGAACTGTTCCCAATCGCGGACAGTCGCAACAACCCGAAACTGCTTGTCCCGGTACGTAATCCGGTTCGGAATTGCTTTCTGTCGGAGTATCAATCCTAAAATGAATGGGTACGACTCGTTAGCAACGATCGTAACGCGCTCTATGCCCGCTGATGTCGGTCCTGTCGGGACGACTCTGTGGTGAAAGAGACGAACGCCCGAGAGGCGGTCGACGACGGCTTCGATATCGAACTGTGAATCAGACCCGATCGTTAGCGACTCGATCCAGGTGCCGTCTTCCACATAGAACGCGTTATCGAGCTCAATACTACGAACGTCATCGATCGTTTCACCAACCCCCTCGATGATCCCTGTTGGCCGTGTCCGAAATGCGATCCGTAAAATAGTCTCCACCCTGTCGAGCCGTGTTATCGACGCACACCTATGAAATAGGCGATTCGAACGATTATCAGTGATCGTCGATCACTGGTCAGTGAGTCGTTCGAACGATCGTACAGCCTCCTTCGATGGCTCTTCGAACTGCTCCGGATGGATCACGCCAGCGAGCTGTTCGAGCGATTCAGCCATGCGGACCCCCGGACGGTTCATGTACTCGTGGCCGTCGATGGCGTACACCCGATTCGAAGCAACGGCAGTCAGTTCGTCCCATCCCTCGCGCTCGGTGAGATCCCGTCGGTTTTGTTCCGTCTGTTCGAGATCGAATCCACAAGGAGCAACGACGAGCACGTCGGGATCGACGGCGCGGATTTCATCCCATTCCCGTGGGACCGACGCTTCGTTATCGACGGGCGTTCGCCCCCCGGCGATCGACACCATCTCAGGCACCCAGTGCCCCGCTGTCATGACGGGATCGAGCCAGTCGAGTACCACGACACTGGGTTGCCTGTCGGTCTCTGGGACCGCTTCTCGAACCGAATCGATCCGGCTGTCGAACGCTTCGATCACCTCCCCAGCGCGGTCGGAGCGTCCCACTGCCCTGCCGATGCGCTCGATGTCCGATCGGATGTCCCCGAGGCTGTGTGGGTCCGTGGTGAGGATCTCACAGTCCAGGCCTAACTCACTGACGGCGTCCGCCACGAGCACCTGATCAACGGCACACACGTCACACAATCCCTGTGTGACGATGAGATCCGGCTCAGCAGCTGCGAGCACATCGAGATCGATCTCGTACACGCCTCCGTTGCGCTCGGCCTGTACCACCTGCCGGTCGATCTCGGCGCTCTTCGTCGCATCGATGCGGGCGTGGTTGACGACCGGTTTCGATCGCGCCGCAGGCGGGTGATCACACTCATGAGAGACGGCCACTGGTTCGATCCCGAGCGCGTAAACGATCTCCGTCGCAGAGGGAAGCAGCGTCACGACACGCATACTACCGCTTTGTTCCGAGACGGTAAACGTCCCCCGTGAACCAGCCTGCTCTTGCTGGTTCCAAACTGGCCGCGCCCAACCTCGGTGGTACAACGAGCTACCGGTACACGGGTGAGGATATCGTGGTGGTTCAGCGGTCTGTCCGTATCGATAATAATTTACTCGGTGAGGGATACCCATTTGAGTGATGAGATCGAGTCCACCGTTCACACGTCGTGATGTGGTGCGGGCCGATCAAAACCGATTGTACAGGAAATCAAGCACGAACACCCACTCCGTGGGTGAACGATGAGCGTAGCGAGCACGCTGTTCAACGCTGATAAGGACCACAGCAACTTCGTCTACGTCATCGCTGCCATCGCCGCACTCAACGGGTTGCTGTTTGGGTTCGACGTTGGCGTCATCTCTGGGGCGTTATTGTACATCAATCAGTCGTTCGCGCTGTCGCCGTTCCTCGAAGGCGTGGTCACCAGCAGCGTCCTCGTGGGAGCGATGATCGGTGCGGCAACCGGGGGGCAATTGGCTGACCGGTTCGGCCGGCGGCGGCTGACGATCGCGGGCGCAGCAGTGTTTTTCATCGGCTCGTTCGGGATGGCCTTAGCGCCGACTGTCGAGTGGCTGATCGCGTGGCGGATCATCGAGGGCGTTGCCGTCGGCATCGCGTCGGTTGTCGGACCGTTGATGATCTCCGAGACGGCTCCACCGGACATCCGGGGCTCGCTCGGATTCCTCCAGCAGTTGATGATCACGATCGGCATCCTGATGGCGTATCTCGTCAACTACGCTTTCGCTCCCGAGTTCCTCGGCGTGATCGGGTGGCGCTGGATGTTCGTCTTCGGTGCGCTCCCGGCGGCCATTCTCGGACTCGGAGTGTATTTCGTCCCCGAGAGTCCGCGCTGGCTCGTCGAACACGGAGAAGAGGACACCGCTCGATCCGTCCTCTCTCGTATCCGTGCCAAAGACGAGGTCGACGATGAGATCGAGCGGATCCGTGAGGTCAGTGAGATCGAAGAGCAAGGCGGTCTCTCAGATCTACTAAAGCCATGGGTTCGCCCCGCGCTCGTTGTCGGCGTCGGTCTGGCAATCATCCAGCAGTTCAGCGGCATCAATACGATCATCTACTACGCGCCAACGATCCTCAACAACATCGGTTTTGGTGACATCGCCTCGATCGCCGGAACCATCGGTGTCGGCATCGTCAACGTTGGAATGACGATCATCGCCATCATGTTGGTTGACCGCGTCGGCCGGCGTCCGCTGTTACTCGTTGGCACCGGCGGGATGACTGTCATGCTTGCCATTCTCGGCCTTGGCTTCTTCCTGCCGGGACTGTCGGGCGTTGTCGGCTACGTGACACTCGGGAGCATGCTCCTCTATGTCGCCTTCTACGCGATCAGCCTCGGGCCAGTGTTCTGGCTGCTGATCTCAGAGATCTACCCGCTCCAGATCCGTGGCACTGCCGAGGGCGTCGCCAGCGTCTTCAACTGGGGAGCGAACTTCCTTGTCGGGTTAACCTTCCTCTCGTTGATGGAGCAGATCGGTGAGAGTTGGTCGTTCTGGATTCTTGGTGTGTTCTGTATCCTCGCGTTCGTGTTCATCTACTTCAAGGTCCCCGAGACGATGGGGCGTTCCCTTGAAGAGATCGAAGCGGACCTCCACGAAGGGTCTCCCGTCAGTGGTGAGACGGAAATGGACGTTCCGGACCGGGACCGAGAGCAACCCTTTGAGTGAAGATCGCGGGCACTGATCCTGATCGCTGGGTCGTCTCAGTGGCATACGATCGCCTGATCGAACAGATCGTATAAACGCTCCGACACCCTACCACACCCAATGAGACGGTCAACAGTGACGGCACTCACAGAGGCGTACACGCTGGTGCGTGTGGCTCTCGACCGACGAACGCCGAATCAAAAGCGTGTCCTCGTCGTTGTCGTGCTCACGGCAGCGTACGTGCTGTCGCCGGTCGATCTGTTCTCAGATCTCGTGCCCATCGTGGGGTGGACTGACGACGTGGTGATCGGACTTCTTGGCCGCCACGCAGTCTACCAACTCGTTCCACGGGAAATCGTCGAAGAACACCGCCAAGCGGCTAGCTCACACCTCCTCGTCGCTGGTGGATTCACGCTTCTCATCGTGGTGGTGCTCGTGGGTATCGTGCTTGTCTCGCTCGGCGTCGTGTGACGTTCAGTCGACAGACACACGAACAGCCACGGCGTACACGCGGTGATGTCCGATGGGACTTACCGCGTGCTTTGCAGCCCTCGCTCCGCCGAGGAGTTTCTGCTACTTGATACGACGACCGCTGACCCGGTGTACGTCAGCAAACAGGGCTACTCCGAAGAACAAGCCAGCACGATCGACGCGATCGAACCCGGAAACACGGTCGACGCAACGATCGACTGGTCGAATGACCAACCCCGATTCGGTTCGGTGACGATCGAAACCGAAACGACGATCTCGTTCGCCAGCGACGCGACCAACATCTTCGAGGCCGCGCGAGCGTGTTGGCGCGAAACCGTTACTGCTGGCGATCCGATGAACTCACGGCTCACACGAGGAACCGATGGAGATGTCAATGGCGTGCTTTACACCTTCGCGGAACAAACTGGTGAGCGAGAACTGTTTAGTGAATTCCGCGATGGGATCAAACCGCTTGATCCGCTCCTTGAACCAATTACCGCGAGCGAACCACCGTACGCCATCTTCTGCTTGGATCCTCGCGAACTGCCCTGTGTCGTCGTTCAGATCGTTCTCGAACCAGACGGTCTCCTCGCAGAGACCATGCGGGATACATACACGTTTGATTCGTGCTGACGCACGCCTCCGTCAACTGGCATCCAGCGTAAGAACTATACGCTCACCGAGCACTCCACGTTTTATGGGGTTCATGGATAAACTGTTGAGCGAAGGAGGGGGCCATAGTCATCAGCCCACGACGGACGATTACGTCGAAATCGATTTCGACGATTTCGAAACAGAGGTGATGAACGCCGATACGCGCATCCACGTCGCTAAACTGAGTAGCAAACAAGACGTGATCGTCATCAAAGACGCCATCTACGACGGTGATATCGTTATCGCTGACCTCACGCGTCACTCCACGAAAGATCGGGCGATGGAGCACATCACTGATGAACTCAAACAGGTCGCAAACGAGGTTGGCGGTGATATCGTCCAAAAGGACGACGATCAACTCATCATCGCGCCGAGTGGCGTCGGTATCAGTCGGAAAAAGCTGGGCCACTGACGTTCAGCGAAGATGCCCGTTCTCTCTTTTGTACAATTCGATCCGATCGCGTGAACCAGATGCCTCTTCGGTTTCGGGGATGTGTCAGGAAAGATCCGGTTCGTCGCTGTCTTCGACCGCTCGTTTCATCGACTCACGGCGGCTCTTAGCGTCCCGACCAGTGGCTTCGAGCAGAAACTCGTTTTTCGTGGCGACAGCGTCTTGGGCCGCGTCGATGTTCCCTTCCTCGATGAGCTCTTCGGTCGGACGCTCTTCGAACTCGACTACGAGCTTGTCTTTCTTGCTGCTGAATTCGAGCCGTCCGGCAATGATGCGGTCGAACACCGGGTTGTCCGGCTCCCCAATGACGTACAGCTCGCTGTTTTTATACATTTCAGTCCCAGTGATGGGGCCGAAATATTCCTCTACTGTAGCTTTCATATCCGGGATACGATCTTCAAGATGCTCTCCCCGGCGCATCTTATACTCGCGCATGGATTGACGTTAACGAGAATGGGTTTAGGCGTTCCGTTCACTCCCTGGAACGGTGACAACTCGACGCACGGTCTGTGAGATACGCGTCGTGGCACTGTGGACAGATATCTCCGGATCGAAACGGTGAATTCGCCGCGAGGACCGAAAACTCACATGTCGAACAAAATATCACTTCTTCATTAAACTCTGAGGAATTCTGTTCCGTGTCTGTCGTGGACTCGTCTGTGGTCGCCTCTGTCGACATTCGGCTGGCAGTATCACGTTCTGTCGCTCCAGTGGACGCCGACGCGAGGATTTCCCCGTCGTCCGCCGCAGCGGTGATGACATCCGGTAGTTCTCGTTCTTCCCGCTGGTGGGGATGGGTCTTCGTTGCGGGATGCCACGACTCTCCGAGATGGTCGTCTGATTCAGTCGACCAGTTCGATGGCGATCGAGATATCGTATCATCCTCGGAGAGAATTACGCCGTCGTCGCGGTGTTCTTCTGTGGGTGCTTCAGTCGGTTCGGTCGAGTCGCTGTCGACGATATCAACGCCGGCAAATCCAGACGATTCTGCGTCTGTGTCATCGATCCCTGCGGGATCGTCTGTTTGTTCCTGGTCCGACTCGGTGGCTTCCAGATCAGAGTCGTCGATCGTTTCGGACGCGTCGTCGAGTGTCTCGGTGTTCTCGTGTTCTCTCTCATCAATTGTCTGTTTCGTTATCTCTTTGCGTTCTGCGAGCACTCGGCGCTCTCCACAGATAGAGCAGACCATCACTCGCCGCTTGACATCGATAACGTCGTCACCCCGCTCTTCACGCTCGTTAACGAGTCTGGGCTCCTCGAACTGATGACCAAGAAACGAACATTTGAGCCCCATTGGTGGTTTTTGTCACGCTTTATCCATAAAGGCTCCCCCTCGATACGGAGTTGGATACATAGAGGCGCTGATCCTTCTCTTTCTATCGGAAGTCGATCGAGAATATGACTAGTAAGGAAGGGGGGATATCGATCGCCTACACTACTGTTAATAGCAACCCGGTAATACGTGTACGCATGCGAGCGAAGCGGGAGTTTCGTACCCGCAACGAAACGGAAGTCGCTGTCCTCGACACCCTCGTTGAGCGATCGGACGACGGCATGACCGTCCTCGAACTTCGTTCCCGGGTCGATGTCGAGATCGACGTTCTCGAAACGGCGCTTTCGTCACTCAAAGACGATGGACTCATTGCAGCTGAACGCACTGACGATCAGCTCGTGATCACGCCCGTCGATCGCGTGATCCCGGACGAACAGGAGACTGACCACACCCAATCACCACTTGATCATCTACGAGAACGCCTGCCCGACAGCCTCCGTGGCTGGCTCTGAGCGTCGCGTTCGATCGGGCCGTTCATTTGGGTTCGGAATCGATCTTGCAGCATGACTGTTCTTGAGTCGGTCCACGCAGACCACGGCGCGACGTTCACCGAACACAACGGTGCCCGCGTCGTCGCGGGGTACGGTCGTCCGGACCGCAGCCACCGCGCGGTTCGAAACGTCGTCGGCGTCATCGAACGCGGGTATGGAATCATCGAGATCACCGGCGCCGACCGGATTAGCTACGTCGATAACGTCATTTCGAACAGCGTGCCACGCGACGATGGCGTCGGATGTTACGCGCTGGTGCTCGATCCCCAAGGCGCGATCGAGACGGAGCTGTACGTGTACAACGCGAACGATCGGCTGCTGTTGTTCCTCCCGTTCGATCGGGCACAGCCGCTCGTCGAGGAGTGGCAGTCGAAGGTGTTCATCGACGACGTGGAGATCCGTCTCGCTGCGGATCTCGTTGTGTTCGGTGTCCACGGTCCGAAAGCGACTGAAAAGGTCGCTTCGGTGTTGACCGGTCCCAGCGTCCCTGAGCGACCGCTTTCCTTCGTGCGGGGAACGATGGGTGATATCGGTGTCACCGTCATCGCAGGCGACGGACTGACCGGCGAAGAAGGGTACGAGATCATCTGCGAGGCGGCGGACGCCGAGCGAGCGTTCGATACGCTCGTCAACCACGGCCTGAACGCCGCTCCCTTCGGCTACACGACGTGGAACACACTCACGCTCGAAGCCGGCACGCCGCTGTTCGGTACCGAGCTTGCGGGCGTCATTCCGAATGTTGCCGGCGTTCACGCTGCGATCGATTCCGAGAAAGGCTGTTACGTCGGTCAGGAAGTCGTCGCGCGCGTCGAAAACCACGGCCAGCCCTCCCGACGACTCGTCGGGCTGGCTCCTGAAGGGGTTCCCCCGTCGGGCGCGTCGGTCCGTGCTGGGGACACTGTCGTTGGTGAGGTGACGCGGGCGGCCCAAAGCCCGTTGAGAGACGACCCGATCGCGCTCGCGTACATCGATTTCACGGTCGACACGACGGAACTGACCGTCGACACTCCTGCTGACTGTGCCGCCTCGGTTGTCGAACTGCCGTTCGTAACGGGGAGCAGCCGATCGCTGCGGCTCCCGGACTACGAACGTGCGAGTCGATAGCCAACGTCTCTAAACGATCACGACGCGTCGGATCGGCGTTATAACAGGCCGGATTTCTGGAGTTTCATCAGATCCTCGGTATCGAGGGTTTCGCCTTCCTTGAACTTCTGGTAGATGTCTTCGGCTTCCGCGCGCGCTTCCTCGCGTTTCTGTGCGCGCTCGTCCCGACGCTCTTGTTCTTCTTCCTTGTCGAGTTCGCGCAGGCGCTTTTGTACCCGAACGAAATCCTCGTGGTGGCGGTCTGCGGATTCTTGGGCCTCCACAAAGCGTTCGTGGGCTTCGTCGGCCTCATCACGGATGTCGTCGGCTTCCCGGTAGGCCGCGATCATCTGGTTGTGATGCTCTTGGGCCTTGTCAGCCAGCTCGGTCACTTTCTGGTGATGGGTGCTCGCTTCCGAACGGATCTCCTTTGCCTCCTCGCGGAGCTCCTCGATGTCGCCACCCTGATCGAGTTTTTCCTTCCGCTCTTGGTACTGGTCGCGTTTGGACTCGATCTTCTCGATGAGTTCCCGTTCGTCCTCCGAAGAGAGTACTTCCGTCTGCTGACGGAATTCGAGCTGTTCGATCTCCTCTTCGAGTTGCTCTAAGCTCTCTCCGTCGTCGAGATCGAGTTCGGATTTGGTCTGATCGACCTTCGAGAACAGCTCGTTCGCCTTTGCGTTCAGATCGTTTCGTTTCTGTTTGTGCTCTTGAACGTCCGAGTTCAGTTCGTCGCGTTTCTCGCGGTGGTGCTGGGCTTCATCGACTTTTTCACGGGTCTTGGCGTTCAGCTCGTCCCGCTTGGATGCACGCTCCGAAGCTTTCTGATTAAGCTCGTTACGTCGGTCTCGGAGTTGACCTGCACGTTTGATCAACTCTCCTTTGGATTTGTTTTCGAGTTCGTCGTCTGTAAGGTCTACGTTCTTGGATTTATCGATTGACTGTGCCATGATTGGTTTGAGTGCTATCCATTACCGCCGCTAGCGATAGCAGAGGCCGAGCGTGGGTAACAACCGTCGAATAAGCAGTGTTCCGTTTCATTCTAGTCGCCAAACGATGCCCCTCGAACCGCTAGCGGCGTTCTGGTATTAACCAATACAGATACGATCTACTTAAACCTTTCTCCAGCAAAAACCGGTAAAACCCCTGTACGCGGCTGTCTCAAGCCCGGTAACGGCTAGCACGGTTTAACGATGACATATAAACTATTCGAACGTCTTCGGGGGAGGGGGGAACGAACGGATGAAGGTGATCGAGATGCGCTGTGGTGATGATGAGCAATCGAGACGCGACCCCTGAATCAGATCTCGGTTCGGAGCGCGTTCGTGCGCAGGGTCACGAACACGTAACGGCCGAACACGCGAGCACGCTCGAAGTGACGAGCGATGATTGGCTCACGCCGGCCGGCGACTGTATCGTAGCGGTTGAGGCTGACCGGGTGCCGGCCGATTTCAGTGCGGCGTTCGTGACGGCGTGTCGAAAGCCGACAGCGACCATCACCGCGACGTTCGCCGCTGGCGAGTACGAACAGACGGTAACCGGCCACGGCCACCCCGATCTCACGTTCGAGAGCGATCGGAGTATGGTGCTCCGGACGAGCGAGTACGTCGATGACCGCACCGTGATGGTGGGTGCAGACACAGCTGCAGCGGAAATGGACCGGGAGCTGGTCGACGCGCTCGCGTCCGGAGCACAGTTGCGCGTGACGTTTGTGGTCGAATAGGGTTTGTGGCTGCCGTTCTGAGTGGGTGTATGACCGAGGAGCCTCACACGAACATCAGCGGTGGTCAGTCGGATGGGGACCGATCCCCAGCGTTCGAGTCCGACGCCCCAACGACACCAGCTGCGGCGGTCGTGGACCGGCTCGGGGAGCTATACTGGCAGAAGACCTACGGCGGGCAAGACGCCTTCGAGTGTCTCATCCGGACGATCCTCAGCCAGAACACGAGCGACGCGGCAAGCCAGCCCGCTCACGACGCGCTCGTGGATCAGTACGGCGACAGCGGTCTCGCCACCGCGCTTGCGAATGCCGACCGCTCGAAACTAGCGGAAACCATCTCCTCTGCGGGACTACAGAACCAGAAGTCGAACACGATCATCCGGATCGCAACGCGGGTGTGTGAGGAGTACGGCGACGCTGCGGCGTTCGATTCATTCGTGCAGGATGGTGCGTACGACGACGTTCGGGACGCGCTGCTCGATATGAAGGGCGTCGGACCGAAAACCGCAGACTGCGTGTTGTTGTTCGCCAGCGGTCACGACGGCGTGTTCCCGGTCGACACCCACGTCCACCGCGTCTACCGACGGCTCGGTATCGCACCCCCCAATAGTGACCACGACGCCGTCCGTGCGGTGCTCGAAGAAACGGTACCGGCAGCAAAATGTGGCTTCGGGCACACCGCCAGCATCCAGTTCGGGCGGGAGTACTGTACGGCTCGAAAACCCGCCTGTTTGGATGATCCTGAGGCGTGTCCGCTTGGCGATGTCTGTGACCGCGTAGGCGTCGATCCCGACACCGGCGAGGTAGTCGATCCCGCCGACGCCTCGATCGATATGGAGTAACTTCTACTACTTCTCGATGATGGTCTCCTCGACGGCCTCCCCGAAGTGGCGCGCGGTGTCCTCGTGATACACGAGCACCGTATCGTCCACAGAGAGATCGGTGACAGATTTTCGGCCCTCGGGCGTGGCGACTTTGATGGTTTCTGCGTTCTGAAGCAGCGTTTCGATCATGTCACCCTCGACTTCGGCCTGAACACGAAACATCGGGCGGCGCTCGATCTTCGCCCGCCCGACCACGGCCTCGCGGGTGTTGCCTTCGGTGTCGACGATCTGCACCGTATCACCGCTGCCGAGTTCCGAGAGGTATTTGGTGGTTCCGTCCGGCGTTCGGGCATACGCGTGAACCGCTCCCGCATTCACGCGGAACGGACGAGACGCCACATAGGGCGAGTCAGCGGTTTCGGCGTGAACGAAAAACAGTCCGCGGCTCATGCTTCCGACGAGCATCCCTTCCTCGTGTTCAAAGAGACTTCCCGTGTCGACACACACCCGATCAGCCGAGCCGATCTGCTCGATATCGGTCACTCTCGCTGGTTTGAGATCCAGTGTCTCGCGCCCGATGGCGTCCCGGACTTCGACTGTCTGCCGGATCTCGTCGGGATCGTCGGTGTCGAGCAATACGCCATCCGCCCCCTGTTCGAGCGTCTCGAAGGCCGTCTGGGCCTCATCCGCTGTTTGTACGCCTGCGATGAGCGTCGTCTCCTCACCGATGCGGGCGATGAGATTTTCGAGCGGGATGATCGTCCAGTCCTCACCGATGACGATCGTGTACTCGGCGTGTTCGGCCGCGGTTTCCGCGAACGCTTCGTACTCCTCGCCACGGATGCGGACGAACGCCCCGTTTGTCGGGTCGTCTTCCCGCTGTAGCAGGGAAATATCCGCCGAGCCGGAATGTTCGCCCGGCAGATCGAGCGTTCCATCGCCCTCGCTGTTCTTCCCGGCAACGAGTGCGTCGGGACGATCGTTCTCAGTTGGTTCTCCCTCGGCGTCGGTCGCGGGTGCACTGTCGGTATCCAGTGCTGCGACGTTTACTGTGCCCAGTTCCCGAACACGTCCTACGTCCTCTTTCTCGACGAGCACCCAGTCGACGCCGGCTTCCAACCCCATCGTGATCCGTTTGCGTCGGGTCTCCCAGTCTCCGACCTCATCGTCTGCTTTGAGCCAGACGGCACGTGTCATGACCGGATGGTAGACATGAACCCTATTGAGCATGGTGAATCGTGACTGGTCGTGACGCACCGGCGATAGATTTTTACATAATGAAAAGAGAGAATTACAAATGGCGATTACGACGGTGTTGTTCGATCTCGACGGGACGATCTGTGAGCAGTTACGGCCGACTGACGAGCGCCTAGCGAGTGCGTTTGAGCGCGCCGGGATCGAGCCGTTTTTCGGGGTGGGCGATATGCGTCGCCAGATGACAGGGATCGACGCTGACAGCGCCGACGAGTTCCGTCGGCGGCTGTTTCGTTCACTCGCTCAAGAGAAAGAAAGAGCCATGAGCGTTGCCGACGATCTCGTCACCGCCTACGAGGAGCCGGATCCGACGGACGTTCGGTTTCGGGCGGGAGCACGGACGGCGCTCAAAACGATCGCAGCAGAATACCGTGTCGGTCTCGTGACCAACGGCGGACGGGACACCCAACAGACGAAACTCGAAACGCTCGGGATCGATGACTCGTTCGACATAACGGTATTTTCCGAGCCGGGGCGGCCTGCGAAGCCGGCCACGGAGCCGTTCGAACGGGCACTGTCCCCGCTCGACGCTCGCCCTCAGGACGCGGTTCACGTCGGTGATTCGATCGGATGCGACGTCGCTGGCGCACACGCTGCCGGACTCGAATCAGTGTGGGTGCCACACGACACATCGCTCCGGACCGACGCGGTCGCCGGAATCGATTCACCGACGATAACGCTCGACGGCGTCTCACAACTTCCGGGCGCACTCGATCGATACCGGTGAGCTGACCAGGATCAGTTACGCTTCGATCGTTAGCCCTGCTCGTTGCAGCGCTTCCTCTGCGGTGCGGTCCTCGTGAACGACATCCACAACTGCGCGCGTGATGGCCTCGGGATCGTCGTGCTGGAAGACGGTGCGTCCCATCGAGACGCCCGCCGCTCCGGCGTCCATCGCTCCACGGACCGCTTGCAATGATTCGTAATCCGTATCGGGCTTTCCACCGGCGATGACGACCGGCAACGAGGTGGCGTCGGTTACCTGCTCGAAGCTGCCCGGATCACCGCTGTAGGCCGTTTTGACAAGGTCGGCCCCGAGTTCTTCCCCAAGCCGAACCGCGTGAGCGAGCGCGTCGGCGTCGTGTTCGTCAACGCCTGGACCACGGGCGTAGGTCATCGCCAACACTGGCAGGCCGAACTCCGCCGCGCGCTCGGTGATCTCCGCGAGATCCTCGATCTGCTTTGGCTCGTGGTCGCTGCCCACGTTGATATGCATCGACACCGCGTCAGCACCGCGCCGCAGCGCGGCTTTCACCGTCCCCGTGATGCGTTTGTCGTTCGTATCGGGTCCGGAAACAGTCGATCCATTGAGGTGAACGATGTACCCCGCGCCGTTTGCGTTGCCATGGACGCGCTCAGCGATCCCTTTCTGGGTGAGGACGCTGTCAGCCCCACCGTTGGTGACCGCGTCGATCGTCCGTTCGATTCGTTCGAGACCAGTGATGGCCCCGAGTGTGATACCGTGATCCATCGGGACGATTACGTATCGTCCCCCTGTGCCAATCCGTTCGAGACGTGCTCGTACTCCTGTAGTCATGATCATGTTACTGTCTACCAGGCCTCGTTCAAAGCCGTTCCGATCGTGGCTGTCCTTGTTCGATGATTCCGGCGGTGAGTTCTCTCGCTTTCGCTTCAAGACGCTCAGCGGTTTCCTCGGTCGCCAGATCGTTCTCATACCCCTCGGCAACGATATCGACCAGCGCGCTCCCGACGATGATGCCGTCGGCACCCGCAGCCACGATTTCGCCCGCCTGTTCGCCCGTCGAGATACCGAAGCCGACCGCGGCCGGAAGGTCGTCTCCGTCGAGTCGGTCGAGGCTGTGGCTCGTGCGGTCGCTCACGTCGCTGCGCGCACCCGTTACACCGAGGCGCGCCTGCACGTAGACGTAGCCCGAACTGTGCTCCAGCAGGGGCGTGAGGCGTTCGTCAGTGGTCGTCGGTGCGACGATGAAAATGAGATCCAAGCCGAGCGCGTCACACGCCGTTCGCAGGGGTGTGGCTTCCTCGACCGGAAGATCCGGCGCTATCAGGCCGTCGATTCCGGCCGCCGCCGCGCGCTCAACGAACGGCCGTGGACCGTCTTCATCTCCGTACTGGTAGATGAGGTTGTAGTACGTCATACAGACCAGCGGCACGTCCACGTCGAGCGCTTCGACGAATTCGAAAAAGCGCTCGGGCGTCATCCCGCCTTCAAGCGACCGAACGATCGCCTGTTGAATCGTTGGTCCCTCCGCGATCGGCTCGCTGAACGGGAGACCAAGTTCGATAACGTCTGCCCCGCCGCGTGCAAGCGCCTCAACGTATTCGATCGACGATTCAAATGTCGGATCGCCCGCCGTGAGATACGGGATGAACGCCGGACCGTCTTCGAACGCTGCGGTGATATCGCTTTCACGCATTCCGATCATCTCCCGTGGTGGTCGAAAACACGTCCATCTCAGGTGCTTCCGGAACGTCGTGAGTAGCGGTCTCTTCGAGAACGGTTTCGAGATCCTTGTCGCCACGGCCTGACACAGTGAGCACGACCCGCTCGCCCAACTGTTCGGGTGTCGCCGTTTCGAGCCACCCGACGGCGTGGGCGGTTTCGAGGGCGGGGATGATCCCCTCTGTCTGTGAGAGCCGGTGGAACCCTGCCAGTGCGGTCTCGTCGTCCACGGACTCGGGTGTGACCCGCTCCGTTTCGACGAGGTGAGAGAGTTCGGGACCGACGCCGGCGTAGTCCAACCCGGCTGAGACGCTGTGACTCTCCATGATCTGTCCGTCACTGTCCTGTAGGACCCGTGTTCGTGCGCCGTGAAGCACGCCCTCGGTGCCGGTCGTAAGCGACGCGGAGTTGGGAGCCACGCCGCGCTCTTCATCGACAGCGAGCGAGGAGCCACCCGCCTCGATCGCGTACAGGTCGACCGATTCCTCATCAAGGAAGTGGTGGAACGTCCCCATGGCGTTGGAGCCACCGCCTGCACACGCGACAACGCTGTCGGGTAGCCCTCCTGTCTGTTCGTGGAGTTGGTCTCGGATCTCTTCGGAGATCACCGCCTGAAAGTCGTCTACCAACTGCGGGAACGGGTGGGGTCCGACGACCGAACCGATCACGTAGTGGGTGGTTTCGACGCTCTGTGCCCAATCGCGCAGCGCTTGGCTGATCGCTTCTTTGAGCGTGCCCCGGCCGACATCAACGGGCGTCACCTCGGCGTCGTTGAGCCGCATTCTGAAGACGTTTGGGCGTTGCCGATTCGTGTCCGTCCGCCCCATGTAGATCTCACACGGCATGTCGAGGTGGGCGGCCGCCATCGCCGTCGCGGTGCCGTGTTGGCCCGCACCCGTCTCCGCGATGATCCGCTCTTTGCCCATGTATTTGGCGAGCAACACCTGTCCGAGCGCGTTGTTGAGTTTGTGGGCACCGCCGTGTACGAGATCCTCTCGTTTCAGGTACACCGACGTTCCGTACCGCTCAGAAAGCTTCTCGGCGTGTTGGAGCGGCGTCGGTCGCCCGCCGAACGCGCGCAATCGCTCGCGGAACTCGTCCATGAACCCGTCTTCGTTGTCCAACACGTACCGTTGGTACGCGTCGGTCAACTCCTCAAGCGCTGGCATCAACGCCTCTGGAACGTACTGTCCGCCGTATCGTCCGAACGTTTCGTTCATGCTCGTGTTGTCAACCGCTGTGTATTCGCTTCCACGTCACCGTCCATGATGGCGCTGCCGATCAACAGCCCGTCAGCGCCCGCTCGGCGCATTCGTGCGGCGTCTGCCTGCGTCGTGACGCCGCTTTCAGCGATCAGCGTCACGCCGTCGGGCACGTCGGGGGCCAACCGTTCGAACGTCTCCAACTCCACTTCGAGGCGAGCCAGATCTCGGTTGTTGATCCCGATGATCGTCGCGTCCGCGTCGATCGCGCGCTCTAGCTCGGACTCGGTGTGGACCTCGACGAGCACCTGAAACCCACGGTCACGGGCAGCTGCCAGCAGGGTCGGGAGATCGTCGACGAACCGAGCGATCAGCAACACCACGTCGGCTTCGACGGCGTCTAACTGCGATTCCCGAACGATGAAATCCTTCCGGAGCACCGGCACATCGACCGCCTCCCGAACCCGCGTGAGCGTCTCGGTCGAACCGCCGAAATGGTCCGGCTCTGTCAACACCGACAGCGCCGCCGCTCCACCGGACACCATCTGTTTGGCGAGCGCGACGGGGTCGTCCGTACGCGTCCCCTCTGTCGTCGGACTCGTCGGCTTCACTTCCGCGATGACCGGAACGCGATCGTTTCCGACCACATCGAGCCGGTCTGGAAGTGACCGAGGACGAACGGAGACCCGCTCGCCCGACACCGACCGCTCGCGTGCACTAGCCAGAATAGACGCCACCGCGGGAGCGAGATCACTACTTTCTACTGCCGTTTCATCATCCATTATTGTACGCTAATGCACTTATCTGTACATAAGGCTTGCGTTGGACTTTCCGCCAGCGCTAGCCGAGAAACACCACCCAGTCCGTGAAGAACTCCTTCGTGACGGCCATCAAGCTCGTGAGTTGGAGTTGCCAGAAACCGCCACGACGAATCTGGATTCCACCGGCTTTCTTACTGTACTGATTCAACCCGCCGTTGTCGGCCCAACCGGACTACCCATTCAAGAGCTGTGAGTACCGCGATTCCAACGAGTGCGTAGGGTCCATACAAGATGCCAACGTACAGTGCGGAGACACCGACACCCGTCGTTACCCCGAGAAACGCCCAATAGGCAACATAGCAGACGAACCCAATGATCGGTGCAACAAGCGCATACCGTATCCGGAGAAAGACAGGACCGCCGACGAGTAGGAACGTGCCGACGATAGCTATCAGCCCGAACTCACTCAAGAAAGCAGCACCAGCTCGGTCCCACAGGTCAGAGAGACGCCAGACGCCGGCCGCCAGTCCGGCGACGGCGAGCACAGCCATGCCTCCGGCCCACGTGAGAACGGCAGCAGTGATCGCCCGGCGAGTACGGTCGTTGATGACCATGTATGATAACACGTAACTATGTCTGATAACTCTACCGCGAGCAGCCTCACCGCGGCCGCGAATCCGCACAGCGCCCGTGACTCCAGAGCCGTCACTCTTTGAATCGGGAGTTTCAACGTCCTCGACACAGCTGATCGAATCGTTCAAGCCGCTGTTTGCTGTACGATCGGTATGGACGAGGAGGGAGCTGGGATTTATGTCCGCGAATCGGCCCATCTCGATCGGTACGTGCAGATCGGTGTTGTCGGTGGTCGAGTGATTTCTGTGGCGTTTCCAGAATCGCTACCGGAGAACGCGGCCCACGAGCATCCGCTGCTCGATCGGATCGTCGTGTATCTGAACGGCCGTGAGGACTCTTTCGAAGATGTCGAGACGGGACTGACAGTGTCGACGGACCACCGATCGGTGCTCGAATCGACCCGGAAGATTCCGTACGGGCAATCTGTCGATGTCGAACAACTCGCTCGAACCAGCGGACTCGACGCGGACGACCACGAAACTGTCCGGAACGCACTGCGAGCCAATCCCGTGCCGCTCGTGGTTCCCGACCACCGCGTTCGTGACACGCCAAGCGGCGCTCCGACAGCGGTCGAGCGCCGACTACGGGCGATAGAGGGGCTGTAGCTGTCGCTGTCGTTTGTACGACACAAAAAGCGAGGAATCTGTCTGACGATACGACGGTGTGACCCTACACCTACAGGAGATCCAAGCCGAGGTCTAGGAGGTCGTTGTCTTCGCCGTTGTCGATGATGACGTTACCAGAGTCATCAATATCGACGCCGTCGTTGTCAACGCCACAGTTGTCGTCGTCATGAGTGGTGTCTGCACTACTCGCCATAGCGGGTGTCGCGCCGGCTCCCACGATCGTGCCCAACAGCACGAACGCGACCAACGCAACGCGGATTGCTCGTTTCATGGGTATCGTCTGGGAACGGTGCCACGCTAACGATCGCCACTAAGGGCGGACCATGGCTGTATCCCAGTAGGAAATTGTTCCAACACATATATTATAAGCTTTACTATTGAGAGTCGATATAGACGAATACAATACAGTTCTTGTTAATCTATTCACATTACACGGCTTCCGCACGCTGTTTGTAGCTACCCATGAAATGATAGATATCCTAAAATACTGCGTTACATATTATACTGAACATGGGATAGCATCATTATCTATCGAAGCAGTCGGTTTGATACTACGTTTTCTGATAGATGCTGTCTGTGTCGGATGACGGCCGGATGTAGTTGTCTTGTGCGTCGTGAATGGACGCGGCCGATACACAGCAGTGTCTCCATCCCAAACCCCTTTGTTGGCTGTCCCGTATTTCGGGGTGATGCCGACATGTGATAATTGTGGGAAGCAAGTAAGTATGCCCTATCGGTGTCGTCACTGTGGTGGGACGTACTGTGGTGACCACCGGCTTCCCGAGAGTCACAACTGCTCTGGATTGGAGGACTGGGACAGCCCAGGCGGTGTCTTCGATAGCGGGTTCGACGACAGCGTGAACGAGTCAGAATCGACATTGCAAACGCGGCTCGCGGGAACGGGCGGGCTGTTGGGCTACTTCCGAGGGAACATGACGTTCGTGTTTCTCGCGATCATGGCAGTGGTCTTTCTCATACAGGAACTCTCAAAAACGGTCCTCACTGCCCAACTGTGGTACGCCCTGTTTACGCTGAACCCCGCCCATCCGTTGTACGCCTGGACGTGGATCACGTCGATCTTCTCTCACGGCGGCTTCTTTCATCTCCTGTTCAACGGAATCGTGTTGTTCTTCTTCGGGCCGATCGTCGAGCGGAAGATCGGATCGACGAAGTTCACCGCGCTGTTCTTGGGGAGTGGTATCGCCGCTGGCTTCGCCCAGATCGCTATCGGCTATCTGACTGGTGATGTTGCGCCGCTGTTGGGTGCGAGCGGTGCGATCATGGCCGTTATGGGCGTTCTCACCGTTCTGAACCCGGATCTTCAGGTGCGGCTGTACGGTGTCATTCCGATGCCGCTGTGGGTGCTCACGATCGGGTACGCCGCGTTGTCGACGCTCGGAATGATCGGTGGAGCGGCGGGTGGCATCGCACACGGTGCTCACCTCGCGGGGCTGCTCATCGGATTGGCGTACGGTCAGCGCGTGAAATCACAAGGAATGAGCGCTCCTGGTCAGCTCCAACTCGGCCGCCGCCGAGGTCCGGGTGGTCCAGGTCGTGGCCCGCGCGGCCCGTTCTGACGATGGCGGAGATCCGAGAGCGGTTCCGTCCCGATCCGTCGATGAACCGAACCCAGATGGAGGCGCTCCAGCGTGATATCGCCCAGACGGCCGTGTTCGAAGACGCGGTCGACTTCGATCCCACAACTGTCACAGTCGACACACCGACGCCGGAGACGCCGATCGTTGCTGGTGTGGATCAGGCGTTTCTTGACGATCAGATCGTGAGCGCGATCGTCCTCACCCGCGGTGAGACGGTTGTTGCCCGCACCCACACAACGACCCCGATCGAGTTTCCGTATGTTCCGGGATTGCTCTCGTTTCGGGAGGGCGGTCCGATTCTCGACGCGTTCGAGGCGCTGCCCACCGACCCGGATGTCATCGTGTTCGACGGCAGCGGACGGATCCACTTCCGTGAGGCGGGATTAGCCACTCACATCGGCGTGGCACTGGATCTGCCGGCGATCGGCGTGGCCAAAACGCTGCTCTGTGGACAGCCGGTGTCCTCGACGGCGGCGCTTGCCGCGGGCGAGCGGGTCGAAATCGTTGCCGACGAGACGATGAGTACACCGGACGGTACCACTGTTGGTCACGCGCTCCAGACCCGCCAGTACCCTAACAGCCACCGTATCAATCCGGTGTACGTCAGTCCCGGACACCGACTGAGCGCCGATACCGCCACGGCGATCATCGACCGGTGTCGCGGAGCGTATAAGCTTCCCGAACCGACTCGGCTGGCCGACGCTGCTGCCGACGAGGCCAAAGACACGATCGAGTGATGCTCGGTATGGTTCTGTTTTCCGATCACTGAACCGAAAACGGCAGTTACGTAGGGCCGCACGGAGAGTACAACATATGGACAAGACAGTACTCATCACCGGCTGTTCGTCCGGTGTCGGCCATGCGACCGCAACAGCGTTTCTCAACGAGGAATGGACGGTGTACGCGACCGCGCGAAACACCGACGATATCGAATCACTCGCGGACGCGGGGTGTGAAACTGCGGCGCTTGACGTGACTGATGAGGATTCAATCACGGCTGTCGTCGACCGTATCCTTGACGAACAGGACCGGATCGACTGTCTCGTGAACAACGCTGGCTACGGACAATTCGGTCCGGTCGAGGACGTTCCGACTGAACTGCTAGACGATCAGTTCAACGTGAACGTGTACGGACCCCACCGGCTCGTCCGTGCTGTTCTTCCGTCGATGCGCGAACACGGCACCGGAACGATCGTCAACGTCTCCAGCGTCGTCGGACGTGTTTCCGTACCTGGGATGGGCGTGTACAGCGCCTCCAAACACGCACTTGAAGCGCTGAGCGACGCGCTCCGAGTCGAAGTCGAAGACGACGGCGTCGATGTTTCGCTCGTTCAGGCTGGTCCCGTTTCGACCGAGTTCGCTGATCGGGCGGACTCCGAACTCTCGAAACTCGATCAGTCCGACGGCTACGACGCCGTCTACACGTTTTATGAAGACACCGAAGTGTTCGGGGGGCAATCACCCATCGCCGTCCCTCCCGAAACGGTTGCGGAGACGATCCTCGAAGCCGGCGTCTCGCCTAACCCCGACGCGCGCTATCCAGCTGGGTCGTTCGGGACACTGGCGCTCAAAACACGATTCCTCCCGGACGGCGTTCGTGATTGGGCGTATCGACAGCTCCTTCGGTTGCTGTGACGTGCTGCTCTTGGGCTTTCGTCCGGCGTCGTGACTGTCGTTCCCAAACAGGCGGTTCACGAGTGTCTGGCTGTACGCCGATCACGGCGAAAATCAATCCAGACACGTTGCAACCAGACGGAGCATCGAAGGACCACGGATCTCGGTCGCGAACAACGGGACGCGTTTGATCTCTCGACCCCGAAACACCGATTGGGCGCGCTGGAGTGCTTCCTGTTGACTCTCCCATCGGTGTTGACAGAACGTACAGTCGTCGACGTTGGGTGTCACAACCTCCCCCTGATCAACGCCCGAGAGGTGCTCGACGGTTTCGGTGACGCGGTTGACGACGATAGTACCGGTTGCGATCCCGAACTCCTCGAGCCGATCGAGCAGTCGCTTTGATTCGATGACGCTCAGCTGTTGGGGAACGAGCACCACCCGGAACTCCGTGCGATCCGGATCCCGGAGGACGGACCGAAGGTGTTCGATCCGGTCGCTGAACGCCTCCAACTGATCCATGCCGTCACCGGCGTCCGGCGCACCGAACGGTCCCGGCATTGAGCCGAGCGCCCCCCGCATCTGTTCGCGCAGCGAGAGAAAGCGCCCGACCATCGAATCCATGATATCGGGCAGAGACAGCAATCGAAGCGTGTGGCCGGTCGGAGCGGTGTCGACGACGACGCGGTCGAATCGGGGATCGTCGAAATATTCGAGTAACAGCTGTACAGCGGCCGTTTCATCGGCTCCGGGAAACATCGGTCCCGAATCAACAGCAGTCTGATCAGTCGGCCCGGTGTCGCCGCTTTCACCGTCCATTCCCATACCCATTCCCGTTCCGACCCCGAATCCGAACCCCTGTCCGTCCAGTCCATCGAACAGTCCATCGAGGGTTGCCCCGCCCTGTCCGTCGTTTGATTCGGGATCGATCTCCACGCCGTACAACGGGTGTTCCTCGCTGATGCGCGCCGGTTCGTTGGGAACCGGGAGTTGAAGGATATCTGATAACGAGTGCGCTGGATCGGTTGAGACGATCAGCGTCGGTGTGCCGTCGTTCGCGCTTGCAAGCGCTGTTGCGGCCGCACACGTCGTTTTTCCGACCCCGCCTTTGCCACCGTAGAGGACGTACTCCGGCGCGTCGACCCCGGAGGGGATGGTGGTTTCGTCCACCGTCGCCTCCTCGTCAATGGTTTCGATGGAATCGACCGCCTCGACCTCGATGTCGCTCATACGCCGACTATCCCGTCCCAACTTGTGTAGCCGTCGATCTCACCCTCCACAGCGCACACCGTCGTCAGCCGGATATGAAGGCTTCGAGCCGGGTAGCCGCGTCGTCGACTCGTTGGGTGACGAGCGCGAACCGGAACCAGTCCGATCGCGCCTGTCCGAACGCCTCGCCGGGCATCCCAGCGACGCCTGCCTCGTCGATGAGCTGTTTTGTGTTTTCGAGCGTTCCGGGAACGCCGTCGAACCGGGCGAGCACGTAAAAGCCGCCGTCGGGACGGGTGTACTCCGCCCCGATCGCGTCGAGTGCTTCGGTGAACGTTTCAATCCGGTCGCGCAGTCGCTCACGGTTTCGTTCGTAGTACGAGCGGTCGGTGTCCCGGAGTGCCCGGTAAACGGCGTGCTGGGCGGGACGGCTGCCGGCGACGTTCGTGAGCATGTGGCGGGTTCGAATCGACTCGACCAACCGTTCTGGGAGGATGGCGTATCCGACGCGGAGTCCTGTGATGCCCAGCGATTTCGAGAAGGAGTTCGTCACGATCCGGTGCTCTGAGTCGATCGACAGCGCGCTCTCGAAGGTGCCAGTGTAATCGAAATGGTCGTACACCTCATCGCTCACCACCAGCGCGTCGTTCGCTTCCGCGATGGCGACGAGCGAAGTCATCGTATCCCGGTCGTACACCGCTCCCGTCGGGTTGTTCGGGCTGTTCACGACGATCAGTGCCGTCTCCTCACTCGCCGCCTCGCGTACCCGGTCCGGATCGAGCTGTCCCGTTCGGTCCGCCGGAACGAACGTGGGTGTCGCCCCCAGCAGCCGCGTCCGGCCGGCGTAGTAGGGGTAAACAGGGTCGGCCAACAGCACTTCGTCGCCTGAATGGTGCTCTAAGCCAGAAGCCATCGAGAGGTGATTGGCTTCCCCAGCGCCGTTGGTGACGATGACCCGCTCCGTCTCGACGGCCCGCCTGTCAGCGATCTCTTGGCGGAGTTGTGACAGACCCGCGCTCGGTGGATATTGGAACTGGCTGGGATCGCCGCTCGCGTACTCGATGAGACCCTCTCGAAGCGCGTCCGGCGGTCCCCAGTCCGGATTACCGCTCACCATATCCACGGTGTCGCGCTCTGCCGCCGCCGCGTACTCCATGACGTGATAGAACAGCGGCCGATCGTACTCCATACCTTTCCTCGTGTGTGGCCGTTCCTGTCGCTTTCGATGCGGTCGAAAGGGACGCACGCGGGTGCCGTCGAGACGAACTGCATCGGATCCGTTACACACCGTTTTCGGAGACGACGACGGTCACGGTGGTCGCGTCCCGTCCCATCGGCTGTACTGTCCAGCCGTAATCGTACGACATCCGATCAATACGTGTATGTTCCTCTCGGTTCGTGATCGAGTGGGATGGGTCTCATTGCCGAATATCAGGTTACATACCGGCGGCTCCCGCTCACCGACGTTGCGACCGCCGTTCCTGAAATGACGCTCGATCTGACGGTGGGTCAGCCAAACCAGGCCGGCCTTCCGCCATTTGTCACTCGGGCCACGGGTGAGGCGTTCGGGGCATTAGAACGGGCGTTCGAGGCGTCGACGTTCGTTCGCTCCCATTCGCTGATTGCCCGCGGACGGAGCACACGGGAGTATCAGCTGCTGCCGGCGGCTTCCATGGAGGAACAGCTCGGAACCACTGTCTCTCAACCTGAACGGCTTCGGGCGCTGTCGGACAACGAGTCGATCGTCGAGCGCATCACCGTCGTCCCAGAGGGGTGGGTTCAACGGCGGTGGTTCGCTGACCGGGCGGCCTTTCTCGAATACTGTGCGTTCTGGCGCGAAAACGCCGCCTCGTTCTCCGTTCACCGCCTCACGGAGTCCACCCTAGGGGAGAGCCGGAACGAACCGACGAAAATGACCGACTGCCAGCGTGAGGCCTTGTACACCGCCTACGAGATGGGATATTTCGAGATTCCCAGAACCGCGACGCTCACAGAGGTTGCCACCACGCTGGGGATCTCCGCGTCGTCGCTGTCGGAACGTCTGCGGCGCGCACAGGCGTGGCTCATCGAGCACTCCCTTGTCGAGTATAAAAGCCCTCACAGATGAGAGAACGCCTTACCCAGACAGGTCTCCGACCGTCGTCCACCGATGCAGACAGTCACCTCAACTGATGGCGCGGAAATCGCCTACAGAGAAGTCGGAGACGGACCGCCGCTCGTGCTCGTTCACGGCGGCGGACTCGGAGAGAGCCTCTGGACGCACCTTCGTCCACAATTGGTCACAGACACCACCGTCGTCGCGCCGTATCGACGCGGCCACGGCCAAAGCGGCGACGCAGCGGCGTACAGCCTCGATCGAGAGAGTGACGACATCAGCGCGGTCGTGGAAAAGATCGACGGGCCACCAACCGTGTTCGGTCACTCCTTCGGCGGACTCTGTGCGCTGGAGGCAGCACGAACGACGCCAGTAGAGCGTCTCATCCTGTATGAGCCGGCGCTACTCGTCGGGAATCACAGGAACGACGCGACACTCGCGGCGGAGATGGAGTCGTTGATCGAGACGGGAGAACGACGCCAAGCCATGGCGCTGTATCTCCGGAAAGCGACGGGATTGGAGCACATCGATCACCTTCTCACTCCCGAAATGCTGGACCACGCCGAGATCGCTGTTCGACAGAACCGTGCGATCGAGCGGTACCGACTGGACGAGACGCTCGATCTCTCCGTGCCGACGCTGCTGTTGGTGAGCGAAGACGGTCCCGAACACCTCCGGGACGGCGTCCGAACGCTCCACGAGCGACTCCCGAACAGCCAACTGGTCGAATTAGAGGGCATGGGCCATCAGGGGATCGTGAGTGAACCCGAACGAGTGGCAGCAACGATCACGGCGTTCGTGGGGAGATAACGGCGTTTTGGAGCAACTGCCCCTCGAACAGCGATCCGTTTTTGTCGTGTCTGGAGGTGACCGCCCAGAGGTCCGATAGTGAGTGGATACATTGGCGTGGATCGTCTGCATAGCGGTATGTCACAGAACGATGACACCGAGGATCCGATCGAACGGCGCGTAGGGACCGCACTCAGGGCGGCGGACGCCACAGTTTCGGTGGCGGAATCCTGCACCGGTGGACTAGTCGGCTCGCTGCTCACAGACGTTCCGGGATCAAGCGATTACTTCGATCGCGCGGTCGTGACGTACTCCTACGGAGCTAAACGGGAGCTACTCGCTGTCACACGAGAGGCGCTCGACGAACACGGCGCGGTGAGCGAGTCGGTCGCCCGCCAGATGGCCCAAGCCGTCCGTGACACTGCCGGCACGACGTGGGGTGTCGCAACCACCGGCATTGCGGGACCAGAGGGTGGTACTGATGAGAAGCCCGTCGGGACCGTCTACATTGCTGTCGCCAACGCCGCACCGTGGGGATCGAACGACTCGAAGACCACCGTCACCCGGCATCTGATCGACAGTGTCGACGCGCGAACAGAGCGCAAAGAACGGTTCGCGCAGCAAACGCTGACTGACCTGCTTGATCGGATCAGAGCCGACAACAGAACCACTACCGTGTGAACTGAGAGCGGTGCTGTGGCTCCCTCAAGAACACCCTCGCTGGCACGTCTTCCGGCAGTTCGTGTCATAATCATAATTCCTAAACGATTTAACTGTCCTATCCATACAGCTCCCAACCGTGTCCGATTTACTCTCTCTGTCAGGCGTTAAAACACAGTTCGATACCGACCGCGGTATGGTGAAAGCGGTTGACGGGATCGACCTCACGATCCGCGAGGGGGAGACCGTGGGTCTCGTCGGGGAAAGTGGATCAGGAAAGTCCGTCACTGCCCTGTCGACGATGGATCTTGTCGATTCGCCGGGAGAGATCGTCGATGGACAGATCGAGTTTCACGATCCGGAGGTTGTGAGACGGGTCGCACAACAGTATCCCGATCAGATCGTTACTGGGCGTCACGACGGGTTTATCTACATCAACAAGGGTCATGTCGACAGATCGGCTGTTCCCCCCGACGTTACCATCCCGGACCGGGCCGACGCGCTCGGATCGCTCGCGCGGTTGTATCCCGACGCGATCGTGCGTGAAAACGAGGACGGCTACCTGTACATCGAGGACGGCTATGTCGACCTCATGGCTGCGCCCGAACCGGTGTTACGGGATGTCCGGGGTGGAGACATCGGAATGGTGTTTCAGGATCCGATGACTTCGCTCAACCCCGCGCTCACAGTGGGCGAGCAGGTCGCAGAAAGCCTCAACCTTCACCGCCATGGAGAACAGAAGGCCGATACGTGGCGCAACGCCATCAGCGAATCACTCATTCCCGGACGGATGAGTGCGGAACTCCGGGAGGAGACGATCGAACTGCTCGCGGAGGTGGGAATTCCTGAACCTGCTCAGCGAATCGATGAGTACCCACACGAGTTCTCCGGTGGGATGCGCCAGCGCGTGCTCGTTGCCATTGCGCTCGCCTGTCGTCCGAAACTCCTCATTGCCGACGAGCCGACGACGGCGCTCGATGTCACTATTCAGGCCCAAATTCTCGACCTCATCAACGATCTTCAGGACGATCTCGGAATGTCTGTGCTGTTTATTACACACGATCTCGGGGTCGTCGCTGAAACGTGCGATCGTGTGGCAGTTATGTACGCCGGCGAGATCGTCGAAGAAGGTCCTGTCGAGGAGATTTTCACCAACCCGTCCCATCCGTACACTTACACGCTCCTCGAATCGATTCCCCACGAAGGAACGGATCGACTCACACCAATCGAGGGCAACGTTCCGGACCTCATCAACATGCCTGATGGGTGTCACTTCGCGTCCCGGTGTCCGTGGTCCAAGCCCGAGTGTGAGGAGGGTGAGATTCCCTACCTCCAGAACGGTCCGGAGTCGATCGATCACCGCGCGAAATGCATTCTCCCGGACTACGACACCAGCCGATACCGTCCGGAGGGGGTCAGCGCTACATCCAGCCACGATGTCGACACCGACGAGGATCCGCTGGTGTCTGCCCGCGGTCTGACGAAGCATTTCTCCCGAGCTGACGGTATTCTCGGCAAACTGTTCGGGGAAGGAACGGTCAAAGCCGTCGACGACATCGACCTCAGCGTGTACGAAGGCGAGACGTTGGGGTTGGTCGGTGAATCCGGCTGTGGAAAGTCGACGACTGGTCGGTCAATTCTACAGCTAACCGAGCCGACCGACGGAACGGTCCTGTTTACCGGCGACGTGCTCAATGATCTGGGCCGGTCAGAACTCCGAGAGAAGCGCCAGGACATGCAGATGATTTTTCAGGATCCACTGTCGAGTCTGGATCCTCGGCAGACTGTCGGAAGCACGATCGCTGAGCCGCTCGAAATTCACGATCAACCAACATTCGACGTTTCGGCCAACGTGTTCGGCGGCCAAGATGTCGAGCTGACCGGTACTGAATCGCTTCTCGGAGAACTGGTCGAACGCGAAGAAAGCGACATCGCCGTGACGATTCGAGATCAAGAAGTCGGCTCGCTCGAACTCCGGACAGAAGTGCTCTCGAAGGAGGATATCGATATTAGTATCAGTGAACGAAGCAGGGGACTGACACTCTCGATCGAGATCAACCGAGCGAAACGGGATCTCCTGGACGCCCGTATCACTGAACTGCTGAGCGAAGTTGGTCTCGATCCAACGCAGCGTGACCGGTATCCACACGAACTATCGGGTGGACAACGACAGCGTGTCGGCATCGCTCGCGCGCTCGCCGTCGATCCGGATTTCATCGTCTGTGACGAACCGGTGAGTGCGCTCGACGTGAGCGTTCAGGCACAGATCATCAATCTCCTCGAAGATCTCCAACAGGAGTTTGGACTCACCTACCTGTTCATTGCACACGATTTATCAGTAGTTCGTCACATTTGTGACCGCGTTGCGGTGATGTATCTCGGGAAGGTCGTGGAGGTTGCTGGCACAGACGAACTGTTCTCCGATCAGAAGCATCCATACACGGAGGCGTTGTTGTCCGCGGTTCCCGTTCCGGATCCGACTCGGGAATCGGAGCGCATCCTCCTCGAAGGGGGCGTTCCAAGTCCCGTCGATCCGCCGTCCGGCTGTTCGTTCCGGACGCGCTGTCCCTCTGTCATTCCTCCTGAGAGCATCGAAATCGATCAGGAGACCTACCGAGAAGTAATGCACTTCCGACAGCGCGTCGAAGAGAAAGCGGTCGATCTCGACGCAATCCAGGAAGAAGGGTTCGTCACCGACGGTGGGACCAGCGTCGAAGCAGCCGAGAGATCGAACGCAACGGAGAACGCTTCGGCACAACAGCTTGTCGATCTCATATTTGATGGTGATCTGACGGGCGAGAATCGGATGACCATCGCGTGGGCCATCGATCTCATCGACGATGGAAAATGGCCAGAAGCCCAGAATGTGCTCAGGCAGCGCTTCGAAAGTGTATGTGAGCGAACCCAACCTGTTCTTCAAAAAGAGCCACACCCCGCGGCTTGTCACTTGTATAATCAACCAGACACAACACAACGTTAAATTCTATTGTTTAATTCGGTAGACTTATATCTGGCCATTCACCCTGTGTGTGTATGGAAACGGATGGCACTCATAGTCGGCGAACGTTTCTAAAGGCAGCGGGAGCCACGATGGCGACCGTGTCCGTGGCTGGCTGTACCGGCTCGCCCAAAGACACCAGTTCTGGCGGCGGTGACGGTCCTTCGGGAACGCTCATGTACAGTCGGGGTGCTAGAAATTCGACGCTCGATATTCACGTTACAACGAGCGGCGAGGACGTAAAAGTCACAAATCAGATCTACGACAAGCTCATCGATTTCAAACCGGGACAGAACCAGATCACGGGCAGTCTAGCGAAAGAGTACACTCTCGACGGAACAACGGCCTCACTCACGTTGCGCGAGGGCGTAAAGTTCCACAACGGAGACGAGTTCACCGCGCAGGATTTCGAGGCAACTTACCGTCGACTCACCGATCCAGAGTACAAACATTACATCGGAAAGAAGAACGTATCAGCGTATTCGAACATCGTGTTCGGGCAGATCAAGTCGGTGTCGGTCGTTGGCGACTACGAACTCGAAATCGAGTTGACAAAGAAGTTCGCACCGTTCTTTCGGAATCTCGCAATATTCGCTGGCGGCGTCCTTCCGAAATCGGAAATCGAGAGCGGGACCGACTTCAGCACAACGGCGATCGGCACCGGACCGTTCACGTTGGATCAGTACGAACAGAACGGCCGACAGATCCGTTTACGAGCCAACGAAAACTACTGGAACGACGGGCCAGAAGTCAGTAAGGTCATTTTCAGTACTGTCGGTGAGAACTCGACGCGGGTGTCTCAACTCATCAGCGGGAAGACTCACATCATCGATGGGATCGACCCGGACGGAGTCAGTCGGATCGAAAACAACGACGGTGTGTCCGTGCAGCAGAAAGTCGGTCTCAACGTCGGCTATCTCGCGCTCAACATGGAACGGATGAAACCGTTCCGGAAGAAAAGTGTCAGAAAGGCGATGAACTACGCCATCAATACGAAAGTCATCGTCGAGGAGATCTTCTCAGGGCTCGCAACCCAGTCAAGCCAGCCGATCCCGGAGTCGGTGATGGGCTACAATGAGAACATCGATCCGTACCCCCACGATCCACAGCAGGCAAAGACGTTGTTAAAAGAGGCTGGCCACGGCAACGGATTCAATATGGAGCTTGCGGTGTTCAAAAACCCTCGGCCGTACATCCCCTCACCGATACAGACCGCAGAACAGGTCAAATCGGACCTCAGCGCAGTCGGGATCAACGCGGAAATCAGCCAGATGTCGTGGGAACCGTATCTGGAATACACCCAGACGGGCAAACACGACGCCTGTTTCCTGGGTTGGAACACCGACAACGGCGATCCGGACAACTTCTATTATCCCTTGCTTCACCCCGCCGTAGAGAGTCCGGACGGTCAAGATTGGGTGAGCTTCGACACCGACGGCTACCAAACCACAAACGCGAGTGGGTGGGCCAACCAGGAGTTCATGTCGTCGGTTGAAGAGGCCCGGTCCATTACTGGCAGCGTTCAAGAACGAGAAGGGCTGTACAGGGAAGCTGGCAAACTCGCCCACGATGAAGCGCCGTGGGTGTTCCTTGATCACACGAACGTGCTGCGTGGCGTCTCAAATAGTGTCTCCGACTACAACGTGTCGGCTGTCGGTGGACCGTTCCTCCGAACTGTCTCCGTCGAATAGCGATTCTGTTCGGTCAACTTATTAACAGTAATCTATCATATAGCTGTTTCGAGTGGCGTATCCGTCGGCGGCTATCGCCTGTCGAACGCGTCTGCGGTGGTCGATCCTACGGCTACAACCGTGTACTTTCTTCACGGGTTCGTGTAATACTTCCGTCTGATTGGACGGAAATAGTGGGTTTTTTCAACACTCGCCTCCGCCTACAGGTAGATGGCTTCGAAATGGTTCGTTGTAAAGCGGCTCCTGCTGCTGGTTCCAGTCCTGCTTGGGGTTGCCACGCTCGTTTTCGCCGTGCTCCATATCAGCCCCGGCGATCCGGCGCGAGTGATGGCCGGACAGCGTGCCAGTCAGGAACAGGTAGAAATGGTACGGCAGGAGATAGGACTCAGCGATCCCATTTGGGTCCAGTACGGTCGGTTTTTGGCCGATACGGCACAGCTCAAGCTCGGTGAGTCGTACGTACTTCGACCGAATCAGTCTGTGGCGTCGATACTAAAAAACAGCATCCCGACCACGATCGAACTCGCGGTGTACGGTCAGCTGATCGGCATCCTGCTCGGTCTCCCGCTCGGTGTTATTAGCGCCATCAAACAGGATTCGATCACGGACCACATCACGAGAATCGGTGCATTGACCGGGATCAGCGTCCCGATCTTCTGGAGCGGACCGATCGTCATCATCCTGTTTTCAGTGACGCTCGGAATCTTCCCAACGAACGGTCGGATCGCTCAGCAGTATTTCCTCAGTGATACGTGGCTCTTCTTCGGACACGAACTCCCGCGCACGGGATTGATCACCCTTGACACGCTGTTACTCGCCCGGTACGACGCGTTCGTGTCTGCTGTAAGACACCTCGTGCTTCCGGCGTCGGTCATCGGGTTCTACTCGATGGCATTGATTTCCCGGATGATGCGGTCGTCTATGCTTGAAGTCGTCCGGCAGGATTACATCCGGACGGCCCGCGCTAAAGGGCAGGGTGAACGGATAACGTTCCTGAAACACGGGCTAAAGAACGCGTTCATCCCGGTGATCACGGTGATTGGAATCCAGTTCGGGACGTTGCTCGGCGGCGCGGTGTTGACCGAGACAGTGTTTGGTATCGAAGGGATCGGTATGATCCTCGTCGACGCGATTGATGTCGGCGACTATCCTGTCGTGCAGGGTACTGTGTTGGTGTTTGCCCTGCTTTTCACACTCGTTAACCTCGGTGTCGACATCACGTACTCCTATCTCGACCCACGCATCCAACAGTAACAATGAGCACACACACACACGCGAACGGACGGAAACGAGGGATTCGCGGTCTGTTGGCCCGGATTCGTGACTCACAGTTTCTCTCGGAGCTCGCATCGAATCGGCTGGCGATCGTGGGATTGCTCATCATCGCTACGATCGCCGGTCTCGCAATCTACGCTCGGGTGTTCATCGGCGGTCTCCCGCCGTTGACTGACGGCCAGTACGAAGCGATCACACTCTCGAATCTCAGTGGCAATTCAGATATGGCTGAAGCCCCGCCCAGCCTGCGGTATCCGTTCGGATTGGACGGGCAGGCCCGGAGCATTTTCCCGCGCGTGATGTACGGCGCATGGCTCGCGCTGAAGTGGGGTACCGTTACCGTCGGCGCGTCGACGGTCCTTGGTGTTGGATTGGGGATCCTCGCCGCGTACTACGGCGACATCGTCGATAACGTCATCATGCGGACGATGGACGTGCTGCTCGCGTTTCCGTCGTTGCTGCTGGCGCTCGCACTGGTCGCCATCTTCGGTACCGGTCTCCAAAACGCCGTGATCGCGCTGGTACTCGTGTACACCCCGCGATTCGCTCGTGTCGTCCGGGGTGCTGCGCTCAAGGTGATGGAAGACGAGTACATCGACGCCACGGTTGCGCTCGGCGCAACCGATTTCCGGGTGCTTGTGCGCCACGTCATCCCGAACTGTCTCGCGCCGGTCACCGTCCAGAGCACGCTCAACTTCGGGCTGGCGATCATCGATCTCGCGGCGCTGTCGTTTTTGGGCTTCGGAGCCGAGGCCGGCACACCGTCATGGGGATGGATGCTCTCGAACGGCGTCGAATACGGACTCCACAGCGCGTGGTGGTGGGCGTTCTTCCCCGGTCTGTTCCTCGCGCTGACCGTTCTCGGGTTCAACCTGTTGGGTGACGGTATGCGCGACGCGCTCGATCCCCGGATGCGCGACGCCATCGACTGAGTATCGATGGACCGAACCCCTCGGTTACGTTCGAACGGGCCGCTGTGGTCGTGGATACGCGATCGCGTCCGTCTGGTCGGCTCGGCTGCCCTCGGGGGCGGTGTGCTCGCTGTCCTCGGGGTTGTGGTCCTCCTGCTCGTCACGCCGTCCGGTCTGGCTGTTGTGAGCACACAAGCGTTTTCGCTCGGAGCGCTCTGTTTCGGGTTCGGGCTGTTGGGCTGGTCCGGTTCGGTGCTCGCAGGTTCAAGCGTCGAAAACGCACAACGGTATCTTGACACCGGAACCAACTGGTCGGAGGACGACTCCCGGCGAGCGATGGCCCGGATCGGCGGCTTCGGCTTCGGCGGAATGGTCGGCGTGATCGCGGTGTCGTCGATCCTTTGGGTGTAAGTGTCGAAGCGATTCTACTGGTCGCGGACGTTCTGTCCGACTCGCTCTCCGAACTCGCCGTTTTCGTAGACGATCTCGCCACGGACCATCGTCCATTCGGGGAAGACGCCTCGTCGGCCTTCGAAGGGGGTCCACTCACAGTTCGAGTGGAGGTTATCGGCTGTAATCGTCCGCGACTCGTCCGGATCAACGAGCACGAGATCGGCGTCCCGTCCCGCCTTGATCCGTCCCTTTCGTGGCAATTCGAACAGCCGCGCCGGATTCGTGGCGGTGAGATCGCGCACCCGATCGTAGCCGAGGCGACCCGCGCGGGCTTCTTCGAGAAGGAGGGGCAACGCGGTTTCCACGCCGGGGACACCGCTCGGGGCGTCCCAGACACCGGTATTCTTCTCGGCTCGCGTGTGGGGTGCGTGGTCGGTGGCGATCAGGTCAACGGTGCCGTCGGCTACCCGGTCGTACACCGCCTGCCGGCGGTCTTCGTTCCGGAGAGGGGGGTTCATCCGGCCGAACGTGCCCAGTTCGTCGAGATCGTCCCGACTGAGAAACAGGTGGTGGGGTGTCACTTCGCACGTCATTCCCGCTGTGGTTGCGCGATCAATGCCTGCCGGAGTGCTGGTGTGGGCGATGTGGATCTGGGTGTCGAGAGCGGTCCCGATGTCACACGCACGCTCAACGGCTGTGACTTCGGCGTCGGGCGTTCGGTAGGCGCTCCATGCGTCGGCATCGGATCGGTTTCGGGCGGATTCATCGAACTGCGTCGCGTCCTCGGCGTGGACAGTGACGTGAACGCCGTGTTCGGTGGCTCGTTCGAGGGCGTTCTCGAAGAGCTCGGTGTCGATGCCCATGTTTCCGGTCGAATCCGCCAAAAACACCTCGCCCAGCGCAAACAGCGGTTTTTCGAGGAGCGCGGGCGACCAGTCCGGTGTCACGCCGCCGTTGAGTCCGAAATCGACGTACGACGCCTGCGCGAGTTCATGTTTCTCTTCAAACGCTTGTGGGGTCGTCGTCGGCGGATCGGTGTTCGGTTGATCGACCACGGTCGTTACACCACCCGCAGCTGCGCTTTTGCTCCCGGTTGTCCACGTTTCTTTGTGGGCTGCCCCCGGTTGACGGAAATGGACGTGGGTGTCGATCATCCCTGGCAACAGGAGCTTCTCCTCCGCGTTCCGAACAGTCTCCTCGGAGCGTGGGGATAGCGCCGGATCCACCGTCTCGATCTGTCCGTCTGTGACACGAACGTCCCGGACGCGACCATCAGCGAGCGTGGCGGTTTCGATGAGCATACGCCCGATACCCCCATGAACGACTTCACTGCAGCGATCGGTTCCGATCGGCCCACCACGCTCATATCTGTTCGATCGTGGGATCGTCGCCGGCAAGCGCCTGTTCGATCTCGTGGATGACGGCCTGCGGATCGCTCGGACCGCCTGCACGGGCAACGCTGCCGACGCTGTCGGGAGCGAACGGCAGTCCGAGCGCGTCGTACACGTCTCCGAGCACCGCTGCGATCGCGGCGTGGTCACGGACGATAACGATCCCTGAAACGAGCGCGGCGTCCTTTCGAACGCGTTGGGCGATTCCGACGATTTTTCCGGTCGCTTGGAGCGAGTGGCTTCCCGGACAGAACGAGTCGTCTGGCTCGCCGGGTGCTGCGGTGACGCCCACCCGAGACAGCGCCACCTGAATGTCAGTCGTCACGGCTGAGTACCGTGATTGTAACCCAGTTCGAATGTCGTCGATCCGTTTAGAGCGCGCGAACGCGACTGTCGATCCCGTGTAGGCGACTGCCCGCCCACCGACCGGGCGTTCTGTCGGTGGATAGCCGTGGTCGCTTGCGGTCACTCGGGCGGCTTCGTACCCGTTTTCGTGCGTGTCGCGCCGACCGAACGCGATCTGCCGGTGTGGTCGCCACACCCGAACGCCCGATTCGCCGGTTTCACGCGTGGTTTGGAGTAGCTCACGAGTGTACGAACGATCGTCCTCGATCGTCTCGCCGCGACCGCGGAGCACGCGCATACAGGGTTCTTTGAGCGACGGGGCTAAAGGTTCGCGCTCGAAGCTCACAACGTATGCCGACCCTCTCTGGTGATGTGCTAGGGGAATATCAGCGGTTCTCGTTGTACAACTCGCCGTACACCGCTCACGACAGCGGGTGTGCGATCGATCTCTACCCTGAGCCGGACGAAACGATTGCGCACAGCCCCGTGGCGGGAACGGTGTTCGATACACAGCGCGTCCGCGCTCCAGAGACGGCGTCCGCCGCGGCCCATGATCACCTGCTACTCCTCGACACGGGCGCGTCGATCGCCCGACTGCTCCACGTTGATCCGACGGTCGAACCGGGCGACTCCGTCGCCGTTGGTGATCCGATCGGCACGTTCGTTTGGACCGGATTTTTCGATCCGTGGGTCGACAACCACATCCATCTGGGCTTTCGTCCGTCCGACGCCGATCCCTACCGGGCGTCGGGATCGCTTTCGATCGAGGTAGACGTTCCCCTCCGTGCACTCGCGTGGGACGGCACCGGTCGCGTCGTTGAGCGCGGGGAGACGTACGTCGTTCTCGACCAACCCGAACACCCCGATCCGGGTGCGTGCTTTGTGGGAGTAGCTACCGACGTAGCTAACGGGAGTTCCGCCAGTTCAGGGGTGCTTGACGGCGGGTGTCCCCACTACCCGGGTGGTGGGTGGCTCGCCGTGGATGGAGCGGCTCAGGCTGGGACGACTGAGAACGTCGCGCTGGCTGGAACACCCATCGGTCGCGCCGACGGCCGGGATGTGCAGTGGGACAGTATCGAGATCACAGCCAACGGAACGCCGATCACGGGGTTGTCGTTCTTTCTGGCCCGCGATTCGTTCGGCGTGAAGCTGATCTGTCCCAACGTCCGGTTCGACGTGGGCGAGCACATCACTGTCACTGTCCAACGCGACTGAGACCGACGCTCATTCGACCGAGATGACGACCTTCCCGTGGTGTTCGCCGCGGTCGACGTACCGGTAGGCCGCCCGGACATCGTCGAAGTCGAATACGCGATCGATGACCGGCTCCATCCCCGTCGTGGCAATGGCGTCGTTCATCCGGTCGAACATCGCTCGACTTCCGACGGTCACCCCGGTGACAGTGAGCGATTTATGAAGCATGGGGGCGGGATCAACCTTTCCCTCAGAACCACTGAGCACGCCGATGAGGTGGACGTGGCCGTTGGCGTCGGCCGCTTGTAACGACTGCGCCAACGTTCCTGCTCCGCCGACTTCTACGACGTGGTCGACGCCGCCGGTGTGCTGGTGGACGACCGCACCCCATTCGGGCGTCGATTCGTAGTTGATTGTCTCTTCAGCACCGAGTTCGCTGGCTCGTTCGAGCTTCTTGTCGCTTGAGGAGGTGACGACAGCGGTGGCACCGTGCATCGTGGCGAACTGCAACGCGAACGTCGAGACGCCGCCCGTCCCGAGTGCGAGCACGGTTTCCCCCGCACTGAGACCGCCGTCCTCGACGAGCGCCCGCCACGCTGTCAGCCCCGCACAGGAGAGCGTTGCCCCCTGTTCGTAGGAGAAATGCGGAGGAAGCTGCGGGAGGCTCTCAGCAGGGAACGTCGCGTACTCCGTCAGCGCGCCGTCGATCGTTCCACCCGTCGAGCGGGCGAGCCGTTCGGGTGTGCCCTCGCCATCGATCCAGTCGGGTGCGAACGGCGTTGCGACGCGATCGCCAACGGAGAGCTGCGAGACCTCTGATCCGACTGCAACGACTTCGCCAGCGCCGTCGGACAGCGGAATCACCGGCAACTCCGCACCGGGATAGGCGAGCTCGGCGTTCGCAATGGCGAGATCGCGGTAGTTGATCGAGCAGGCATGAATGCGGACGAGTGCCGCATCAGCGGCCGGCGTGGGCTGCTCGCGCTCAGTCTGGACGATTCCCTCGTAGTCGGGATCGGTTTCTTGGACTTCGTACGCTTTCATCGTTCTACTCAGGAGTTTGATGCGTTGTTACTTCCATCCTTGGGTCGTTCCCGAGATCGCCTCAAACGAGAAACAAGAATGGACAGTCGTTTCCGCCGTCAATTTCGGCAGTGATCGGTGAGTACAAGCCTCCCCACACGTGAGCAGGGGCATGTCCGAGGACTTTCCGGACGATGCCGTGGCGCTGGTACAGCAGTTCATTGATCAGAACCACGGCTATCTCTCGTGGCTCGGCGTGACGGTCGATGATTTCACGTTCGACGGCATGACGCTCACCATCCCATTCGATGAGAAACTCACCAACCCGACCGACCCGCCGACGATGCACGGCGGGATCGCGGCCACGCTCGTCGACACCGCCGGGGGCGTGGCGCTCCGTCCGCATCTCGAAAACCCGCTCGGTGGCGAGGTGGCGACGATCAACCTCAACGTCAACTACCTCCGACGGGCCGCTGGCGATCTCACCGCCCGCGCTGAAGTCGTCCGGGCTGGCAACAGCGTCGGGATCAGCCGAGTGACCGTCGAAAGCGAGACACAGGATGGCGACATCCAACCCGTCGCCGTCGGACAAGGCGCGTACCGGCTGTTTCAGGAGTAGACCGCCGGCGACGCCTGCTCATTGACTCTCGTTCGAGGACCCGAAGCATCGATACGAAGCGTACCGAAGCGTACCGAAGCGTACCGAAGCGGAACGAACTTGCGTTTCGCTTTGGGTGGGCGATCCGACTGACCCAGCCAGACAGGCAGTTTTGCTCAACAGCGTCACGCGAATTGGATCGCCTCGATCGGTCTGATTTCCCCGAACAGCCAGTCGGTGTGTTCGAGTGCGTACTCGCGGTGCTCGTCTTCGATGACGCCGACCGCGTTCTCGACGATGACAGGACGGAAATCCCGAAGACCGGCACTGCCGGCGGTGTGCAGCACACAGACGTTGGCGAGCGTCCCGCAGATGAGCAGATCACGAATGCCGTGGGTGTCCAGAAACCCTTCGAGATCAGTGCGGTAGAACGCGTCGTAGGTGTGTTTCGTGACGACGTGATCATCAGATTCGACGGGCAGTCCCTCGACAATCTCGGTCTCCCACGTTCCTTCGAGCACGTGCTCGCCCCACCGGTCGAATTCATCGTAGTAGTGGGTGTCATCAAACTGCCCCTCTGGGTGGACATCACGGGTGTAAATCACCTGTGCGCCAACAGTGCGCGCCAGTTCGATGACTTCACGAACGGGACCGATGGCCGCCTCGCTGTCAGGAGCGTACAGACTCCCCTCTGGGTGACAGAAGCCGTTTTGCATGTCGATAACGACCACAGCGGTCGTCTCGGGATCGAACTGCATGGTATACGTTGACGATCGGGAGTCAAAACGTTTCTTCCGTGGTGTTTTTCCCGATTGCGACTCACGGTTAGATATGCGATTCCGTCCGGTGGTGCTCCTCGTTATGGTCGTTCTCGCTGGGTGTGGCTCTATGCCGACCCTTGGAACAGATTCGTCTCCGACTAAAACAGCACCCGAAAACCAGATCGAGTCGGCTAATCTGACCGCGTCTGATGGGGCGGACAACCCAGATATCGGCCGGCAGAACGGCTATACCCACAATCAAACGCTGTCAATCGACGCCGCCGACGGTCTCAACAAAAGCGAACGGGAGGCCGTCGTTTCAAGGGCCATGGCTCGTGTGGAACTCGTTCGCGGAACGGAGTTTAAAGAGAACGTTTCAGTCGAGATCCAGTCGAGATCCGAGTTCAAACAGGGACAGGAAACCGCAAACGTCTCGGCGTCGTTCCGACAGTTCGACAACGCGAAATTCGAGGCGATGTTTCTCGTCGGGGAGAGAACTGATTCACTCAACACACAGAGCACCAGCCGCGGGGAAAACGTTCTGGGCTACTACAGCCACGACGAGAAGTCGATCGTCATCGTGAGCGACAGCGAAACGCCAACGCTCGACGGTGAACGAACGCTGGCCCACGAACTCACACACGCCCTCCAAGACCAACAGTTCAATCTCTCCTCGTACAACAAAACGACGCGAGACAAGTACAACGCGGTCAACGGACTGATCGAAGGCGAGGCGAACCTCGTCCAACAACGATACATGTCGCTTTGTGGTAGCGAGTGGGACTGCCTCCCGAATTCCGACTCGGGCGGAACGTCATCGCCACCGAACAACTGGGGCATCTATCTGCTCGATTACTTCCCGTATGCGGAGGGGTTGGAATTCGTCGCCACCAATCAGCGCCAGGGCGGATGGGACCGGATCGATACGCTGTTTTCGGAACCTCCCACGACGACCGAGCAGGTGATCCATCCCGAGAAGTCTGGCACTGACCAGCCGGCGTCTGTGTCCCTCGCAGACCACAACCGAAACGGCTGGGAACGAGTCAGTCTGAATCCTGAAAAACGAGGCGAGACACGCCCGGACCACGCCGTTCTCGGACAGTCGGCGCTGACCGTAATGTTCGCTCAAACCGCGTTCGATTCGTACAACCGATCTGAAGTCGTTTCTCGGAACGCGATTTTGAACACCGGTGGTGATGGCAGTTCGAACTCACTCGACTACGGTCTCTCGGCCACGACAGGATGGAACGGCGATCGGCTTCACGTGTACGAGAAAAACGGCAAAACTGGCTACGTGTGGAAGATACAGTGGGACTCCTCACAGAACGCCTCGGAGTTTGCAGACGCATACCGGGCGCTTCTCAGCCACTGGGGCGGGACGAAAACCGGTAACGGAACGTGGGTCATCGAGAGCGGTCCCTTTGCGGATGCGTTCTCGGTAACGGTAACCGATTCGACGGTCCACATCGTGAACGCGCCCACGACCGACGATCTCAGTGACGTTCGATCGGGGGCGTCTAATGGATGAGCGGCGGATAGCCCTCCTCGTACTCGCGTCACTTACCGTGACAGCTGGCTGTTCGATGCCGTTTGGGACAGAAGATGCGATCGGACGCGAAGGCGGATACAGCGCGACCGACGAACTGGACGTGACGACCGATGACGGTCTCAACGAGTCTGAACGCGCGAGCGTCGTTCATCGAACGATGGCCCGTATCGAGGTGATTCGGGGATTGGAATTCGACCGCGATGTTTCTGTCCGTGTTATCTCCCGCGCTGCGTACCGCGAGCAACGCAAACAGTTCGGGCTTTCATCGACGAACGCGACTGAGTGGACCGAACAGGTGTGGGAGGCGCTGTTTCTCGTTGACGAACCGACGAACGCGACTGAAGCCGTCTCAGACGTGTACCGTGGCTCGGTGCTTGGGTATTACTCTGAGGGAGATATCGTCATCGTAAGCGACAGCAATACCCCTCGTATCGATCCCTACACCCTTGCGCACGAACTCACACACGCTCTTCAGGACCAACAGCTTACTCTGAATGTTCGCACGGAGACACGGGACGCACAGCTTGCAGCCAACGGACTGGTCGAAGGTGACGCGAACGCAGTCGAGTATGAGTATCGCCACCGGTGTGGCGGGTCGTGGTCGTGTCTCCCACAGCCGGGACAGTCCGCTGACAACGCCGACCGGAATCAAGGCGTGTACACGACGATCAGCATGCCGTACATCCAAGGCCCGGCGTTTATCCGAGCGCTCTCCGAGCGCGGCGGATGGGAGACGGTCAACGACGCCTACGAATCGTTTCCTGAAAGCACTGAGCAGATCATTCATCCGGCGCGATACCCGGATGAGCGTCCCGAATCCGTTCGAATAACTGATCGATCAACCGGGAACTGGCAGCGGTTCGCTGGCTCTCCCCAAGAAGAGACGGTCGGAGAAGTGTCGATATACACGATGTTTCGGACCAACGGCGTCATTCCAGCCCCGCAGAACGGTCGGGAGAACTACTCGCATCCGCTGTCTGCCGGTTGGGCTGGTGACCGACTCGTTCCTTACAACAACACGGATGGACAGAACGGCTACGTCTGGAAAACGAAGTGGGACACCGAACGAGACGCAAAACAGTTCGTTGACGGCTACGAACGGCTTCTCGAACGACACAACGCCAGCGCCGTCGATGGAACACACCGTCTTCCCGAATCCAATCCCTACGCTGACGCGTTCCGTGTAACCCGCGATGGCAGCACTGTAACGATCGTGAACGCGCCCACAACCGACGAACTCGATCGAATTCACCGCCCGTAACCTGGGTCGCGATCGCTTCCCGATCCATCACGCCAGCAATGACACATCAGCTGTCTGAGTGACGATCTCCCACATACCTGGGAGTAATGAATATACAGGTTCAAATTCCTCGAAGTGATATCGGGGGTAATGGCATCCCTTTCGTTCGAACCGTTGAGTTACGACGATCTGCCGCCGGAACGGCGGCCGACCCTGTTTCAGGCGCTGATTCCAGTGATCGGTATGCTCGTCTTCTTGAGCGTGGGGGCGGTGCTGTTAGATCTTGATCCACATCTTCCGTTGTTATGGGCGATCGTTCTGACTGGATTGGTCGGTCGGTACTGGAGTGGCGTACCGTGGGAGACACAGTATGAGGGACTCGTCGACGCACTCCGGATGGGGATGCAGGCGATACTCATCCTGTTTGTGATCTACACCCTGATCGCCACATGGATGTCGGCAGGGACGATCCCGGCGCTGATCTACTACGGCTTAGATCTCCTATCGCCGTCAGTGTTCCTTCCCGCAACCGCCGTGTTAGGGCTGGTGGTGGCGTTCGCTGTCGGTTCCTCGTGGACGACGGCCGGAACGATTGGCGTTGCGTTCATGGGAATCGCTCAAGGGCTTGGGGTTCCTCTCGCAATGGCTGCTGGAGCGCTCCTTACAGGGGCGTACACCGGTGATAAGCTCTCGCCGCTGTCGGACACGACGAATCTCGCGGCTGCGGTGACAAACACCGATCTGATGACACACGTCCGAACCATGCGCACCGGGACAACGCTGGCGTTCGGGATCTCTCTGCTCGCCTACGCGTCTCTCGGACTCGCTGCGCAGGGATCCATCCCCGCCGGACGGATCGAGACGATCCAAACCGCGATCGCAGGCTCATATTCGTTGCATCCGGTCGTGTTTCTCCCGCTGTTCGTGGCGTTTGGGCTTGCGCTCGCGGGCGTGCCAGCGCTTCCATCGCTCGTCTCAGGCGTGTTCTTCGGCGTGGGAACGACGATCCTCGTTCAAGGTGTCTCGTTCACGGCGGCGTGGGAGATCGCCCAGTCCGGAACTGATCCCCAGACGGGTGCTGAACTGGTTAACGAACTGCTCGCCAGCGGCGGTCTCATGGGATCGACGTGGACGATCACGATCGTCGTCGCGGCGCTTGCGCTCGGAGGACTGTTGGAACGGACAGGCGTGCTCGCGGTGCTCGCACACCACATCGGCCGAATGATCGAAAGCGTCGCCGGGTTAACCGCTGGCACCGCCATCTCGGCCGTAGCGATGAACGCGCTTGCTGCCGAGCAGTACATGAGTATCGTCGTACCCGGCATGACGCTGCGGGGACTGTACGATGACTTCGATCTTGAGTCACGGAATCTCTCGCGTGCCGTCGAGTCAAGTGGTACTGTTACCAGCGCGTTGATCCCGTGGAACGCCGGCGGCGTCTACATGGCCGGCGTGCTCGGCGTTCCGACGCTCGCGTACGCGCCGTACTACTTCCTCGGATTCCTCTCGCCGGTGATACTGCTCGTTATGGGTGTTACCGGGTGGCGGATGCACAGCACACAGCCACCGGCGGAAGCGGATGCCGGAAGCACCACCGACGCCACGACAGCCGACGACGACTGATCTCCGGTCTCTATCGACACTGGCCGAACTCTCCGCACAGTGAATCAGGCTGCTTTTTCGCGTTGCCACGAGAAGGGCGAGTATGTTCGACATCGTCCCCCCGTCTGCGATCCGCGAGGGTCGGGCGACGGACGCCTATTTCGACCGGACGCTCACGACGTTGACTGACGCCGACGTGGATCCGCACGTGGTCGCGGAGGTCACGGCCGATCAGTTCCCGACTGGGAACTTCGAGCTGTTTACCGGCGTCGAGGACGCGGCGGAACTCCTCTCTGATCGACCGATCGACGTTGACGCGCTTCCGGAGGGCCAACTGTTCGACGGCGGCCCTGTCATGCGAATCGAAGGCCGGTACACCGAATTCGCGCGGCTCGAAACCGCACTGCTCGGCTTTCTCTCTCACGCGAGTGGCATCGCAACGAATGCGCTTCATGCCCGGCGTGTAGCCCCCGATTCCCAACTGCTGAGCTTCGGCGCGCGTCACGTCCACCCTTCAATGGCGGCGGTCGTCGAACGTGGCGCACTCGTCGCGGGGTTTGATGGCTTCTCACACGTCGCTGCTGGCGAGCTTCTCGGGAAAGAAGCCAGCGGAACGATGCCCCACGCGCTCGTGCTCTGTTTCGGAGCAGGCGAACAGGAAGCGGCGTGGACGGCGTTCGATTCGGCCGTCGGTGAAGACGTGCCTCGGATCGCGCTGTGTGACACCTTCTCCGATGAGACTGACGAGGTGCTCAGGGCGGCTGAGGCGATCGATCTCGACGGTGTTCGGATCGATACACCCAGCTCCCGACGGGGGGACTTCCGCCACATCGCTCGGGAAGTTCGGTGGCGACTCGACGCCGACGGGTTCGAGGATGTCGATCTGTTCCTCAGCGGAGGGATCGAACCAACGGACCTCCGAGCGCTACGGGATGTCGCTGATGGCTTCGGCGTCGGTGGCTACGTCAGCAACGCGGACCCGATAGACTTCGCGCTGGACATCGTCGAGATCGACGGCGAACCCATCGCCAAACGCGGGAAGCTATCCGGCGAAAAGGACGTGTACCGAACCGAAGAAGGCGGTCACCGTGTCCGGCCCGCGTCGGATTCGGGAACGGGCGAACCGTTGCTCGAACCCCTCATTCGAGACGGCGAGATCGTCCGAGAGTTCGATATCGATGAAGCCACTGAGCGAGCGCTAGCCGACGCCGAACGCGTAGGGTTTGGTACCGGCGACTGATCCCTCCGAGCGACCACGGGGTAGTGGTCGCTGGATAACGTCGTAACGATTAGTGGTACGGTGCTCCTGCGTCGTGTGCTCCCTCCGACGGACTGCTGTGGAAAGCACTTGGTATACAACGTAAATTATAACTTTGTATGACGTAACAGCGTGGTTGATGGCGAGCTTGATTGGTTCAGCGATTGTACTATTGATTGGATCTCTTGCAGTGCTCTGGTTTCCCGTTCGGATTCAAGCTGTCTGGAACGAAGAGAAAGCTGCTCCGCCGATACCCATCCGCACGCGCTCTCACCACATCGTTGATTTCGAGGTGACCGACAGAAATTTTCCGACGATCGGAGCGTCGTTCTTCTGTCTAGCAATGTTCGGGTTTTTGACCGGTGCGAGTGGCGTGTTAGATTCAGTAGGATTGTCTACAGTATCGGAGCAGCTCATGGGCGGTGGCGTTGCGATGATGGCTCCGGCGCTTCTGTTTGCTATTACAGCACAAATAATTTACTCGTTCGATCGCCCGCAGTTTTTGGTTCCGCCACATCTCCGTGGCGAGTACGACCGAGACGAGCGTTCAGCTGAGACTGCCGCCGGTGAGGAGTTCGACTTCACGAACGAGGAAGTCCAGCAGTTGCTACAGACTGATGACGACCTGCTGAACAATCTCGAAGGGATGGTGGCGGATGATCTGGCCCACCTCGTGTACGAAGACGAAGAGGAATCGCACTACGCAGTGCTTGACATCTGGTGGAACCAAGTTGCTAGAGAATTCGGACATGAGCCGCCCGAGGAAGACGATGGCGGCGCGTATCTCGTAACCCTCGCGTCTACAGAGGCGTACCAAGACCACGCCGACCGCGTCGGTGAGTATCCAGAGGTGGAATCTAATATCTGTGGCACATCCCCGTTCATCGTTGAACACCAAGCCGAATCGACCAAAGATGTGCCTCTTGACAACCAAACTGAAAAAAATTAATTGTAGTTGACGGGCGGTTGGAAGTGCCCCGAGTGAGTGGCACACAGCGCGGTTTCGTCGACCGATGACCGAACGACTTACCCCGTATCGTTATCTATCCTCGTTGTGGCAGTGGGTGCCCGGCTTCCGCACGATGTGAGGAAAGTCCCCCCACCGTCCGGGCAGGTGACCGGGTGCAAACCCGGGGCGGGAGACCGTCGGCTCTGGAACAGAAACGAGACCCCTCCACTGAACCGATGAGGTGCGCGACGCTCAAGGTAACGAGAGCACGTTAACCCACCGAGGATTGATGGTGGAGAACGGATGGAACGGCGAACCCTCACCGGTGCAAGCCCGCGATCGAATGGTAGCTCGGACACACGGCGCGGGCGCTTAGCCGAATGCCGGATAGAACAGAAGGGGGCTTACGGCCCACAGCCACAATCCCGATATTCTCTTCCGCGTACCATAATAGATATACAAATGAATATGAATTTCCATCAGATATGACCTGGTTACCAGTTGTGTAATCATAACCAAAAATGTCTTTTTCCCGGTGTCCGATCGTAATACAGATGACTCGACGCCTCATCATTTTTATGCTCGCCATGGTCGTACTCGCCGGCTGTGCGAGTGGACCGTTTGGAACGAACACGTCGGATCCACAGAAAATATCAACAGATAGGAATGGGACGATGCAGACGGATACGGAGGTTGAGACGCCGTCCGGGCAGTCGAACGCCAGTCCGGACACCGGATCGTCGGCAGCAAACGACGAGACGCCTTCGAACGAGACCACCACAAACACTCCGAACGGCGGGGATACCGCTTCAGGCAACAACGGAGTCACAACCCCATCAGCAGACAATCCGTGGCAGAAACGGACGCTGACGGTCGCAGTTCGGAGCGATCTAAACACTAACCGCGAACTCAGACCGCTCGTCGCAGACGCGTTGGCGTACTGGGAACAAAACAGTCAGCAGTACGCTGGGTACCAGATAGATTACAAACTAACAGATAATACACAACAGTCAGACATCACCGTGTCGTTCGTTTCATCCATCAAGAAATGCGGTGTCAAAGAGCGGGTTGAGGGCTGTGCCCCTTACATCACCTCACCGAATGACATTAGCCGTCCCGTGAACGTACAGATCAAGGGTGGATACACGGACGATTCGACGAGACAGCTTCTCATTCACGAACTCGGACACACCCTCGGGTTGGATCACGATGACCGACCCAAAAAGATCATGGCTGCGAAGTCCGATCTGACCACGCTTCCACAGCCTAACGTGACCGAACGCGCGCTTCCGTGGGATCACTCTACACTCACCGTCGCCGTCGACGATTCGAACATTCCTCCCCAAAAGCGCAATGCTGTCAACGCACAGATCGACGCCGCGCTCAAATACTACGAGCAAGGGGCTGGTGGCACCGTTCCTGATCGGGTTTCGTTCAAGCGTGTTTCCGACCCGAGTACCGCTGACATCCGGATCCAGTTCTCGGACAAGTCACCGTGTTCAGATCTCAACACCGGATCGTGTAGCATCCCATCGGGGTACGATCCGGACAACGACGACACCTTAGAACAGTACCACCACGTCCGGATTGTGCTCACTGATCTCGACACCAAGACCATCGCGTGGCATGTCGGGAATCGGCTGGGAGAGAACGCGTTCGGATTCGATAAGATGAGCGACTTCCCCGCTCCGCTTCGAAGCACTACGTCAAAAGAAGAACGCAGATCCCGCTGGTGGACATAACTCACTCGGAACACTTAGGAACGAATACTTTGAAGTCATTTCTGTGATCCCAGAGCTGGCGGATCCGTTATCCCCCCTGTTTCCCTTACTGGTGGAGAACGGATCGTGGGAACTGAAGCGCGCAGTCAAACACGCTGTCGGTCCGTTTGGACTGATACTCATCTTCATCTACTCGTTTCTCATCGCGGTTGTGCTCCCCTTTCCCAGTGAGGTCGTGCTCGCTGCACCACTCAACCTGGGTGTTCCCGAATGGATAACGATGGCGCTCATCGTGGTCGTGAGCAGTATTGGTAAAGCGCTCGGGAGCGTCTTCGCACTCACTATCGGTGACAAGACGATCCATTCCGGGCCTGTAATACGCGCGGTGGAGCGTACCGGTATCGATATCGTCCGAATCTCGCAGCGAAAAACGGTTCAGATCGCCCAACAGTACGGGTATCTCGGGCTAGCCGCTGCACTCTGTGTCCCCGGCTTTCCAGACACCCTCTCGATCTACGCGTTCACTGTGATTGAGCAGAACTATCTCAAGTTCGCCGCGGCAACGTTCATCGGAAGCGTCGGCAGACTTGTCATCTGGCTCGCTGGGATTGAGATCGTATTTTTGGTTTTTTAAGACGGTTCGGTGGTCCTCGACGTGTCTCGTCGGTCATCAGGTGTATGACCCTCGTGACAGCCGGCACCGAAACGGCGGTGGCGTTGGCTGAGATCGGCGGACTTACACCGTTTGGACGGTTGCACACGGTATGAGCCAATCCCGCACTTCGTTTCCGACGGATCGACCAGCAGTCGTGACGTGTGGGTTGCCGTATGCAAACGGTGATCTCCACATCGGTCACCTGCGGGGCAACCTCAGCGCCGACGTGTTCGCTCGCTCGCTCGAAACGCTCGGACAGCAAACAGCGTACGTGTGTGGCTCGGACATGCACGGAACGCCGATCGCTGTCGAAGCCGAACAGGAGGGCGTTCCGCCCGAGGAGTTCGCGCTCCGGTATCACGAGCAGTATGAGGAGACGTTCGAACGATTCAACATCGAGTTCGACAACTACGGCCATACCCATCAGCCGACGAACATCGAACTCACCAAAGAGATCGTCCACACCCTAGATGAGAGAGGATACGTCACTGAGAGGGCCATCGAGGTCGCGTGGGATCCGATCGAAGAACAACCACTCCCCGACCGGTACGTCGAAGGGACGTGTCCGTACTGTGGTGCGACCGCTCGCGGTGACGAGTGTGATGAAGGGTGTGGTCGCCACCTCGAACCGGGGGAGATCGAAGAACCCACCAGCGTCATCACCGGAAATCCAGCGGAGTATCGCACCCGCGAGCACAAGTTTTTCCGACTGTCAGAGCTACAGGAGTATCTTCAGGCGTTCATCGACCGGCTTGAAGGTACTGACAACGCACGAAACCAGCCGAGAGAGTGGATCGAGGGGGAACTCGAAGACTGGTGTATCACCCGTGATCTCGACTGGGGGATCGACTATCCAGACGAGGAAACAGATCTCGTGTTGTACGTGTGGGTGGACGCCCCGATCGAGTACATCGCCTCCACGAAGCAGTACACCGACCGCGTCGGGGCGGACGTTTATGACTGGGAGTCCGCGTGGAAAGAAGACGGTGAAATCGTCCACGTCATCGGGCCGGACATCATCCAGCACCACACTGTTTTCTGGCCCGCGATGCTCCACGCCGTCGACTATACGGAACCGCGTGCGGTGATGGCGTCAGGATTCGTCACGCTGAACGGCGAAGGCTTCTCTACGAGTCGCAACCGAGCGGTGTGGGCGCGTGAATATCTGGATGAAGGGTTCGATCCCGACCTCCTCCGGTATTACATCACGACTCACAGCGGTTTCCAGCAGGATCTCGATTTCTCGTGGGACCGGTTCCAAGAGCGCGTGAACAGCGAACTGCTCGGCACGCTCGGTAACTTCATCTACCGGTCGTTGTTGTTCGCCCACCGGAACTACGACGGGACGCCTGACGTTCCGTGCCCGCAGCCGGTCGCTGACCGCATTGAAACGGCGCTCGCGTCGTTCGAGGAAGGTGTTAACGACTACTCGATCCGAGAGATCGGAACCGTCCCGATCGAGCTTGCGCGCTTTGGGAACGAGTACATCCAGCGTAACGAACCGTGGAAGCTCACCGATGAGGATCCCGAACAGGCCGCAACGGTCATTCGTGGCTGTGTCCAGCTCGCCAAAGCGATCGCCGTGCTTCTCGAACCGACTGCGCCCAACGCCGCGGCACGGATCTGGTCACAGCTCGAACAGTCGGGAAGCGTTCACGACGCCACGCTCGACACGGCGCTTGCAGCACCGCCAGACCAGTTCGATGAGCCGACCGAGCTGTTCGAGTCGATCGAAGACGAGCAGGTCGAAACGCTCACCCAACGGCTCGAAGACCGACAAACGCAGGAGGCAGACGACGCCACTGACGGAGACGACGGTTCCGATGCCGATGCCACAGCGCTCGAACCGCTTGCCGACGACCGGATCAGCTTCGAGGAGTTCCAAGCGCTCGATCTCCGTGTCGGTCGCATTACGGACGCGGAACCGATCGAAGGGGCGGACAAGCTCGTGAAGCTTGCGGTCGACATCGGTCACGAGACGCGGCAGGTGGTCGCTGGACTCCGCCAGCTCCACGACACCGAGAGTCTCCCTGGAACCCGCGTCGTGTTGCTTGCCAATCTAGAGAAAGCCGAGCTGTTCGGTGTCGAGAGCAATGGGATGGTGTTGGCCGCCGGTGAGAAGGCGGATCTCCTCACCACGCACGGCGAGACACCGCCCGGAACGTCGATCAAGTGAGGCTTCGATCAGGGGTCGTTCGGTACCGACTTATGAGATCAGAAAGTACCCCTAGTATGGATGATGAACGGGAGTATCGATTCGCCGTCGATGAGGTCGGGGAGAATGGGACGCCCGATCCGATCGGCGAGGAGATCGAAGCCCTCCGGTCTGCAGACCCCGAGCCCGGCTCGCCGTCGATCGAAGGCACAGTGTTCGTCACGCTCGGCGCACTCGTGACGGCTGTGTTATTGTTGATGCTGGCTGGATTCATTTGAGTTCTCCCGAAGGGTTAACATATCGACAGACCAAACATCACGCATGGAGGCGATCGTCTTACAGCCCATTGTCGAGGGGGTTTCACTTACGTTGCCGGTGTTGCTGTTGCTCGCCGGTGCCGGACTCCTGATAGCCGAAGCACTCGCGCCCGGCGCTCACTTTATCGTCGTCGGTATCGCCCTCTTGGCCGCTGGAATCGTCGGGATTGCGCTGAGTGGGTTCGTTGCGATGATCCCGATGTTGATCGGGATGGTTCTTACTGTCCTCATCTCCGGGGGACTGTCGTTGTATCTCTACCAACAACTGGATATTTACGGGGGAAAGGGAAGCGGCCGCACGAGCGATTCGGATACGCTCAAAGGAAAAACTGGTCGCGTTACTGAACACGTCACTTCCTCGAATGGAGTGGTGAAACTCGACAACGGCGGCTTTAATCCGAACTACCAAGCCAGAACGCTCGGCGGTGAGATCCCCCCCGGAGAGGAAGTCATCGTCATCGATCCCGGCGGCGGGAACGTCATCACCGTCGAAGCCCTCTCGGTCATCGAAGACGAGATTGATCGGGAACTCAATCTGGATTCCGAACCTCGAAACGACGAACGCGAACCCGACACTGCGTCGTAGTGATCTCGCTTCACTAGTAGTGGGCTCGTTTTAGCAGCTGTCTGTCGTGTTGAAATAGATTGCGCTGCAAGCTGAACGAACCGTAGCGTTCCCCGACGATATTGTTTCTCTGGTTGAAATTCTATAGATAATTCATCTTATAACGGAAACACTTTTAGTGGTACTATCCCAAGTTCTTTGCATGTTTGCCCTCCCATTACAGGCAAGCGTCGTATCGATCGTCATTTTAGCGCTGCTGTTGATTCTGATCTTTGCCGTTGCCCAGTCGGTCGAGATCGTAAAGCCCTACGAGAAACGTGCGCTGACGGTGTTCGGTGAGTATCGAAAGCTGTTGGGTCAGGGTCTTAACATCATTCCTCCCTTCGTTTCAGAGACATACACGTTCGACATGCGGGTCCAGACGTTGGACGTTCCCCGCCAAGAGGTGTACACGCGGGACAACTCGCCGGTCACGGCCGACGCTGTCGTGTTCATCAAGGTGATGGACGCGGAGCGGGCGTATCTGGAAGTCGATGATTACAAGCGCGCAGTATCGAATCTCGCACAGACGACGTTGCGTGCGGTGATCGGGGAGATGGATCTCGACGAGACGCTGAGCAAACGTAATCAAATCAACAAGCGCATCCGGCAGGAACTCGACGAACCGACCGACGAGTGGGGCGTGAGCGTCGATAGCGTCGAGGTGCGTGAAGTGAACCCGAGTCCGGAGGTCCAACAGGCCATGGAACAGCAGACCTCCGCCGAACGGCGTCGCCGCGCGATGATCCTCGAAGCGCAGGGTGAACGACGCAGCGCCATCGAGACCGCGCAAGGTGATAAGCAGTCGAACATCATTCACGCCCAAGGTGAAAAGCAAGCCCAGATCTTGGAAGCCCAAGGTGACGCGCTGTCGACGGTGCTCCGGGCGAAATCCGCCGAATCGATGGGCGAGCGCGCCGTTATCGACAAAGGCATGCAGACGCTCGCGGAGATCGGTCAAAGCGAATCTACCACCTACCTCCTGCCCCAAGAGCTGACTTCACTAGTCGGTCGATACGGCAAGCACCTTTCGGGCAGCGATGTGGCTGAGGACGCCACCGAACTCGACAGCCTCGACTTCGATACCGAAACCCGCGAGCTACTCGGTCTCGACGACATCGAGGAGATCATCGGACAACTCGACGAGACTGCCGAGATGGACCTCGACGACATCGATGAAGAAGCGGAGGCTATCAGGGAAGGCGAGGACACGCCTGACATCAAGGATTCCAACGAAGTGATCGAGGGGATGGACTCCGACGCTGAGGTTGAATTGGAGTCTGAAAAGAGCTGACGCCCGAGCGTAAACGATCGCTTGGTCAACCCCTTTGTTGACCACCACGAACCGACAAGTTATTTTACATAGCGACTTCAATAGGTACGTAATGGTTGATGAGTCGAGTGAGTCGGTCGATACGGAGAAACGGGCGACCCTCCGGCGGTTTGCGGCGTTGGGGGCTGCTGGTCCACTCTCGCGGCTCGTCGACACCAGTTCGTCGAGCGATGCTCACGACGCCATCGTCGGTTATCTCTCGACTACGCCCGGTGCACACTTTTCGAAGATCCGTGACGATCTCTCGCTGGGCACTGGTGAGACCCAACACCACCTTCGACGCCTCGTCGATTCACACGCCATCGAGAGCTTCAGGGATGGGGAGTATCGTCGGTACGTCGAGGCCGATCGGTTCAGTGAGTACGAAAAAGTCGCATTAGGGTATCTCCGGCGAGAGACAGCCCGCGGGATGCTCATTGTCCTCCTTCGTGATCCCGACGCAACCGCGAGCGACATCGCACACACACTTGATGTCTCGCGGCCGACGGTGAGCAAGTACGCCAAAGAACTCGAATCCGCCGCCTTGCTGTCGCGTAAGAACGGCTACACCGTCGAACGCCCCGAAACCATGCTCACGCTCCTTGTTCAGTACGCCGATTCATTCGGTGAGGACGCGATCGCTCTCGCTGTGGATGCAGACTCGCTGATCCAGTACGATCCGCCGGATTCCTCATAACAGTCGTCACTCAGCCCTGAGCGGCCGTAGGGTGGGTCGTTGACATCGTTACTTTCCACGTTGTTCCCGACGAATAGCCCCATTTTTCGATCGTGAGATCGAGCGTTGCCTCTTGAACCGATTGCATGTTTGCTCCGACTTCCTTGGCACTCAAACCAAGCGCATTACCGATGAGCCGGGATTTGAAATACGTTTTCGTCGCTGCGTTCTCTCGGAGATAGTGCAAAATTCGTTGTTGTTTCTCCGTCAGGTCTACTGCTGATGGAGTGCTGGCACTCATGCATTGACCCAAGAGAGACCGACATATAGTGAGTTTGGTACAGTGGGGTAACACCGTTCCGTATGGCGGTTTCCTTCGAACAACGCCTTGCTAATGACGGCTATGCCTGGGGGCCTGGTACGGCCGGGAAACAGCCCCCCTGAGATTCGTTTTCGAAACACGGGGCGGTCGAAATGGGAAACCACAGACTGACCAGCAGCTCGGACCCCTATGCGTGAGGACCGACAGCGTACCACCGATCACTTGATTATCTCTCCGACAGCGAAGTTCGGTTTGACTTCTGTAATCTCCACTTTTACCCGTTCACCGACTTCCGAGTCGGGAACGATGATTACGTATCCCCGCTCGACGCGCGCGATACCGTCGCCCTGTTTGCCCAGATCTTCGATTTCGACGTACCGGATCTCACCGGTCTCGACTGGCGGCTGCGGTTGGTCCGACACTGGAGACGTGGCTGTCGATGATGGTCGGTCCTCATCCGCCGAAATAAGCGCAACACGGTAGGTCTCCCCCGGCTCGACCGAACCAGTTTCGATCTCGCGCCGAGGAATCTCGACGGTGTACGTTTCGCCGTTGGTAGACACCTCGGCACTAAACAGACACAGGAGCTTTTCTGAGATTTCCATGATAAACCTCTGAACGCGATGTCACGGGCACTGAGTAAAGAAGGTATCGCCTCAGAACGACATCTCTCGCTACGAAAACGAATCGATACATAATATCACAACAAAATAGTATCATCATTGTATTATTTCTATGTATGATTGCGGAAAGTATATTATGCGGTAGCAGCCATCGATAGTGTGCGACTCCATCCGCTCTGTCAGTTGGGAGCCGCTGATAGAGTGACGGTGCTGAACGTCGTATCCGGGTTTTGGGCGATCCTCACGGTTCCACTGTCGATCGTGGCCGGGGGATCGTCTCTCACGTCGGTGTTCGGGTACTCCGTCGGAGTGGGACTGACGGCTCGACTGATCCTTCTCGGGGCCATCGCTGATGGATTGGACGGTGTGCTCGCCCGTCGTGGATCCGGGTCGGCAGTGGGCGCGTTGATGGATTCGATCGCGGATGTCGTTTCCTTTGGCGTCGCACCGGCGGTGTTCGTCTTCGGCGTCGCGTGGATGGAATGGAACGGAACCGGGGCAGGTCCGGTGTTAACGCTCCGGTTTGTGGGTGTGGCCGTCATCACGACAGCGTTCGTGGTGTCGTCGATCCTTCGAACGGCGGTGTATACGGTCGCAGACACCGCCGATTCGTTCCGAGGCGGCGTTCCGAACACGCTCGCGGCGACGATTCTCGCCGTCGCGTATCTCGCCGGTTTTGACAGCACCGTCCTGTTGCTGGCGATGATGGGTGTATTGTCGTATCTGATGCTGGTGCGAACACCGTACCCGGGATTGCGTGCGCGCGATGCGCTCAGCGCCGGAACCGTTCAGGCGACCGTCGTCATCGCGCCGGCAGGACTTCGGCCGTGGTTCGCTCGCGTGTTGCTTCTCGCCGCGTTCGCGTATCTCGTGTTAGGTCCTGTCTCGTATCGCAGTCGGGGGATAGCGAAGTGAACCAGTGACTGAGCGTCACAACGGTGTTCCGTCTGGGTGTTTGGCACCCTCCGAATCGTGAACGACGATCTCACCCCGGTCAGGGGCTGTGGGTTCGTAGGACTCACTGACAGCGATGGTTTCTTCAATCTCCCGGATAGCGCGCTGTTTTAACGTGACAGCGAGCGCCTCGGCGTCCGTACGGCTGATCTCCCGTCCGAGACCCTCACAGTCGTGGGCGCGAACGAGTCCTTCCTGTTCGACGGGGTCACCCATCGGTCGGCTCGTTCCGCCGAGTGCGAGGCTGAACGGATACGTCTGGCAGATAAGCGGCCGGTCAGCGTGGACAGTACACGCACCGGTGCCGTTCTCGTCTTCGGCATAAAACGCACAGTCACCACAGCCGTCGGTTTGGAGCGCCCACTCGAACGTCTCGCCTTCCAGTCCGTCGGAACCGTCCGTCAGACCGTACGGGATCGGGCGAGCGACATCGCGCCATTCACCGCCGGTCGTGTCCTGTAGCTCCCGGACTTCATCGGGGAAGACAGTGGCGGTGTGGTCCTCGCGGTCCTCACCCACTCCGTGGGCGGTGCAACACGCCCCACACCGCGTACACGAAAAACCGATAGATTCGATGGCGTCGGCCACAGCCTCCGTGTCGAGCGTGCGTGCACGCGCAAGTTCGCGTTCGAGATCGGGCGGACTGTCGGCGTTTGTCGGTCCCGAATCGTCCATACCACCCGTTGTTTCGCCATGGAAAAAAGATCGTTCTTCGGCGGTCTCACTCCGGGACCGATGCGTGTGTGCCATCCCAGACGACCTGCTTTTCGACAGCGAGCTTTTCGAGATGCGCTTTGACTGTCGCCTCCGCCAGCCGACGGACATCAGACACGTCTTTCTCGTACGCGGCGTCAGTGATCTCTGGGAGTGACGCCGCGCCGGCTTCGACAGCACTGAGAACGCTGTGCTCGCGCTCACGCCGGTGGTCGATGAGCCGTCGGACGGTCGCCTGTGGCGCGTCGATCACGGAGCCGTGGCCGGGATACAACGTTGCGGGAGCACGGACGTAGACGCGTCGCAACGATCCCAGATAGGCTCGCATGTCCCCCTCGGGTGCACCGACGACGACACTGCCCGACGCCACCGCCAGATCACCGACGAGGTGGCTGTCACCTGCCGCAAATGAGACGTGTTCGGGAGCATGACCGGGGGTTTCGAGCACTCGAACGTGGCCAGCGTCGGTTTCGATGGCCGTACCGCAGCGAAGCGTCCGATCAGGGACGACCCCCGTCGCAGCCCGAAACGACTGCTCCCGTCCTCGGCGTGCCCACACTGTCGCTCCGGTTTCCGCGGCGTACCGGCTGATACCAGCGACGTGGTCTGGATGGTGGTGGGTGACTGCGATGTGATCGACGGCACGGTCGGCAATGGCCGCGTCGAGTTCATCGCTTTCCCCTCCCGGATCTACCAGCAACGCACTGTCTGTACCCACTATGTAGGCGTTCGTCGATTCTCCCGGCGTCTCGACCACCGTGTTCGACACCGGCACGCGAAAAACGTCCATACTGCTCTCTACGCCACTACTGAGAAAGGGTTCACGGACGCCAACCGTCTACAGATGTTGAAACGACAACTACAGGGGATAGATATGGGTAATCCTCAGAGGATCTGTATCAGTTGGTCAACACCCTACGAGAACGAGTCCGTCAGTCAATAAGGAAGTACACTTGCTTTCGCGCGTCGTGGAAGCTGTATCGGGACTCCACGAGATCGGCCTCCTCCAGTCGGTTCAGCGCGTATCGGACAGTTCGATCCGGAAGCAACGACTCTTTGGCGAGCTGTCCTTGGGAGAGCGGCGATTCGTCGTCTAGCACTTTCGCAACGAGTTTTGCGCTTGGCGGGAGATCACGCAACCGGTCCCGAAAGTCCGGATCAGTGAGAAAGGTTTCCGCTGGTTGATTCTCCGCATTCGTACTCATATCCGGCTCTCGGAGGAACGAGATTGTAAATCTTCGCTATAACCCCCACAAAACAATACGAATACTCCAATGTGTGATTGTCACCCTTATACATAGATTTCAGACAGGTATTGCCGCAACCTACACGAGCAAGTAGACCGAGATTTGACACCGCTTCGCACGTGACAATCCGTCACTGACCGCCTCACACGCCATTTTCTGTCCCCAGTGTCTTTTTTACGACCGATCTCGTAGTCGCCTGATGCTGTCCTTCGAGCAGTCTTATATTATTTTTGACGAGAAAACGGTTGTCCACCTGCCGACACACCCTCTCATAGAACACCGCGGTCGTTCGTGTCCTGTGAGAGCAGCCATAAACGTGGTGTGCTGACACTATGCGCGCTAATCCAGTATCGTTTTATTTCCAGAATGAATTGTTGGGGGTAGTGTGAAGGGCCAGGAGTGGTATCAGGCGAAAGATATCGCCGAGGATTACGACACAAAGCGGTTTTCCCGCGGTGGACGCCTTATCGACAAGCGAGAGAAACAGGCCGTTCTCGACGCCGTATCACCCGTCGAGGACAAGCGGATTCTCGAAATCGCTTGTGGAACCGGTCGATTCACAACGATGCTCGCGGGTCACGGCGGAGAAGTCACGGGACTCGACATCTCCGAGGCCATGCTCCAACAAGGTCGGGAGAAAGTCAGAAACAACGGTGTCGGGGACGCCATCGAGTTCCTTCGGGGCGACGCCGCTCGACTCCCGTTTCCCGACAACCATTTCGATGCGGTGTTTGCGATCCGATTTTTCCATCTCGCGGAGACACCGGCATCGTTCCTGCGAGAGATGAGTCGCGTTTCCCGCGATCAGGTCTTTTTCGACACCTTCAACCGCTACAGCACGCGCACAGTTTACAACTGGTTGCTTCCGATGGGGTCGCGGCTCTATTCAGAATCCGAAGTCGATCGTCTTCTCAGGGGCGCGGATCTCACACTCATCGATGAGGCACACGATTTCATCCTCCCGTACGGCTTTTATCGCCAGATCCCAGACGAGATCGCGTCGAGCTTCCGGGAGGCCGACACGACCATCGGGGAAACGTCGGTCGGGGAACTCCTCGCGTCGGTGTCGTACTGGAACACCACGGTCGGATAACGTTCTGTGGATCTCTTGATCGTTCCGTAGTCAGTGTCTACGTCCCGCCTCATCCTGTCGTCCGCTATCCGGACTCGATCCGTGCGCGTTCACCCAATCGTTTTATCGCCCGGCGGTTAGTAGCCCTCGATATGGAACTTTCGGTGGTCGTGCCTACACTCAACGGCCGCGAACACCTCGTGCGATGTCTCGATGCGCTTTCGGAACACGTGTCGTCGGCCGAGATCATTGTCGCCAACGGACCAAGCGTGGACGGGACGACCGGGATGGTCCGTCGTCGTGATGATGTTGACGTGCTTGTAGAGATCGGTGAGCGGAACATCAATGTAGCAAGAAACGCGGGCATCGACCGCGCTAGTGGCACTGTCATCGCTTTTCTCGACTACTGGTTGATTATCGAGGAACACTGGATCGACGCGATCCGAACCGCGTTCAATCGCGTCGCTACAGCCCACCGCGCCAGTGGTCACGGGCCACCGTTGCCCGCCGTCATCACGGGACCGGTTCATCGGGCTCGTCGGGGTGGGATGCGTTCGGACACCGTCGATCACCGGACGATCGACGGAGCGCGAGTGACGTACTTCGACGGTGGAAACGTCGCGTTTCGCCGGGACGCGCTCGAAGCCATCGATGGCTTTGACGAGTCGCTCTCCGTCGGAAGCGCTCGGGACTGTGCTCATCGCCTTGCACGCCTCGGCTACGACGTGGTGTGGGACCCGGCTTTCAGCGTTCGACAAATCGCTCATCCGCGACACACCACGGAGAATCACACGGCAGACACCCCCGGATTCCGTCCCCGTTGTCACGCCACTGGTGTGGGCACACGGGAGTGGGACTGGCGGTATCGATCGCTTACCTATCGGTTGGTGAAAAACTACGGACTCCGGTCGCTCTGGCGCGTTATACGCCACGCGACTGCTGATATCAAAACCGCGCTCACCTCCATCGCGCGCGGTGACACACGCCCATCTGACTGGCTCACGAACGGCCGGAACATCGTAACCGGCGCGGCTTGCGGGTTAAAAGACGGTCTCGTCGCTCGGTTTCGTGATCGCTCGTCACAACGCAATCCGAACGGCGTCTCGACGCGTGCTGACCGCGCCGTCGCCGTGTACGACCGACGGGAGTAGTCCACCACGCTGTGGCAGGCGATCTACACGTCGAATAAAACGACATCACTACCAGTGATAACATTCGTCACGACGTTTCGTTACCCGATTCCGTCGACCGAGACAGAAACAATTATATAGAATCGCAATCCATGTCTCTATGATTATGTCACAACCCGCCCAACGAGGCCAACCGATGTTCATACTGGCAGAGGACACCGAACGCACCCAAGGAGAGGACGCACAGTCCTCGAACATCACTGCTGGCAAGGCAGTGAGTAACTCGGTTCAGTCGACGCTCGGACCGCGTGGGATGGACAAGATGCTCGTCTCCGACTCGGGCGATGTCGTCATCACGAACGACGGCGCGACCATCTTGGAGGAGATGGACATCGAGCACCCTGCTGCGCAGATGATCGTCGAGGTCTCGACCACACAGGAAGAGGAAGTCGGCGACGGAACGACAACTGCCGCTGTACTCGCCGGAGAGTTGCTCTCTCGGGCGGAGGACCTTCTCGATGACGACGTGCACCCCACCTCGATCGTCGAGGGGTACCACGAGGCCGCACGCATCGCTCAGGAGACGATCGACGAGCGAGTGGTTGAAGGATCCGTTGACGACGACCTTCTTGAGAATGTTGCCGTGACGAGCATGACCGGCAAAGGGACCGGTGACATCGGTGCTCGCCCGCTCGCAGAAACCGTCGTCGAAGCCATCCGCCGCGTCGAATCCGATAACGTCGATCGGGACAGCGTTCGGGTTCGAACCCAGACCGGGGCTTCTTCCTCAGCGACGGAACTCGTCGAAGGGATCATCTCCGAGGAGGAACCGCTTCACGAGAACATGCCCCGTCGCGTCGAGTCGGCCGACATCGCGGTGCTCGATCTCGACCTCGAAGTGAGCGAGAGCAACATCGACGCCGAGTACAACGTCACCAGCGTCGATCAACTCAACGCCGCTCTTGACGCTGAAGAGAGCGAACTCCAAACGTACGCCGACTCGCTCGTCGACAGCGGCATCGATGTGGCGTTCGTCACTGGCGATGTCGATGATCGCGTCGCCTCCGCGCTCGCAAACGAAGGCGTGCTCGCGTTCGATAGCGTCGACGACGACGAGGCCGAAGCGATCTCTCAAGCGACGGCTGCCCGATTCGTCGGAACGGTCGACGATCTTGAAGCCGACGACTTCGGCCACGCCGAACTCGTTCGCGTCGAAAAGTTCGGAGACGAGGAACTCGCGTTCATCGAGGGCGGCAGCAAGGCGGAATCAGTTACCGTCTTCGTCCGTGGTGGCACCGAGCACGTCGCTGACGAGCTCGAACGCGCGCTCTCCGATGGGCTCGATGTCGTCACTGCCGCGATCGAACAGGGCGGTGTCGTTCCCGGTGCGGGCGCGACTGAGATCGCTATCGCGGACGGCATCCGCGAAGAGGCAGCTTCGATCACGGGCCGCAAACAGTTGGCTGTCGAGGCGTTCGCTGACGCGCTTGATGTGCTCCCGCGCACGCTCGCGACCAACGCCGGAATGGATCCGATCGACGCGCTGGTCGAACTCCGGTCGACCTACGACAGCGAGGGCACTGCCGGCATCATCGCTGAAGGCCAGACTGGCCGCGTCGCAGATCCCCTCGAAGCCGGCATCCTCGACCCAGCCGCGGTCAAACGCGAAGCCGTCGAGAGCGCCACTGAAGCCGCGACGATGATCACTCGTATCGACGACGTGATCTCTGCGAGCTAACGACGCTACGCGGTTTTTCTACGCTTTCTCATCGATTTCCCATTCGAATTTGATGGTCGTGCCGGTGGTGACGCCGAAGGCGTTCTCGCCTCGCCCCTGATTCACTGCGAGTTCGAGGTTGCCGTGGCTCCCGACGGTGACCAGCCGGTCGCCCGGATCGCGCGTGGCGTACGATCGTTCGACGGGCACACGCTCGTCGTTCACGCGGATCACGCCGCCCATTGCCGACTCACAGACGGTACCGGGAACGTTCGTGATCGCGTTGCCAAAGCCATCCACGACGAGTACCTCCCCGACTGCGCGCGCGTTCGACTCCTCGATCGTCGGTTCAGGAAACGAACGATCGACGTGTTCCTCTGCTCGTGTCGCGCGATCGAGTGCGTCGATCGCAGCGACGCCGCTGTCGTGAACCGTTGCCGCTGCTGGTGCGAACACGTCCCGTCCGTGAAACGTCGCGCTACCGGGATCGTCGTAGGCCCATTCGAACACCTCCACGGTGTCGGCTAGCTGACGGGCGGCCGGCAGCAACAGACCGTTGTCCGGACCGACGAGCGCGTGCTCGCCCGCGCGGACGACGAGCGCCGAACGGTCGGTGCCGACGCCCGGATCGACGACCGCGCAGTGGACGGCCGGCGGATAGTACGGAAGCACCTCCCGGAGCCAAAACGCCGCTGTTCGTACGTCTTGTCTGGGAAATTGGTGGGTGATGTCGATCATCCGAGCATCACAGTCGCTGGCGATGACGCCCCGCATCGCAGCAGGGTACGGAACGCCGAAATCCGACGCGAGCGTGATCATACGTCACGTTGACCGTCCGACGATAAGTGTCGCCCGCTCGAACGTCCGTTGAAAGTCCGTTAAAACGAGATCAGGCTCCGTTTGCGTCGGAGTCGCTGATCTGTTGGATCCGGCTGACGCCGTCGATCTCCTCGATGATTTCGACCGCTGGATCAGGAACGAGGTGTTTCCACTCCTCACCACGGCGCATTCGACCCCGGACTTGAGAGCCTTCGAATTCCTCGCGCCTGATCATCGGCGTTGATTGGACCTCCACACCAGCCTCTTCGAACAGTCGGACGACAAGCGGATTGTTCGAATACGCCACATCGAAATGCGGAGACATGCTCTGCACGTGACTAACCCACACGGCGTTGCGGTTCAAATCCTCGATCGGGACAGCGTAGGTAGTGAGATCGAGCGATTCGAGCGTCTTGGTGATCATCATGATGCGCTCACCGGGTGTGAACGGGTCGTTCATCGTGTGTGATTGATCCGCGCTCCCGATGCCAAGCACGAGTTCGTCCACCTCCTGGGCGATCTGCTCGACCATCGTCTGGTGTCCCTCGTGGAAGGGCTGAAACCGCCCAATGAAGAACCCACGCATACATAGATCTTTACCGGTTTTGTAATAAGGCCAGTGGTCTACAGATTGTGGTCTATCTACTGTCATGTTAGCTCCTTGCTTGCGGTTTCAGGCACTGGTTTCGGTATCTAGGGGAGAAAGTATATCAGTAAACATCTCATCGTATACGGTGAGAGCACGGTTCTATGAGCGACAACAACCCAGACGAGGCTCTCCCGGGACAGGAGGGGGCAGACGATTCGCTGTCCACGTCGGGAGAACGCTCCACCGAGACCGTTACAGAACTCGGAGAGGAGCAGATCGATGACGACAAAATCAACGACGAAGCGACGGGTGATCTCCTCGGCGGACTGACGATCGACACGACCGCCGGCATTGAGGTGCCCGACCGGCTTGTCGACCAGGTGATCGGGCAGGATCGCGCCCGCGACATCGTCTTGAAGGCGGCTAAGCAGCGCCGTCACGTGATGATGATCGGGTCACCCGGGACGGGCAAGTCGATGTTGGCCAAGGCGATGAGCCAGCTCCTTCCACGAGAAGAGCTTCAGGACATTCTGGTGTATCACAACCCCGACGACGGGAACGAACCGAAAATCCGGACGGTACCGGCAGGCAAGGGCGAACAGATCATTGACGCCCACAAAGAGGAGGCCAGAAAGCACAACCAGATGCGGTCGTTCCTCATGTGGATTCTCATCGTGGTCATTTTCGGCTACGCGCTCATCCGGGGCATGTTCCTGCTCGGCATTCTTGCTGCTGGGGTCATCTATTTCATCTTCCGGTACAGCAATCGGGGAAGCGACGCGATGATCCCCAATCTGCTCGTGAACAATGCCGACAAGCAGACTGCTCCGTTTGAGGACGCGACGGGTGCCCACGCCGGGGCGCTGCTCGGTGACGTTCGTCACGATCCGTTCCAGTCCGGTGGCATGGAGACGCCGAGCCACGACCGCGTCGAACCCGGTGCGATCCACAAATCCAACAAGGGCGTGCTGTTCGTCGACGAGATCAACACCCTCGACATCCGGTCCCAGCAGAAGCTGATGACCGCGATTCAGGAGGGCGAGTTCTCGATCACGGGCCAATCCGACCGCTCCTCGGGCGCGATGGTGCAGACCGAACCCGTCCCCACGGACTTCATCATGGTCGCTGCCGGCAACCTCGACGCGATGGAGAACATGCACCCCGCACTCAGAAACCGGATCAAAGGGTATGGGTACGAGGTGTACATGGACGACACCATCGAGGACACCCCCGAGATGCGCCGCAAGTACGTCCGCTTTATCGCCCAAGAAGTCCAAAAGGACGGCCGATTGCCCCACTTCACCCGCGAAGCCGCTGAAGAAGTCATCCTCGAAGCACAGCGCCGGGCTGGCCGGAAAGGCCACCTGACGCTCGAACTCCGGACGCTGGGCGGACTCATCCGGGTCGCCGGTGACATCGCCCGCGCTTCCGACGCAGATCTAACGAAGCGGGACCACGTCCTCGAAGCGAAAGGACGCTCGCGCTCGATCGAGCAACAGCTCGCAGATGACTACATCGAGAAGCGCAAGGATTACGACATGACCGTTGCCCACGGCGATGTCGGTGGCCGTGTCAACGGGCTTGCGGTGATGGGCGAGGATTCGGGCATCGTAATGCCTGTGATGGCCGAAATCGCGCCGTCTCAGGGTCCCGGTGAGGTGATCGCCACGGGTAACCTCCAAGACATCGCTCAGGAGGCTGTCCAAAACGTCTCAGCCATCATCAAGAAGTTCTCAGACGAGGACATCACCCAGAAGGACATCCACATCCAGTACGTCCAGTCCTACGAGGGCGTCGAAGGCGATTCAGCGAGCGTTACCATGGCGGCGGCCGTCATCAGCGCGCTCGAAGACATCCCCGTCGATCAGAGCGTTGCGATGACCGGATCGCTATCGGTTCGCGGTGACGTGCTCCCCGTCGGCGGCGTTACCCACAAGATCGAAGCCGCGGCCAAATCCGGGCTCGATACGGTGATCATTCCTGCCGCCAACGAACAGGACGTGATGATCGAAGACGAGTACGAAGAGATGGTCGATATCGTTCCCGTCTCTCACATCAGCGAAGTCCTCGACATCGCACTCGTCGGAGAACCGGAGAAAGATTCGCTCGTCGACCGTCTCAAGAGTATTACTGGACAGGCGCTCGACTCCGGATCGACGGCCGGACCGAGTAGCCCAAGCCCACAGTAACGTGACCGACTGGACGGCGTTTGCCGGTGTTACTGGCGTCGTCCTCGGACTGTTGCTAGCGCTTGCTCGTCTTTCACAGGATACCGTCAGTGGATTTTCCGACGATCTATCCTCAGAGCAGATCCCGAACACCAATTCGACGCCAGAGCGGGTGCCGTCCTCAACGGAACGGCTCTCCCCCGTGACTGTGTTGCTCAACGTCGGACTGTCACAAGGGTTGTTCGGCGTGCTACTTTTCGCTGCGGTGGGGTTCACGGCGGTTCCGATGGCGGCCATCGGTATTGACACCGCCGACCCTGGGAGCGTCGGTGGCGTCGCAGTGGGCGTCGGGATCGCCACGGGGATCGGTCTGTACGCCATCAACGCACTCGGTGCTGTGGTCGCAACGGCGCTCGGTCACGACTACGACCAGCGCCTCCGGGAGCATCTCACCCCGGAAACAACGACGGGCTGGGTCATCCTGTTAGGTGGTGTTCTTCCCATCATCGCCGGCTTCGAAGAACTACTGTTCCGGGGTGCGCTGATCGGCGCTCTCAGTACGGGGTTTTCAATTTCGCCGTGGCTCCTCGCTGGCGGGTCCTCAATCGCGTTTGCGGTCGGACACGGCGCACAGGGTCGCATCGGTGTCCTCGTTACCGGTGTCCTTGGCTTCGCGTTGGCCGTCGTCTTCGTTCTCACGAACAGCCTTCTCGTCGTTATTATCGCCCATTACCTCGTTAACGCGCTCGAATTCCTCATCAGCGGAATGCTGGGGATCGAATGGGGCTGACCGAACGGCGATCAAAAATTGTATCCGAAGTCTGCGAGTCGGTAGATGCCGATCCCGAACACGTCGTTCGTTTTCCCATCTTCATAATTTATGAAGCTAACCAACCAACATCTGTTCGAATTGTTTGGTGATTCATAAAAACTAATCGAACCGCTATCGCCCCGTTTCAGGTCGTTCCCTGAGCTATTATCCTCGTGAAACACCGAATACGGTTTCGGAAGACACCCGGGGGCGGTGTAGATCGTTTCAGCGGTGGTTTGTATCTTGGCAAAACTGGTTCGGCACGTCGTTCTGCCCACTTTTTGTGTATTCACTCCGCGACTCTTGAGGTAGCCCAATCCGTCGTACGAGAAATGCCCACTGATGCCGTTGTACCCCGAATACCGAATGGCGCGTTTGATTCGGTATCCACGGTTGAGTTCGACCATGGCGTAGTCCTCGTTGCATTTGGTATGTCTCACCGTACCGAGGGACGTTCCGTTGGGATGTTTGAGTGTTTCCCCTGTCGCGTCGCTACCCGAAAAGATGTGCTGGCACGTAGCGAGATATCGATTGCCGTCTTTGAACGCAGGAGCACCAACGGAACCGATCGGCGCGTTGGAGTTTCCCCGTACCTCATACCCACCCCGAATCGTTGCGGTGGACGAACTCCAGTTTTGAAGGGTGTCGGTACAGCCGATCGGTTCAAACCCCGAAACCGACTCAACATCGATTTCGACGCCCTCGACATGGGTTGGAACCTCTCCCATGGTGGTCCGGACATCGCCGTCCTGTAATCGAACGACCAGCCGAGAGTTGTCTCCACCCACTTCTCCTGGACTGACACCGATGCTGACGACCCCCGGCAGCGTTCCGAGTGATCGCTCTATTCGGTGTTTCATCCGCGTTGCGTGACGGTAATCGTTGTACCAATCGGCGGGTACGTACCGTTTATACGCTGTTTGTTCGCCCATCGGATCATCACTGTGCATCCCGATTACGATCGGTACCTCGTCCGAGGCCGCCCCATCAATGTCCTCCCGTGTGATGTATTTGGCAGACATCTGTGTGAATCCGAGCCCAAGAAGAGAAGATAATAAACGACGACGACTCATTCCTGGACGAGTCTCAGTATGGATCTTATCGGTCGATGGACGATCGTTGTCATCTAACATCATCCAAATCAGTATACCTTCACATTCGTAAAATAGATTGTTGAAGCTTCATTATACGTTCGGGGTGCGATATAACAGTACGTGGTTAATTTCACTCCTATGTCCGGGACGGCGTACCGGTCATACAGTAATATAGTAGAGATGGAGGACGACTAATACACATATACAATATCACATATTCTCAGCTGTGTCGATTCTGGTGATATATTTCAAGATAATAATGTAATGATCAGCATATGGTATGATAATCTCATAGAAGCTCTCGGAGTGTGAGACCGGTCTACCGAACGGTCCGCAGGAGCCAACCGATCATGTATCCGATAGAACCGGAAACGAGAGCAAACACGACCGAAAACCAGATCAAAAGTTGGAGATATTCGACAGTATCCGTACCGGGAAACGTTGCGACTCCACCGCTGGTAAACAGTCCGACCAACAAGAGGAGTTGAATCACTACCACCACTACGTAGCCAGCGTTGGTGTACGCAAGCCCACCTGCCGTTCCAAGGAGGACGAGGATCGCAACCCAACCAGCGATATCCGACCGGACAAAGACGAGAACCCCTAATGGGACCACTGTTCCGATCACCCCGAGAACGATCGAGACGACGATCCCTGTCAGAAGTATACGCCGAGAGCGGTCCCACGACCTCCCGAACAAAAATCCTCTGAGGGAGATCCTTCGAATGGGCATCAATCGAGACTGATAGGTGAGTGAGTATATACCTTATCTACAGTCAAGTATCCATTTGATCCAGACCTATCGTATTAGATAGACATATCATAGCCGACGTATTCATTGGTGGTTCGAGACTATCGGCTGCTCTTATCCGGTGTAACTCCAATATTCGATGATAGAAGTATAAAATAATACATTTTGATCATAGCAGATATGTTGAAATATATCCGTTGCGTCACACGGATCGGAGCGTCGTCTGAACGTGGTCCCAATGACTTCCTTTCCAAAACCACTGTCCGCAGTTTTCACACCGCCAGACGCGTCGATCGGTCGGGACATCGTCCGGCCGTGGGCCAGACGCAGGTTCAAGACGGCCGTTACACCGGCTACAGCGCGTCGGCTCGGTGAGTGTGAGTCCGATTCCGGCGCTTTGCAACGTTCGGAGTTGTTCTTTCGTGTTCGTACTCGTGAGGAGGATTGCGGTGTTGGCTCGCGTCGCAAGCTGCCGATCGCGGGTGATGAGTGTGCGGTCTTCCGTTTGGACGACAGCGAGCAGTCGGTCGTCGGCTTCGATCCCTCGGTCGAGCGCGTACACGGTGTCGTAGCCACACATCCGGAGGTAGCTCCGCAGTCCGCCACACATCACATCGAGGAGAAGCCGTCGTTGATTCATGCGTCGAGAAACGCTCGAACATCCGCCGTGGGCCAGGTGGTGAGCACATCACTCGGTTCGGCCCACCCGCGCCGGGCGGTATGAACCCCATACCGGAGGTAGTCGTAGCTTTCCGGTCCGTGAGCGTCGGTATCGATCGTGATTGTCGCACCCTGTTCGAGCGCGGCTTGCACCGCACTCCCGTGGAGATCGAGCCGACGGGGGTTTGCGTTGATTTCTACTGCCGTTCCGGCTTTCGCGGCCGCGTCAGCCAGTGCTGGCACGTCGATGTCGAGTCCGGATCTCTGATTGAGTTGGCGACCGGTTGGATGACCGACGATGTCGACCGCAGGGTGTTCGGCGGCCGCGATGAGCCGATCGGTACCGTCGCCATCGAGTGCGGCGTGGGGTGAGGCAACGACACAGTCGAGTTGTTCGAGCACCGCGTCAGCCACAGAAAGACGACCGTCTGGACCGATGTTTGCTTCGACGCCAGCGAACACGTCGATCTCTGCGTCGTCTCCGACCGCACGGAGTTCCGAGAGTTGTGTTTCGAGTTGATCGTCCGTGAGTCCGACGCCACCGACCATTCCGGGTCCCTTGGCGTGATCAGTAATACAGACGTATTCGTATCCTCGGTTAGTTGCCGCCTCGACCATCTCCTCGATGCTGTTTCGTCCATCGGACCAGTCGGTGTGGAGGTGGAGATCGCCACGGATCGCATCGAGTGTCACGAGATCCGGCAGTTCGTTTGCTGCCGCCGCGTCAATCTCTCCGCGCCCTTCCCGCAGTTCTGGGGGGATCGGCGGGAGATCGAGTGCGTCGTACACGTCCGTTTCGGTCGCGCCGCCGATCCGGTCACCGACGCGTTGACCGGCGTCCGGATCGTCCGTCTCGGAGATGTCAAAGACGCCGTACTCGTTCACCTTCAAGTCGCGCTCGATCGCGCGGTTGCGAAGCTCGACGTTGTGGTCCTTGCTCCCGGTGAAATACTGAAGGGCAGCCCCGAACTCCGACGGATCGACGACGCGGAGATCGACGCGGACATCGTTGGTTCTGACGCTGGCTTTGCCTGTCCCAGCCTCGATCACCCGTCCCGTGTCGGGCCAGTCGGTGAATGCGTCGACCACTGCTTGGGGATCTGTGCTCGCAACGAGCGTATCAACATCACCGATCGTGGGCCGCCACCGCCGCAACGATCCCGCCACTTCACAGCGTTGGACTGCGACCGTCTGTGTGAGATAATCGACGATCGCCGCCCCGATCGGCGCGGCGTCGCTGAGGAGCTGGCGGTCCTGAGACTGGCGGGCAAAGTCGATGTTGTCGAGGATGTTCGACTCAGTTTTGGGACCGAATCCCGACACCGTTTGGATTTTCTCGTTTTTCGCTGCCGTTTCGAGATCATCGAGCGTGCGCACGTCAAGCGCCTCGTACAGGCGGCCAACGGTTTTTGGGCCGACACCTTCGACGCTCGTCAACGCCGCCATGTCCACCGGCAGCTCTGCTCGTTTCTCCGCCAATTCGTCTATTTCACCGGTCTCGGCGTATTCTACGACCTTCGAAGCGATGGCTTTGCCGACGCGATCGATCCGTTCAACAGCGTTTGTGCCCTCTTGTGTGGCGAGTGTGGCGACGTTCTCGGGGTACTCTCGGATGTTATCCGCTGCACGACGGTAGGCGATCGGTTTGTACTCCACGTCTTGGGCTTCAAGGAGATCAGCGAGTTCATCGAACTGCGCTGCGAGTTCCTCGTTGCGGATCGTCATCGTCGCCCCCGTGCACCGCTGTCCTCCTTTCCAAGCGCTCGTTTCAGGAAGTTCGACCATCGCTTTCTGTCGGCAGCCTCTTTCGTTGCGATTTCCTGTTCGATATCGACCGGTTCGAGGCCTTCGAGCGCCGACAACGCCCGGTCGATACCGATGATGCTCTCGACCAACCGCTCGCCGGTTTCGTAGTCGATGTCGCCGTCTTCGACGCGCTGGACGCGTTGACGGCGTTCGCGCCGGAGGTTCTTCTTCAACTGATCGACTCGCTCTCGGTCATCTGGTGGGATGGTGTTCCGTCGCTTGGTTTCGAAGATGAACTCCTGCAGTGCGATCTCTTCGCCTTGCACGTCGATCGTCTCCGGAATCGACGCGCCGACCGTTGCGCTCTCGCGCTCGATCCGTTCTTTGAGTTGCTTTCGCTCGTACGGTTTCATACCGATGGTTCGTCCCTGAGATACAAAAGAATCGTGTGGAGTCGGTGCATTATGAAGTGCGAAACGTGACGATACCGATCGACGGTGAGATCCGAACGGGAACGCTCCGTAACATCGCTCGACAGTGTGGCGCGGAGGATTGTGACGAATTCTGTGACCGGATCGATCGAAACTGCTGAGTTGTAGCGGCGCACATCGTCCATCACGGTAGCGACTGCAGGAGTCGTGTAGTCGATCCGATCAGCAACTGCCACCCAACCCGCATCGATAGCGCTATTGACGGGCGTCTGTCCAGGGGTACTGATCTCCGGTGCCCCACCGAGTTCGTTATGGATCCGCTGCGGGATGAGAAACGTAATTCCGTTTGTGGTTGCAAAGCGGGCGAGTGCAATGTATTTCCCATTTTGCTGGCGTCCGCAGGCAATGAAAAGTCCAGAATCCGCGATCCAGACTGCATTCTGGCGCTGACTTTCTTCCATCTGGATCACGTCGACTCCTCGGACTCTCCCAGCGGTCGCTCCCGAGCGTTGCGAATCTGCTCGAAATACGGATCATGCTCTCGCATGTCGAGGACGACCGCTCGGAGCGCGTGGAGCACTGCAATTCCGAATGCGGGATGGAGACCAAGCTCACGAGCGGCAAGCCGTTCAGTCATCCCCCCCTCGACGTACGGAATAACGTATGTTAACGCACCAGCAAGTTTACTGACGCCATGTTTTTCGATCAGGAGAGATAGATCCTGATCGTTCGGTGCCCGACCGATGGCTTCGATAAGCGTCGGTGTGACCGTGTACTCATCGCCATCGAGAGCCGCTGTAAGGGTGATCGGAACTGCGGTATAGGTATGGGTTTTTTGCGTCTCATCACGGGTAAGGACGCCGAGCTCAACGAGCGATCCCGTATCGGAATAGACCGTCGTGCGTGGGATCCCCATGCTCTCTGTGATCTCATCGATCGTCACGTCCTCGTTGCAGAGGATATAGGTATAGAGACGAGCAAGTCGCGGCTCTTCTAACAGATGAGCGACCGAAATGATCCCATCGATGGCACGTTCAGGATCGCCGTTTGCTGCCGACATACAATACATAATTCGTGTATTGGATAATAACGTTTTGGACACCGCTCTTGTGTCGACTCGGAAGACGAGACGATCATCCTGTCGGATTGCTCATATCCGTTTCGCTGTCCGACAGAAGAGCGTCTCCGACTGTTCGATCGAAAGCAACCGACAGGGTTAATCCGAAACCGGCCGGATGATCGTCCATGGCTGAAGAGGACGAGGAGTCCGGGCCGGTCGTAGAACTCGGGGCGGGTGAGCCGGTCGAGGGTGCACCGCTCGCGCGCATCACGTCGCGGTTGCATTATGCCATCCCGAAAAGCGACGTCGTTCAGCGTGAAGGCGACGCCGTCATCCGCACGCCCGACGGTCCACGCGAGCTATCCGACATACTCGAAGAATCCGACGAAACGTACTTCCCACGGGAGCAAGACCTCACGAGCGCTGTTCGTTCGGTGATCGGTACCGGACCGGTGCCGACAGACAATACTGACGAAGCGTAGACAGCAGTCGATTCATCGGTTTCGGTCGAGAAACGCAGAGAGATCCGACTGAACGCCTGCGACCAGTTCGGAGTTGCGGCGTAGTTCTGGGCCCCCGATCGGTAACTGTTCTCGCAACTGGCCGATGGCCCGGTGGAACGATTCCGCCGTGGCCGGTGCGTTCGAAAGCGCGTCTCGGACAGTCTCCCGGATCAGCCAGACGCCGACCGGACCCCAGTAGTCGTCCGTGACATCCCGGAGGACGAGCGCCTTTGCTTGGCGATCGCGCTCTATGAGGTGTTCGAGCACCGCGAGGCGGGCGGCGTAGTACGCACCGGCGGTCTCTTCGACGTACTGCGTTCGTCCCCCAAAGCCCTCATAATCGCTTGCGATCCAGTAGCCCTCACGGCCGGGATTCCAGACGCTCCCCGGTGATTTCATCTCCACGAGTTCGAACTCCCAGTTTCCGGGGGCGAGAAGCACCCAAAACTCGTTACCGAGATACGTCTCGCGTCGTACCTCCACCGTGTCGATGGTTGGGGCGTTTCGGAGCGATCCGCGTAGGAACTGGGAGACAGTGTCATCGACAGCGGTGATCGACCACCGCGTCGGAACCAGTGTACGGTTGCGCCGCTGCCCGAGCGCACCCGCCGACAGGATGGTGTTGATATCGTACACGTCGAATCCACGGTTGTACAGATACGTCATCGCCCCCTCTGCCCGCCAGTCGTCGTCTGAAAGCGTCTTCTCGACCGCACGCGGGACGTGAGGGTTCTCCGTGAGTTGGGCGTCACTCGCGTGCGCTCGCGGCCCGTGTGGCGTCGCTACGCGATCGACAGCCATGTCGAGTGAGGGCGTGTTCTCAAGATCGACCTCCACGTCGACTGGACGATCTGCGATGGCTACTTCTCTGCGAACACCCGTGAACCCGTCCCATTCGTCGGCCACGTGGATGTCCGTCGGCTGTGTGGAGTTGAGCAGTCCGGCTCGGGTCTGGAACACGTCGTCGATCGTCACCCCTTGTCGGTACCACTCTCCGCTCGTGACGTAATCGGTAGCAGGGGCGTCCGACGCGACCGGAGCCAACACCCCAGCAGAGACGCGTGGATAGCCCGATCGGCCGACGAAAATCGACGGGGCAGTGCTTCCGAACAACGAATCACCCTGAACTGTCTCGTTGATCTGCTGTTCGACATCCGCGAGATACTCCGTGATGGCGTAGGACTTTTCCTGTGCCAGCTGGCGCTTGTGCTGCTCCTCATCGCGTTCGATCCCCTCGATGAACTCCTCAAGCCGCATCACTCGTTTTAGGTGCTGGTCCGGCTTGAACCTTCAGCAAAACGGAATGGGTGACATCACAGCCCAGTGTGAACCACTGGATGTTCCACGAGTACGAGTACGAGTGCGGGAGCGCAGTGATTGTGGGTGTCTCGTGGTCACGGTGTAACCGTCCTCGGTGATTAGCTGTGGATTCCCATCGCTTCGATCTGCTCTTGGTATCGATTGCGAATCGTTACCTCCGTCACTTGTGCGACATCGGCAACTTCACGCTGGGTTTTCTTCTCGTTACAGAGCAGAGAGGCAGCATAGATCGCTGCGGCGGCGTATCCTGTCGGGGATTTTCCCGACAGTAATCCTTCCTCTGCGGTGGTAGTGATGATCTCGTTTGCTTTTGCTTTGACCTCTTCAGAGAGATCGAGTTCCGAGCAAAACCGGGGGACGTACTTCTTCGGATCGACTGGTTCCATCTCCAACGCGAGTTCTTGGGAAATGTACCGGTACGTGCGTCCGATCTCTTTGCGCTCGACGCGAGACACCTCCGATATCTCCTCAAGGCTCCGAGGGATTCCCTCTTTGCGACAAGCCGCGTACAACGCGGAGGTAGCGACGCCCTCGATCGACCGTCCACGGATGAGATCGTCTTTCAACGCGCGCCGATAGATGACAGACGCGACCTCTCGAACTGACCGTGGAACGCCGAGTGCGCTCGCCATGCGGTCGATCTCCGAGAGCGCGAACTGCAGGTTTCGCTCCCCCGCGTCCTTGGTTCGGATGCGCTCTTGCCACTTGCGCAAGCGATGCATTTGGCTGCGCTTTTTCGAGGAAATCGATCGCCCGTAGGCGTCTTTGTCTTTCCAGTCGATGGTGGTCGTCAACCCCTTGTCGTGCATCGTTTGGGTCGTCGGCGCACCAACGCGGGATTTCTTCTGACGCTCTTGGTGGTTGAATGCACGCCACTCCGGACCGGGATCGATCTTCTCCTCTTCGATGACGAGTCCACAATCATCACAAATGAGTTCACCACGATCCGAACTCTTGACCAGGTGGTCGGACCCGCATTCGGGACATTCTCGCGTGCGTTCTGTTTCGTGTTCCGTTTCCTGCTCGCGCTCCCGCGTACGGGTGGACCGTGTCATCGCATTTTTATACTACCTCGGTCAGCGCACTTAGATCTTCCGCAACACGGAATTATCTGCCGCCTCTCTCTGCTCCAAAAATGATACACGTGAGGAGGGTGCAGTCAGCCGTCGCCCGATCCTAGCGATCGGAAGCCACTTATCAGTTCCATGGTGATCCGAACGTATGCCGGTCATCGAGTGTGACCCCAGCGTTGCCCGCGAGCGTCTTCAGGCGGCGGGTATCGCTGTCGAGTCGGGCAACACCGACCACGAGTGCTGGCGGGCCGAGTCCGAGGGCGCGACTGCTGTCGCCTACGAGGAGAAAGTTCTCATACAGGGGTCATCCCCGGAACGGTTAGTCGCGGTGCTACGTGAAACGGGCGGTCGGGCACACGTGTACTTCGATGGGGGAGCGCGCGGCAATCCCGGTCCCGCGGCGATCGGATGGGTGATCCTTACGAGCGAGGGTATCGTTTCGGAGGGTGGTGAACGCATCGGAGAGACCACTAACAACCGTGCCGAATACGACGCGCTCATCCGAGCGGTCGACGTCGCCGCCGACTACGGTTTCGACACGGCCGAGATTCGGGGTGATTCCGAGCTGGTGGTGAAACAAGTGACCGGTCAGTGGTCGGTAAACGATCCGGGGTTGCGGGAACGACGGGTTCGTGCGCGTGAGCTGCTCGAAGCGTTCGATGACTGGTCTCTCTCCCACGTTCCTCGGGAGGTCAATGAGCGTGCCGACGCGCTCGTCAACGAGGCACTCGACGATGCTTCCTGACGATATTGCTGATGAGGCAGAGCGGCTGACCCGCCTAGCGCGCGCAGCCATCGATTCGGACGAAGCTGATGCCGCGCGGACAACGCGTGACGATCTCTTAGCGCGCCACGGCTACATTGCTCGTGAGCGCGAACCAGACGCGACGCTCGTCTGCTTTCCCGATGACTGGGTTGCGGACGGAACGGTCCAAACCGAGCGCATCGACGACACCGACCGCGCGATCGAACGACCGCTCGAAGCCCCAGCGACCGACGAGTGGGAGGAAGTCCACCAACACAACCGCGATGTTGCGGCCCGCGTCACTGAACGATACGGCGACAGCCACGGCGCTAACGCCGCGGCGTTCTCAGAATTCATGAGCAACCACTACGCGATGGCGATCGAACACGCCACGGAAGCCATGCGTGAGGAGTTCCTCACTGAGTACTATCCACGTAACGTCTGGCCCACAAAAAAACAGCGTGCGGTCATCGAGAAATCAGTAGATCTGGCGCTCGATCTTGCCCGAGAGTAAGCGCCGATTCGATCTACTCCTGTTGTGCTTCGTCGACGAGTGCCCGAATCTCGTCGGCACGGCTTTTTGTCGTGGCGAATCGGGAGAACACCCACGACAGCTGATCGATGACGGCGTCGTGACCGGTCTGGGTCAACGCGTACTGGTTCGTGCGTTTGTCGAGTTCGCTTTTCTCGACTAAACCCATTTCTACCAGATCGTCCAGGTTCGGATACAGTCGCCCGTGATTGACTTCCGAACCGTAATACTGCTCTAGTTCGCGCTTGATCGCAAGCCCATACCGTGCTTCCTCGGAGAGTATCACGAGGATGTTCTGCTGAAATGCGGTCAGGTCGCGTTCGATGCGCGATACGCCGGAGACTGACTGTGCCTCTGACATGACCTATACAAATGTCACCACTCTATTTAAAACTTTTCAACCATCAATCGAGTATTTGTGCAGCCACGTCACTGCACGGATATTGTTTGTATAAACTACCGGTCATGCCCGATACTATTAAGTGATAATGGATTCTTTCTGTCTAAAAAAGCATTACATATTATGCCGCGAATGAAGCGTATGTCGAAAGAAATTTTTGGGTCACCCTCCCCAGTGTGGGCGATGACGAACCTGTGGGAGGATCTCGAAACCGGACCGAATCCGCCAGAAACGATTTACGCGGTGATCGAGTGCCTGAAAGGCGAACGGAACAAATACGAGTACGACAAGGACGTTCCGGGTGTCGTGCTCGACCGTGTGCTCCACAGTAACGTGCACTACCCGTCCGATTATGGGTTCATTCCGCGTTCGTACTACGACGACGAGGACCCCTTCGACGTGCTCGTTCTCGTCGAAGACGCGACGTTCCCCGGCTGTGTGATCGAGGCCCGTCCGGTCGCGCTCATGAAGATGGACGACGACGGCGAACAGGACGACAAGGTCATCGCGGTGCCGACGGAAGACCCCCGATACGACCACGTCCAAACGCTCGAAGACATCCCCCAACAAACCCGAGACGAGATCGACGAGTTCTTCTCGACGTATAAGAACCTCGAAGAAGGGAAAGAAGTCGAAACGCTCGGCTGGGAGGATAAACAGGCCGCTCTGGACGCGATCGAACACGCCCAGGAACTCTACCAGGAACAGTTCGCGTAACCATCGTCTGGGAGGACGAATGTCTCCTAGGCATACAGACGTTCGACGCCATGCATTATGATCATGAGTAATTACTTGTTCTCTCAGTCCGTATGCGTAGATGGAATGAAACGGCGTGTACCCATCGGCATCGACCACTTGACCGTCGTTCCGGAGAACGTCGACGCCGATTCTGAGCGTGAGGTGAGCGAGGAATCGACACCCGCCGGGCGGTCATTAGGGGCGTAACCGACGGGGAAAAGAAGGTTCTTGTGTGTTCCTCACGCAGACGGCGGTATGGGACTGTTCGATCGACTTCGTGGCGACGACGGACCACGGGTTGCGTTCATCGGTATCGACGGCGTGCCGTACAGCCTCATCGCTGACAATCCGGATGATTTTCCGAATCTGACGGCGATGGCGAACGACGGCGCAGCGGGACCGATCGACAGCATCGTTCCCCCTGAGTCGAGTGCGTGCTGGCCGTCGCTGACGACGGGCGTCAACCCCGGCGAGACCGGTGTGTACGGCTTTCAGGACCGAGAAGTGGGATCGTACGAGACGTACGTTCCGATGGGTCGAGACGTTCAAGCGACCCGGCTGTGGGACCGCGTTACGTCTGCCGACCGGGACGCGACCGTGATGAACGTCCCGGTCACGTTTCCACCGCAGCGAAACGTCCAACGGATGGTATCTGGCTTTCTCTCTCCCAGCGTCGGGAAAGCCGCTACGCCCGACGATCTCAGTCAGTCGTTGGAGGAACTGGACTACCGCATCGATGTCAACGCGAAGCTCGGCCACCAGGACGACAAAACCGAGTTCATGGAAGACGCCCACGAGACCATCGATGCGCGCTTCGAGGCGTTCAAGCAGTACATCGAGGAGGATGACTGGGATCTCTTCTTTGGGGTGTTCATGACCACTGATCGGGTCAACCACTTCCTGTTCAAAGATTACGAGCAGGACGGGGAGAACCGCGAAGCGTTCATGGAGTTTTACCGGAAGGTCGATGAGTACATCGGTCGGCTCCGCGAACTCCTCGACGACAACACGACGATGGTCGTCGCAAGCGACCACGGGTTCACGAGTGAGGATTATGAGGTTCACCTCAACACGTGGCTGCGTGAGCAGGGATGGCTCGATTACCGCACTGACGATCACAGCGAGCTGTCGGATATCACAGACGAGACGCGGGCCTACTCGCTCATTCCGGGCCGATTGTACATCAATCTCGAAGGGCGCGAACCTCGCGGGAGCGTCCCTGAATCGGAGTACGAGGAGACTCGTGAGGAACTTATCGACATGATCGAGGGTCTTGAAGGCCCTGACGGAACTCCTGTCGCGGACCGTGTCGTTACTAATGACGACGCGTTCCGTGGCGACCACGACGACATCGCGCCGGATGTCGTTGTGATTCCGAACCACGGCTTCGATCTCAAAGCCGGCTTCAAAGACGACAGCGATGTCTTCGATGTGGGTCCCCGAAACGGGATGCACAGCTTCGAAAACGCGTGTCTGTTCGTCGATGATCCCACTGCGCGCATCAACGATGTCGACCTGTTCGACATCGCGCCAACCGTGCTCGACCTGATGGAGATCGAGTACGACCGAACCACGTTCGACGGCGCAAGCCTCGTTTGAACGTCGATTTGCAGCCGTAGATCGCCGTTTCTAGCTCGTATTCGAAAGTCATCATACGGATTTAACCGTGATAGCGATGAAAACGTGGTAGATGCACCACTCGCGCCGGGTCGGGATCTTTTTATTAGCGATCGTCACCTACATCGGATCGCTCGGATACTGGTTCGTGGCGGTCGACGCCCCGAAGCTGATCCTCTCAAGTCGGATCCGAAACTGGAGCGACCTGTACGAGATATTCACACAGCCGTTGATGCACGAAACGGCATTCCCGGAGATCGGACTGTTCTACCGACCGGTTGCGAGCCTCACGTACTCGTTCGACTACTGGATATGGGGCGTCGATCCGTTCGGGTATCATCTCACGAATCTCTTGCTCCAAGGGATCGCAGTGGTGGCTGTTGCGGTCGTCATCGGGGAGTTGACCGATGATACGGTGATCGGGGAGTTCACCGCTGTCTTGTTCGCGCTCCATCCTCTCGCGGTCGAGATCGTACCGGCGACTCCTCGCCGCCACGACATCCTCATGTTGCTCTTTCTGCTCGGCACGTTATCGCTGTTCGTCAAAAGTCAACGTCCCGAGACGACACGGCGGTCGTCGTCCTTGTACGCTGGTGGATCGCTGGTCGCGTACGTGCTTGCACTCGGGTCCAAAGAGCCAGCACTCGTCGCTCCCGCGTTGGTGTTCGCTTGGGTGGCGCTTCAGGGGTACGACGGCGATCCATACGAGACGCTGTGGCGATCGGTTCGGGCCACCGTTCCGTTCGCTCTCATAACGGTCGCGTATCTCGCTGTCCGAATCGTCGTGTTGGGGGGCATTGGCGGGTACCACGACACTAGCGGAGAGTTCGCGGACGTGGGTGGTGTCGTGGCGTCGTATCTCGTTTCGATCGCGTATCCGATAGATGTCCTCGGTAATGATCTCGCCGTCGGGTGGCTGTGGACCGGAGTAGCGCTCCTCATGGGCGGTCTTCTCGCGTTCATCCTTCTCGGCGCCGTCGCGTCGATTGTCAACGATCACGGTGGCGCGGGAAGGATTTCACTCGCCGTTCCCTTTGTGGCTGGGTGTGTCCTGATCGGTGCTGTGCTGTTCGCCGGCGAGACTGCGCTCGGTCCGCTCGTTGAGCTGCTACCGCAACTCACGCCGTTGGCGTATTCCCGACTGCACACCGCCACCGGTTTGCTGCTAACTGTGACGGGGCTGCTCGGCGCGCTGTGGGCGATCGGTGCACACCCCACAACGAGAGACCGGATAGATCTCTCGACACTCTCGTTTTTCGTTGCGTGGCTTGCTGTTCCGCTGGTGGTGTACATTCAGGACGGCCGGTATCTACTCCGAACGGGGTACGTTTCGATCGTTCCCGCGATGGCGATCCTCGCGGTGGTCTTTGTCAGTGCGCTCCGCGCGGTCCGGGACGGCGACCGAACGCTCAGCGCCGACGCCGTGCTCGTCGGCACCGTTCTGTTGCTCCTCGTTCCGCAGGTTGCTGTCTCGCCACTCTTTCATTCCTATGATGGGTGGGAGACGACGGGAGCTGTGAACCGGATGGTGTTCAACGGACTCGCGACGGAACTCACAGACCGAAACGAACCCACAACCCTCCGGGTAGAAGGACTTCCAAGCGGGATCGCAGAACAGGACGAGTCGTTCCCCCAGGTAAAATCGATCGTGTACCCTGGCGCACAGGCTACCCGGTCGTGGCTCAAACTGCTGTATCCTGAGCGGGAGCTAACTGTGCACAGTGAGTACCCGATCCGGCTTCAGGACGTTCCGGACGCGGCTTCCGTCACTACCACCAGCAACTCCGCGACCGTGATCGCACGGGTTCACTACCAACTGAACGGGTCTGCCCGTCGTGCTCCACACTCGATCGAACACCGGATGAACGATCACGGCCGGAACAACGAGACCGGACGCGTTCTGGTATGAACGGCTCACTCGTTTCGGTCGGCTGGATCGTCCGGGTGAGTAGCGTTCGGACTCGGATTCGGTGTGGGATCGGTGTCCGTGTGCCGTTCGGTCCACAGTCGGTGGGCCGTAAAGACGACCCCACCGATGAGCGCGCCGAACCACAGCGTTCCGACGCGCACAAGGACTGTCGAGCCGACGGCGATCGGTCGCTCGTAACCGACGGCAAGGAGAGTGCTGACCATACTGGTTTCGGTGGCTCCGACACCACCGGGAAGGAAACTCGCCGCCCCAACGACCGAACCGAGTCCGAAGACGGCAAGGCCGAGTATCGGGCCGGCGCTGACGCCGAATCCTTCAAGGAGGATCCAAAACGCCAGTCCTTCTAGCCCCCACGCCAGTAGACTCAACCCCATTGCGATCCCCAGTGGTCGCGGCCGGAACAACGCGTACGTCCGCTCGTACAGCGCCGTCAGCTCCGCCACGTACGAGCCGACAACTGGCAACTCCTGACACCGCGACAGCACTGTCAGACAGAGCCGCCGCCATTGGAGGACCACAAGTCCCCCGAGAACGATAGCGACGAGCCCGACCAACACGACGACCGAACGCTGGTACAACAGGACGGCCAGCGCGGCGAAGCTACTCAGCGCAAGGAGATCCGTAACCCGTTCCGCTCCAACCGCCGGTACAGTCCGGCTCACAGCGATTCCTTCGAGATCCCGGAGGAACCACGCTTTCCATACCTCACCCACCTTTCCGGGTGTAACGACGAGCATCAATCCGCTGAAGAACACGAGCGCGCTCTCCCGGATCGAAATATCGATCCCGAGCGTGCGGAGGTAGTACTCCCATTTCAGAAACCGGACGCCGTAGCCCATGACCACGAGCCCGAGCATCGCGCTCACTGCGCCCAGATCCACGTCAAGAAGCGCCATCACGACTGCATTCGCGTCCCCAAACAGGAACAGCACGAAAAACACGACGAGCGTCCCGACCGCCGTCAACCACACCCCATGGTCGGAGATAACACCAATCCAGTAGCGGACGATCCGGTTCATCGTTCGTGCTCACGGTGGGTTGCGAATCCGATCGTTCGATCTACCGAGATCCGGAGTCGGTGTAGCTTTGTTGCGACGTGTCCCGAGGCGTATCCGCCGTGGCCCTGCGGTGAGAGGGCTGTCGTGGAACCATCTCTGATCGCCGCAAGGAGCGGCCGGTCGCCGTCAATCGCGGTGTGTGCACGACCGATCTCCATCGGAAAGTGGGCGTCGCTCCCGCCGGTTCTCGGCAGCCCGTGGGTCTGGGCAAACGTCTGTGCCCGACCGTTATCCCACGACAGGAGACAACGGGAGTTGGTGGCCTCAACCGCATCGACAGCGGCAGCGATGGCGTCGAGATCAGTGGTGTACGCTTCTCGGAGTCGATCGAAGGGGTGTGAGAGGACTGCCACGCCGCCCTGTTCGTGGACGCGCTCAATGACGGGGAGCGGATCGTCTGGGGCTGGTGGAGTCTTCACCCCCAACGCGAGGAGATGGCCTTGGCTCGTCGTCACTTCGACACCGGGGATCACCCTCAGCGCTGACGGTGCTGCTGCTTGCACAGCGCTGACGCCTTCGAGTGTATCGTGATTCGTCACGGCGATCCCGTCGAGTCCGCGGTTGACAGCCGCCTCAACCACGGCCTGCGGTGTCGCGTTCGAACAGGGTGAGGCGTCCGTGTGTACCTGCAGATCGTACCTGCGCGTCATTAGAGCAGCCCCATGATGTAAACCGGTATCTGATACAACACGCCAACAGTGATGAGCAACCACACCAACAGCGTGACAAACATCGGGCGATCGGTCAGTAGATACTCCGGCCGACCAGCGACCGCCGTCGTGTGGGTGAGGTGGTGGTACCGAAACACGCCATAAAAGACGAACGGCAGCGCGAACATCATCGGCGTTTCGGCGTGGAAAAACGTGTACAACGCGTACGTCATCAACAACACCGCCATTGTCACGACCAGTAACTGGTCGAGTTCCTCGTCCGTGTACATCCTCAGTGACTCTCGGGTCGAATCAGGATTCGACACGGTTTCGAGTTCGTGGCGGCGTTTCCCGACGGCGAGAACGAGCGCCAACAGGAACGTACAGAGGATGAGCCACGGACTGAGATACACGCCGATAGCGACGACGCCCGCTGCTGCCCGCAGGACGAACCCGATGCCGACCGTGAGCACGTCAACCAGCACCACCTCCTTGAGAAACACCGAATAGACTATATTTTGCCCGAGATACCCAATGAGCACGAGCAGCACCAGCCCGTTGATGATGTATCCGACGAGTAGCCCTCCGACCAACAATCCGACTGCAAACGTCCCTGCAACCGGAACCGAGAGCTGTCCGCTCGCAATCGGCCGGTGTCGCTTTTCAGGGTGGTTGCGGTCCTCCTCTCGATCACAGATGTCATTGATCACGTACACGGCCCCAGCCACCGCGGTAAACGCCACGACCGCACTCAGGACGCTCCACCACGCTGGGATCGAAAACAGATTGCGCGAGAACAGTAATCCCAACAACAGAACGCTCTGCTTGTACCATTGATGGGGTCGAAGCTCGCGGAGCAACCCCCGTATCGTGTTCGCTGATTGGGATGTGATCGATCGATTGGACATTGATGACAGCGAATTACGCAGGCCACAATCAAAAAGGGCCACGGCGCAAATTCCATATTCTATGGGAACGGACACTGAAACGGATCAATCACATGATTCGGTATTGATCACTGGCGGAACTGGTTTCCTAGGACTCCACACGTGCCAATATTTTGATGATAACGGTTGGGATGTCGTGGCATTCGACCGCGTTCCGTTCGTTGAATCGGACGACGTATCTGATATCGAGTATGTTGAGGGCGATGTTCGAGACGAGGACGCGGTTCGTTCAGTGATCGATCGAGTCGAACCGGATGTTGTCGTTCACGCGGCGGCGGCCTTGCCGTTGTGGGACGCGGACACGATCCGTGCGGTCACCATTGATGGCACGCGATCGGTGCTGTGGGCGGCCCAAGAGGCAGGGATCGATCGGGTGGTGTACATCTCCTCCACGGCCGTGTACGGCGTTCACGAGGAACACCCGATCACTGAGTCCTCACCGCTCGACGGCGTCGGTCCGTACGGGAACGCGAAGGTACAAGCCGAGAAGCTGTGTGGGGATTTCCGTCGTCGGGGGCTGTGTGTTCCGATCCTTCGGCCCAAGACGTTCATCGGTCCCCAGCGTCTCGGCGTGTTTCAGGTGCTGTTCGATTGGGTCGAAGACGGAGCAAACATCCCTCTCGTAGGGTGGGGACACAACGAGTATCAACTGTTACACGTTCACGATCTCGTGCGAGCCATCGAACTCCTGGCGACAGCCGACGCTGAGCGCGTCGATGACACGTTCAACGTCGGTGCGACGGAGTACGACACGATGAAATCGGATTTTCAAGCGCTCATCGATCACGCCGGTACTGACAAACGCGTGGTCGGAACCCCCGCATTGTTGACTGTCGCTGCGCTTCGGTTGTTGAACGAGCTGAATCTCTCACCGTTGTACCCGTGGATCTACGAGACGGCACACCACGATTCATACGTATCGGTCGAGAAGCTCCGTGATCTCGGCTGGGTGCCGGAGTATTCGAACACTGAGGCGTTGATCGACACGTACGACTGGTATCTCGATCAGTACGAAGCCACCGACACGACCGACACAGGGGTTGACCACCGCGTCGCGTGGGATCAAGGCGCGCTCACGCTGGTCAAGCAGGTGTTTCAGGCGTTTTGATCCCTGACTCGCACTGCGATCGCTTCGAACAACAAACACACTTACCGGGGGTGTGTACGTCCGGTCATGATTCAGGACATCGTGCAAGATCCCGGATCGCTGTCTCCAGCAGCGCTCAGACGCGAGTACGAATCGACGCTTGCGGAGATCATTGACTCGATCGGCGCGGAGACGGCAGCCGAGCGCACAGGAATCGACCGCGAGCGGATCAACGCGATCACCGCCGACGCGGACGAGATTCCCCTATCGGAGGCGGCGGCCGTGTTTGCGCTGCGCGATGACGCGCCCGACGCTGAAACGATCGAGGCGGAGGTACAGGACGCGCTTCTCATGGGAATGACGACGGCGGTGTTGGACGTGGAAACGCTCGAAAGCCAGATCGACGGCCAGATCGAGGCGCGCGCGATCCAACAGAAAGTCGAGGGACGAATCCCCATGACGCTCGGGGAATTCGCGCTCCTCTATGGGACGATTGAGGCACGCAAAGCATGAAAGTCGCCGTGCTGGGCTGTGGCTACGTTGGTCTCGAACTGTGTCGCCGGCTCACAGCCGACTCCTCGAGGGACGTGATCGGGGTTCGTCGTAGTGAGCAGGGTATTGAGGCGATTGAGGCGACGGGCGCGCAGGCAGTTCAGGCCGACATCACCGACTCCGACGCGCTCGCGGCCGTGCCGGACGTGGACGCCCTCGTCTTTAGTGCCAGCTCCGGCGGGCGGGACGCGGCCGCCGCCCGTTCTGTGTACGTTGCGGGACTGGAGACGGTCATCGAGCACTTCAGCGCGCGCGAGCATCCGCCCGAGCAGTTGGTGTACACGTCGAGCACTAGTGTGTACGGTGACCACGATGGCGAGTGGGTGGACGAAACCACGCCGGTCGAACCGACGACCGAAAAAACCCGTGTGCTTGCAAATGCAGAGCAGATTGCGCGCGAACACGCTGCCGAGCACGGGATCGAGGGCACCGTCGTCAGGTTCGCCGGATTGTACGGTCCCGACCGGTACCGCCTCGACCGGTATCTCGACGGTCCGGTCACGGAAGGCTATCTGAACATGATCCACCGCGACGACGCGGCCGGGATCGTTCGGTTCGCGCTCACCGAAGAGACGCCCGAGACGTTGCTCGCGGTCGACGACGAGCCGGCTGACAAATGGGAATTTTCGGCGTGGCTCGCAGACCAGTGTGGCGTCAAACAGCCTCCCACGCGCACCAAAGCCGAGCGCTTGGCTGATGCGGATCTTTCGACGCCCGCGAAGCGTCGTCTCGAAACGAGCAAACGCTGCTCGAACGATCTGGTTCGGGAGCTGGGGTATGAGTTTGCGTATCCCACGTACCGAGAGGGCTATCGGGACGCGATCGAACGGTATCGGGACGAAAATTGAACCGTTACTGATGGTTCATTGGAGTTGAAGAGAGATGATGAGGGTGGCAATGACAAACGAGGATGTCAGTCCGATCTCAGTGTTCACCACAATCCATCACGCAACTGCCGACGGGATTAATTGTTAGTGTGATATAACATTTTCATTCCATCAGTACCTTTATGTGTGAAGGGGTAACGAAGAGTAAATGAGAACGCTTGCGTGCGCCGTGGGGCGTGTGCGTTCGTGTTGAACGCGCCGGGTGAAACCAGCACCCGACGCTAGGGTTCTCACGACAGAGAAACCCATGATTGGGAACGAAGCAGAGACATGTAACGGTGTCGAATCGTATCAGAAAACTAAACAGCGTCAGCGATGTCCCCGCTGTGGGCGGCCAGTCCGTACCCGCCTCGACCATCGGATCGGTTGCCCGTTGGGGCGGTGGTGGCGATGACCCACCTTTTTTCCGTGCGGGTGGCCGTCGGCCACCACTCCCGCAAAAAA
>NZ_RRCH01000030.1 GCF_003862495.1 Halocatena pleomorpha | reverse complement strand
CCGTCCGTCTCGGGGTCGGATACCTCGTACTGAACGGTGGCGTGTAGCACCCAACAGCTCCTGTTCTGCTGTAGCCGTATCTCGCCGGCTTTGGCGTCTCCGTCGAGGAGATCGTGCCACAACGGTTCTTGCTCCGGGTTCAACCGAAGCGGAATCCAGAAGTTCGTTCCGTAGCCCGGCAGAGGGACGTTCCAACAAATCTCGTAGTGTCGAGATTCGTCCCGGTCGAACGTCGCGGCTTGATTTGTGAGCCGGAGCGGGTGTTCATCGTCTAACTCGCGGGCGTTGTACGTCTTCCGTAGTTTCGGAACGTAGCTACAGAGGGCAGCCTTCGCCTGATACGGGAGGTCGAACGGCGTCACTACGTCGCTGACGCCACCCATTGTATCCGCTCCCGAATCGAACGCATCGTCTAACGCCTCGCGGTAGGTGGAAAGAAGGCGGCGAAGACGTACCTCTTTGCCCTGCGTCGGTGGGGCGAGGGTAGCTTCGAGTGTCTTCGTCACCGTCTCTGCCATGCCACACGTTACACACTATACACACTTAACTGTACCTATACCATAGTGGAACTGTGAACCGACGAAACGTCACAATCCGAGAAGAACAGGACGAATGGATTCGAGAGAACCATATCAACCTCTCAAGCCTCGTTAGAGAGTGCATTGACGAACGTATGGAATCCAGTTCAGCCGATTAACGGCGGTTGCGTAGAGGGACTTACGCGATTCACGCGGGATTCTCTCGCTGTTTAAAGATAGTCGTGTGTCTGCTGTGTCCAATCGATCCAGTCGTGTTCCCACCCCGACCGACTCGTGCTCTCACGCGCAGCGAATTCGCGATCTTCGCGCAGCGTCCGGTTCCGCTCGATCGTGTCTCCCTGTTCGCCGTCGATCAACAGGGGATCGAACGCGACCCGGCCGAATTCGGCGGTGCGCTCACCGTCTGATGCGACCAGTGTCAACGTCTGTGGGTTCGTTCCGAGCGGAATGAGTAACCGTCCCTCGGGAGTGAGTTGACGAACGAGCGCAACTGGGGGGTTGACCGCGGCGGCCTCAACCAGGATTCGGTCGTAGGGCGCGTACTCAACCAGACCCTCGCTGCCGTTGTGGCAGTCGACAAGCACACCGTCGTAGTCGGCAGCAGCGAGGTTGCGCCGGGCGTCAGTCACCAGTCGTCGAGTGATATCGACCGCATGAACGTTGTGCGCACCGACTATCTCCGCAATGACGGCCGCTGTGTAGCCGACGCCGGCACCCACAACGAGCACAGAGCCGTCGGCGGGGAGGGCAAGCGCTTCGATGAGGCGTGCAACAGTACTCGGGGCGAGCACACGCGACCCGAATCGCTCGAACGAGCAATCGGTGTACGCGCGCTCTTGGTGGGCCGGTGGGACGAATTCGTGGCGCGGAACCGTCCGCATAGCGAGACTGACCGACTCGGTTTCGATCCAGCCTTTCGTATCGTGTTCGAGACTGGCCACCATATCGTCTCGTAACACCGCCTGTTCCATACGCACGTTCAGAACTAGACCCTAATCAATCGCGCGGCTATCCATTACTCACTGTTCGGCGTCGGATTCGTCGGCGTGTGCGGCGTTTTTCTCGATTTCGCCTTTAGTTCCCGCAGCATCGAAATCGTGATCCGGACGCATATTGACGAAATCAAGGAAGTCGCGCGCGGCGAGAAGGTCATCAGCCGTGTACTGCTGAGCTGCGGCACCGACAGCGACGCGCGGACCAACGTGGGGTTCAAGCGCAGCGAGTGCACAGGCGAGATCGTACGCGCGCGCGGCACCGATCTCTTGGTTCCGGACGTTCGTGGCGTCGATAAGATACAGCTCATCGTTAGCAATGAGCACGTTTGCAGCCCGGAGATCCCCGTGAGCGAGACCGACATCATGCACCTGTGCGAGCGACGCGAACAGATCCGGAACGAACTGCTCAACAACGTTGTCGGGAAGGTCACTCAACGTTCGAAACTCGTTGAGATACTCCACTACGAGCACACCCAGCCCGTCGTGTTCGAACGCTTCGATCGGTTCGGGAACGTTGATCCCGATGTCGCGCATCGTTCGTGTCGCGCGGAGTTCCTGCTGTGCCATCTCGATCGGTGTCTGTACGTGCTCGAAAAATCGCATCTGCCCGCTCGACAGCGCGCCGAGATTCCGCCCGGTGGTGATGAACGTGTGAACTAGCGCGTGCTGATTAGAGATAACCTTGACAAACCACTGATCATTCACCCTACAGGGAACCGATAACCAGTTGTCAGCCTCTAGGAATTCGACGCGGAGTGACTCCTCGTCGTACCGGTGGGCGACTTCCAGCATGACACTTTCCAGTCGATCCCACTCGATTGAACCCCTGATGAGCTGACGAATCACCATTCATCTGAACTATTGCGGGCAGGCCGTATGAGTGTTGCCGATTATCAAATATGTGTTAATTTCACACCCATACCGCGTCATACACCTTAACCGTATCGTCCACACAAACATTTGCCGTAGTTTTTATACAACCCATCACTCATCACGAGTATGGAGTTCGACCTACCCGATGAACATCAGATGATCCGAGAGACGGTTCGGGAATTCTGTGACCAAGAAATCGCCCCGATCGCCCAAGAGATCGAAGCGGAACACCGGTATCCCGCAGAAATCTTCGACGCATTGTCGGAGTTAGATATGATGGGCGTTCCGATCGAGGAAGAACACGGCGGTCTCGGTGGCGATCAGCTCATGTACGCGGTGGTCACCGAGGAACTCGGGCGCGTGTCGGGATCGGTTGGCCTGTCGTACGCGGCTCATGTCAGTCTCGCATCAAAACCGATCGAGCTGTTCGGAACGCTGGAGCAAAAAGAGCGCTGGCTCCGACCGCTCGCAGAGGGAGAGTACATCGGTTCGTGGGCGTTGACCGAGCCTGGAAGCGGCAGCGACGCAAGTGACATGTCGACGGTTGCTGAAGCGGACGGCGACGAGTACGTGCTCAACGGTACAAAGCAGTTCATCACGAACGCCAGCGAGGCCGGTTCGATCCTCGTCAAGGCCGTTACCGATCCCGAGGCGGGGTACGACGGCATCTCGACGTTCATCGTTGATCCACGGGAAGACGACGGGTTCGAGGTGACCACCCTTTGGGATAAGATGGGACTCAACGCCTCTCCGACGTGTGAAATCACGTTCACCGACTGTCGGATTCCTGAAAACCGATTGCTCGGTGCAGAGGGGGATGGGTGGGACCAGACCAAAGCGACCCTTTCGGGTGGTCGGATCTCGATCGCAGCGCTCTCGACGGGTCTCGCACAGGGCGCGTTCGAGGCGGCTCGTGAGTACGCAACCGAACGCGAACAGTTTGGCTCACCGATCTCGGAATTCGACGCCGTTCGGGACATGATCGTCGGCATGGACCGGAAGATCGAACGCTCGCGGCTGTTGACCCACAAGGCCGCAACGATGTACGACGAGGGCGAGGACGTGACGCGACTCTCGGCGCTGGCAAAACTTGACGCGAGCGAGACCAGCCGCGAGGTCGCTGAAGACGCCGTCCAAGTGCTCGGTGGCTACGGCTACACCACCGACTTCGCCCCCCAACGGTTCTATCGGGACGCCAAGCTCATGGAGATCGGAGAAGGAACGAGCGAGATCCAGCGCCTGGTGCTCGGACGAGAGCTTGGGTTATGACCCTCCACCTTTTTTCCGCTCGGGTGCGCGGAGCGCACTCTCCCGCAAAAAAGATGGGGCAAAAAAGCCGCGAGCTTCGCTCGCGGTGAGTGACCTCTCCGCTCCGTCTTCGTCTCCGCTTCCGCCGCCGCGCCGCCACTGCGACAGTGTTCAGTCAGTCGGTTGGATTGATGGACCTCGGATGCGTTGGATCGTCAGTTTGACTGTGGTACCGAAAGTACGGTTCAGTATGAGTGACGATCTGCACGAGCGTGCCCACGAAATCGACGCGACGATCCGAGTCGGAAAGCGGGGAATCGACTCCGTGACGGACGAACTGCGCGACCAACTCTCCGAACGAACGCTCGTGAAAGTGAAGTTCCTCCGGTCCTCACGAGGAGGGACGACGACCGACGAGTTGGCAACCGAGCTCGCCTTGAAGGTCGACGCAGAACTCATCGAAACGCGCGGCCATACCGCGGTGTATCACTGAGCTCTCTTCGTTGCTGAACACTGAATAGGAGTAGTTTTGATAACGGTTAGTCGACGAGGTAGTTGTCTGCACCCTCCGTATCGGCCACGACATCGGTGAATCCCTGGGGATGTTCGACGTGTGGAAGCAACATCGCATCATCGAATACGGCGAGCTCGGCGTCGGCGTGTGACGCGAGCGACTGCCCGGTCGTGAGCGGCGTCGTCGTCGCGTTCCGTCCCCACACGAGTCGCACAGGAACGTCCAACTCCGCCAGCGCTGTTCCGAGTTCCACATCTGGATCGAGTGCTCCGCTGAAGAACGAGGCCGGTGCAAAGCGTGCCCCGGGTTGATGGGTCGTTTGCCACCGGTATTCGATGTACTCCGCGTCGACGGTATCGGAATCGTACAGTCCGTGATCGGCGCTGAAATGCCGTAGCGAGGATTTGCTTGTCATCAGATTAAACAGTCCCTCACCAATCACGGGGGATCGCAACACGGACCGCAGCCACGTCCGATTGCCGGGCATCGTCGTGGTGGTCGGACAGACGAGCACAAGCGACGAAACGGCTTCCGTCTCAGCCGCCATCGTCGCGTACGCACCGGTGACTGACGATCCGACCACGCGCGGTTCGTCAGTCATGTCGCGGATGAAGTCGGTGATGAACGTCACGTACAGCGACGGAGAGTACAGCAGTGGTGGTCGATCAGATAGCCCAAACCCCGGCAAATCCGGCGCGATGACGTGATACTCGTCTGTTAAGCTGTCGAACACAGCAGCGAACTCCGCGCTCGATCCAGCAGCGTTGAGTCCATGCAACAGTAACAAGTCTTGATCGTCGGGCGATCCAGCCTCCGTATACGCGATGTCGAACCCACGCCAACGGTACTCTTCTGTCGATCGTCCGAGCGGTGCTCGGAGTTGCTCCGCCTGCTGGGTCAAAAACCGGTTTGTGGCGGCAACGAGTCCGAGCCCGCCGACAGTTCCTGCAAGAAGCCTTCGAAGTCCCATATCTGTCGTACGACAGTCGGCGGCTTAACTGTGGGTGAAATACACGTTCCCGAAGCAACCGTCGGGACGATCAGCGTTCAGGATCGATCTCCTCGCGGTCGGCGCGGTGGTGGATGCATTCCTCGATCGGAGCGATCAGTTCGTCGACGATCGTGTAGGGATCAGTCTCCCGGCGGGTGACTGCTGCGGCGAATTCGTCGAGACTGCCTCGCGCGTCGATCTCCTGTGCAGTGAGATGTCGGAGGTCTTCCCGGAGATGTGTGGTGATCTCTTGGGCATAGCGCTGCTGAGCGCGTCGGGTTCGCGTACCCGACTCGACGAGATACTCGGCGTGCTCCTGAAGCACGGTGGCGAGTTCCTCAACGCCCTCCCCGTCGTTAGCGATCGTTTCGATGACCTGTGGCTCCCAGTCTGTCTCGGTCCGATCGATTGCCTGATCGATCGCTGTGGGCTCGTTCTCTCCGGTCGTGTAATCCTCACGAGTCCGGATCATCTCCTGGAGTTCTTTCACGGTGCGGTCAGCTCCCGAAAGATCGGCTTTGTTGACAACGAACACGTCACCGATTTCGAAGATACCGGCTTTGAGCATCTGAATATCGTCTCCCGTCTCAGGTGGCACGAGCACGGCGACCGTGTCCGCCGTTTTCACGATGTCGATCTCGTTCTGTCCGGCCCCGACGGTTTCGATGATGATCTTGTCCTTCCCGAACGCGTCGAGCGCTTTCACGGCGTCGGCCGTCGCGGTCGATAAGCCGCCGAGTCGCCCACGAGCGCTCATTGAGCGGACGAACACGTCCATATCGCCCGTGGTCGAACCCATACGAATACGGTCACCGAGCACCGATCCGCCCGTGAACGGCGAAGACGGATCAATGGCGAGCACACCGACCGTAAGATCGTTGTCCCGGTACTGCCGTGTGAGTTTGTCCACGAGCGTTGATTTCCCTGCGCCCGGACTCCCAGTAACACCGATCACGTCCGCGGTGCCGGTGTGTTCGTGCAGTTCACTCACGATGTCCCGATAGCCAGACGCTCGGTTCTCAATGGTCGTGATCGTTCGGGCGAGCGCTCGGTGGTCACCCGCTAGCAGATCCGAAACCAGACTCATCGCTGAGGGGCGTTCTCGCGAACGAACTGGATCGTTTCCTCCATCGATGCACCCGGTCCGAAGATCTCAGCAACACCGAGTTCTTTGAGCTCGGGACGGTCGTCTTCGGGAACGATCCCCCCAACGATCACGAGTGTGTCTGATAACGCGTTGTACTCCGCCAACCCATCGACGATCTTCGGCACGAGCGTGTTGTGTGCTCCCGACAGGATCGAAACCCCGAGAACATCAACATCCTCCTGTACTGCTGCCTGAACGATTTCGTCTGGCGACTTGTGTAAGCCCGAATAGATCACTTCAAACCCGGCGTCTCGGAACGCTCGGGCAATCACGTGCGCTCCCCGATCGTGGCCGTCTAAACCCACTTTGGCGACGAGACAACGCACCGCGCGCTGTCCCTGACCCTGCTCTGTGCTCATATTGTACCTAATAAACCCAGCTCGGGTTTGACTCTAACGGTAATACATGATCGTTCATGGGAACATATCGAAGATTGTGAGACGTTCGTCCGACGTTTGATCAGCAGATGGTTGAAACCCGTTGATCAGTGTCCTCACCAAGGCGATCAATCGCTGGCGTCCTCTAGGTCAGGCGCGTTGTCGTAGCCCGCTCGAAGGAGTTCACGGTAGCGTTTGCGGATCGTAACCGCGCTAACGTCGGCAACGTCGGAGATCTGTTGTTGGGTGAGATCTGCGTCCGTGAGTAGTCCGGCAGCGTACAGGGCAGCAGCGGCCAATCCGACCGGATTTTTCCCACTATGAACACCTTTGCGGTGTGCAGCGTCGAGGAGATCGCGCGCCTGTCGTTCAGTTTCGTTACTCGCCTGAAGCTCGCTTGCAAACCGTGGCAGGTAGCTCGTCGGCCGTGCTGGTGCGATTTCGAGTTCTAACGCCTGCACCAGATGGCGGTAGGCGCGTTTGAATCGGAGCGCCTCGACGCGGCTGACAGCGGCCACTTCATCGAGCGTTCGGGGTGTATTGGCCTGTCTCCCAGCGGCGTACAACGCGGCGGTTGCCACGCCTTCGATCGACCGTCCCTGTAGATGTCCTTCAGAAAGCGCGCGTCGATAGATGACACTCGCGGTCTCACGAACCGTTTCGGGCAGACCGAGCGCCGACGCCATGCGTTCGATCTCCCCGAGCGCCTGTTTGAGGTTGCGCTCATGAGCATCACCCGCCTGTACGCGCGTGTTCCACGTTCGGAGTCGCTGTACTTTCTGGCGCTGTCGAGACGATAAGGCGGTGCCGTAGGCGTCTGTGTCCTGCCAGTCGATCGTGGTCGATAACCCCTTATCGTGCAGCATATTCGTCGTCGGGGCACCGACACGACTTTTTTCGTCTTTCTCTTGGGTGTCGAATGCTCGCCACTCCGGCCCGCGATCGATCTCATCGCTTTCGATGACGAGACCACAGTCTTGACAAACCAATTCGCCGTGTTCGGAATCCTCGACGAGTGACCCGTTACACTCCGGGCACACTGTTCGGTCCGACTGTGAGTGCTCACGCTCCGGTGTCGCGGTATCTGCTGTCGATACGTCAGCCCGCTTGTACGATGTTACGTTGTTCACTGGCTATGAAACTGAAGAGGTCGCAGTACTCATCGACTCGCTACTCGTGTACACCACTTGTGATCGCACAGTAATAGAAATGTCTTCGGTGATGACCGAACCTATGATGCGGCCCATCCAGCGGCGTCTGACATCCGCCGTAATTCACGTGTCTCCGAAGGAAAAGGCTTATTGACGTACCATGTATTCACCCTCGATCGACAATTATTACTTCGGTATGCACCGACTTTCCGTATGCGGGAGTTCGTAATCACGCTTGAGTACGATTCCGGCGTCGATCCGATTGCGGACGTGTTCATCGAACATCCGGGAGCGCTTTCGAAGTCGGTAGCGTGTTCGATCACGCGAGACGCCATGTGGCGGCTTGATCGTATTTCCGGGCCGGCTTCGGCCATCGATCAGTTGGAGTATCTTCTTCTCGACACCGATCGCTGTAACGAGTGTCCGGATCAGCCAGCGTGTCAGTCCCACCGGGAGTACGAACTGCTCTCCCGAGATGCGACGAGCTGTACGATGTATACGTACCGGTCGGGCACCGACCAATGTCGAACGCTTCCGTCGCTTGCTGTGGAGTATCTCGGTGATGGGTTGTTCTATGAAACGAAACGGAACGTGAATCAGTACGAGTGGCGCATACTGATGCGTAACGACGCGAACGTTGGGCGGTTGTACGACGCCCTCCAAGCGGAGCTTTCCGACGGCATCACCGTGTCGTTGTCCCACCTCACTGATCCGACCCATTGGACTGACGAAGCGATCTCAGCGACGGCGCTCTCCTATGAGCAACGCGAAGCGCTCAGACTGGCAGTCGAGCACGGCTACTACCAGACGCCGCGTGAGACATCGCTGACCGAACTCGCCACCGAAGTTGACGTACCACAATCCACGCTGCAGTACCGTCTCCAACGCGCTGAATCGTGGCTCGCCAACCATTTCGTCACCGAGTGCTTGTGAGACGGTGGTTCACCTAGCACACTTACACCCAGTCGTCGAGTCCAGTTTGTGCAATGGAGTCTTGGATGCGTTCAAAGCCGCGTTCGACGGTGCTGTCGGGGATCTCCCAGCCAGCGACGTATTCCCTGGCGGCGTCGATGTCAGGGGAGAGGTCGGTGTCGAGGGTGTACTCATCAGTCACGTCAGGATTCAGAAACAGCTCCCGGATGATATCGGCGTGTTCGACGTACGCCCCTTCTGCGTCAAGAACGCCCCAGAGGTCGCCATGCTCGTGAATCAACTGCACTGCCGTCTTCGGACCAATGCCGTCGACGCCGTCGTTGAAGTCGGTGCCACAGAGGAGTGCGACATCCACGAGTTGCTCCCACGTGAGATCGTGTTTTTCTAACGTTGCCTCGAAATCCATCCGCTCGGGATCGCCTGAACTCGTCAGCTGTCGAAGGGTGTGCGGTGCGCCCAACAACAGGGCGTCGTAGTCTTCGCTGCCAACGAACTCCGCCGCTCCGGTGCGAGCCATATGCGCTGCCTGTGCCTCACCCTCTGCAGGGGCTTCGACGATCGGTACGTCGAGATGGGTGAGGAGTTCCCGCGTTGTTTCGTGAATCACGTCGGTCAGGCGTTGGGTACGCGATTCGAGCCGCGAAACGGCGACGGCGTCCGCCTCCTCGCGTGCGGTTTCGAGCTGCTCTTCGTAGCGTTCGCGCTGTTCACGGCGCTGTTCAATCTCGTCGCTTTTGAGATCCGTAACACCGCCGTCGAAGACGAACACCGGGGTTAGACCGTGTTCGAAGAACTTCGGTAGCCCCTGAACAATCCCGACGAGGTTCGCAACTTCCGTGCCGTCCGCGGTCGTGTACGCGTCCTCGGTCGTGAACCTGACTGTCGTCGTGAGATACCGGTAGAGCCAGTTGTGGGCGTCTACTGCGACGACGCCACTGAGCGCATCGAAGGATACGTCTTCGATGACTGCGAGTTCTCGGAGTGCGGCGTTTCCCATTGCTGGATGTATCCGGCGACGGAATGTAAGTGATCCGTCGGCGGTCGTATCAATCAGGGAGCGTCACGACCGGCGGCGGTCCCGCGTCCGCTTTCGCGTCGAGAAATGCCTGCTCGGCTTCTGTGAGGTCTCGCTCCCGGAAAACGGCCAATCCCTCCCGGTAACGCGCCCGATCGCTGGGGTGTTCGAGCACTAATTCAGCGATGCCGGTTCGCTCGCCAGTGAATCCAAAGCCAGCTTTCGACAGCGCGTGATACGCAAAGGGGTTGTTGACCGCGATCACGACCCGGTCGTAGCCACGGTCGTGCGCTCGGGCTGTGGTGTACGCCGCGAGTCGGGCACCGATACCCTCGCCGCGGCGTTCTTTCCGGGTTGTGATGTACCGAAACCACACCGTGTCGGGGGCTGTGCGGTCCTCGTTGAACGCAACCGCTCCCACGATGTCAGAGCCAGCGGCGGAATCACGAACGATCGCCTTTCCGGTGTTCGACATGACGAACTTCCCGGCGTAGGCGAACTCCCGGTGATCGAGTCGGAGCGTCGGACCCGCCGACGGCCACCCCAACACCTCGTATTCCATATCGTCGATAGAATGAGGAGACGAATGTGTCCTCTGTTCCCACGCGTTCGGGACAGGACCCGAAGCATCGGGGGTAAAGTCCTCCAAATCGTTGCAACCTGCCGTACCCACCCGCTCAGTCAGCCATTTCCGAGTCAACGGATTCGACGGCGTCACACTCCAGCAGTTCACAAACGTCCGCTTCGGGAGCAAAACAGGAGGGACACTGTGACTCGCGGTCGATGATGGTGTCGAGTCGTTCGGCAACGGTGCTGTCGATCACCGTTTCAAGGGTCTTGGCTTCCTCCCTGAACCGTTCAACTTCGAGCACCTCGATGAGGAACCGTTCAATGATACAGTACGTCTGGAGGGCGTCCCGGGCACGGACGATCCCCTCTTCGGTCAACGAGACGCCCTTGTACTTTTCGTGGTCGGCAAACCCTCGTTCTTGGAGTTTGCCGATCATTTCATTAGCGCTCGCAGGGCTGACGTCCAGCATATCGGCAATGCGACCCGTTGAGGCGGGACCATCCTCGACTTGCTGAACGAGATAGATCACTTTGAGATACTGGTCGGACGTGTTCATTGTCGGGACTCCATCATCGTGGTCACTTCTTCGACACCGTCTGCTTCCTCTTCGCGGATGCCGCTGAGGACAGTTACGAGGTGGTGACGATCGATGCTGAACGACGTTTCGGACGCTTCGATGGCGGTGATAACGTCGTCGTAGAACTTGTATGCGGTCTCTTCGTTACAGAGCTGATCGTACAACACGCCGTCGAAGTCCTCGGGTTTGGTCTGGCCGTACTGTGCCTCAACGAGCGGCTCGATCTGATCGAACGGAACCGGCTCGGCTTCGAGCTTATCGACCAACGACTCTAGTTTGGTACGGTGTTCAGCCGACTCTTCGGCCGCGTCTTCGAGCAACGCGAGGATCTCGGCTTCGGGTTCGGTTTCCATGGATTGGGCGTGTTTGTACGCCCGTGCCTCGACGACCTCTTCGAGCACCATCCCGATCTGTAAGAGTCGGGCGAGCTGATGGTCAGACCCGACAGCGCGCGTAATACTCATGTCGAATCATAGAGCAGTGGTCAGCGGGCGATGCGTTCGTGATCATACTCCGCTTCAGAGGTGCTGAAAGTTAAGTCGTTCCCTCTTGTGCCATGTTCGCTCAATTACAGCAACAGAGCACCGATCCTAACGATTCGCACACCGTCTCCTCGACGGTCGAACACGAGCAACACAAGAACAATACTGGACTGATCCGCGCCGCAACAGAGGGTTCTGAGACGCTATCGTTACAACTTATTTTTGTACAGAATGGCATTTGTTCCACGTTTTTTCAGTGTCAATCGATTCTACCCAGAAGACAGGAGCAGGTCGATTCGACCGGTTTCGACGGTGCACTCACACCGCTTTCGGGAGGAATCGACAGCACGGCAACCGCCCACCTCGGTGTTGACTACGACACGCTTGACGCCATCCTCGCCCTCCACATCGATGGGGTTCCCTGCCGGTGTAACAGCCCGTCTCATAGACACCTCTCGTGAGGTTGTCGACCGTATCAGACAGATGCACGAACAGAGAAAACAGAGACGGTAGAATCGTTCAACCGGAGCGGCTTACGATCGCGCTTGCAGACGATCCTGAACGCGACCGTTTACGTCCTCCCGTAGCTCTTCGACTTCGATCTCGTCGAGAACGGGGACGAAAAAGCCGCTGACGAGCATGTTTTTCGCCAGATGTTCGCTTACGCCCCGCGAAGTCATGTAAAACAGGTCGTTCGCGTCAACCTGTCCGACTGTCGCGGAGTGGCTCGCCTCAGTGTCGTGGTTGTTGATGATGAGCTTCGGTGAGGCGTCGGCTTCGCTCTCATCGGAGAGCATTAGCGTGTTCTCACGCTGGTAGGAGTTCGTGTTCCACGCCTCCGAGCCAACGTCTTGGACGCCTTCGTACACCGAGCGGGCGTCGTCGTCGATGACGCCCCGAGTGACGAGATCCGCGGTGGTGTGTTCGTTCTCGTGCCAAACACGGGAATCCACGTCGAAGTGTTGGTCGTTGTGTCCGTAGAACGCACCGACGATCTTCGACTCCGATGCTTCTCCCGCGAGCGTTGTTTCGACGCTCGTTTTGGTCAGCCGAGAACCGATGTTGCAGTCGATCCAATCGGCGTTGGCGTACGTATCGGTGCTGGCGCGCTTGAGCTGGTAGTTGTACGTGTCTTCGGAAAGGTCCTGCAAGGACCCGTACTGGACGTAGCTGTTTTCGCCCGCGACAAGTTCGACGATCCCGCTGTAATACCGGCTGTCACTGTCGGCGTCGGCTCCCGTCTCTTGGCGTTCGAGAATCGTCACCGACGACGACTGTTCGACAACGACAAGCGTGTAGTTGAACAGCGATTGGCTGTCCATCGTCGTTCGGATTGTCACTGACTCGGCGTCGACACCGTCAGGGACGTAGATGACTGTCCCCGACGTGAACAGCGCCGTCTGTAGCGCCGTGAGATAGTTCGTCTGGGGGTCGACGACGCTCCCGAACTGCTCGCGGAGGAGTTCCTCGTGGTCCTCGACGGCCTGTGCGAACGACAGTACGTCGACTTCCTCGGGGGCTTCCCGTTCTTTTTCATCGGCTGTGGTGGACGGCTCCACCAACGCCTCGAAATCCAACTCCGAAAGATCGGTCCATGTGCGCCCCGGTGTCTGGATGACATCGGGGAATGGAAGCGTCTCCAACGCTTCGAGCGCGTCGAGACGGGTTTCGAGCAGCCAGTCAGGCTCTCCGAGTTCCTCGCTGATCGCCCGTACGTGCTGTTCCGTGAGTGTTGCGTGTACCTGTGTACTCATTATAATGAATGTGTGTCTCGCCCGGTTGCCTCGATCAGCCGAGGCTGCCCTCCATTTCGAGTTCGATGAGCCGGTTCAGTTCGACCGCGTACTCGATTGGCAGTTCCTCGGTGATCGGCTCGATGAAACCGGCGACGATCATCTGCTTTGCGTCGTCGTCGTCCAGCCCGCGCGACTGGAGATAGAACACGTCTTCGTCACCGATCTTCCCGACGGTCGCCTCGTGGGCAACATCGACTTTCGACTCCTCGATCTCCATGTACGGCATCGTATCGGAGGTCGATTCGTTGTCGAACATCAGCGCGTCACACTCGACGCTCGTACTCGAATCTTCGGCACCGTCAGCGATGTGGACCAGTCCACGGTAGTTCGTGCGGCCACCGTCCTTCGAGATGGATTTCGACTCGATCGTCGATTTCGTGTTCGGCGCGTTGTGATACACCTTCGCGCCGGTATCGATGTTCTGGCCTTCGCCGGCAAAGGCGATCGTGATGTGGTTATCCGTCGCGCCCGGACCCTTGAGGATGGTACAGGGATACAGCATGGTCGCTTTCGATCCCATGCTACCAGAGACCCACTCCATCGTCGCGTCCTTCTCGGTGATCGCTCGCTTCGTGTTGAGGTTGTACGTGTTCTTCGACCAGTTTTGCACCGTCGAGTACTGAACGTGTGCGCCCTCCTTAACGAACACCTCGACACAACCAGAGTGGAGGTTAAACTGGCTGTACTGGGGCGCAGAACAGCCCTCGATGTAGTGAACCTCGCTGTTCTTTTCCGCAACGATCAGCGTATGCTCGAACTGGCCCATGCCCTCCGAGTTCATTCGGAAGTACGCTTGGACCGGCATCTCGACGGTTACATCCTCAGGAACGTAGACGAACGAGCCACCGGACCAGACCGCACCGTGCAGCGCAGCGAACTTGTTGTCGCTTGGTGGGACGCACTTCGTCATGAAGTACTCCTCAACGAGGTCGGGGTGCTCCTGGACGGCTTTGTCCATGTCACAGAAGATGACACCCTTCTCCTCCCACTGCTCTTGCATGTTCTGGTAGACGATCTCGGACTCATACTGCGCACCGACGCCCGAAAGCGCGTTTTTCTCCGCTTCGGGAATACCCAGCTTATCGAACGTGTCCTGAATCTCCTCGGGCAGTTCCTCCCAGTCGTCGACGCCGCCCCGAGTGTCGATGTCTGGGCGGATGTAGGGAACGATCTCGTCGATATCGACTTCGGTCAGATCGGGCTGACCGGGCCAGTCCGTCGGCATCGGCATCTCGTGGAACTGGCGGAGTGCGCGGAGTCGTCGGTCGCGCATCCAGTCGGGTTCGTCTTTGTCATCGCTGATGAGCCGAATGGTCTCTTCCGTCAAACCCTTCTCGGTCTCGAACGCGGAGTTCTGCTCTTTTTTGAACCCGAAACGAGCCTCCGTATCAGTTTCTTTGAGATGATCTTGTTCTGAACTCATATTGTGTATGTGTTGGGACTCTACGCTTATCAGGCTGTCTCGTACACTTCCTCGCGGACCCAATCGTAGCCGTTCTCTTCAAGCTTTACGGCCAACTCGGAGCCACCGCTCATGGCGACTTCTCCGTCGAGCATGATGTGGACGTGGTCGGGCTCAACGTAATCGAGGATGCGCTGGTAGTGCGTGATCTGGAGGATGCCAGCGTTCTGCTCGTCGCGCAGCGCGTTGATTCCCGTCGACACGTCTTGGAGACGATCGATGTCGAGTCCCGAGTCGATCTCATCCAGCACCGCGATCGACGGTTCGAGGATCGCAGCCTGCAAAACCTCGTTTTGCTTCTTCTCACCGCCTGAGAAGCCAGCGTTGAGATACCGCTGGGCGAACGTCTCATCCATTTCGAGCTGTTCCATCTTCTCTTTGAGGAGCTGCTGGAACTCGGCAACGCCGATTTCGCCCTCATCGACATCGCCTTCCATTGGGCTAGTGTCGTACCCGGCGTCGTCCTCTTCCGGTTCTGCTTCCGCTTCCGTCTCCTCGTCGTCTTCAAACAGCTCTTCGCGCTCTTCGAGCTTGGCGTTCAGCGCCGTCCGGAGGAAGTTCACCATCGTGACGCCCTCGATCTCGGCCGGATACTGGAAGCCGAGGAACACGCCGAGCGCCGCCCGCTCGTTCGGCTCCAGATCGAGGATGTTCCACGTCTGATCGTCCTCAGCGACCTCGATGTCGTCGAACTCATCATCATCGATATGGATCAACACCTCACCGTCGGTGACTTCGTACGCCGGATGTCCGGCGATCACCTTCGCTGTCGTCGATTTGCCGCTGCCGTTGGGACCCATCAGTGCGTGGATCTCACCCGAAGCGACTTCGAGGTCGACGCCGTTCAGAATCTTCTCCCCACCGTCTTCGTTTACCTTCGCGTGAAGGTTTTTGATTTCTAGCCGTGCCATAACACGAGTACCTTCTTGTCCTGTCTCGGATCGTCTCGCGTATAATGTTTTCGTATCGATCGTGATCGAGTTTGGGTTTCAGAAACCAAAGTTCATCAACGACAAAACATTACAGGCTACAGCTACAGTGATTTATTGTAGATAATATTATAATCTTACCGAGCATGGTCCAGGCGGTCGTTTCGAGAACGCATATACGGGCACCGGTTCTACCCGGGGTATGAACGAGGATGCCGTGTCTGATTCGGGGTGGTTCAGGGGTGTGGATCCAGGAGACGGTTCCAGTGCTCGACATGCCATTGAACACGGGTCAGCGGAGTCTCCGGCAGCGTGGCCCGATCACGCTGTCGAGTCCGGATTCGTCGATAACCGATCGCAGTATTATGAGGTGCTCCACGACGTGACGACAGCGGTCGCGCGCACACAAGTTCGCGAACGTGAGGGCACGGATGTCCAACGGATCATCCACTGTGTTCGCGCGATGGACGATGTTGAGCGGGTCGCAAACGAGCTTGCCGAACGCGTTTCGGCGTGGGCAGGAGCCAGCTTCGACGATCCGGGGACGGGGATCGAGTACGCACGAGAGATTGCTGACGAGACGGCAGCTGATTCAGAGGATCGTCGTGGAGCACTGGACGCGCGGCTCAGTTCGCTCGCGGCGCAGGTTCGTGCGCTCGATGACGAAGGGCAAGCGTTGCGCGACACCATCGAACGCGTTACCCCAGAGGTTGCGCCTAACGTGTCGATGCTGGCCGGCCCGGTGTTGGCGGCGCGGCTCATCGCCCTGGCAGGTGGGTTAGAGACGCTCGCAAAGAAGCCCAGCGGAACAGTACAGCTACTCGGGGCTGAGGACGCCCTGTTTGCGCATCTGAGCGGGCGTGCATCCTCCCCGAAACACGGGATCATCTACGTCCATGAGTACGTCTCAGGCACCGCGCCCGAACACCGTGGCACTGCGGCGCGCGCGCTCGCCGGGAAGCTCACGATCGCGGCCCGGATCGATCATTACTCGGGGGACCGACGCCCGGAGCTACAAGCGGAACTCGACGAGCGGATCGCCCGTATCAGGGAGCGAGGGGACTGAGATGACAGGAACTCTTCCTACTGGTGTGGAACGCCGTCGGTTCGATAGCAATGAACGACTGGCGACGCGTGGGCAACCGGTGTATGGCGAACCGACCGACGGCGACTGGCGCGCGTGGGATATTCGTCGCTCAAAGCTAGGGGCAATGCTCGACCGAGGAATGGAGACCGGGCTGAGCGGCGACGAGACGGTGTTATACCTCGGGGCGGCGGCAGGAACGACAGTCAGTCACGTGGCCGATTTCGCTGGGCCGACGTACGCGGTGGAGTTCGCCGCCCGTCCGGTGCGCGATCTCCTCACGGTCGCTGACTCACGACCGAACCTGTTCGTGTTGCTCAAAGACGCCCGGAAACCGGAGGCGTACGCCCATGTCGTCGAACCGGTCGACGTGATCGTTCAAGACGTTGCTACGCGCGGCCAAGCGCGAGTCGCTAACGAAAACCGCCGATTTCTCAAACAGAACGGTCGGCTGCTGGCGGTCGTCAAAGCCCGCAGCGAGGATGTGACAGCCGATCCGACTGACGTGTTCGAGACGTTCCGGTCCCAACTCGAAGGGTACGAGATACTCGACACTGAACGGCTTGATCCGCTTCACGATGATCATCTCGCGGTCGTCGCGCGACCGACGTGGTGATGAACATCATCTTTTAGCGGTCGCCCCCATAGCACGGCTATGAGTCTCGCAGTCGATCCCCCCGAACCGCCCACGCTCGAAGCAGAAATCGATCCCGACGAGTACGAGGACAGTGAGGTGATGGGCGATGAGTACCGTCGCGAGGAGATACAGGAGTTCTTAGCGGCTGGTGCGTGGGAAGCGGCGTTCGAACAGTGGACCACGGAGACGCCGATAGACGAAGACGAATTCGCCATCGTCACCGATCTCGGGCTGTTCTCCCGGTTCGATTTCTTCTGGGACGGCTTCGCAGACCGGGTTGGCTATCACGCGCCAGGACTGCCCGAAGACTGGCGCGAGCGTGATATCCACCCAGAGCTTGATTCGTGGGGAACAGTTTCGGCAATCAACGCCGGGCTTACCGAATTCGGACAGGTCGTCTGTGACGTGCTCAAAGCGGAGTACATCGATTGGGAATCCGACTACGAACCCCCCGAAGATCTACCGGACTTTTGACTGTCGACCCGCTACGCGCCGATCACCGAAGCGCTCCGTCGTAATCCTGACGGACGGTACCCCAGCGTTCCCACATCCCGATTCCAGTGAGCGACGCGACGACAACGACGAGAGGAGCCGTCGTGGACGATACACCGACCGCGAGCACTCCCAGTACCCCTGTCACGGCAAACGACCGCCGGGGATCGGTTCCGGCGACCGTCCATAGGATCCACAGGAACACACCGCCGAGACAGAAGCCAACAACCACGTCAACCACGTAGTGAACGCCCAACACCACTCGCGACAGCGCAACCGCGAATATCACGCCCGTCGCACCAAGTGCGCGACGGCGTCGGGTAGACCACTGTTCGAACACGAGTGCCACTCCGCCGTAAACGGCCGTCGATTTCGAAGCATGACCGCTCGGAAACCCGAAACTATCGGCGGTGACGAAAGACTCATACACCGGCGTCCCAATTGACGGGATCCACGCCGGAGGAACCGCTATCGTGGCCCCCGGCGGGCGAGGAAGTCCGAACGCGTATTTTGCCACGGCCGTCAACGCGTAGGCCCCGAGTGCCAACGCCAGAAGGAATGAACAATCACGTAACGGATATTGTGTAAGTGACGGGTCACGTCGTGTCACCACGTAGAACGCGCCGATGAGAACGAGCACGAACCACATATCCCCCAGTTGCGTTACGATCCCGGCAAGAAGCACGGACCAGTCAGGAAGCTGATTTACGACCCCGACTTCACCGATTCCTCGTGCCATCTCAGACACCCTCCTCGTGAGATGTTTCGCTTGGCCATCGTTTCATCGTCAGCAGCATTGGCAGTAGGCCATCTATCGACCCATCACTACTTGAGTATCCTGCTATCTTGAACCAGCGAGAGAATCCCGCCCTTTAGGGCGGGCGTGAATCGCGTCACCCGACTACGCAATCCACAGTCTATAGCAGCCCGAATACCAAACGGAATCTATTAGTGCCAAGGAAACGCACAAAGAATTGTGCGAACTGAAATCGATTGGTGATCGTGGCGGATTTGTGCACGCCCTGCCAACACGGCGTATGCAAAACGTGGAGGCCGCCGGTCTCGGCATCGGCGACGACTATCCGCCGCGAATCATGGGCGTGCTCAACGTCAGCGCGGAGTCGCCGTACAAACCCAGCGTCTTCGACGATCCCGGACAAGCGGCCGCGTACACCGATGAGCAGCTCATCGGAGAGGGGGCGGACATCGTGGATGTCGGTCTCGAATCGGCAAACAAGCGCTTCGAGGTGCTGTCGGCTGAAGAAGAGTTGGCCCGACTCGACACGGCGCTGGAGGCGATCGAATCGGTGAGCGGTGACGCCGTGTTCTCCATCGAGACGCGTTACCACGAGGTCGCAAGCGCTGCGCTCGATGGCGGCTTCGACATGGTGAACGATATCTGTGGCTTTGCCGATCCAGAGCTGCCCCGCGTGTGTGACCAGCACGACGCTGCCGTCGTCAAAATGGCCAGCCCGCCGGATCTTGAACGACCAGGCGCAGTGGAGAGCGTCGAGGAGATCTATGAGGCGCTATCGAGAAACGGACTCACCGAGAAGACGATCGTCGATCCCGCGTTCGGGGGGTGGTCGGCCGAGAAAACGCTCGCGGACGACCGGGAGACGTTCGAGCGACTTCGGGAATTTCGGGGATTGGGACAGCCGATTCTCGTGTCTATCAACCGGAAGAACTTCCTCCGAGAGTTTGCGGACCGCTCGACGGAGGACGCTCTGCCCGTGTCGCTCGCGGCGACAGCGATGGCGGTCGAACGCGGCGCACACGTTGTTCGGACTCACGACGTGGCCGAGACGCGGGACGCTGCCATTATTGGTCGTGCGTTCACACAGAATCGGCTCCGGAATGAAGCCACTGGGGTCGAGGAACTCGACGTGCAGACACCGAGTGAACTCCGCCGTCACTTCGACCGGATTGATGCGGAGACAGCGGATCCCGACGCGGGTGTGATGCGAGCGTTCGAGCTGTCGGGGCTTACCCCAGAAGATCGGGACCACCTCTCGACTGTCGCTGCGGAGTACGGTGTGACGTTCGTCTCTGGGCAGCAGGAAACAGCGGGCATCCTCCTCGGTACTCCCGCTGCGCTGGTGGCGATAGCCGATATGAACGACCATCCACCGACGATCGCTCGACAGCTCGACACGATCGCAGCCCGAACGGAGGCGTAATCCCGTGGACTTCTCGGAGTGGGAACCACTGTACACTACGATCCTCGACGATCTGGGTATCGATCGCGGAGCCGACGAACGAGGGCGGGATCGCCTCGCTGCGCTTACCACCTCGTTCGATCTCGATCGGCTCGCGCTCACCGGTGAGGCGGTCGTGATCGTTGGTGGCGGATCGATCGGTGATGACGCCCAGATCGGTCGCTTCGACCGCGTGATCGCTGCTGGAGGGGGTATCAAACACTGTCAGCAGACGGGCACTGCGATCGACCTGGCGGTCACGGATCTTGACACCGATCCCGAAACAGTTGTGTCGCTGACTCGCCACGGAACGCCGGTCGCGGTCGCAGCCCACGGGGACAACATCCCAGCGGTTGAGCGGTATGTTCCCGCCATGGATCGAGACAACGTACTCCCAACGACACAGGCAGAGCCCGTAGCGCACGTGGTGAACGCGGGCGGATTCACGGACGGCGATCGTGCCGCATTCCTCGCAGATCACTGTGGAGCCGGCTCATTAACGTTTCTCGGCTGGGAATTCGACGATGCTGACGTAAATCCGATGAAGTCCCGGAAACTCCAGTGGGCAAAGCGGCTCCTCCGGGTGCTCGAACAGCGCCGCCACGAGCGTTTTTCAGTGCTCGATGAGTACCGAACGGCGGTCGACACCGACGATCTCAAAAATCACAGCTGATCGGCAGTTCCGAGCTAGAGTCCGTCGCCGCTACTGTTCTCGCTTGGCTACGTCGAGAAACGCAAGCGCCCCGCCGATGAGTCCGAGGTTTTTGATGAACTGAATCAGTTCCATCTCCTGTTGCTCCTCATCGACAGCCCAGAAATCGTGCATCACCGGCGTGGTGCCGACGAGAAATGTCAGCACTGCCAACGCTGCGAGCTTGGGCCGTCGCCAGAAGGCGATCCCAATGCTTCCCGCGAGAAGCGATCCGCTCGCAGCCGGAACCGTCACTTCGGGCGCTGGTGCGTCGTTGGCTTTCGCGTACTCGATCATGCCATCGAGATCGCGCAGGTTGTCGATAGCCGAAAACGCGAGAACGCCTCCGAACAACAGCCGAGCCACACGAAGGCTCAGACTGTGTGATTGTTCTGTAGTCTCTTCAGTCATCTCTCTTCACCCGTCCGAACCATACCCCGAGATATTCGCTCAATGGACTTACTTTTGTAGCCTTCGTCTCGGTTACGTGGACTGTTCCCAACGACCCCGTGAGCCTTAATCGATTCCCGCGACTAGCAGTAGTGATGGAGAGCAACGCTGGTGGTGTCGACGCGTTCACGGCGCTGGGCGCACCCGTCCGGTCGGTGCTTTCCAAGCGAGGATTCACAACCCCCACGGAGCCACAGCGCCGGGCGCTTCCGGTGTTAGCCACCGGGTCGAACGCGCTCATCGTCGCCCCCACCGGAACTGGAAAGACCGAGACCGCGATGCTTCCGGTGTTCGATGCACTGGTCGGCACCGACAGGCACGGAATATCAGCGCTGTACATCACGCCGCTGCGAGCACTGAACCGGGATATGCAAGACCGGCTGGAGTGGTGGGGCGAACAGCTGGATCTCGATATTGACGTTCGTCACGGCGATACGACGCAGTATCAACGCACCAAACAGGCTGACGATCCCCCCGACGTGCTCGTGACGACACCGGAAACGCTCCAAGCGATGCTCACCGGCTCAAAGCTCAGACGGGCACTGTCGGACATCGAGCACGTCGTCGTCGACGAGGTACACGAGCTTGCTGGATCAAAACGCGGCGCACAGCTCACGCTCGCACTCGAACGGCTCCGAGCGCTAGCTGGGCCGTTCCAGCGCATCGGCTTGTCCGCGACCGTCGGTGATCCGGACACTGTTGGACGCTTTCTTACTGGCGATCGTGCGTGTGAGACCGTGACAATCAACGCAGGGAGTGCGCTCGACGTTCGCGTCCGTATGCCCGAAATCACAGCTGAAGACGAACAGCTGGCCGGGCAGCTGCTCACCGAAGCGGACATCGCCAGCCACGTCCGCGTGATGCGTGAAATCATCGACGACCACGAATCGACACTCCTGTTCGTTAATACGAGACAAACAGCGGAAGCGCTCGGATCTCGGTTCAAAGCGGTCGGTGCGAGTGTTGGTGTTCACCACGGCTCGCTCTCGAAGACGGCCCGTATCGATGTCGAAGATCGGTTCAAGGACGGCGAACTCGACGCGCTGTTGTGTACCTCTTCGATGGAGTTGGGCATCGATGTCGGGCACATTGATCACGTCATCCAGTACTCCAGTCCCCGTCAGGTTTCCCGACTCCTCCAGCGCGTCGGACGGCCGGTCACCGACGGAATGATCGATCGACGGGAACGATCATCACGACCCGGCCCGATGATACCTTCGAATCGCTTGTTATTGCCGACCGAGCGACCGACGGCGCTGTCGAACCGACGACGGTTCATGAAGGAAGCCTTGACACCGTTGCAAACCAGATTGTCGGGCTATTGATGGGCCACGGCGAGATCAGTGCCCGTCAAGCCTACGAGATCACGACACGCGCGTTCCCGTTTCGGGATCTCGCAGCGGAGACGTTCCGAGAGATCGTCCGAGAGCTGTCATCGAACCGGCTGCTTTGGCTCGATGAGGACGCGGATCGCCTCGAAAAGTCCGGTGGCACGTGGAAATATTTCTACGACAATCTGTCGATGATACCGGACGAAACGACGTACGGCGTCGAGGATGTGGCGAGTGGCCGCCAGATCGGGACACTGGATGAGCGGTTTGTTGTGGACTTCGCAGAGCCGGGAGAGGTGTTCATCCAGCGCGGTGAGATGTGGCGCATCGTTGAGATCGACGAAGAGGAGGGGTCGGTCACGGTCTCTCCGATCGAGGATCCGGGTGGGGAAGTGCCGTCGTGGACCGGCCAAGAGATTCCGGTGCCGTACGCGGTGGCACAGGATGTCGGATCGCTGCGGGCGAGCGCCCGACAACAGTTCGATGCGGGAAACTCCCGCGAAACAGTTGCTCGGTGGCTGTGCGAGCTGTATCCGACTGACGAACATACGGCAAATGAGGCGCTCGCTCAGATCGAACGCCACACCGAGGCGATGCCCGACGCGGATCGGATCGTGCTCGAATCGCACGGACGGGAATTCCTCCTTAACGCGCCGTTCGGACACAAGATCAACGATACACTTGGGCGCGTCATCTCCGCGCTCATCGGACAACAGACGGGATCGTCGGTCGGGCTGGAAACTGATCCCTACCGGATCGAGCTGGAAGTGCCTCGTGGGATCTCGCACGGCGACATCGTGGACGTGCTGGAGACCACGACTCCTGAACACGTGGCGGGCGTCATCGAGTTGGGGCTGAAACGCTCGGATGTGCTGAAATTCACGCTCGCGCAGGTCGCTGCCAAATTCGGCGCGCTCAAACGCTGGCGCGGCTCGTCGTCGTTCGGACGGTCACGGATGCTCGACGCGCTCGCTGATACGCCGGTGTATGAGGAAGCGCTCCGGGTAGTCCAGTATGAGGAGCTTGCGGTGCCGGAGACGATCGATCTTCTTCGTCGGGTACAGGACGGCGACGTGACGATCTCGACGGTATCGGGACGAACGCCGATCGGCACCGGTGGACGCTCCTCGGGTCGGGAGCTGCTCACGCCCGAAAACGCCGACGCGAGCGTCATCCAGACCGTCAAAGAACGCATTCAGGACGACCGGATGCTGTTGGTCTGCCTGCACTGTCTCGACTGGGAGCGCACCCAACAGGTAAAACGCGTTCCCGACCAGCCACAGTGTCCGAACTGCGATTCGACCCAGATCGCTGCGCTCAATCCGTGGGCCGATGAAGTGGTCGACGCGGTCAACGCCGCCGAGAAGGACGACGAACAGGAGAAAATGACCGAACGCGCCTATCGTGCGGCGAATCTCGTCCAGAGCCACGGCAAACAGGCCGTGATCGCGCTCGCTGCCCGCGGCGTCGGTCCCCACAATGCCGCGCGGATCATTGCGAAACTCAGGGAGAACGAAGCCGACTTCTACCGGGATATCCTTTCACAGGAACAACAGTACGCCCGGACGAAAGCGTTCTGGGACTGATCACCAATTATTCACTATAGTTCTATATCCAATTATTATAATGAATAGAATATTATTATTGAAAGAATATTGTAATTATTATATAATGTTTTATAGTATTTATGAATAGTGGGTATCTAATATTCAACCAAAAATATAAAGTCATACACTAACTATATAGCTTGTGACAGCGGAGTATTCTGAACTAGTAGTAGTTGATGAGTTATCAAAGGAACAAATTATACATGAATCTGAACACGCTGACATATCGTATGAAGAAGTTTATGAAACATGGTCAAACGAACCAATTATCGAAATAGGACGAGAGGACTGTGATACCGAGTCTGAATCCTTTGTGCCGGAAGAAAATTCGATAATTGATCCCTGCCCGTTCTGTGGTGGTCAACATATCCACGGCTTTGATGATTCTAAGGAAGGACAAGGATGGGTAACTCCAAGGAGTCCCCACTGCAGTGAATATAATGAAGATACATACTGGTTAGTATGGTTGGGTAAAGGTGAAGGTGAGTGGGTTGACGATCCAGAGTATACACAGAACCCGCAATAAGGTATTCTGTAGCGACTCTTCGGTTCCCTGATAGCCTGCTAGGGACCTACCCAACTTATTCAGAGCATTCCGCCGGTCGTTTCTGGGACTGAATTGTATTTTCATCATTATCAGTGGTGATCCGTATCCAACTTGTGTCTGCGTTGCTACCAAGCGTCGTCCGTTGATCGTGTGATTTGATCGTCCACAACAGCCGTGTTCGGTACCTACGTAGGGGCTTCAATGAACATGTTCTATTTTCTGACATATTCTTGAAAAACTGAACGACAGAACCGTGAGAACACTGCTCGGTGTGGGATTCGAACCCACGTCGCAGGCTCGAAAGGCCCGCATGATTGGCCGGGCTACACCAACCGAGCGCGCAACTGTACGTGTGTACCGGTCATTAATAAGCGCTGTCTTTCGCGCCCACTGGCTTCCACTTTTTTCCGCTCGGGTGCGCTTCGCGCACCGCTCGCCTAGCGAGCCGGTCGCTCACTTCGTTCGCGCTGCGACTCGCTGGTTCCCACTCGCT